>DASYEK010000105.1:0-63687 GCA_036499085.1 Herbaspirillum sp. | reverse complement strand
CGGCGGCGAAGTGGTGGGCCAGGTGGTGGAAACCATGCAGGGCATCACCGAGAGTTCGCGCAAGATGGCCGACATCATCGGCGTCATCGACGGCATCGCGTTCCAGACCAATATCCTGGCGCTGAATGCGGCGGTGGAAGCGGCGCGGGCCGGCGAACAGGGGCGCGGCTTTGCCGTGGTGGCCTCGGAAGTGCGCAGCCTGGCGCAGCGCAGCGCGCAGGCAGCCAAGGAAATCAAGGGCCTGATCGACGATTCGGTCAGCCGCGTCGACAGCGGTTCGGCCTTGGTGGAGCGCGCCGGCTCGACCATGGAGGAAGTGGTGAACGCGGTCAAGCGCGTGACCGACATCATGGGCGAGATTTCGGCGGCCTCGGAAGAGCAAAGCCATGGCATCGAACAGGTCAACCACGCGATCACCCAGATGGATCAGGTGACGCAGCAGAACGCGGCCTTGGTGGAAGAGGCGGCGGCAGCGGCGGCCGCATTGGAAGAGCAGGCGCGCGTGCTGAAGGAATCGGTGGCCGCGTTCAAGGTTTCCGCCGAGGACGAGGGCGCGCTGGTGGCCGCGATTGCGGCGCCGGCGATGCGTGCGGCCGTGAAGCCTGCGGCAGTGGCTGCGAAAGCCAGGCCGGGTGCGCCGGCGTCCGCGAAGCGTCTCGACAGCGCGCTCAAGCGCACCGTGCAGAAGGCGGCCCCGGCAGCGGTCGCGCCGCGCGCGCAGCCGAAAGCCACGCCGCCGATCGGCGACGGCGATTGGGAGACTTTCTAGGATCCGGCCGGTTGCCGCTCAGCGGGCGATCCATGCCAGGCAGAGCGCGAGCGTCATCAGCGACAGGATCGTCGAACCGAGAATCGCCGACGAGGTGACGCCGGCCTCGCGCTTGTACAACTCGGCCAGCATGTAGGGACCGGTGCCGGTCGGCAGCGCCGACAGCAGCAGCGCCGCGTTGGCCCACACCGGCGGCATCGAGAACACATGAAAAGCCAGCAACCAGGTAATGGCCGGTTGCAGCACCAGTTTCAACATCACCAGCACACCGGCGCCGGATGCCGCGCGCCGGCTTTGCCTGGCCGCCAGGAAAGCGCCCAGCGATACCAGCGCGCACGGGCTGGCCGCGGCCCCGAGCAGTTTCAGCATCGACGCCAGCGCCTCGGGCAGCGGCGCGCCGCCGGCGGCCCACAGCGCACCCAGCAGCGGCGCCAGCAACAGCGGATTGCGCGACAGGGAGCCGCCGACCTTGCGCAATAGCGGCCAATAGCGCCGCTCCGATTGTTCGCGTTGGAGGCTGAATTCGATCATTGCGATGGCAACCGCAAACAGGATGCAGACCGTGATGACGGTGGCGACCATGGCCGCCGTCAGCCCTTCGCTGCCGAGCGCCATGAAGCACAGCGGAAATCCGATAAAGGCGACATTCGCATAAGCCGCGTTGAGGCTGTCGATGGCGCCGTCGGCCAGGTGGCGCCCGCCGCGCATGCGCAGCGCCAGCGTCGCGCCGAACACCGCCGCCGCGCCGATGCCGAATGCGGCGATAAAGCCGGGCTGGTTCAGGCTGGCCCATTCGGTGGTGGCAATGGTGTCGAACAAAAGCGCCGGCAACGCCAG
Source organism: Herbaspirillum sp. (assembly GCA_036499085.1). Classification (GTDB taxonomy): domain Bacteria; phylum Pseudomonadota; class Gammaproteobacteria; order Burkholderiales; family Burkholderiaceae_D; genus Herbaspirillum. The sequence goes on along the minus strand of DASYEK010000105.1, from coordinate 62,081 downwards.
GTAAACCACGAAACGGTTCAGTTCGGCGGCTGCGGTGACGCCGAACACGTTCGCGCGGCGGCAGCAGAAGCCCGCGGCGATCAGCGCGAAGATGGGCATCACGATGGTAAAGATGGAGAGCATGGCCGGCCCGGGGAAAGAGTTCTATGGAATGCGGGCCAGTATAGGAGTCGTTGAATTATAAATAAAATGACTTATTTTTATTTTTTTCATTCCATATTGGAATTAAGTTGGCATGAAGTCGACGCCATTCAATCTGCTTTCCATCGGCTTTCCATGAACTTTCATCGGTTCATGCCAGCGGCTGCACATCGCCGACATGCGTTTCCCGCGCCACGTCCAGCCAGGCCCGGGCGGCCCGCGACAGATAGCCGTTGCGGCGCCATCCGATCGCGATGTCCCAGAGTATTTCCGGTCCGACCAGCGGCCGGCAGACGAAGGCGGCAGGATCGAGGCGCTGGCAATACGGCATCGGCAGCAGGGCGATGCCCATGCCGGCCTGCACCAGCGAGGCCATGAAGTCCCATTGGCCGCTGCGGCCGACGATGGCGGGCGTAAAGCCGCCGGCGCGGCAGGCGTTGAGGATGACATCGTTCAAGGCATAGCTTTCGCCGTAGAACACAAACGGTTCGTCGCGCAGCTCGGCCAGCGCGACCGGGTCGGCCTGCTGCTCTTGATCGCCGCGGTCCCAGCGCGAGCCGCGCGGCGCGATCAGCCACAGCGGCTGGCTGGTGACCGGCAGCAGTTCGAAAATATCCGGATCCACTGGCTGCAATACCACGCCCAGTTCCAGTTCCCCGTTCAACAGCAGCGCCTCGATGGCTTTCGAGCCCTGTTCGAACAGTTTCAATTCAATATTCGGATAGCGTTGGCGAAACGCCGCCACGATCGGTGTGAACAGCGGCCCGCCCATCGGCGGCAGGCCGATCGCGAGGGAGCCGCGCGCCAGTGTCCCGAGTTGGTTCAGCTCGTCCTGCAGCCCGGCATGCGCGGCCAGCACGTCCAGCCCGCGCCGGTAGACGATCTCGCCGACATCGGTCAGCGCCAATTGCCGGCTTTCGCGCAGCAGCAGCGGGGCGCCGATTTCCGCTTCCAGGGCCTTGATCATCTTGCTGATGGTCGGCTGCGTCACGTGCATGCGCTCGGCGGCCGCGGTAAAGCTTTTCTGTTTTACCAGTTCGACGAAATACCGCAGCGCGCGCAGCTCCATAAGCTTTTCCCATTCCAAAACCGCATGTTACCCCGGGCGAGCGGCGTCCGGATCGCCGTCGCGGCCGGTTTGCCGGGCAAGGACATGCAATGGCTGCCGCCGAAAGCGGCATTTTTGCGACATGAAATGCTATTATTAGCCCCTTCCGGGCGATGACCGCCGCGATGAACCATCGTTGAACCACCGTTTAATGCTCTCTTACGACAAAATCTTATAACGTGCGTCTAACCTCGATTAAATTATCCGGATTCAAGTCTTTCGTCGATCCAACCAATTTCCAGGTCCCCGGCCAGCTGGTCGGCGTGGTCGGCCCCAACGGTTGCGGCAAGTCCAACATCATCGACGCCGTGCGCTGGGTGCTCGGCGAGTCCAAGGCCTCCGAACTGCGCGGCGAGTCGATGCAGGACGTCATTTTCAACGGCACCACCCATCGCAAGCCGGCCGGGCGTTCCTCGGTCGAACTGGTCTTCAACAACGACGACGGCAAAGCCGGCGGCCAATGGGGCCAGTACGCAGAGATCGCGGTCAAGCGCACGCTCACGCGCGACGGCACTTCCACTTACTACATCAACAACCAGTCGGTGCGCCGGCGCGACATTCAGGACATTTTCCTCGGCACCGGCCTTGGTCCGCGCGCCTACGCGATCATCGGACAGGGCATGATCGCGCGCATCATCGAGGCGCGTCCCGAAGAATTGCGGATTTTCCTGGAAGAAGCGGCGGGCGTCTCGAAGTATAAGGAGCGCCGCCGCGAAACCGAAAACCGCCTGAACGACACGCGCGAAAACCTGACCCGCGTCGACGACATCCTGCGCGAACTCAACGCCAACCTGGAAAAACTGCAGGCCCAGGCCGCCGTCGCGCAAAAATTCCATACGCTGCAAGGCGACCAGGAAGAAAAGCAGAAACTGCTGTGGCTGCTGCGCAAAAACGAAGCCAAGTCCGAGCAGGAAAAATTCTTCCGCGATACCGAGCGCGCGCAGATCGACCTGGAAGAGCAGACCGCAAAGCTGCGCCATGTCGAAGCCGGCCTGGAAAACATGCGCCAGGCGCATTTCACCGCCGGCGACCGCATGCACCAGGCGCAAGGCGCGCTGTACCAGACCAACGCCGAAATCGGCAGCCTGGAAGCGCAGATCAAATTCGTCATCGAATCGCGCAGCCGGCTGCAGGCCCAGCTCAATTCGCTCACCGCGCAGCGCGACCAATGGCAGCGCCAGGGCACGCAGCAGCAGGACGAGCTGGCCGAAGCCGAGATGTTCCTCGAAGAGCATGCGATGCGCGTCGAACAGACCCAGAGCGCGGTGCAGGAATTGAACCAGAGCCTGCCGCAGATGGAGCAGCAATGGCGCGAAGCGCAATTGAAGACCACCGAATCGCGCTCGCGCATCATGCAGAGCCAGCAGCAGATCGAGCTGGAGTCGGCGCATCAGCGCAACGCCTCCAATATCCTGGCCGGCCTGGCCGTGCGGCGCGAACGGCTGTCGCAGGAAAAAAATGGCCTCAACCTGCCGGACACCGCGCACCTGACCAACCTGCAGTTGCAACTGGAAGAAAAGCAGCAGCAACAGGAAGAGGCGGCGATGCAGCTGGAACAGGCGCAGGAGCAACTGCCGCAGCTGGAACAGGCGCGCCGCTCGGCGCAGGAGCAGTTCAATACCGAATCGGGCTCGCTGGCGCAGCTGGAAGCGCGGCTGAGCGCGCTCAGGCAATTGCAGGAAAACCTGCAGACCCAGGGCAAGGTCCAGCCATGGCTGCAAAAGCACGAACTGGCGGACCTGCCGCGCCTGTGGCAGAAACTGCATATCGACCAGGGCTGGGAAACCGCGCTGGAATCGGTATTGCGCGAACGCACCTCGGCGCTGGAAGTCTCGAACCTGGACTGGGCCAAGGCCTTTTTCAACGACGCGCCGCCGGCCAAGCTGGCGTTGTTCTCCCCGGCGGCCGCGGCCGGCACGCCGGCGCCTGAAACCGTTGCCGGGCTGAAACCCTTCATCAACCTGCTGCAGCTTAACGATCCGGCCCTGCGCGCGTTGATGCAGGATTGGCTGCATGGCGTGTATGTGGCGGACGACGTCGCCGGCGCCTTCGCCGACCGCGCCAGGCTGCCGCACGGCGGCGCCTTCGTCACCATGCAGGGCCACCTGGTAAGCCGCTCCGGCGTGCGTTTCTACGCGGCGGATTCCGAACAGGACGGCATGCTGGCGCGGCAGCAGGAAATCGACAATATCGGCAAGCAGCAGCGCGCCCAGCAGATGCTGCTGGAAGAGGTGCGTTCGCGCTCGGTGCGTTCGGAAGCGCAACTGACCCAGGCCACGCAGAACCTGCAGGAATTGCGCACGCGCGTGAGCGGCTTCACGCAGGCGGTGCATGCCTTGCAGATCGAGGTCATGAAACTGTCGGAGATCCAGCAGCGCTTCGACCAGCGCAGCACCCAGATCGTGGCCGACCTGGCCGAGATCGAGGCGCAGGAAGCCGAACAGCAGCAGATCAAGGCGGAATCGGAAGCGCGGTTCGAGCAGCTCGACATGGCGCTGGCCGAATTGCAGGAAAGCCACGAAGACGGCCAGACCGACTTCCTGGCCAAGGAACAGCAGCTCAACGATGCGCGCCAGCGTTTGCGCGAAGTCGAGCGCGCCGCCCAGGAAGCCGAGTACGCCGAAAAATCGCATCGCGCCAAGATCGACGAATTGAAGCGCAGCATCGCCACCGCCCTGGAGCAGGCGGCCCAATTGTTCGCCAATATGCAGCAGGGTCACCTGGAACTGGAAAGCCTGGACGACCAGGCCGCGCAGGCCGGCTTGCAGACCTTGCTGGACAAGCGCAGCGACCAGGAGCGCGCGCTGGCCGACGCCCGCCACGAACTGGATCAGCTCTCGCAGAACCTGCGCCAGCATGAGGAAGCCCGCATGCAGGCCGAGCGCAGCCTGCAGCCGCAGCGCGATCGCATCACCGAATTGCAACTAAAAGAGCAGGCCGCGCGTCTGAATCTCGAACAGTATGCGGCGGCATTGGCGGAAACGCAGGCCGATGAGGCCGCGCTGGCGGAAAAACTGACCGAAGACATGCGGCCGTCCTACCTGCAAGGCGAGGTGACCCGCCTGAGCAATGCGATCGCGGCGCTGGGCGCGGTCAACCTGGCGGCGCTGGACGAATTGGCCACGGCGTCGGAACGCAAGAATTTCCTCGACGCCCAGACCGCCGACCTGAACGAAGCGATCAATACATTGCAGGACGCCATCCACAAGATCGACAAGGAAACCCGCGATCTGCTGCAGGACACCTTCGACAAGGTGAACCAGCATTTCTCGGAACTGTTCCCGATCCTGTTCGGCGGCGGCCAGGCCCGCCTGACCATGACCGGCGACGAAATCCTCGATTCCGGCGTGCAGGTGATGGCGCAGCCGCCAGGCAAGAAGAACGCCACCATTCATTTGCTGTCCGGCGGCGAGAAGGCCCTGACCGCGACGGCGCTGGTGTTTTCGATGTTCCAGCTGAACCCGGCGCCGTTCTGCCTGCTGGACGAAGTCGATGCGCCGCTGGATGATGCGAATACCGAGCGTTTCTGCAATATGGTCAAGCGCATGTCGGCGCATACGCAGTTCCTGTTTATTTCGCACAACAAGATTGCGATGGAAATGGCGCAGCAATTGATCGGCGTCACAATGCAGGAGCAGGGCGTGTCGCGTATCGTGGCCGTCGATATGGAATCGGCCGCCCATTTCGTGGCGGATGCCGTGGTTGCCTGAAGGCAATAACCGATAGGACGTAGAGATGATTCACCCTGATAAATATACCGTTGGCAACATCGATCGCATCGTGGCGGTGCAGTCATGACGGACCTGCAAATCATACTGTTCGCCCTGGGCGGCGTGATCCTGGTCGCCGTCATCGGCTATAACAAGTGGCAGGAACATAAAACCCGCAAGACCTTGGAGCAGGCCTTCCCGCCGGCGCACGACGATGTGCTGATGACCCCGGATGCGCAAGGCGGAGACGCCTTCGCCGCAGGGGTGCGGCAGGAACCGAGCATTTACAACGCGCCGATGCAGGCGTCGTCCTCGGCGGCAGCGGCGGAAGACGACGATCCCTACGGCGGCGATACCTATACCCCGTCGCGCCCTCAGCAACCGCAGCAACAATCGCAGCAGCCGCCGCAACCCGCGCCGCAGCAGGCCGCGCCCGTCGCCCCTGCCGCCGAATTCGCGCCCGAAGCCCAGACCGGTTTCGATTCCCTGCCGGAAGAACCGGTCTTCGCCGCGCTGACGCCGTCGCCCAAGGAGTTGCCGGTCGACGACCTGATCGATGCCACCATTCCGATCGCGCTGGAAGCGCAAGTGCGCGGCGAGAAAATCCTGCCCTCCATCCAGAACCTGCGCTACGTCGGCAACAAGCCGGTGCATTTCATCGGCCGCCACGTCAACGGCGACTGGGAAGCCATCGCGCATGGCGGGGTGTACCAGGCGCTGCTGGTCGGCGTGCAACTGGCCAACCGCAGCAATCCGCTGTCCGAACTCGAATATTCCGAACTGCTGATGCGCCTGCGCCAGATTACCGACGGCATCAACGCCGAACCGGACATCCCGGACATGGCCGACATCATCAACATCGCCCAATCGCTGCATCAGTTCATTGTCGACCACGACGTGCAGCTCGGCGTGAACGTGCAGTCCAACGGCGCGCCGTGGGAAGTCAACACGCTGGTGGCGGCGTTGACGCGCCAGGGCTTCGACCTGCGCACCGACGGCACGCTGGTAATGCAGGACGGCGAGGGCGAAGTGCTGTTTTCCTTGTCGACCAATGTGCCGCAGGCCGCGCAGACCACAGACCGGCTCACGCTGCTGCTGGACGTGCCGCGGGTCGGCATCGCGCGCGACGGCTATGGCGCGGTGGTGTCCTGCGCCCGTTCGCTGGCCATGCGCCTGGGCGGCAAGGTGGTCGACGACAGCAACCAGCCCTTGTCCGAAGCTGCGCTCAGCGATATCGCCGAACAGGTCGCTGCATTCTATGCCGCCATGGACGCCGCGGAAATCCCGGCCGGCTCCAGCCGTGCGATGCGCCTGTTCAGCTGATTTGGCGCACTGCACCGCATCGCATCGGTTTGCGCGTCCGTTCGTGCATTCGTCCGCGCATGCATCGCGCGCTTATTGCACATTTGCTTATTGCACATTGATCGGCTCTCCCGCATTGATCGATTCGAGCATTCCCGTCTTCGCCACTCTCGCTGCCAGCCCGCTTCGCCATGCCTCACGTTCCTGATTCCACACCCGACACGCCTGCCGCGCGCGCGGCCGCGCTGCGCGCGCAATTGCAACGCCACAACGTGGCCTATTACGTGCTCGATGAACCCACCGTTCCCGACGCCGAATACGATCGCCTGTTTCTCGAACTGCAGCAACTGGAACAGGCCCACCCCGAATTGCTGACCGAGGATTCGCCCACGCAGCGGGTCGGCGGCGCGCCGCTGGCGATGTTCGAACAGGTGCGCCATGCGCTGCCGATGCTGTCGCTGGGCAACGGTTTTTCCGATGAAGATATCCTGGCTTTCGACAAGCGCGTGGCCGACGGCCTCGAACTGGCGCCGGGCGCGGCCGTCGAGTATGCGGCGGAACTGAAATTCGACGGCCTCGCGATCAGCCTGCGCTACGAAAACGGTATTCTGGTCCAGGCCGCCACGCGCGGCGACGGCAGCAACGGCGAAAACGTCACGGCGAATATCCGCACGGTGCGCGCGATTCCGCTCAGGCTGCACATGCCGGACGGCAAGGCGCCGCCGGCGGTGCTGGAAGCGCGCGGCGAAGTGCTGATGTACAAGGCCGATTTCCAGCGCCTGAACCAGCGCCAGCGCGACGCCGGCCTGAAGGAGTTTGCCAATCCGCGCAACGCCGCCGCCGGCAGCCTGCGCCAGCTCGATTCGCGCATCACCGCTGGCCGCGCGCTGCGCTTTTTCGCCTATGGCGTCGGGGTGCTGGACGGCGTGCCGATGCCGCCGTCGCATTCGGCGCTGCTCGACTGGTATCGACAGTGCGGCTTGCCGGTGTGCAAGGAGCGCGCGGTGCTGCACGGCGCCGAGGCCTTGCTGGAATTCTATCGCGGCATCGGCGCCAAGCGCGCCGGCCTGCCGTATGAAATCGACGGCGTGGTGTACAAGGTCAATCGCCTGACGCAGCAGCAGCAGTTGGGTTTCGTCTCGCGCGCGCCGCGTTTCGCGCTGGCGCACAAGTTCCCTGCCGAGGAAGCGCTGACCCAGGTGCTGGCGATCGACGTCCAGGTCGGCCGCACCGGCGCCATTACCCCGGTGGCGCGGCTGAAACCGGTGATCGTCGGCGGCGTTACCGTCACCAACGCCACCCTGCATAACGAGGACGAAGTGCGGCGCAAGGACATCCGCATCGGCGACACCGTCAGCGTGCGGCGCGCCGGCGACGTGATTCCCGAAGTGCTGGCCTTCGTGCCGGAACAGCGTCCGGCCGACGCGCGCGAGTTCGTGATGCCGACCGAATGTCCGGTATGCGCTTCGGCGATCGTGCGGCTGGAAGACGAGTCGGTGGCGCGCTGCAGCGGCGGCTGGATCAAATGCCCCGCGCAGCGCAAGGGCGGCCTGCAGCATTTCGCGTCGCGCCGGGCAATGGATATCGAAGGCCTGGGCGATCAACTGATTGAACAATTGGTCGATAAACATGTCATCACCACCGCGGCCGATCTGTATAAACTGGGTTTGACGGCCTTGGCCGAACTGGACCGCATGGCCGATAAATCGGCGCAGAATGTGCTGGCCGCGCTGGAGAAATCGAAATCGACCACGCTGGCGCGTTTCATTTATGCATTGGGCATTCGCCATACCGGCGAAGCGACGGCAAAAGAACTGGCGCGCCATTTCGGCAGCCTGGACGCGCTGCTGGAGGCGAGCGAGGAGCAATTGCTGGAGGTGGCCGACATCGGCCCGGTGGTGGCGCGCGCCCTGCGCGAGTTCCTCGACCAGCCGCTGAACCGCGAATTGATCGCGCAATTGCGCGCGGCCGGCGTGCATTGGAACGAAACCGCGGCAGCCGACCGCGGCAGCAAGCATCTGCAAGGGCAGGTTTTCGTATTGACCGGGTCCTTGCCGACTCTCACGCGCGACGAAGCCGCGGCCCTGATCGAGAATGCGGGCGGCAAGGTGACCGGTTCGGTCTCCAAGAAAACCAATTACGTCGTGGCCGGCGCCGAAGCCGGCAGCAAGCTGGAGAAAGCGACTCAGTTGGGAATCACCATCCTCGACGAAGAGGCTCTGAAACAATTATTGGAGCAAGCATGACCCAAAAAATCACCAAGGCCGTATTTCCGGTGGCCGGCCTCGGCAGCCGTTTCCTGCCGGCAACCAAGGCCCAGCCCAAGGAAATGCTGCCGATCGTCGACAAGCCGCTGATCCAGTACGCGGTGGAAGAGGCGGTCGCCGCCGGCATCACCGAGATGATCTTCATCACCGGCCGCAACAAGCGCGCCATCGAGGACCATTTCGACAAGGCCTACGAGCTGGAAACCGAGCTGGAAGCCGCCGGCAAGCTGGCGCTGCTCGAATTCGTCCAGAACGTGATCCCGAAAAACGTCAATTGCATCTACATACGCCAGTCGGCGCCGCTGGGTCTCGGCCATGCCGTGCTGTGCGCGCGGCCGGTGGTCGGCGACGCGCCGTTCGCGGTGCTGCTGGCCGACGATTTCATGGACGTCGAGGACGGCGTCAAGCCGGTGCTGGCGCAGATGATCGATGCCTATGCGCAAGAAGGCAGCAGCATCCTCGGCGTGCAGGACGTGCCGCGCAGCGAAACCAGGCAATACGGCATCGTCAGCGCCGAGAAGTACCGGCCGAATCTGGAAAAGGTCAACGGCATCGTCGAAAAGCCGATGCCGGAGCAGGCGCCTTCGACGCTGGCGGTGGTCGGCCGCTATATCCTGAGCGGCGCCATTTTCGACCACCTGGCCAGCATCGGCAAGGGCGCGGGCGGCGAAATCCAGCTGACCGACGGCATCGCGGCGCTGATGCGGCAGGAACAGGTACTGGCCTATCGCTATACCGGCCAGCGTTACGATTGCGGTTCCAAACTCGGCTACCTCAAGGCCACGCTGGCGATGGGCCTGAAGCATCCCGAAACCGGGGCCGGCTTTGCCGAGCATCTGAAACAGTTCAAATCGCCTTGATTTCGATTATTTCGATTTTCCATTTTTCAACCAGGCAGTGCGGAGCGTTCGATGAGTATTCGTGAAATCCTGAAAATGGGCGATCCGCGCCTGCTGCGCCAGGCCGAGCCGGTCACCGAATTCGGCACGCCGGAACTGGCCGCGCTGATCGCCGACATGTTCGACACCATGCGCGCCGTCAACGGCGCCGGCCTGGCCGCGCCGCAGATCGGCGTCAACCTGCAATTGGCGATTTTCGGCTTCCAGGAAAACCAGCGCTATCCCGACGCGCCGGCGGTGCCGGAAACAGTGCTGATCAATCCTGTGCTGACGCCCTTGTCGGACCAGGTCGAGGACGGCTGGGAGGGTTGCCTGTCGGTGCCTGGGCTGCGCGGCGTGGTGCCGCGCTGGAGCCGCCTGCGCTATGAAGGCGTGGACCAGCACGGCCGGGCGATCAGGCGCGACGTCGATGGCTTCCATGCGCGCGTGGTGCAGCATGAATGCGACCACCTGATCGGCATCCTGTATCCGATGCGCATCCAGGATTTCACCCAGTTCGGCTTCACCGATATCCTGTTTCCCGAGCGCGATCCGGCCGCCGACGACTGAAGCCTGCTTGCCTGGCGGCCCTCCTGCATATCCCCGCGCCTGCCTTTCCCCTAGAACAGACCCCTAAAATGGTGGTTTATCGAGATACCGCGGCTATCATTGCTGTCGCATAATCCGATCATCCGTGACCGCGTCCGCGCGGCCCGCCATAAAAATTGCCGTTCGGACATAAGAATAAGCAGAGAGAGGGATGGATACGTGAAACCAGCCGAACCGCAAAATAGATTGAGTTCCGCCAAGGAGTTCGATTTCACCACGCGTGATTTCGAGCGGGTGCGCGGGCTGATTTATCAACGCGCCGGCATCGCGCTGGCCGACAGCAAGCAGGAAATGGTCTATAGCCGCCTGGCGCGGCGCCTGCGCGCCACCGGCATCGTGTCGTTCGTCACCTATCTCGACAAGCTGGAAAAGCAGCACGAAAGCGAGGAGTGGGAAGCCTTCGTCAACGCCCTGACCACCAACCTGACCTCGTTCTTCCGCGAAGCCCATCATTTTCCGATCCTGGCCGAGCACGTCAAACAGCGCAAGGAAACCAGCGTCTGGTGTTCCGCCGCGTCGACCGGCGAAGAGCCGTATTCGATCGCCATCACGCTGTGCGAAGCCTATGACACGCTGACCCCGCCGGCGCAGATCATCGCCACCGATATCGACACCAACGTGCTCAACGTCGCCGCGGCCGGCGTCTATCCCATGGAGCGCGTCGAGAAGATGTCGCCCGAGCGCCTGAAACGCTATTTCCTGCGCGGTACCGGCGCCCAGGCCGGCATGGTGCGGCTGCGGCCGGAACTGCGCAAGCTGATCACCTTCCGCCAGCTCAACCTGCTGGCCGACCATTGGCAACTGAGCGGTCCGTTCGACGTGATTTTCTGCCGCAACGTCATGATTTATTTCGACAAGCCGACCCAAGGTAAAATCCTGGCCAAATTCGTGCCGCTGATGAAACCGGACGGCCTGCTGTTCGCCGGACATTCGGAGAACTTCCTGTATGTGTCCGATGCACTCAAATTAAGAGGAAAGACGGTCTACGAGCTGGGGCATTCGCCCGCGCGCCGTTCCGGGAAATAGTAATGAGCCAGATGACATCCGAACAGTTTTCGACCAACGTCTATTTCGATCGTACCTTCGATTGCGACGCGGCCAAGATCCTGCCTGGCGAGTATTTCTATACGCACAAGGACATGATGATCGTCACGGTGCTGGGGTCCTGCGTGTCGGCCTGCATCCGCGACCGCGTTTCCGGCATCGGCGGCATGAACCATTTCATGCTGCCCGACGGCGGCGGCGAGAACGACAGCCCGGTCTCGGCCTCGATGCGCTACGGCACCTACGCCATGGAAGTCCTGATCAACGACGTGCTCAAGGCCGGCGCGCGGCGCGAGAACCTGGAGGCCAAGGTATTCGGCGGCGGCAATGTGCTGCGCGGCTTCATCGCGATCAACGTCGGCGAACGCAATGCGCAGTTCGTGCGCAATTTCCTGAAGGCCGAAAATATCCGCATCGTGGCGGAGGACCTGAATGACATTTTCCCGCGCAAGGTGTATTTTTTCCCGCGCACCGGCAAGGTGCTGGTCAAGAAGCTGAAGCAAATGAATAACAATACGCTGGTCAACCGCGAGCAGGATTACGCGAGCCGCCTGCAGAAAACCCCGGTTGGCGGGGCAATCGATTTGTTCTGATCGGAAGCTGGAACATGAAAATCAAGGTACTGATCGTCGACGATTCGGCGCTTATCCGCGGCGTGATGAAGGAAATCATCGGCAGCCAGCCGGACATGGAAGTGGTCGGCGTCGCGCCCGACCCCATTTTCGCGCGCGAGCTGATCAAGCAGACCAATCCGGACGTTTTGACGCTGGACGTCGAAATGCCGAAGATGGACGGCCTCGACTTTCTCGAAAAACTGATGCGGCTGCGGCCGATGCCGGTGGTGATGGTGTCCTCGCTGACCGAGCGCGGTTCCGAAATCACCATGCGCGCGCTGGAACTGGGCGCGGTCGATTTCGTCACCAAGCCGAAGATATCGATCCAGAGCGGCATGCACGAATACACCGACATGATTGCCGACAAGATCCGCGCCGCGTCCAAGGCCGTGATCCGCGCCCGCGCCCTCAATGCCGGACCCAAGGAGACCGAAGCGCTGCCGCAGATCCGCAACCCGTTCACCAGCAGCGAGAAGCTGATCATCGTCGGCGCCTCCACCGGCGGCACCGAAGCCATCAAGGAATTCCTGATCAGGATGCCGTCGGATTGCCCCGGCATCCTGATCACGCAGCACATGCCGGAAGGCTTCACCCGCTCGTTCGCGCAGCGGCTGGACAATCTGTGCAAGATATCCGTCAGCGAAGCCGCCGGCAACGAACGCATCCTGCCGGGCCACGCCTATATCGCGCCCGGCCATTCGCACCTGACGCTGGTGCGCAGCGGCGCCAACTATATGACCCATCTGGACCAGAACCCGCCGGTCAACCGGCATCGTCCTTCGGTCGACGTGCTGTTCAATTCGGCGGCCAAGGCGGCGGGGCGCAACGCGGTCGGCGTGATCCTGACCGGCATGGGCAAGGACGGGGCGCTGGGCATGCTCGAGATGCGCAATGCGGGGGCTTATAATTTCGCCCAGGATGAGGCATCATGCGTTGTGTTCGGCATGCCGCGCGAGGCGATTGCCGCCGGCGCCGCGCATGAAATATTGCCGTTGCAGGCCATGCCGGGACGCGTATTGGCCTACCTGGCCGAACACGGCAGCAGGGCGTTGCGGGTATAGGAATTGCGTTCGCTGCGAAGCGGCGGATTCATCAGGGGGCGGCAGGACGCCGAATGCCGTTACGCGTTAAAGTTTGGCGCGCGGCGGTCGATATATAGACAATGAATGAACGGGGTAAATGATTATGTCAGGTCCGAATACGCGATTTTTGGTGGTGGACGATTTTTCGACGATGCGTCGTATCGTGCGCAATTTGCTCAAGGAACTGGGCTATACCAATGTCGACGAGGCTGAAGACGGGGCCATGGCGCTGAACAAGCTGCGCAGCGAGGCCTACGACTTTGTGGTGTCCGACTGGAACATGCCGGTCATGGACGGCCTGACCATGCTGCAGGAAATCCGCAAGGATCCGGTGCTGTCCAAGCTGCCGGTGCTGATGGTGACCGCGGAAGCCAAGAAGGAAAACATCGTTGCCGCGGCCCAGGCCGGCGCCAACGGCTACGTAGTCAAGCCGTTCACGGCCGCCACGCTGGACGAAAAGCTCGCCAAGATTTTCGAAAAAATTGCCGCCGGCGGCTGAAATGGAACCGATCCAATCGCCGGCAGCCGCGGGCGTGTCCCCTGCGCAAAACGACGAGTTCCTGACCCGCATCGGCCAGATGACGCGTGCGCTGCACGACAATCTGCGCGGATTGGGTTTCGACCGCTTGCTGGAAAAGGCCGCCAGCGACATGCCGGACGCGCGCGACCGACTCGAATACGTGGCGCAGATGACCGAAAAGGCGGCGCAGCGGGTATTGAACGCGACCGAGCTGGCGCTGCCGTTGCAAGACGGCATCCAGGAGAACGCCGTGCAACTGGGCCAACAGTGGCAGGCCTTGCTGGCGGCGCCGTTTGCCGAAGCCGATTATCGCGCCCTGGCCGCCAAGAGCATCGCAGCCTTGCAACAGACGCAGGACAACGCGGTCCAGACCCGCACCCAGTTGATGGACATCATGATGGCCCAGGATTTCCAGGACCTGACCGGGCAGGTGATCAAGCGGGTAACCGAGCTGGCCAACGATATCGAGCGGCAACTGGTGCAGTTATTGGTCGATTACGCGCCGTCAGAAGCCAGGCGCGAAGACAACGGCCTGATGAACGGGCCGCAAATCCATGCCGGCGGCAAGGATGTGATCGCCGACCAGAGCCAAGTCGATGACCTGCTGGAAAGCCTGGGGTTCTGAACCGGATGCCAGGCAAGACGGCAAGGCAAGACAAACTGTAAAGTATTGTTGTTCGAATGATATTTCCCTGCTGCACCGTCCGGTGCAGCAATTCCTCTATATCACTGCATTGAAATGCGAGGCCTTTTCGCGCCTATTCGCACGATGGCGGCCGCCGCTTGTCCCCGATAATCGCGTCCTATAAGGGGCTTTTGCCAGATTTCGGCAGCAGCCTTCCGATAAAGGGAGTCGGCGATGGCCGGAGAAAGCGATGATGACCGTACCGAAGCCGCCACGAGTAAGCAGCTTGAAAAGGCGCGCGAAAAGGGCGACATTCCGCGATCCCGCGAGGCCGCTACCTGCCTGCTGCTGTTTCTCGGCGGCACCGGCGTCTGGCTGTTTTCCGGCCAGCTTTCCCGCTCGCTGAGCCGCCTGATGATCGCCACTTTTTCCTTCGAACGCGAAATGGCCTACGATCCGGCCTTGTTGTCCGATCATCTTTCCGGTTATGCCACCGACGTGCTGATTGCCCTGGCGCCGATCGCCGGCATCATGATCCTGGCGGTGTTCGCTTCGCCGATGCTGCTGGGCGGCTTCCTGTTCAATTTTTCCACCATCGTTCCCAAATTCAGCAAGTTGAATCCGATCAACGGCATCACCAATATGTTTTCGCTCAATTCGCTGGTTGAGCTGGGCAAGGCCTCGGCCAAGGCGATCCTGGTGGGCGCGGTGGCGATATGGGCCATCACCGGCGATCTGGACGCGATGATGGGTCTCGGCGTCGAGGCGCTGTCCACCAGCCCGACGCACCTGGGCGGCTTGCTGTGGCATGCGTTCCTGGCCATGTGCAGTGTGCTGGTCGTGATCGCGGCGGTCGACGTGCCTTACCAGTCGTGGAAATACGCCAAGAAACTGCGCATGACCAAGGAGCAGGTCAAGCAGGAACACAAGGAAAGCGAAGGCGATCCTCACGTCAAGGGCAAGATCCGGCAGATGCAGCGCGCCATGGCGCGGCGCCGCATGATGTCCGAGGTGCCGAGCGCCGATGTGGTCGTGACCAACCCGACCCACTATGCCGTGGCGCTGAAATATACCGAAGGCAGCATGAATGCGCCGAAAGTCGTGGCCAAGGGTTCCGACGCGGTCGCCGCGCGCATCCGTGAGCTGGCCAAGGAAAACGGCGTGGCGATCATGGAAGCGCCGCCGCTCGCGCGCGCCTTGCACTTCCACGCGGAAATCGGCGACGAAATCCCGGAATCGCTCTACACCGCCGTGGCCGAAGTGCTGGCCTATATCTTCCAGCTGCGCAGCTTCAAGACTGGCGAGTGCGCTTATCCCGACCGGCCTTACGACATCGCGGTGCCGTCCGATCTCGACCCGCTCAATCCTGCTTTTGCCGCGGCGCGCGCCGCTAAAATGTCGGGCGCGGCCCTTGCCAAGGCTGCTCCACAATCCGGATCCGTACAATGAACAGTTTCATGAACAGCTTCAAATTGCCGGCCTGGGTGCCGGTGCGCAGCGGCAAGGCGCTGGCCGCGCCGGTGCTGATCATCATGATGCTGTCGATGATGATCCTGCCGCTGCCGCCGTTTGCGCTGGATATCCTGTTCAGCTTCAATATCGCGCTGTCGGTGATCGTGCTGCTGACCAGCATGTACACCGTCAAGCCGCTCGACTTCATCGCCTTCCCGGCGGTGCTGCTGGTCAGCACCATGCTGCGCCTTTCGCTCAACGTGGCCTCGACCCGCGTCGTGCTGACCGAAGGCCATGCCGGTCCGGACGCCGCCGGCAAGGTGATCGAGGCTTTCGGCCACTTCCTGATCGGCGGCAACTATACCGTCGGTATCGTGGTGTTTATCATCCTGACCATCGTCAACTTCACCGTGGTCACCAAGGGCGCGGGCCGTATCGCCGAAGTGGGCGCGCGCTTCGCACTGGATGCGATGCCGGGCAAACAAATGGCGATCGATGCCGACCTCAACGCCGGCATGATCGGCGAACCGGAAGCGCGCGCGCGGCGCAAGGAAGTGGCGCAGGAAGCCGAATTCTACGGCGCGATGGACGGCGCCAGCAAATACGTGCGCGGCGACGCGGTCGCCGGCATCATCATTACCGTCATCAATATCGTCGGCGGATTGGTGGTCGGCATGGTGCAGCATGACCTGGCCTTCGCCGACGCGCTGAAAAACTATACCTTGCTGGCCATCGGCGACGGCCTGGTGGCGCAGATTCCTTCCCTGATCATTTCCACCGCGGCCGGTATCGTGGTCTCGCGCGTGTCCACCGAACAGGACGTCGGCGGGCAACTGGTCAGCCAATTGTTCGCCAAGCCGCAAGTGCTGTACATCACCGGCGGCATCATCGGCGCGATGGGGCTGATCCCGGGCATGCCGCACGTGGCATTCCTGCTGCTGGCGCTGCTGCTGTGCGGCTCGGCCTACGTGGCCGAAACGCGCATGAAGAAAGAAGCCGCCGCCAAGGCCGAGCCGGCCGTCGCGGCCGCCGCGCCGGAAGCCGAGGAAGCCGGCTGGCAGGATCTGATGCCGGTCGACATGCTGGGGCTGGAAGTCGGCTACCGGCTGATTCCGCTGGTCGACAAGGGACAGGGCGGCGAGCTGCTGCGCCGGATCAAGGGCATCCGCAAGAAGTTCGCGCAGGAAGTCGGTTTCCTGTCGCCGCCGGTGCATATCCGCGACGACCTGGAGCTGAAGCCGTCGGCCTATCGCATTTCCCTCAAGGGCGTCGAAATCGGCAAGGGCGAGGCCAACGCCGGGCAGTACCTGGCGATCAATCCGGGCATGGTCACGGGCCCGCTGCCGGGCGCGATCACCAGCGATCCGGCCTTCGGCCTGCCTGCCACCTGGATCGATGCCGGCATGCGCGAACAGGCGCAGACCATGGGTTACACGGTGGTCGATTCCGGCACCGTGGTGGCGACGCACCTGAATCACCTGATCAACAGCCACGCCGCCGATCTGCTGGGCCGCCAGGAAGTGCAGCAATTGCTCGACCATCTCGGCAAGGAATCGCCGAAGCTGATCGAAGACCTGGTGCCGAAACTGATTTCGCTGGCCGCGCTGCAGAAAGTCTTGCAGAACCTGTTGTCCGAAGGCGTGCATATCCGCGATATGCGCACCATTATCGAGACCCTTTCCGAACACGCCGCACGGATCCAGGATCCGACCGAGCTGACCGCGCTGGTGCGGGTTGCGCTGGGCCGTTCGATCGTGCAGCAGATTTTCCCGACCGAGACCGAATTGTCCGTGATGACACTGGACAGCAAGCTGGAGCGTCTGCTGATGCAGGCGCTCCAGGCCAGCGGCCCCGAAGGTTCCGGCATCGAGCCGGGCCTGGCCGATACATTGATCATGCAAACCGAAATCGCGGTGCGGCACCAGGAATTGCTCGGCTTGACGCCGGTGTTGCTGGTGCCGGGCCAATTGCGTTCATTGCTGGCGCGCTTCTTGCGCCGTGCCATGCCGCAACTCAAGGTTTTGTCGCATGCGGAATTACCCGATTCAAAAACTATTAAAGTTACCAGCCTAGTTGGAGGGCAAGCATGAACGTGAAAAAATTTGTCGCGGCCTCGTCGCGTGAAGCATGGCGCAACGTCCGTGAAACTTTGGGACCGGATGCTGTGATCCTGTCCAATCGCACAGTCGAAGGCGGCGTTGAAATTCTTGCCATGGCCAACGAGGAAATGTCGACGCTGGCCACGCCGGCGCTGGCCACGCGGCCGAAACGTCCGGTGCGCCCGGTCGCGCCGGAAGGCGGCATGGACGACGCTGACGGCGGCGCCTCGCACGCCCCGGCGGCACGGGATGCCGCGCCGGATGCGGCGCCTGCCAGGAAAGAAAGTCCGGCCGCCGACGCGCGCGTCTGGCGTAACCGCGGCGCGCATTCGCAGACCCAGGCCGTGGCGCTGGCCGATGTCATGGCCGCCCGCCGGCTGCAGGCAGCCGCCACCGAAAATGCGGCCGCGGCCTACAGCGAAGTGATGAACGAGATCCGCCAGATGCGCGGCGCGCTGGAGTCGCAACTGGCCGAAATTTCCTGGGACCACACCCAGAAGCGCGATCCGTACAAGGCCGAAGTCATGCGCGAAATGCTGGCCGCCGGCTTCAGCGCCAGCTTGTCGCGCCTGATGACCGAACACCTGCCGCGCGGCGGCGATGCGGCTTCCGGCCTGCAATGGGTCAAGTCGGTATTGGCGCGCAACCTGCTGACCATGAGCAACGAAAGCGAATTGCTGGAACAGGGCGGCGTCTACGCACTGGTCGGCCCGACCGGCGTCGGCAAGACCACCACCACGGCCAAGCTGGCGGCGCGCTGCGTGATGCGCCACGGCGCCAACAAGCTGGCCCTGATCACCACCGACGGCTATCGTATCGGCGGCTACGAACAACTGCGTATCTACGGCAAGATCCTGGGCGTGATGGTGCATTCGGTGAAAGACGAAGCCGACCTGCGCATCGCGCTGCAGGAACTCAAGGGCAAGCACACGGTCCTGATCGATACCGTCGGCGTCGGCCAGCGCGACCAGATGGTATCGGAACAGGTCGCGATGCTGTCCGGCGCCGGCGCCGACGTCAAGCGCTTGCTGTGCCTGAATGCTACCGCCACCGGCAGCACGCTCAACGAAGTGGTCGGCGCCTACAAGGGCGAAGGCCTGGCCGGCTGCATTATCACCAAACTGGATGAGGCGGCGACGATCGGCAACGTAATCGATATTGTTATTCGCCAGAAGCTGAATCTATACTATGTGGCAAACGGGCAGCGGGTTCCGGAAGATTTGCATATTGCCAACAAGCTGTATCTGGCCGATCGCGCGTTCAAGCTCAAGCGCGAAACCGGGCCGTTCGAATTGCAGGATACTGAATTGCCATTGATCGCCGGCGCCGCAGTGCGCGCGGTAAACGATAAAAGCTTGCGTGAGGTAATCATTGGTTAGTTTCGAAGTCGATCAGGCAGAAGGATTGCGGCGCATGCTGGAGCGCCCGAAGCCGCGCCTGTTTACCTTTTTGTCGGTATTGCCCGCGGTGGAGAAGCAGGCGATGCTGTTCAATCTCGGCGCATCGCTGCGCGAGGTGGCCAGCCATGTGCTGCTGCTGGACGCGGCAGCGGCAGGCGGCGCCAACGACTTCTACAATAAATTGCTGCATCCGCGCATGGCGACGCTGCTCGACGTGGCTCGCCAGGAACGTGTGCTGGAAGACGTTATCCAGCCGCTGCCGCAGGGCATCGGACTGGCGCTGCTGGCACGCCATGAACAGGTTGCCGTATTGAAGGAACACGCAGTGCGCATCGCGGCCGCCTTCGACCTGCTGGCGGCGCAAGCCGATATCGTGCTGTTCAACGGCGAGCTCGATGCCGAGGACGCTTTTCCGATCGCCGCCATGGATACCGGCGAGATCGTGATCCAGGTGTCGACCAGTTCGAACTCCATCAAGTCCGCCTATATATTGCTCAAGCGCCTCAGCGACAAGCTCGGCCGGCGCCGTTTCAGCCTGCTGCTGACCGGCGGCGCCGAAAAAGAGGCGCAGATGGTGTTCGATAATATCGCCCAGGCAGCCAGCCGCTATATGGCGATCCAGCTCGATTTTCTCGGCGCGGTACCGGCCGACGAGCATCTGGCGCGCGCCGCCGGGCAGGGCCGCACAGTGATCGACGCTTTTCCTCTAGCCAGCGCTTCGCTGGCGTTCAAACGTATCGCAGGACATTTTTTGACGCCCGCGGGCGCCTATGGAATACCGTCCGGCGGTATTCATCTGGGAGTGTGACGTCTGATGTATAACGTCCATGGCAAAGCAGATAAAAATCATTTACTGACACAACACGGCCCTCTGGTTAAAAAACTGGCGCACCAGCTCAAGGCCAGGCTGCCGCCGAGCGTGGAAGTGGACGATTTGATTCAGGCCGGCATGATCGGCCTGCTGGATGCGATCAACCGTTACGAAGACAATCACGGTGCGCAGTTCGAGACTTATGCGGTGCAGCGCATCCGCGGCGCCATGCTGGACGAACTGCGCAGCAGCGACTGGCTGCCGCGCAGCATCCGGCAGAATATGCGCAAGGTGGAAGACGCGGTGCAGACGCTGACCCAGCAACTGGGGCGCACGCCGCAGGAATCCGAACTGGCCAAGCAGATGCAGATGACGCTGGCGCAGTTCCAGGACATGCTGGGCGAGTGCGGCGGCCATCAGTTGATCTACTACGAGGATTTTCACGACAGCAGCGAGGGCGGCCACGAGCATTTCCTGGATCGCTTCGCCACCGTCGAAAACAGTGAAGAGCCGTTGCAGGGCCTGATCGACGGCGGCTTCCGCGGCGCCGTGATCGACGCGATCAACCTGTTGCCCGAGCGCGAAAAAATCCTGATGGGCCTGTACTACGAACAGGAAATGAATCTGAAGGAAATCGGCGCGGTGCTGGGCGTGTCGGAGTCGAGGGTGTGCCAATTGCACAGCCAGGCCATCGCCCGCATGCGTTCGACCTTGAGGGAGCAGTCGTGGACTGGGGCAGTGTAGCCGGCCTGTTGCTGGCGCTGGGCGGCGTCGTTTTCGGGCTGGAGCTGGAAGGCGGCCATCTCGGTTCCATCCTGCAGCCGACCGCGTTTGTGATCGTGGTGGCCGGGACGCTGGGCGCGGTGCTGTTGCAGAGCAATCTGCGCCAATTCCTGCGCGGGGTGAAGATGCTGGCCTGGATCTTTCGTCCGCCGGTCGACGACAGCGCCGCGCTGATCCATTCGCTGGGCGACTGGAGCATCGTGGCGCGCCGCGAAGGCTTCCTGAGCCTGGAGCCGTTCATGAATGACGAGCTCGATCCCTTCGTCAGGAGCGGACTGCGGCTGCTGATCGACGGCACCACGCCGGACAAGCTGCGCGCGATCCTGGAAGTGGAAATCGGCACTTACGAATTGCATCAGAAGCAGGCCGTCAAGATCTGGGACGCCGCCGGCGGCTACGCGCCGACGCTGGGCATCCTCGGGGCGGTGCTGGGACTGATCCATGTCATGGAAAACCTGTCCGATCCGGCGCAACTGGGCAGCGGCATCGCGGTGGCCTTTGTCGCCACCATCTACGGCATCGGGCTGGCCAACCTGGTATTCCTGCCGATCGGGACCAAACTGAAAACCGTCATCAATCGCAAGATCAATCGCATGGATATGCTGCAGGACAGTTTCTGCGGCATCGCGGGCGGCGACAATCCGCGCATCATCCAGGAGCGCGCCCGCGCTTATTTCGTCTAGCTTCCCAATTCCCGCCATTCCCATGCGCAAGTCGAGATCGGAACAGGATACGCCAGACAACCACGAACGCTGGCTGGTTTCGTACGCCGATTTCATCACCTTGCTGTTTGCGTTCTTTGTCGTGATGTATGCGATTTCGTCGGTCAACGAAGGCAAGTACCGGGTCTTGTCCGGCGCCTTGCTGAGCGCCTTCGGCAACAGCGCCGAAACCCTGGGCGCATCCCGTTCGAGTATCGTCCCGCCGTTGCATCCGACGCCGCCTTCGGATGCGATGCGACTGGAAAAGGGGCGCATGACGGAAATGGCGCGCGACATCCTGAAAGTGCTGGAACCGCTGGTCAAGCAGGGCAAGGTGCGGGTGACCCAGACCAGCCGCGGCGTGAATGTGGAAATCAACGACAGTGTCCTGTTCGCGCCGGCGGAAGCGCGCCTGAGTCCGGCATCGGCCCAGGCGCTGACCGCGATCGCGGCGGTCCTGAAAGACGACGATCACGCGATCCAGGTCGAAGGGCACACCGATGTGCAGGCAATCCGGTCGACGCTTTATCCATCGAACTGGGAATTGTCGTCGGCGCGGGCCAGCAGCGTGGTGCGCTTGTTTGCCGACAACGGCATCGCGGAAAGCCGCCTGACCGCGGTCGGGCACGGCGCGACCCAGGCCATCGCCGACAATGCCACGGCGGAAGGGCGCCAGCGCAACCGGCGCGTGGTGATCATGGTGCTGTCGCGCCTGCCGGATCCGGCCAGGGTCGTGCCGCTGGATGAAACGGGCGAAAACCGCTAGCGATCGCCAGCAAGAGGCAAAAAACAAAAATGCCTTGGGTCGCAGGACCGCAAGGCAAATCGAAAAGAAGATAAAGAAAAGGGAAATTCAGGCAGCGCCGAACTTGCGCGCACTGGCCTTGATGCTGGATTGCCCGTCGGGACCGTAGAAATTGGCGCCGACCAGGCTGCCGACCAGGCTCATCATCTGCTGGTTGGTCTGCGCATGCTTGCTGATCAGGATGCCGTTCAGGCGATTGAGTTCCTTGACTTCCGTGGCCAGGGACAGCAATTCCGACCACTGCTGCTTTTCGGCATCGGCGCCGCTGGCTTCGATCCAGCTTTGCATGCCGTTTTCGGATGCTTCCATGCCGATCGCCGCCAGTGCTTGATGGCGGCCGTCGGCCAGCACGGTAATCTGGGAAATGATATTGGCTTTGCTGCTGACCAGTTCAGGCAGGCTGTCGACAGCGCCCTCGGTCAATGCTTTTTGTTCTTCCTGCAACAAATCCTGCAATTGGTGCAACGCCGTGAATTCCTCGGCCAGCGAAGTGGCAGGCCGCTGCATCAGGCCGCCCGTTGCCGGGTATTGATCAGTTCCTTGGCCGTGGCCAGCACGCCGTCTGCAATCTTGCCGGCGTCGACGGTGAATTCGCCCTTGGCGATCGCGGCCTTGATCGATGCGACCTTGTCGGCATTGAAACTGGTGCTGGTGGAAACCGCTTTCGCCAGGGCCTGGTATTGCGGCGACAAACGGACCTGATCCGAAACCGCGGCGGATTTACTCTCGGCGCCTTGCGCGGCCGCATTGCCGTCGCCGACGCGTTTCTGCTGCGTTTTCAAGGCAGAAAGATCGGTGTCGGTCTTGTCGATGGTCGGGTCAATTTTCACAATAGCATCCTTGGGCTGGCGGGCGGTAGCGGAAGATCTGCTACCTGATATGCATATTAACGGTTCTGATTTTGAAAACTTTAATACCAAAGGCAAGAAATGCGAAAAGAATTCACCGTCATTCATTTGATGGTTGATTTTACCCGATATCCATCGAAAAATTGATGAATTCGCAGCAATTTTCCAGGGGCAATCTGCGCTTCATGCGCTTTCCATGCCGTTTTTCCGAGAACGGCGGCGCCTAATTGTTGACTTCCAGGATGCCGCCGCTTTTGGCAATGCCGCTGACGGTCTGCCCGTTCGACGTCTTCGCCTGGCCGATCTGGCCTTCGACCGCGTTCGAGGTCGCCACGGCATCGGCGGAAACCTGGAAGCCGGGACCGTTGCTGACCACCTTGACGGTCTGTCCCTGGCGGATCACCAACTGGCTGCGTAGTTCATCCTGCCGCAGCGGGGTGCCGGGGCGCATCGCCATGGACACGGTGCGGCCGATGGCCTGGGTCGGATCGGTAATAATACTTTTCGGCAACATGGTCAGGTCGCCATTGGCCTTGGCCAGGTCCTGCGCCTCGACCACCTGTCCGCGCGTCAGCGCGCCGGCGGTTACATAGTAATCGCCATACACCCGCACCGTGACCGGCACATAGATCGACCAGGCTACCGGCGCGGCGCAGCGCACGCCGACCATGGTCTTGCCGAAGGCGCGGCTGCCGTTCGGCAGGAATGCCTCGGGAGAAGGGCAGGCCGCCAGGTTCAGCCGCGGGTCGATCCGGCCCAGTTCCACCGTGATCCTGTTCTGCGTCCCGACCGATTGCACTTCCACGAAATGCTCGATGACCGGACCCAGCGCGCCCAGGTCCTGGCGCGCATTGGACGGCAGCTCGCTGCCCGGCGCGTTGACGGGCGGGTTGGCCTGGGCCTGCGCGGGGAGGGTTGCCGAAAAGAAAAGGAACGCTAAAAAAACCGGTAAGACGTTGTTAACAAAGGATTTCATTGTGTACTCGAATTGGGTCCGATTATGGTAACGAGGGGATGGAGTCTTAAAGCGCTGAATAGGATGTAATTTGATCGGCTTATCCGGCGATGGCTTTCGGTGTGGAACCGTATCATGCTTCCTATATAAATCTATTACCTATTTGGGCAAATTGCGCAACTGGTAATTTCTGGAGAGTGTGATGGCCGGGAAGCTAGACGATTACCTGAATTTCAACCAGACCGCCCTGAACCTGCGGTCGCAGCGGCAGCAATTGCTGGCCTCCAATATCGCCAACGCGGATACGCCGAATTATAAGGCGCGCGATATCGATTTCGCCGCCACGCTCAAAAACAAACTCAAAGGGACCGACAGCAGTTCGCCGGTACCGTCGCTGCCCGGCGTACCGATGGCCGTGACCTCGCCGATGCACCTGGCCGGCAAGGCGGCGGCGCCGACGCCGACCCGGCATAGCGACGACCTGCCGTATCGCACCGTGGACCAGCCCAGCCTGGACGGCAACACCGTCGACCTGGACGTGGAACGCAACCAGTTCGCCGACAACGGCTTGCACTACGAAGCCACCGTTACCGCGGTCAATGGCCAGCTCAGGGCGCTGATGAGCGTCATCCAAGGGGGTAATTAATGTCTTTAAGCGATATTTTCAAAGTCTCCGGTTCGGCCATGAGCGCGCAATCCAAGCGCCTGAACGCGACCGCCAGCAATATTGCCAATGCCGACAGCGCCACCGGCCCTGACGGCCAGCCATACCGCGCCAAGCAGGTGGTGTTCGCGGCCACGCCCGTCGGCGGCATCGCCAACAGCGGCGTGAAGGTCGATCGCATCGTCGAGAACCAGGCGCCGCCGAAGCTGGTGTACGACCCGAAACATCCGCTGGCCGATGCCAACGGCTATGTCGCCATGCCGAACGTCAATCCGGTCGAGGAAATGGTCAACATGATTTCCGCCTCCAGGTCGTATCAGGACAACGTCGAAGTGATGAATTCGGCCAAGACCCTTTTGCAAAAAACGCTGACCATCGGTCAATAACAACTTACCCGAAGAGGATTGAATCATGACCGTATCCAATGATCTGCTGGCGTCGATGAACGGCACGTCGAACACCAGCAATAAAAACGGCAGCAACGGTTTGACCAGCAACAGCGCGGCCGATACGCAAGCGCGTTTCCTGACCTTGCTGACCACGCAGTTGCAGAACCAGGATCCGACCAATCCGATGGACAACTCGCAGCTGACCACGCAAATCGCACAGTTGTCGACCGTGAGCGGCATCGAGCAGTTGAACAGTTCCGTGGCCAATCTGATGGCCAGCCTGCAATCGGGGCAGACCGTGCAGGCCACCGGCATGATCGGCCACAGCGTGCTGGCGCCGGGCAACA
Source organism: Herbaspirillum sp. (assembly GCA_036499085.1). GTDB lineage: Bacteria > Pseudomonadota > Gammaproteobacteria > Burkholderiales > Burkholderiaceae_D > Herbaspirillum. Next base: position 36,927 of record DASYEK010000105.1, on the reverse strand, counting down.
ATATCCAGTTGGCCTCGACCGACGTCAAGAACGACGACGGCACCACCACCACCAAGCACAGCGGCGTGTTCGGCGCCCAACTGGCCTCCAAGGCCGATGACGTCAAGGTCACCATTCGCGACGGGGACGGCAACGTGGTCGATTCGATCGATCTGGGCGCGCAGGACGCGGGCACATTGCCGATCATCTGGGACGGCACCAAGACCGATGGCACCATCGCGCCGGACGGCAACTACACATTCGAAATCGCGGCGACGGCGGGCGGCCAGGCAGTCACTTCGACCAACCTGGCTTTCGGCACCGTGACCAGCGTAACCAACGGCGCTGCCGGCGCCAAGCTCAATGTGAGCAATATCGGCAGCATCAATGTCTCCGACGTGGTGCAGATTCTGTAAGCACGGCAGTCGCACGCATTCGTCATTCGTATTGAAGAACATAGAAATTAACTGAAATTTATCGACATTCACCGGCCAGCAAGGGGAGCAAATTATGGGTTTTCAACAAGGTCTTAGCGGTCTGAACGCCGCCAGCAAGAATCTGGATGTCACCGGCAACAATATTGCCAATGCCAGCACGGTCGGATTCAAAATGGGTCAGGCGCAATTCGCCGACATGTATGCCAATTCGATGAACCGTTCCGGCAATTCGCCGGTCGGCATCGGCGTGTCAACCGCCAACGTCGCACAACAATTCGTGCAGGGCAATATCACGCCGACCAATAATCCGCTGGATATCGCGATCAACGGCGACGGCTTTTTCCGCATGGTGTCCGGCACGGACAACCAGACCCCGATGTACGGCCGCAACGGCCAGTTCCAACTGGACAAGAACGGCTTCATCATCAATCCCAGCGAAAACGGCGCGTTCCTGACCGGCCTGCCGGCCGGCGTGACGGGCGGCGATCCAGTACCTATCAAGATCGACACTTCCAGTATTCCGGCAGTGCAGACCACGACCGCATCGGATGTGCTGAACCTGGATTCGCGCGACGCCGTCATCACCACGCCATTCGATTTCACGGACGAGTCGACCTATAGCGACACCACCGGCATGACGGTGTATGACAGCCTGGGCAATTCGCACAACATCCAGACTTTCTATCGCAAGTCGGCGGTGGTGGTCGGTTCGCCCGCCTTGCCCGGCCCACCGCCGGTCCCGGCGGTCGCGCCGAGCACATCGTGGGAAGTATTTGCAACGGTAGACGGCCAGCCTTCGCCGGCTATCGTCACACCACCGGGTACGCAAACGCCAATCGGCACCATGACATTCGACGCCAACGGCATCTCCACCGCAGCTCCCGGCGCAGATACATTCAACGTGTCGATTGCGGCAAACGGCGGGGCCAACGCCTTCACCGTGCCTATCGATTACACCGGCACTATCCAGTCCGGCGCCACGTTCGCCGAATTGGCGCGCGCCCAGAACGGCAAGCAGCCGGGCACGCTGACCGGTTTTGAAATCGGCCAGGACGGCGCCATCACAGGCAGCTACAGCAACGGCCTGACCCGCAACCTGGGCACTGTCGTCATCGCCAACTTCGCCAATCCGAACGGACTGCAGCCGATCGGCAATAACTTGTACGCACCGGGCGCAGCGGCGGGCGAAGCGCTGATCGGCCGGCCGACATCGGGCGGGCTGGGCTCATTGCAGGCGCGCGCGACCGAAGATTCGAACACCGATCTGACGGCCGAACTGGTCAACCTGATCGTGGCGCAGCGCGTGTACCAGGCCAATGCCCAGACCATCAAGGCGCAGGACACCATCCTGCAGACCGTGGTCAACGGACTGTAATAAACAATAAGGCAAATCGGGGAAAGCTGATCGATGGATAAAGTCATCTACACCGCCATGAACGGGGCGTCGCATACGCTGGAGCAGCAGGCCAACACCGCGAACAATCTGGCGAACGCGTCGACCACGGGCTTCAAGGCCCAGTTGAATACGTTCCGCGCGGTGCCGGTGGTCGGCGACGGCTACGCCACGCGCACTTACGTGGTCGACTCCACCGCCGGCAGCGACCTCACCGGCGGCGGCTTGCAGCAGACCGGCCGCGCGCTCGACATCGCCGTCAACGGCGACGGCTGGCTGGCGGTGCAGGCCCCGGACGGCACCGAGTCCTACACCCGCGCCGGCGATCTGAAGATCAACGAGAACGGCGTGCTGCAAACCCAGAGCGGACATAACGTGCTGGGCGACACCGGGCCGATCACGGTCGAGCCGCAGTCCACCGTCACCATCGCCAGCGACGGCACGGTGTCTTCGATCTCGCTCAACGGCACGCCCAACGCGGTCAATATCATCGGCCGCCTGAAACTGGTCAATCCGCCGCCCAACACCATGGTGCGCGGCGACGACGGCCTGTTCCGGCAGGCCGACGGCGTCGATGCCGACGCCGACGCCAACGTCACGGTGTCGCCCGGCATGCTGGAAAGCAGCAACGTCAATCCGGTCGAGGCGATGGTCAACATGATCAACCTGTCGCGCCAGTTCGACCTGCACATGAAGATGCTGTCGACGGTGGAGAGCAACGAGACCAAGGCCACCTCGATCATGACGCTGTAGCGCCTGATGGATGCCACCGATTAATTGAAAACTTGAATAAGAATTAGGGGTAAAGATGATTCGTTCCTTGTGGATCTCCAAGACCGGTCTGGATGCGCAACAAACGCAGATGGACGTCATTTCGAACAACCTGGCCAACGTCAGCACCAACGGCTTCAAGCGCTCGCGTGCGGTGTTCGAGGACTTGCTGTACCAGACCCTGCGCCAGCCGGGCGCGCAATCGTCGCAGCAGACGCAATTGCCGTCGGGCCTGCAACTGGGCACAGGTGTGCGTCCGGTCGCGACCGAGCGCATCTTCACCCAGGGCAATCCGCAACAGACCAACAACGACAAGGACGTGGCCATCAACGGCGACGGCTTCTTCCAGGTCCTGCTGCCGGACGGCACCACCGCCTACACCCGCGACGGTTCGTTCCAGACCGACAGCCAGGGCCAGCTGGTAACCTCCAGCGGCTATCCGATCCAGCCGGCGATCACCATTCCGCCGGGCACGCAGAAGATCAGCATCGGCGTCGACGGCACGGTGTCGGCAACATTGCAGGGCGTGGCCGCGCCGACCCAGATCGGCACCTTGCAGGTCGCGACCTTCATCAATAACGCCGGCCTCGAAAGCCGCGGCGAAAACCTGTACATGGAAACCGCATCGTCCGGCACGCCGAATCCGAATACGCCGGGCACCAACGGCGCCGGCACCGTGACCCAGGGCTACGTCGAAACCTCGAACGTGAACGTGGTGGAAGAACTGGTCAACATGATCCAGACCCAGCGCGCATATGAAATCAACAGCAAGGCGATCACCACGTCGGACCAGATGCTGGCCAAGCTGTCGCAGATGTAATAGTCGGATGCAATGGGTATCGGAAGGACATTAAGGTAATGGGTGTTGTCATGAAAATTGTCGCCGGGTTTCGCTTTGCCGTCGTTTGCAGCGCCGCCGCGGCTATCCTGGCCGGCTGCGGCCCGGTGGTGCCCGACTCGATCGTGCAATTGCCGCCGACGGTGAGGCCTAAGCGCGCCGCACTGGCGCCGGCCTCCAGCGGCTCGATCTTCCAGGGCGCGGCATACCGGCCCTTGCTGGAAGACCGGCGCGCGCGTTTGGTGGGCGACACCATGACCATCCTGATCAACGAAAAAACCAGCGCCGGCAAGGCCGCCGGCAGCTCGGGCAGCAAGACCGGCTCGGTCACCGCGGCGATCCCGAATATCTTCGGCAGCAATATCAAGGAACTGGGCGCCACTGCGTCGAGCGGCGACAAGTTCAGCGACGCCGGCGCCACCACCTCCAGCAACAGCTTTACCGGCACCATCGGCGTGACGGTGGTCGACGTGCTGGAAAACGGCAACCTGGTAGTCAGCGGCGAGAAGCAGGTCTCGCTCGACAAGGGCGTCGAATATGTGCGCTTTTCCGGCGTGGTCAGTCCGGACACGGTCCAGAGCGGCAACCTGGTGTCGTCCACGCAGGTGGCCGATGCGCGTGTCGAATACCGCACCAGCAGCCGTATCGACATGGCGGAATTCACCACCTCGCTTTCGCGCTTTTTTCTGAGCGTTCTTCCGTTTTGATGTTGGAGTTGTCATGAACAGCAGCATGCTTCAAACAGGGTTTCGCACTCGTTCATTCACGCAGGTTTTGACGGCATCGGCCGCCACGCTGGGCTGTGCGCTGGCATTGCTGCTGGCCGCCGGCGCCGCGCATGCGGAACGGCTGCGCGACATGGCCAGCTTCCAGGGCGTGCGCGAGAATCAACTGGTCGGCTACGGCCTGGTGGTCGGCCTCGACGGCAGCGGCGACCAGACCACGCAGACCCCATTTACCGTGCAGAGCGTGGTCAGCATGCTGCAACAGCTCGGCGTGAACCTGCCGGCTACCAGCACCGGCCTGCAATTGAAGAACGTGGCCGCCGTGATGGTGACCGCCTCGCTGCCGGCGTTCGCGCAGCCCGGCCAGACCTTGCCGGTGACCGTTTCCTCGCTGGGCAACGCCAAGAGCCTGCGCGGCGGCACGCTGGTGCTGGCGCCGCTGAAAGGCGCGGACGGACAGATCTACGCGATGGCGCAGGGCAACCTGGTGGTGGGCGGCGTCGGCGCCGCGGCGGCCGGCAGCAAGGTGCAGGTCAATCACTTGAGCGTCGGCCTGATCAACAACGGCGCCACGGTCGAACGCGCGGTGCCGAGCGCGATCACGCAAGGCGATTCGATCGACATGGAGCTCAACGAAAGCAATTTCGCCACCGCCTCGCGCGTGGCCAATGCGGTCAACCAGCGATACGGTGACGGCACGGCCGTGGCGCTGGACGGGCGTGTGATCCGCATCCGCGCGCCGCTTTCCAGCGGCGACCGGGTGCAATTCATCGGTGCGCTGGAAGACATCGACGTGGCGCCGGCCTGGGTGCGCGCGCGCGTCATCCTGAATGCGCGCACCGGTTCGGTGGTGATGAACCAGGCGGTGTCGCTGGATAACTGCGCGGTGTCGCACGGCAACCTGACCGTCGTCATCAGCGCCGACAACCAGGTCAGTCAGCCGAACGCCTTCGCCGGCGGCAAGACAACGCAGACGCAAAACGCCACCATCTCGGTCGACTCGGCGCCCGGCAAGGTGATCCTGCTCAAGGGTGGCGCGGCCTTGTCCGACGTGGTCAAGGCGCTCAATTCGATCGGCGCCTCGCCGCAGGATCTGCTGGTGATCCTGCAGGCCATGAAAGCGGCCGGCGCGCTGCATGCCGATCTCGACATCATCTAAGCGGACTTCATCAGCATGGCGATTTCCTCCGGTAACAACGTGAATAACGTCACCACAGGCCTGGCCACCGATGCGGCCAGCGTGAACGACCTGAAGCAGGCCGCGCGCAAGGACCCGAATTCGCCGGAAGCCATCCGCGGCGCGGCCAAGCAATTCGAAGCGCTGTTCCTGAACATGGTCATGAAGAGCATGCGCGACGCGACGCCGCATGACGGTCCCTTCGATTCCGAACAAAGCAAGATGTTTACCTCCATGCTGGACCAGCAGATGAGCCAGTCGCTGGCGCAGCGCGGCGTCGGCCTGGCCGATGTGCTGACGCGGCAATTGTCGAAGGGCAGGGTTCCTTCGGCCGATCCGGCGCAGGACGACAGCCTGGCCAGCGATCCGGCCGCCGCCGCGGCCAAGGCCGCCGAAACCGCCAAGTCGCTGCCGTTCGGCATCGACAACCTGTCGTCCCGCAGGAGCGCCGGCGGCGAGCAGGCGCCGGCCCAGGCCGTGCTGCCGATCAACAAGACGCTGATGAACAACGCCGCTGCCCAGAACAGCGGCCGCACCGGGCGCCGCGGCGCGCGGCCGGCGCACGTCGAGGCATTCCAGAACGACATGTCGCCGGCAGCCGTCGAGGCCAGCAAGACCACAGGCATCCCGGCCAAATTCATGATGGCGCAGGCGGCATTGGAAAGCGGCTGGGGCAAGCACGTCATCCGCAATGCCGACGGCAGCTCCAGCAACAATCTGTTCGGCATCAAGGCGACCGCCGGCTGGAAGGGGAAAGTGGTCGAAGCGACCACCACCGAATATGTGCATGGCGTGGCGATCCGCAAGGTCGAGAAATTCCGCGCCTACGATTCGCCGGCCGACTCGTTCCGCGATTACGCCCGCCTGCTGCGCAACAATCCGCGCTATGAAAAAGTGCTGGCCAGCGCGCAGGACATGAGCGGCTTCGCGCAGGGCTTGCAGCGCGCCGGCTATGCCACCGATCCGCGCTATGCGGAGAAGCTGACGCGGATCATCAAGCAGTCATAGACAGTCATGGAATTGTCATAAACAAGCGGTCGCGAAAGCGCGCATGAAAACGGTCATGACGCGGCCGCTTGTCCGGTAGGACAGGGCAGGGACAGGGGCCTGGCGATGCTTGGATTTGGTCAGTATTTTTTAACCAAATACCGTCGCCGGGCCCTAAAGTTTTCGGCTTTGCGGCCGTTGACACAGGTATTCCGATATAGAAAGAGCATATGGCTTCAAATATCCTGAGCATCGGCGAAAGCGCGCTGTTTGCCGCGCAGCAGCAACTGGCCACCACCAGCCACAATATCTCCAATGCGGGCGTGGCCGGCTACAGCCGCCAAGTGGTGCAGCAAGCCAGCGCCGGTTCGCTGAACCAGGGCTTCGGCTTTGTCGGCACCGGCACCAAGATCAACGACGTCACGCGCGTCTATGACGGCTTCCTGACAAAACAGATCCTGACGGCGCAGACCTCGGCCAGCGCCTATGCCGCCTACGCCGCCCAGGTCGGCCAGATCGACGATATCGTCGCCGATCCCGATGCCGGCCTGTCGCTGTCGCTGGCGAGCTTCTTCAAGAGCCTGCAGGACTTGACCGCCAACCCGGACGCGGCTGCTTCGCGCCAGGCGGCATTATCCGGCTCGCAATTGCTGGCGGCGCGCTTCCAAAGCCTGGCCGCTACGCTCAATGAAAGCCGCTCGTCGGTGAATGCGCAGGTTTCCAGCAATGTGGATGCCATCAATTCCTACGCGACGCAAATCGCGAAGGTCAACGCTTCGATCACGGCCGCCATCGGCGCCACCGGCGATACGCCGAACGATCTGCTGGATCAGCGCGATCAGCTGGTGGCGTCGCTGAACCAGATCGTCAAGGTCACGACCCAGCCGCAGAGCAACGGCGGCGTGGACATCATGATCGGCAACGGCCAGCCGCTGGTCATGGGCGACCAGGTATCGAAGGTGGTCACGGTGGCGTCGCGCGACGACCCGTCCCGCCTGGGCCTGGGTGTGGAATCCTATAACAACACCATCAGCCTGCCGGATACCGCCTTCAGCGGCGGCACCCTGAGCGGCCTGCTGCAGTACCGCAGCGAAACGCTGGACGTGGTGCAAAACACGCTGGGCCGCATCGCCACCGTGCTGGCCAGCAGCATGAACGACCAGAACAAGCTGGGGGTCGACGGCAACGGCCTGCCGGGCGGCGACATTTTCAGCATCGCGGCGCCCAAGGTGCTCGGCCGCGCAGGCAATTCCGCCACGGCGGCGTTGACCGCCAGCGTGACCGACGCCAGCAAGCTGACTACCAGCGATTACCGCATGCAGTTCGACGGCACCAACTATACGGTGACGCGCCTGAGCGACGGCGCGCAGACGGTGATTCCCGACGCGACCTATCCGACCGCGCCGGCGCCGGAAATCGACGGCGTGACCTTCCCGAAACCGACCATGGCGGCCGGCGATGTGTTTACCATCCAGCCTACAGTGGACGCGGCCTCGTCGCTGACCGTTTCCATGACCGATACCGACGGCATCGCCACCGCGGCGCCGATCGCCACGTCGAAAAATACCGCCAATACCGGCAGCGGCACCATCAGCGCCGGCTCGGTCGACAAGAACTTCCTGAGCTCGACGGTCACGCTGCCGTTGACCGCTACCTTCGGCACCACGACCCCGCCGGCGCTGCCGACCACGTTTGTGCTGACCGACGGTGCCAGCCCGACGCCGAATACGATTACCACCGGCGTGACGATCAACGGCGTGGCCGTGACCGGCTCCCCGATTCCTTATACGCCGGGCGCCACCGTCACCTATCAGGGCATGAGTTTCGTCATGGGCGGCGCGCCGGGCAGCGGCGATTCCTTCACAGTCGCGGCCAATACCGATGCCACCAAGGACAGCCGCAATATCCAGTTGATGGCGGGATTGCAGACCAAGAACGTGATCGGCAACACCAGCCTGCAAGGTTCCTATTCGGCGCTGGTCAGCCTGGTCGGCAACAAGACCAATGAAGTCCAGACCCTCGGCGCGGCGGAGCAGTCGCGCGTGGATGCGGTCACGCAGGACCAGCAATCGGAATCCGGCGTGAATACGGATGAAGAACTGGCGAATATGATCAAGTACCAGACCGCGTATCAGGCCGGCGCCAAGATTATCCAGGCAGCCAGCGATATGTTGAACGTTCTCTTTACCTTGGGCGGTTAATCATGACTACCAGAATCAGTACCAGTATGATGTACAACGTCAGCACGCAGTCGATGCTGCAGTTGCAGAGTTCCGTGGCCAAGCTGTCGGCGCAGGCATCGGCGGAGCAGCTTGTCCTGAAGCCATCCGACGACCCTGTGGCCGCGGCGCGCGCGCTGGACGTCAACCAGTCGCAACTGGTCAACAAACAATTCGCCGTGAATCGCGAGAACGCGTCGAGTTCGCTGACACAGACCGAAAGCACACTGCGCAGCATCGTCCTTGCGGTTACCGACGTCAAGTCGCAAGTGATTTCGGCCGGCAACGCCAGTTTCAGCGACAGCGACCGCGCCAGTATCGCCACGGCGTTGCAGGGCACTTTCCAGGAATTGCTGGGCTACGCCAATACCACCGATGGCCTCGGCAATTATCTGTTCGCGGGCTACAAGAGTTCGACCCAGCCGTTCGTCGACAACGGTTCGGCCGGCGTCTCGTACAACGGCGACCAGGGCGTGCAGACGCTGCAGGTCGACAACAATCGCACGATGGATATCAGCGCATCGGGCCAAGCGATTTTCCAGGGCAAGGGCGGCGATATTTTCAAGACGGTCAGCGATCTGATCACCACCTTGCAAACGCCGATCGATCCGGCCGCCAATGCAACCGAAGCAGCCAATTCCAAGGTCGTGTACGACGCGGCCTACGGCCTGGCGATCACCGGCATGCCCGGCCCTCCGGCAACGCCGCCGACCCAGGCCCAGATCGATGCGGCCACGGCGGCAGCCACGCCGGCGCAGGTCCAGACCGCGAAGAACGATGCCGAGCTGAAGCAGAACGCGCACGATACCGACTACACCCGCACCGATTTCACGCCTGGCAGCACCGGCGCCTTGAACCAGGCGCTGGCCAAGGCCGGCAAGCAGATGGATGCGGCCCTTAACAACGTGACCACGGCGGACTCGGCGGTCGGCGCGAACATGACCGAACTGGAAGCGCTGGACAATAGCGGCAGCGCCAAGGATGGCCAGTACACGCAGACCATCAACGATCTGCTGGGCCGCGGTTCGGACGATCTGACTCAGACCTTGAGTACTTTGGCGCAGCAGCAGCTTGGATTGCAGATTGCGCAGAAATCGTTCTCGACGGTTTCCAGCCTGAGTCTGTTGAACTTCCTGCGTTGATTTTGAAGCGTTCGGCTTCGATGCAACGAGTTTCGATGCATCAAGCTTCAATGCATTGATTCCCCTGAGAGGCTGCCGCGAAATGGCAGCCTTTTTTGCATCGGATCCCATTCATTGCATTGAGCGCATTCGCCGCATCAATCGCTGCATCAATCGCATTCGTCTCGCATTGATCTCGTAGTATTGATCTCATTGATCGGCGCCGCCCAGCGCCTGGTACAAGGTCATCCTGTTATTCAATGCATTGAGTCGATTGTCGGCCATGGCGATTTCGGCGTTGCGCCGTTTTTCCTGCGCGTCCAGGAATACGCTCAGCGCCACCGCGCCGGTGCGATAGCGGATCTCGTACAGGCGTTCGGCCCGGCGCGCGGCATCCAGCCTCTGCGCCAGCAATGCGCCTTGCTCGCCGTATTGCGCATGCGCCGACAAGGCGTTCTCGACGTCGCTCAAGGCGCTGTACAGGGATTGCCGGAAATTGACGACGGCGAATTCGTAGTCGGCCTGCGACACCGCGATGTTCAGGCGGGTCTGGTCCCAGTTCAGGAAGGGCAGCACCAGGCCGAGTCCCAGGCTGGCCACCGGATTCTGCAAAACGCTGCGCAGACTGTTGCTGCTGCCGCCGACCGCGCCGGTCAAGGTGAATTGCGGATAGTAGCTGGCGCGGGTGGCGTCCATCGTGGCCAGCGCGCCGCGCAGGCGGCGTTCCGCCGCACGCAGGTCCGGACGCCGCGCCAGCACCGCTGCCGGCACGTCGGCGGCGACGGCCGGCAGCGGGTAGCCGGGCAGGCTTTGGGGCAGATTCCACGGGTCCCGCGGATCTTGCGGGGAGGAATTCGATGCCGCCGGCACGCCTGCCCGCGGGGCCTGGTCGAACAGGATCGCTAGCGCGTTGCCGTTTTCCACCTGCTGCTGGCGCAATTGCGTCTGGGCCGCGCGCTGGCTGGCGACGTTCTGCCGCGCTTCCATCAGTTCCAGCAGCGATACCGCGCCGGCTTCGTATTGCACCTGCACCAGTGCCAGGGTGCGATCGGCATAGGCGACGCTCTGCTCGCCCAGTGCGATGACCTGGTTCAGGTACGCGCCTTGCCAGTACAGGCCGGCGGTGGTGCCGACCAGCGTCAATGCGGTGCTTTCGCGATCCTGCTCGGAGGCCAGCGCTTCCCAGCGCGCGGCGTCCCGCTGGCTGCCGAGCCGTCCCCACAAATCCAGTTCATAGCTGACTGAGACGTTGACCGAATTGCCGCGGCTGCTGTCGCGCGCGCCGCGCAGGTCGCGGTTGTAATCGAGATTGGCGCCGGCGCCGAATTGCGGCAGCAGATTGTCGGCGGCGATGCCGGCGCCCAGTTGCGCGCGGCGCACCCGGATGGCGGCCGCGGCAAGGTCGTTGTTACGGCGCAGCGCGGCGTCGACCAGGCGATCGAGCCGGGGGTCGCCGAAAGCTTGCCACCAGCGGCCGCCGCGTTCGGTTGCGGCAGGCGACGCCGCGCTATCCGCACCGGCATCCGCATGGGCGAAGCGCGCGGGGATATCGGCGTCGGCCGTCGGCGAACGGTAGGGCGTATGCAGCGAGCTGCAGGCGCTGAGGGCGAACGCGACCGCTATTCCGAGGAGGCGCAGTGCCGGCAGGCGTCGCGGCAATATTGCAGTGGTTTTCATCATTCCCTCGCCAAGGCGTCGACCGGATCGAGCTGCGCCGCATTGCGCGCCGGCAGGAAGCCGAAGATCACGCCGATCAGCGTTGAGCAGGCGAATGCCGTGACGATCGACGCAGTCGAATAAATCATCCTGAAATTGCTGCCGGTCTGCGCGAAGGCGACGCCGATCAGCAGCGCCAGCGCGACCCCCAGGATGCCGCCCGACAGGCAGACCAGCACCGCCTCGATCAGGAACTGTTTCATGATGTCGCCCTGGCGCGCGCCGACCGCCATGCGCACCCCGATCTCGCGCGTGCGCTCGGTCACTGAGACCAGCATGATATTCATCACGCCGATGCCGCCGACCACCAGCGAAATGAGCGCGATCATCGATACCAGCAGGGTCATGGTGGCGGTGGTCTTCTCGATGGTCTGGCGAATGCTGTCGGTATTGAATACGTAGAAATCGACGACCTTGTGGCGCAGCGTCATCAATCCGATGATGCCTTGCTCGGCGGCCGCGGTGGAAACGTTGTCGCTGACGCGCACCGTTATGCTGCGCAGATAGGACTGGCCCAGCATGCGGTTCATCGCGGTGGTATACGGCACCCAGACGTTGAGCGCATCGTTGCTGCCGAAGCCGTTTTCCTTTTTCTCGGTGACGCCGATCACGCGCACCGGCACCGCGCCCAGCAGGATCACCTGGCCGATCGGATCGTCGTCGGCGGCGAACAGTTTCTCGCGGGTGTTGGCGTCGATCACCGCATCCTGGCTGCGCTTGCGCACGCCGTCGCGATCGAATGCGGCGCCTTCCGACAGGGTCAGCCCGCGCACGCGGAAGTACTGGTCGCCGACGCCGTTGACGGTGGCGTTGACCGAGACGTTGCCGTAGCGCGCGGCGCTGGCGCTGGACACGCTGGGCGTGACGCTGTCGACGAAATTCTGCTGCGCCAGGGCGTCGGCGTCGGCCGGCACCAGCGTGCGCACGCGGCCGGCGCGCTGGTCGCCGAAGCCGCTGCCGGAATAGATGTCGATGGTGTTGGTGCCCATCGAACTGATCTGCTGCAGGATCTGCCGGCGCGAGCCTTCGCCCAGCGCCACCACCGACACCACCGATGCAATGCCGATGATGATGCCGAGCATGGTTAGGAAAGTGCGCAGCCGATGCGCGTTCATCGCCAGCAGCGACATGTGGAGCGCTTCCTGGAAGCGGTCCCATTCCGCATGCCATTCTTTCTGGCCGGCTTCGGGACGGAAGGACGGCGGTTCGCCGCCCGCGGCATCTGCCGCGGCAACATCGGCGGCGCTATCGGCAGCACCGTCGGCAGCGGCATTGGCGCCGCGCCGGTCGGCGATGATTTCGCCGTCGCTGATTTCGATGATGCGCTGCGCATGCTCGGCCACATGCATGTCGTGCGTGACGATGATGATGGTGTGGCCTTCGGCGTGCAGTTCCTTGAGGATGTTCATGACTTCCGCGCCGCTGTGGCTGTCCAGCGCGCCGGTCGGCTCGTCGGCCAGGATCACGCGGCCGCCGTTCATCAGCGCGCGTGCGATGCTCACGCGCTGCTGCTGGCCGCCGGACAGCTGGCCCGGCTTGTAGCGCATGCGCTCGGCCAGGCCGAGGCGCGTCAGCAGGGCGGCGGCGCGCGCGCTGCGCACGCTTTTTTCCTTGCCGGCATACACCGCCGGCATTTCGACGTTGCCTTGCGCGCTCAGGTCCGACAGCAGATGGTAGCGCTGGAAGATGAAACCGAAATGTTCGCGCCGCAGTTCGGCCAGCGCGTCCGGGGCCAGCGTGCCGGTGGTGCGGCCGTCGACGCTGTAGCTGCCGCCGGTGGGACGGTCCAGGCAGCCCAGGATGTTCATCAGCGTCGACTTGCCGGAACCGGAGGCGCCGACGATGGCCACCATTTCGCCGGACGCGATGCGCAGGTTGATATGCCGCAGCACGGTCACGCTTTCGCCGCCGGCCGGGAAGGCGCGGCTGAGGTCGGTCAATTCAAGCAGCGGCCGGCCGGGCGCGGAGGGCGTTCCCGCCGGCGATGCGGCATGCGCCGGCGTCGATCGTTCTGAAGGCATCATCCGGATCGTCCCCTTACAGCCGGATCGGACGGCCGCGGCGTGCGCCGGCGCCCGCATTGTCGCCGAGGGCTTCGCCGGTGACCACCTTCTCGCCTGCCGCCAGGCCTTCCAGCACCTGGACGCCGGCGGTGGTGTTCAGGCCGATGCGGATCTTGCGCGGCGTGGCCCGGCCGTCCTTGCCGACCACCCGCACGGCATAGCGGCCGTCGGCGTCGCGCTTGCCGAGCGCGGTGGCGGGAATCAGGATCGCGCCCCTGGCCTCGTTGAGCACGATATTGACCTGCGCCGTCATCGAGATGCGCAGCTTGCCATCCTGGTTCGGCATGTCCAGCAGGCCGTTGTAGTAGATGGCGCTGGCGGCAGTGCTCGAGGAGGCGCTGCTGCTGGCGGTTTCGTCCTGCAGGATGGAGTCGGGCGCCGGCTCGATCGCGCGCAGCGTGGTGTTGTAGCGGCGCTCCGGTTCGCCCAGGATGGTGAAGAACACATGCTGGCCGGCCTTGACCTTGGTGACGTCCGCTTCGGATATCTGGGTCTTGATGGTGACGGTGTCCATGCGCGCCAGCTTGATGATGGTCGGCGTGGACTGGTTGGCGTTGACGGTCTGGCCCTGCTGCGCCACCACCGCCACCACCACGCCGTCCATGGGCGCGACGATCTTGGTGTAATTCAGGTTGACCTTGGCGGTGTCGACCGCGATGGTGCTCTTGTCGATCTGCGCGCTCAGCGCCGCGACATTGGCGCGGCCGCTGTTCATGGCGGCTTCGGCCAGCTCATAGTCTTCGCGCGAGCTGGCGTCCTGCCGGAACATGGTCTGCTGGCGCGCGAACGCCAGTTCTGCCTGCCTGGTGGTGGCCTGCGCGGCGCGTAGCTGCGCGCGGAAATTGGCCAGGTCGGCTTGCGCAGCCCGCAGCGCGTTCTGCTGCGTCATGGAATCGATTTCGGCGATCGCCTGGCCCTGCTTGACCGTGTCGCCGAGCGCCACCCGCAATGCCTTGATCTGCCCCGATGCCTGCGCGCCGACGCTGACCTGCTTGTAGGCCTTGACCACGCCGCTGGCCAGCACGGTGTCCTGCAGGTCGCCGACGGTAGCGGGCGCGGTCAGGTAGATCGGGGCGGGACGGGAAGGGAAGAAGGCCAGTTTGCCGATGACGGCAGCCAGCGCCAGCAATGCGGCGAAGAATGCGTACTTGAGCTTTTTGTTTTTTGGAAGCATATTGCGCGGTCGTTAAAAACTTCGGATTGAATCGTCGCCAGCAGCGCCGGTGCGGAGAATCGCGGAATCGGCGCGGGATGATTATATGTCGAAGTTTTCACGACGGGCCCATGTCCATCGTGGGGATATTGTCAGGTTGCGGGCAGGCCGCTGCCTCAGCGCCGAATGGAAGGGGACGGCGCGAGTGGCTTGAGCAGCGCCGGCGGGCGGGCATTGGCGTCAGGCGCGGCGCCGATCAACTGCATCATCTGATAGCTGTTGTTGAGCAGGCGCTCCATCGGCGTGAGCATATAGGGCAGGGAAATGGCGATCATGACGAAGCCGGTGGCCAGCGTGATCGGGAAGCCGATGCCGAACAGATTCAGTTGCGGCGCCGCCCGGCTGAGCACGCCCAGGGCCAGGTTGGTCACCAGCAGCACGCCGAGAATGGGCATCGACAATTGCAAGCCCATGCTGAAAATGACGGCGCACCAGTCGACCATATGGCGTATGCCTTCGGTACTCATCGGCTGTGCGCTGATCGGCAGCGTCACGAAGCTGTCGGCCAGGATGGAAATGACGACCAGATGGCCGTTGACGGCGAGGAAAATCAGCGTCGCCAGCAGGCTGAATACCTGGCTGATGGCGGCGGTCTGGCCTTGCGACATCGGATCGAAGAAGGCCGCGAAGCCCAGCCCCATGGTCATCGACACCATTTGCCCGGCCATTTCCACCGCGGCGAACATCACGCGCATGACCGTGCCCATGGCCAGCCCGATGATCATCTGCTGCACCACGATCAGCAGGCCCGGCAGCGACATCGGATCCATCGCGGGCAGCGGCGGGACGGTGGGCGTCAGCAGAACCGAAATGAAAATGCCCAGCATCAGCTTGACTCGCACCGGCACCCGGCCGTTGCTGAACGGCGGCGCGATCGAAATCAGGCCGAGCACGCGGGACAGCGGCCAGATGAAGGCGGCAATCCAGGACAGAAGTTGGGCGGAGGTGACGCTGATCATCGACGTGCCGGAAGCTGGTCGCGTGCCGGCTTATTGCACCATGGCAGGAATGCCGGAGAACATGGTGCGCATGTAGTCGAGGATGATCGACAATACCCAGGGCCCCGATATGATCAGGACCAGGAACACCCCCAGCAGCTTGGGGATGAACGAGAGGGTGGATTCGTTGATCTGCGTTGCGGCCTGGAAGATACTGACCAGCAGGCCGACCACCAGCGAGGTCAGCAGCATCGGTGCGGAAATCATCAGGGTGACTTCCATGGCCTGGCGGCCCAGCGTCATCACGCTTTCAGGTGTCATGGCGTTTTCCGTTCCTAGTAAAAACTCTGGGCCAGCGAGCCGATCAGCAACTGCCAACCGTCGACCAGCACGAACAGCATCAGCTTGAAGGGCAGCGACACGATCGCCGGCGACATCATCATCATCCCCATCGACATCAGGATACTGGCCACCACCATGTCGATAATCAGGAAGGGAATGAAGATGGCGAAGCTGATTTGAAATGCGGTCTTCAATTCACTCGTGATGAAGGCCGGCACCAGCACCCGCAGCGGCACTTCTTCCGGGCCTTGCAGCGCGGGGGTGTTCGACATCTTGACGTACAGCGCCAGATCCGCTTCGCGGGTCTGTTTGAGCATGAATTCCTTGAGCGGCGTCACGCCCTTGTCCAGCGCCTGCGTGATGCTGATCTTGTTTTCGGCGTAGGGCTGATAGGCTTCGCTGTAAATTCGATCGAATACCGGCCCCATCACGAACAGGGTCAGGAACAGCGCCATGGCGACCATTACCTGGTTCGGCGGCGCCTGCTGGGTGCCGAGCGCCTGCCGCAGCAGCGACAGCACGATCACGATGCGGGTAAAACTGGTCATCAGCAACAACGCCGCCGGCAGGAACGACAGCGAGGTCATCAGGATCAGCGTCTGCAGGCTCAGGTCGTATTGCTGGCCGCCGCCCGGAAGAGGCGTGCTGGTCAGCGCCGGCAGGCCCTGGCCATGCGCCGACAGCGCGGCCATCGGCATGGCCAGCGCGGTGGAAATCAGCAGCAGGCGTTTCAGGCGCCTGAGCCAGGCCTGGCCGCGCGCGATGGTTGCGATGGGAACGATGGGCGCGGGCGGGAAGCCGGCGGACGGACTAGCGTGGTGCATTGCGTTTCTCGATTGTCTGCTTCATCCACGACGCAAAGTTGCGCGCGGGCGCGGCATTCTCCGCCAGCGTGGCCGGCGGCGATTCCTGTTTCGGCATGGTCGCCAGGGCATTGACGCGGCCGGGAGCCACGCCGACCACGATCCACTGGTCGGCGATCTCGACCACCACCACGCGTTCGCGATTGCCGACGCTGACGCCGCCGACCACCCTGGCGGCGGCCGAGGCCTGCATTGACGGCGTCAGGCCGGAACGCTTCAACAGCCAGGCGATGCAGATGATCAGTCCCAGCACCAGCAGCAGGCCGAACAGCATGGTCATGGTGCTGGAACCCGCGCTCGAGGCCGCAGGCACGGCTGCTGCGGCATTGATCAGATGGGGGGAGTTGACGGTAGCGGCGCTCTTGGCGGGCGCGGCCGCCGGCGTGTCGAGCGCCAGCGCCAGCGTAGGCAGGGCGGCCGCGCACAGCAGCGCGGCGTTGGTCAGCGATGCGAGGCCGGGGCGGCTCATCGATTCAGTTTGCGGATGCGTTCTGCCGGCGTGATGATATCGGTCAGGCGAATACCGAATTTGTCGTTGACGACCACCACTTCGCCCTGGGCGATCAGGCAGCCGTTGACCAGCACGTCCATCGGTTCGCCGGCCATGCCGTCGAGCTCGACCACCGAGCCCTGCGCCAATTGCAGCAGGTTCTTGATCGCGATCTTGGTGCGGCCCAGTTCAACCGTCAGTTGCACCGGGATATCGAGAATGAAATCGATGTCGTTCGGCGTATTGGTTTTCACGTCGTGGCTGGACAGGTCCTTGAAGACGGTGGCGGTGGCCATGCCCGCGGTCAGCGCATCCTCGCCGACGGTTTTTCTCTGCGCTTCCTCGGCTTCGGCCTGTTCGGCGATTGCCGCCCCCCATGGGTCGTCTTCTGCTGCGGTTTCGTCGACTGTATTCTCAGCCATGCTGCTCTCCTTGCGTAAAATCGTTCGGGTCGTTCTGCGTGATGGACAGCAGCTTTTCGACGCGCAATGCGTATTGGCCGTTCAGTTGCCCGTAGCTGCAATCCATGACAGGGACACCGTCTACCTGTGCGATGACAGATTCCTGGGTGGCGAGCGGAATCACGTCGCCGACCTTCATGTTCAAAATATCCGTGAAAGTGACGCGGGCGGTGCCGAAATCGGCGACGATTTCCACTTCCGCGGTCTGGATCTGCTGCTTCATCAGACGGATCCAGCGCTTGTCGACTTCCAGCGCTTCGCCTTGCAGGCTGCTGGTGAGGCGGTCGCGCACCGGTTCGATCATCGAATACGGCGTGCAGATATGCAGTTCGCCGCTGACCGGCCCCAGTTCCAGTGTGAACGTGGTGGACACCACCACTTCGTTCGGGGTGGCGATGTTGGCGAACTGGGTATTCATTTCGGAGCGGATATATTCGAATTCGATCGGATACACCGGCTCCCACGATTTGGCGTATTGCTCGAAGACGATTTCCAGCACGCGCATGATGATGCGGTGTTCGGTCGGGGTGAATTCGCGGCCTTCGACGCGGGTATGGAAGCGTCCGTCGCCGCCGAACATGTTATCGACCAGCAGGAACACCAGTTGCGGGTCGAGCACCACCAGGCCGATGCCGCGCAGCGGCTTGATATGGACCAGGTTCAGGTTGGTCGGCACCACCAGGTTGCGAATGAATTCGCTGTATTTGGATACCTTGACCGGTCCCACCGAGACTTCGGCGGTGCGGTGCAGGAAGTTGAACAGGCCGATGCGGAACAGGCGGGCGAAACGCTCGTTGATGATTTCCAGCGTCGGCATGCGGCCGCGCACGATGCGTTCCTGGGTCGCCAGGTTATACGTGCGTACCGTGCCGGGCGCGTCTTCGACGACGCGTTCTTCGTCGCTATCCCCCGTGACGCCCTTGAGCAGCGCGTCGACTTCTTCCTGAGAGAGAAAATGTTCTGCCATGATCGCTCTACTGTTGCTGAATCACGAATGAAGTATAAAACACGTCGTTGACTTGTTGCGCTTTGCCGTTGGGCGTGAATGGCTGGTTGAGCGTGGCGATGATTTCTTCGGTCAGTTTCTTCTTGCCTTCGACGCTGGTCAATTCGGAAGCCTTCTTGCTCGACAGCGTGATCAACAGGCGGCTGCGCACCAGCGGCATGAAAGTCTTGATGGCTTCGGCCGTGCCTTCGTCGGCGACCTGCAGGGTCAGCGAGGTTTGCAGGAACTGGTCGCCGTTTTCGGACTGAAGATTCACCACGTACGGTTCGATGCTGACGAACACCGGCGTCTTCGACGCCTCGGCGGCCGTGGCGTGTTCGGATTCGGCCGGCTTCTTGCTGCCGAGCATGAAAAACGCGGCGGCGCCGCCGGCGACGACCAGCAACAGCACGATGAGCAGGATCACGATAAGCAACATCTTCTTGGATTTGGGCGCCTCGACCGGTTCGGCTCCCTTGGCTGCCGGTTTTGCTGATTTCGAACTTGTTGCCATTGCGTGTTATCCCTTTTTTGATACTTGATACGGTGGTTGATGCCTGGAAGCCGTTCTGGCGAGGCCCCTCATGCCGATCCGGTCAGACGAATGTATCCACGATGCCGAGCCCGGCGCCGCCGCCGGCCGGCGCAACAGCGCCCGTGGCGACGACGTTGTCGTTGCCATGGCTGCCGCCGCCGTGGCGATTGCCGTGGCCGTTATTGCTGCCGCCGTTGCGCTGCGGCTGGCTGAATGCCTGCTGCTGGTTCGGCATGCCGGTGCTGACATTGGCCTGGCCGAGCTGGATGCCGGCCTGGTCCATCATTTCGCGCAGCTTCGGCATGGCGGCTTCCAGCGCTGCCTTGACTTCCGGATTGGCGGCGACGAAGGTGGCGTCGGCCAGGGTCTTGTTGACGTTGATGGTGACCTGCATCGGCCCCAGGTCGCGCGGATTCAGCGTCAGGGTCGCGGTTTGCTGGCCGTTGTTGCTCATCCAGACCATTTTGTTGCCGAGCGCCGAATCCCAGGCCGGGGAGCCCACCGCCGGGGTCAGCTTGTCGGCCGCGCCGGCCGCGCCAGGCGCCAGCGCCGAGGCGTTCACCACTTGCTGCAGTGCCGGATTGAACATGGCGTTGTCGTTGGTGGCCGGGGCGCCGGTCATGGCTTGCAGATTCGGCGCCTTGGCGGTTGCAGCGCTTGCGGCGCCTGCCGTGGAAGTGGTCGTGGCGGCGGCGTTCAATTGGGCGGCGCCGGCGTCGGTCTTGCCGGTTGCCGCGTCATTGGCGGCGGCCTTGTTGTCGGCGGCCGGGCTGCCGGGCTTGAATGCGGCGGTCGGACCGGCCGTCTTGGCGTCCTTGCCGCCTTTGCCGGCCTTGGCGTTCCATGCATCGGGCAGCGCCTGCGCCAAATCGGCGACCTTGCTGCTCTTGCCGTCGGCGTCCAGGCCGCCATCGTCGGCCTTGGCCTTGGGATCGGTCTTGACGATATCGGCAGTAACGGGCGCGGCGACCGGCGCCGCCTGCGGCGTCATTTGCGCGGCGGACTGGCCTGCGGCGACCAGCGCCAGCAGTTCGGAAGAGGTCTTGTCGGCGCTGTCGGCGGCGGCATCCTTGTCCGCTTTTTCCTTGTCGGCGTTCGCGCTGTCCTTCTTGCCGTCTACCTGGCTATTGCCGTTGCCGGCCTGCTGGGTTGCCTGGGCATTCTGGGCGTCGTCCCCGTTTTGCGGATTCTGCGCTTCCTGGGTGTTCTGCGCCGACTGGCTGGCGGGGGCGGGCTGGCCCGACTTGGGTGCGGTATTGTCGTTATTGGAGCGATCGGCGGCTTCGCGCAGGGTGTTCGAAAACGACTGCGATGCGTCCGACGGCTGCGGGTCGGCCTGGAAGCCGCGGGCGGCCGGCGCGATCGGCGTGGCGTTCAGATTCGGCAATAATGTGTTCATGCTGTTCACCCGTCAATTTTGTTTGTTGTAGTACGCCATGCGCGATGCCTGCTCGTCGCTCTGCTTCTGGTCGCGCTTGTTGGCTATCGCCAAGGCCTCGTTCCTGGCCCGCGTGGCCAGCGTGTCGTACGACAAACGCTTGCGTTCGCAGGCCTGCCAGGCCGCTTTTGCTTCCCCGATCCTTACCTGCGCCAATCGGACAACTTCCTGCTGTCCGCTCAGCGCATTATCGATTTTCTCGATAAACGTCTGAAAATTCCGGTAGGCCGTGGCGGACAGGCCGCCGGCCAGGTTCTGCTCGAAACGCGTCGCATAATCGTCCCGGTACTGCATCAGCATGTCCAGTTTCTGTTGCGCCTCGTCTCCCATACGGATACAGCGGCCCAATTGTTTGGTCGCCGCCTCGCTGTCCTTGGTCGCCAGTTCAATCAGCGTATCTAGTGAAGATGAGGTAGCCATGCTCGATGATTATATTTTGAAATGGCCGCGCCTATCACTCGAATAGAGAGGTAAGTTGCCCCAAGCTCTCGGACACATCGGCCCGTTCGTTAATGCCTTGTTGCAAAAATGCTTCCATTTTTGGGTACAGCCGGATCGCCTGGTCCAGCACCGGATCGGAACCGGCGCTATAGGCGCCGACGCTGATCAGGTCGCGATTGCGCTGGTAGCGGGAATACAGTTGCTTGAGCCGGCGCGTCAATTGCTGGTGTTCGGGCGAGGTGATGCTGTGCATGGCCCGGCTGATCGACTGTTCGATGTCGATCGCGGGGTAATGGCCGCTTTCGGCCAGGGCGCGCTCCAGCACGATATGGCCGTCCAGGATGGCCCGCGCCGAGTCGGCGATCGGGTCCTGCTGGTCGTCGCCTTCGGTCAGGACGGTGTAGAAGGCGGTAATCGAGCCGCCGCCTTCGCGGCCGTTGCCGGCGCGCTCGACCAATACCGGCAATTTGGCGAAGACCGACGGCGGGTAGCCCTTGGTGGCCGGCGGCTCGCCGATGGCCAGGGCGATTTCGCGCTGCGCCATGGCATAGCGGGTGAGCGAATCCATGATCAGCAGCACATGCTTGCCTTCGTCGCGGAAATGTTCGGCGATGGCGGTGGCGTAGGCGGCGCCCTGCAGGCGCATCAACGGCGGAGTGTCGGCCGGGGCCGCCACCACCACCGAGCGCGCCAGGCCTTCGGCGCCCAGGATCTGTTCGATGAATTCCTTGACTTCGCGGCCGCGTTCGCCGATCAGGCCGACCACGATCACATCGGCCGTGGTATAGCGCGCCATCATGCCGAGCAGCACGCTCTTGCCCACGCCGGAGCCGGCGAACAGGCCCATGCGCTGGCCGCGGCCGACGGTCAGCATGCTGTTGATGGCGCGCACACCGACATCCAGCACGTCGACGATCGGCGCGCGCGACAGCGGGTTGGCGGCCCTGACGCTGAGCGGCGCGGATTGTTCGGTATGCAGCGGCCCCAGGTTGTCGAGCGGGCGGCCGGCGCCGTCGAGCACCCGGCCGAGCAGTTCCGGCCCGACCGGCAGGCGGCGGCTCTGGTCGGCGGCGCGGCGTTCGCTGGTATGGGTGGCGGGGCCGGTGCGCGGCGGCGCCTTGATGATGTCGACCGGGAATACCGGCGTGCCCGGCACGATGCCCTCGACGTCGCTTTGCGGCATCAGGAACAGGCGGTCGTTCTGGAATCCGACCACTTCGGCTTCGAGCAGGTTACCGTTCGGCAGCGGCACCGAGCAGGGACTGCCGACCGCCAGTTTCAGGCCGACCGCTTCCATGACCAGGCCAGCCACGCGCGTGACGCGGCCGCAGATCTGCACGGAATCGGCCAGCGCCACCAGTTCCTTGCAGTTATGCAGGTAGGCCTGCCAGTGGCCGGTATGGGAGGGCTGAGGGGAATCCATGGTTTACGGCGCCAGCCAGTCCGATTCTTTGCTGAGCGAGGCCGCCACGCGCCGCCAGCGGGTGGCGCTGCTGCCGTCGATCTGGTTGGTGGCGTTGTCGACTCGGCAACTGCCGCGTTCGATATCGTCGTTGGCGGCGATCAGCCAGCCGTTGGCGATCAGGTCTTCGCCGATATGCTGGCGCACCAGTTCGGCGTCGGCCGGATGCAGGCTCAGCGTGGCCGGTAATTGCAGGCCGGGCAGGGCGTGCATGGCGGACGAGACGATCGGCAGCACCAGTTCGGGACGAATCGGCAATGCGGTCTTGAGCATGGCCTTGGCGATGTCCAGCGCCAGCTCCAGCAACTGCGGCGCGATGGTTTCGCCGCTGGCTGCGATCTGGGTGGTGAAACCGACCGCGATTTCGCGCAACTGCTGCAATACTTCGGCGTTCTGTTCGGCGCCTGAGGTATAGGCGGCGCGCGCGCCGGCGGCATAGCCGGCCGCATGGCCCTGTTTCATGCCTTCCTCGTAGGCTTCGGCATGCGCCTGTTCGCGGATCGCGGCGATTTCTTCCGCGCTCACGGCAGGCACGATCACCGGTTCGATCGGCGCGGGGGGCGGCAGGTCCGCTTCGCGGGCGTCTTCGTCGAACGAGGCCATTTCCCAACGCTGGTAAGGCGTCATCTGTTCCTTCGGGATGCGTCTGGAATTCATGGCGCGGTTCCCGCCGGCAGCCCGGGGCTGGCGCCGGATCGATTAAATGAAGGCATCGTCGCCCTTCGCGCCAAGCACGATTTCGCCTTCGTCGGCCAGGCGGCGCACGATCTGCAGGATCGCCTTTTGCTGGGCGTCGACTTCGGACAGGCGCACCGGGCCTTTCGATTCGAGATCCTCGCGCATCATCTCGGCGGCGCGCTGCGACATGTTGCCGAAGATCTTCTCGCGCAGGGCTTCGGAGGCGCCCTTCAAGGCCACGATCAGCGATTCGGACTGCACCTCGCGCAGCAGCATCTGGATGCCGCGGCCGTCGATGTCGAGAATGTTCTCGAACACGAACATTTCGTCCATGATCTTCTGCGCCATGTCTTCGTCGTAGGCGCGCAGGTTGTTCATGACCGAGGTTTCGATTTCGCCGCTCAGGAAGTTGAGGATTTCGGCAGCGGTGCGGATGCCGCCCATCTGCTGTTTCTTCAGGCTTTCGTTGCCGGTCAGGAGCTTGGTCAGCACGTCGTTGAGTTCGCGCAGCGCGGCCGGCTGCACGCCGTCCAGCGTGGCGATGCGCAGCACCACGTCGTTGCGCAGGCGCTCGGAGAAGGTGTTGATGATGTCGCAGGCGTGATAGCGTTCCAGGTGGACCAGGATGGTGGCGATGATCTGCGGATGTTCGTTGCGGATCAGTTCGCCGACCGATTGCGCATCCATCCACTTCAGGCTTTCGATACCGCTGGCGTCGCGGCCGCCCAGGATGCGGTTGAGCAGGGACGACGCCTTGTCGTCGCCCAGCGCCTTGGTCAGCACGCTGCGGATGTATTCGTCGGAATCCAGGCCGAGCGAGGACGCGCGGCCGCATTTTTCCATGAAATCTTCCAGCACGTCGGCCAGCTGTTCGTTGCTCACGCCTTTGAGCGCGGTCATCGCCGCGCCCAGTTTCTGCACTTCACGCGGACCGAGATGCTTCAGGACTTCGGCGGCTTCATCCTCGCCCAGTGCAAGCATCAGGATGGCCCCTTTTTGGACGCCGTCGCTACTCATTGTTAACCCATCCCTTGATTACGCTGGCGACCAGTTTCGGATCGCGTTTGGCCATCGACTTGGCAATTTCCAGATTTTCCTTGTACGACATGACCGGAATGAAATCGGCTTCGCCTTCGCCGGACAGTTTGACGATGGCGTCCGGATCGTTGGCGATGCGTTCGGCCTCTTCTTCAGCGGCTGCCGCGGCGGCCGCGGCGGCTTCCGCGTCGGCCTTGGCCTTGGCGTCGCGTTCGGTCTTGCCGGTGAGGTTCCAGATGATCGGACGCAGCATGCGGAAGTACAGGATCAGCAGCACGATGAACACCAGGAGGTACTTGCCGACCAGCAGGGCCAGGGCAATCATGTTCGGCTGTTTCCACAGCGGCAGTTCGACTTCCGGCTCGGCGCTGAACTGGGTGTTGAGGACGTTGAGCGAATCGCCGCGGTCCTTGTTGTAGCCCATCGCTTCGCGCACCAGTTCCGTGATCTGCTGCTTCTCGGCTTCGGTCAGCGGCTTCATGCTGGCCACGCCGCTGGCGTTGTAGACGCGCTTGTAATTGACCACCACGGCCACCGTCAGGCGCTTGACCCCGACCATCGGCTGCTGCACATAGCTGACGGTCTTGTCGACTTCATAGTTGGTGGTGGAATCCTTCTGCACGGTCGACTGGTTGGCCGGCGCCGCGCCCGGGCCGCCAGGCACAGGCTGCACAATCGGCGCGGTGGCGGGCACCGGCGGCTGATTGGTCAGCGCACCCGGGATGCCGCTGGCGCTGGCGTTCGGATTCGAGGTTTCGGCGCTTTGCTGGCTGCGGACCGCGGCGCTGTTCGGCGTCTGGTTCGGCTTGTAGACTTCGGCGGCCTGTTCGGTGCGCGAGAAATCGATATCGGCAGTGGCTTCGGCGCGTACGTTGCCGGTGCCGACGATCGGGGTGATGATCGATTCAACGCGCTTGACGATGTCCTGCTGCACGTCCTGCACATATTTCAGTTGGCTCGGATCGAGGCCGCTGTTGGGCGATTTCTTGGCGTCCGAGGACAGCAGGTTGCCGTTCTGGTCGATGATGGTGACGTTCTTCGGCGGCAGGTCCGGCACGCTGCTGGCGACCAGGTGGACGATGGCGCTGACCTGTTCGTTGTCGAGTATGCGGCCGGGGCGCAGATTGAGGATCACCGATGCGGTCGGCTTTTGCTGGTCGCGCACGAACACCGACGCTTTCGGCAGCGCCAGGTGGACGCGGGCGCCGGCGACCGAATCGAGCGATTCGATCGAACGCGCCAGTTCGCCTTCCAGGGCGCGCTGGAAATTGACCTGCTCCAGGAATTGCGAAATGCCGAGCTTCTGGTTTTCCATCAGCTCGAAGCCGACGTTGCCGCCTTTCGGCAGGCCCTGCGCCGCCAGTTTCAGGCGGGCGTCGTGGACCACCGTTTCCGGCACCAGGATGGCGTTGCCGGTTTCGGAAAATTTATAAGGGATATTCATTTGTTGCAAGGATGCAACAATTGCGCCGCCGTCGCGGTCGGAATAGTTGGAGAACAGGACGCGGTATTCCACCTTCTGGCTCCACATCCAGATGCCGATCATCAGCGCGATCACTGCCGCCGCCCCGACCATCATCAATATGCGCTGCCCTTGCTTGGAGCGTACGAAGCCTGCAACCGGACCAGGCGGAGGCGGCGGCGTTTCGGCCGCGGACGCCGTTTCCGGCGGCGTTTCGTCTAGAACACCGTCGGCTACCGCCATGATGCGTCCCTGCCAGCGTGACGGTAAATATTGATTTGCTTCACTGAATCCCCGTTCCCAATGTATTTATAGCCGTATTGTGAATTGTCCTTTGTCGAAACGAATTTAATCAAGTGAACAGAGTGCTAATTCCATCGCTAATCAGGTCGTGCGCGTGTCCCGGGCATGATAAATTTGACACGTGAAAATTGTGGCCGTAGCGGGAGTGAATCCTGGCGCCACGCATCGTATTCAAGGGAGAAACAACGTGCAATCCGGAACCGGCGGCATCAGCGGCGTCATCGACACGAGCAAGATCGAGGCCATGGTGGCGCAATTGAAATCGGCGGCGGCCCGCGCCTCGGGCCAGGTCGCGCCGGAAGCCGATGCGCAGGCGGGGGCTCCGGCTGCCGCGCCGCGCGTGGATTTCGCCAATATCCTGAAGTCGTCGCTGGACAATGTCAGCGCCGTGCAGCAGCAGGCCGGTGAGATGTCGAAGGCGTATTCGCTGGGAGACGACAGCGTGAATCTGTCCGACGTGATGATTTCCGCGCAGAAAGCCAATATTGCGTTGCAAACCACGATCCAGGTGCGCAACAAGCTGGTGTCGGCGTACACCGAAATCATGAATATGCAAGTGTAGGTGCAGGGGGTAGTAAGCGAAAGGGGAAGGGCAAGCAGTCAATAATGCCCAGAATACGGAAAAAGGCCGATGCAAATCGGCCTTTTTTTATTACAGCATGCCCGATGCCTTGGCGTTCTGCTCGCGTTCGATCTTGGTGATGAAGCGCTGGATCGAGCCCAGCGCGCCGCGCTGGATATCGATGAACTCGCAGCCGAAGCGATGCACCGTCTTGCCGGTGGTCAGCTTGACTTCCTTGAAGCCGCGCACCGCCAGCTTGACCGGAATCACGGTGCCGTCGTTGAAGTCCAGCATGCAATTGTCGTAGATGTGGCCGAGGGTGCCGTCGAGCAGGCATTTGTCGTCGGTCAGGCCGACGCCGCCGGCGCTGATGTTGTAAAGCAGGGTGACCACCGGCATGATTGCGCCGTCTTCGCGCGTCAGGTTGATGGTGCATTTGATCGGCTTGGCCATCGGCGTGGCGATGCGGAAATACTCGCGGCGCTGCAGGCGGATCAGGCTGGGCGGGATATTGACCAGCAGCGCGGGGCGGCCTTCGTATTCGGTGCTGTCGGCGCCGCCTACCTGGAAGGTGATCCGGATATTGTTGTACAGCGCTTCGAAGGAGATCGTCTTGGCGCGGAGAATGTTGTCGTTGAGCATGGCGCTCGGAGCGGAATCCAGCACCATGGTGTTGTCTGCCTCATCCACATCGAGGATGGAGGTAATGACCGACTCGGAACCGCCCTTGATCATCAGGCTCAGCAACTGGTTCCGGTCCATCATACTGTTCAGCAAAGAGACGATTTCGCGGCGGGAGCTTACCCGAAAAGGATTGTCGTCAGAAATATCGTCTTGGTTGGGCATCTTGGAATATTGATTCTGCGCCAGATTCGGGGACTTGCGCGCACTGGTAATGTAATAGTGGCCGTATGATACATCAGTGCTCTTGCGATTGCATGTTCTCGATGCGGTAAAGCCATGCCAAAAGTTCGGCGACCGCCCGATACAGGGCAGGCGGGATTTGCTGATCGAGATCGACCTGCATCAGCAAGGACACCAATTCCTTCGATTCGTGCACGAAGACGCCGTGTTCCCTGGCGCGTTCGATAATCGCCTCGGCAATCAGGCCGCTGCCCTTGGCCACCACCTTCGGCGCGCTCTCGCCGGCCAGGTAGGCCAACGCGACGGCGTTCTGCATGGGTTTCGGCGCTTGCTCCATGGAATCAGCCCTGGCCGTCGCGCTTGACGATCAGCGAGTTCAGCGCGGTGCCGGCGGCGGCCATCGAATCGGCCAGTTCGCTGCCGTGCAGGCGCAATGCTTCGTTGGCGCCGTCGCTGCCGGTGCGGACCTGCATATGGATCTGGTCGCCGACCAGGCGGATCGAGGCCGAGACCGTTCCCAGTCGCTCGAAATTGAAGCGCACCACGCTTTGCCAGGTCGGAACGGCTTCGCGGCCTTCCTGTTGCGCCTGCTGGCCGTCGCTGTCGTCGCGCGCGATATCCCATTCCATGTGCTGGCCGGGCCAGACTTCCCCCTGCCAGGTGATGCGCGGCTGGTCGAGCGTGCTCAACTGGGCGTTGACGATTTTGCCGATCTCGGTGCTGCCGGCGTCGGCGCGGCTGAGCAGGCCGGCATTGTCGGCGGCCTTGCCGATCTGCGCCTGCGGTTCGCGCTGCAATTCGGCCAGGTTGCGCTTGCCGTCGACCCATTCGGTGACGTGCGATTCATAGAATACGCCGCTGAGGGCGACGCTGTCCTTCAGGGCCGCGGCGATATGCGACGTGGGCATGGTAGGCGGGCCGGGCAGCGGCGGGACGTGGCTCAGGATGGTGGCGGGCGCGCCCTGCGGCTGCGCTTGCAGCAGGTTGGAAATCATCTGGCCGGCGCTGGAGAGAGTCAGGTTGGCGCTTTGGGGCAAGGCGGGACCGGCGGGCTGGCCATTGGCCGCCTGCGCCGCGCCGGCAGCGGCGTTGGCGGCGGCGCCGGCAATGCCCGCGCCGCGCCCGGCGGCGCCGCTGATGCCGAGTTCGCTCTGGGCCAGGCTGGCCGCGCTGCCGCCGAGCGTGCCGGCGGCGGTATAGCCGGCCGGGCGCGCGCCGGCCTCGTCGGCGCCGTCATGCTCGCCTTCGGATTCGACCACCATCGAAAAGGTGGGACGCGGGTCTTTCGAGGTAAGGGTCAGCAGGACATTGCTGCCGGGACGGGCATTGGCGGGCAGCACCATGCGGGCGGCGGTTTCGCCCATCTTGACCAGCGCCGAGCCGTCCTGGAACAACGAAACGACCTTGGCCTGGATTTGCTGGCCGACGGCGAACTGGTCGAGCCGGTTGAGGCCGCGCAGCCGCATGTCGGCCGCGGCGATGACGGCATGCGCCGGATCGACGGCGCTGACGGGCTGCACCGGATTGGCGACACTGCCTAGATCAACGCCGGGAAGCATGGCTTACCTCTCTTGGGTTACACCGTAGGCGCGAACCAGCTTGCTTTCGTTCTTGTTGTTCTTGATGAGGTCGGACAATTCGGTCAGCCGCGGCTCGGTCAGATTGCGGATGTCGCGATCGTCGGCCAGGATCTTCTTGATGATCGCCACCTTGCGCGCGCGCAGGGCGTCGTCGCTGTTGTCGATCTGCTGTTCGATATCGCCGCCGGCGGCTTGCCGGTTCAATTGGGCGAGGTATTCCGAGCTCCTGCTTTCCAGCGCGCTCAACAGTTCCCAGTTGGCGTCGCGCGCGGCCGTCAGCATCTGCTCGCTGATGAGGGCCATGCTTTCATAGATCGGCAGTGTATCGATGGGGTTGTTCATCATTAAATCTTCGCGAGTTGCGCATTGCCGAAATTGCTGGCGTTGCTGGCATTGAGAGGCACGCCGCCGAGGCCGGCATCCGGGCCGATGGCTTCCCAGGCTTCCTTGATCTGGCTCAGCAGTGCGTGCACTTCATCCAGCAATTCGGGCTGGTTCTTGACGTTGGCGGTAAACAGCGTGCGTGTCATGTAGCTGTACAGCGCTTCCAGGTTGCCGGCCAGTTCGCCGTTGCCGACCTTGTGGTTCAGGCTGGCGCGCAGGCCGTTGTCGATGATCAGGATGGCCTGGGTAATCAGCTTGCCTTTTTCCTTGATGGCGCCGGCCCGCATGTGCTTGCCGGCCATGGCGATCGCAATCGATGCGCCGTCCATCAGCATCAGCGTCAGTTTGTGCGGCGAGGCCGCCACCACGCCGGTTTCCATGCCGACGTTGGCATAGGCGTTGGCGCCGCGCGAGGGTGATCCGAACATGTCATTCTCCTAATCAGACCGGCCGATAGACGTTATTTATTGGCGGCAAGGCCGGCCAGCGCCGATGTCAATTGCTGCTGCTGCTGCTGCAGATTGGTCAGGGTCACGTCCAGCGCGTTGAATTGCGCGGTATAACGCGCCTGGTCGGCATCCAGGCGCTTCTGGACGATGGCTTGATTGGCGGTATTGGTCGCCAGGCTGGCCTTGATGCCGGTGGTGCGCGTATTGACCACGCCGCTGTCGCTGAGCATGTCCGTGAGCACGGAGGTCAGCTTGGTGGCGATGCCGTTCGGGCCGTTGAACAGGGTCTGGATTTCGCCGAAGCTGGTGGTGGAGGCCTTGTTGAGCTTGACCGCATCTACCGCCAGCGTGCCGTCTTTTTGCAGGGTAATGCCGAGATCGTTGAGGGTTTGCAGATTGCCGGAGCTGCCGTCCGATTGAATCAGCGTATTGCGGATCTGGTCCTGGATGCTGGTGACCGAGGAATCGCCCTGCAAGGCGCCGGCGGCCTTGGTGTCGGCATCGTACGAGGTCAGCGAACCCAGGCTCTTGGCCAGCGCATTGTACGCGGTGACGAAACTTTGGGCGGCCGACTGCACGCCGCTGGAGTCGTTGGCGATGGTCAGGTTGTACTTGTCGTCGGGGGTGGTCACCTTGCTCAGATTGAGCGTCAGGCCCGGAATCGCGTTGGTGACGGTATTGGTCGAACTATGGATATCGACGCCGTCCACGGTGACGATGGCATCTGCCGCGGTTTGCAGCGAGTCCATCGTGCTGGCCGTAACGGTTGGCGGATTGGTGCTTTCGTCGTTCCACGAGCCTGTGCTCAAGGCGCCGAAGTCGCCGGTGCCGGTCACGGTAATGGTGTTGGCCGCACCCGGGTTTTTCGCCGTGAGGACCAGATGCGAAGCGGTGCCGTCCGAGACGATGGTGGCGTTCACGCCGGCGTCCGAGCTGGCATTGATGGCATCGCGGATGCCTGCCAGGGTGTTGGCCACCGGCTTGATGATCGTCGTCGAGTTGGTGCCGGTCTTGATGGCCAGAATGCCGGTATTGAAGAAATCGGTATTGCTGAAGCCTTGCGACTTGAGCTTGGCGGTCTGCGCCAGCGAAGTGATCTTGATATCGTAGCTGCCGGACACTGCGGCGACCGTGTCTTGGGAGGCCTGGGTCTGCGTCATGGTCGACGGCAGGTTGCTGGCCGGATCGTAAGCGAATTGCGACAGCGTGCCGTTGCCGGTGACGCGGATGGTGTTGGCGGTGCCCGAGGTGTTCGATTCAAGCACCAGGTGGCTGCCCTGATCGTCGGTCTTGATGCTGGCTTCGACATCGGTCTTGGCGGCATTGATCTGATTGACCAGGCCTTGCAGGCTTTGATTGCCGGTCAGGGTCACGAAAATCGGCGGATTGCTGCCGACCTTGATCGCCATCGAATCGCCGCTGTTGAAAGTGGTATTGGCGGCATCGAGCTGCGATTGGATGATCTGCGCCTTGGGAGAGGTCGTGTCGTCGGTATTGACGTCTGCTGTAAACGGGTCGGTGCTCGTGGTGCCCGAGCCGCTGTTGATGATGTTGGCTTTCTGCGCGCTGAAGGCAGTGGCGTTGAGCTTGCCCAGCGCAGCCTGGAAATTGGCCAATGCGCTTTTCACCGTGCCATAAGCCGAGAGCTGCGAATTGTAGCTGGCGGCGGCATTGGTGAGCGGCGTCAACATGCTCTGTTCGTTTTGCATCAGTTTGGCGACCAGTCCCGCTACGTCGAGACCTGAAACTGCACCTGAACTTGTAAGCGGGCCTGTGGTGGACATTGCATTCTCCTAAAGATCTGTGCGATCAGTTTATACATTGTGCTGCGTGCGGCCGTTGCCGGAGGATCGAATCCAACAGGGGTGCAACCGGCCGATGGAACTGATTGTTCTTTACGTTCGGATCATACTGAATTGCATGCGGCCCATGAAACCAGCCGTGCAAATTCAAACAATTACTACAACAGCGAAGATTCAAGCTTCGGGCTTCAAGCCTTTTGATTGACCAGGCTGCCGCGCGACAGTGTTTCGTCGATCGATTCCGCCAGCGCCAAAGCCGCTTTGCTCGGCAATTGCCGCACCACGGTGCCGTCCTGGCCGATGACGCTGACCACCATCAGCTTGCTCGTTTTATCCTGCTCGAAACTCAGGCCTGCCTTGCTCAGCCAACTGTCGTTCAATTTGCCGACAGCTTGGGTCAAATCGCCCTGGCTGACCGGACGATCGGATTGGTCCGACGAGGTTACAGGCCCGGACGAAACGATTGGATCCTTGACCGCGACCGCCTTGCCGACTACCGGCGAAGGGTCCTGCGCTACGGACGAATCGACTGGAGAGATAGACATGGTATGACTCCTTATTTAATGAATATGCGGAGAATATTAAAAATACTCTCCGCACAGTACTACCGACTACCGATTATGCCCGATTATCGCAGCAGAGCCAGCACGCCGTTTGGTGACGAATTGGCTTGCGACAACATTGCGGTACCAGCTTGTTGCAGAATTTGAGCGCGGCTCAAGTTCGCTGTTTCCGCTGCGAAGTCGGCATCCATGATGCGGCTGCGTGACGATGTCAGGTTTTCGGTTGCGACCTGGGTGTTGGCGATAACCGCGTTGAACCGGTTTTGCACCGCACCGAATTGCGAGTTGGCTGCCGAAATCGTTGCAATCGCCTTGTCCAGCTTCTGGATTTGCTTTTGCGCGTCGGTTTGCGCGGATGGATCGGCAATCGCCTTGTCCAGGGACAGTTGTGCGCTGTCGATCGCCAGTTGCAGTGTCTTGGCCGAAGTTGCCAGGTCAGTTGCGGTGTACGACGAAGCCGACGAGAACAAGGTGTCCAGGGCTGCCTTGGCCGATGTCAGTGTGCCTTGCGCTGTTGTGATGCCGGAAGTGTCGCCGACGCCGATCAGGCCTGCGGTAGTCGCCAGGACGTCGGACAGTGTCGAGTCGTTGGACAGATCGGTCAGCGAGATGCTGATTTGATCGTTCAGCTTGTTGTCGGTGACGTTGGCGCCGACTTGGAAAGTCAGCGACAGGGCTGCGGAAGCAGTGTTGGTGCCTGAAGCGATACCAGCGGATGCGCCTTGGCCAGTACCGGTGAACAGGTTTTGGCCGTTGAATGTGGTGCCGTTCAGGACGCGGAAGACTTCCGACGACAATTGCTTGTATTCGTCGTTCATTGTCTTGCGGTCTTGCACAGTGTTTGAACCGTTACTTGCTTGAACAGCCAGTTCACGCATACGTTGCAGGTTATCGTTGACTGTTTGCAGAGCGCCTTCAGCGGTTTGCGCCAGCGAGATGCCGTCGTTGGCGTTACGTTGTGCAACTGTCAAGCCGCGGATTTGGGAATTCATCCGATCCGAAATTGCCAGACCTGCAGCATCATCTGCCGCGCTGTTGATGCGCAGACCGGACGACAGGCGTTGGATCGAAGTGGACAACGACGCTTGGGACATGCCCAGGTTGCGTTGGGTGTTCAGTGACGGGATATTGGTGTTAATTACTGATGACATGGTAGTTCTCCTAAGGTATGAGGCCGATAGATCCGCGTTTCAGTGCCATAACTTTGGTCCGCCACCTATATTTGGTTAGGCATTCAAACCTCTGTTACTTACTTTATCGGACGGCCTTGAGAAAAATTTAGGGTTATTTCAAAAATATTTTCTCAATGTCTTCCGACCCAAAACTACGCGCTTCCATTACTTCGTAAGCAAATACACTTTCGACCCCAAACCCAAAAACTTTAACCAAAATCTTGCTGCGGCAACATTTTTTTAGAAATTTATCGAAATTTCCGAAAAGATACTACTTTGATCCCAATATTTTCTGCAATTCGGCTTTGACCTGGACGATGACGCCGGGCCAATCGCCATTGGTTTCTTGCCGGAACAGCCGGACCGACGGATACCATGGCGAATCCTCGCGGCCGAGCAGCCAGCGCCAGTCCGGCGTCTTGGCGACCAGGGTCCAAGTCGGCGCGCCCATGGCGCCGGCCAGATGGACCACCGAGGTATCCACACTGATGACCAGGTCGAGATTGGCGATCATGCCGGCGGTATCGGCGAAATCGCCGAATTCCTGGCCGGCGTTGATCATCTTGAATTCGGTTTCCGCGCGTGCCAGATCGCCCGCCTTGCCGCCTTTCTGCAGCGAGACGAACTGGATATCGTTCAATTCGAACAAGGGCGCCAGCACATCCAGCGGGATCGAGCGTTTCAGGTCGTTGCCGTGCTCGGGATTGCCGGCCCATACCAGGCCGACCCGCAGCTTGGGCGCCGCGACCGTCGCCTTGCGTTCCAGGTACTGCTTCCATTTGGCGGTGTCTTCGGCGGCCGCGCTCAAATAAGAAGGATAAGACGGGATTTTTTCCACCGAATCGGTGCCGAGCGCCAGCGGCAGGCTCATCATCAGATAGGAAACATCGCAATTGGGCAGCTTGTCGGAATGCCTGACCAGTTTGACCTGCGGCGGCAGTGTGCGGAACAGGCGTTCCAGTCCGTCGACCACATGCACTGCGACATGCACGCCCTGGTCCAGCAGGACCTTGACGTAGCGCACGAACTGGATAGTGTCGCCGAAACCCTGTTCATGCATCAGCAGCAGGTTTTTGCCCTTCAGCGAGGACTTTCCGTCCCATTGCGGAATGACCTTGAACAGCCGGTGCACCAATACATAGACCGCGCTGCGTTCCGGCAGTGTCAGGCGGACTTCATGATTGGCCCAGCCGGTCTTGTAATCGCCCTTGAGTAATTTCCCTAGTGCAATATTGTGCAGCACAGCCTTGTAGTTGGGGCGCAGTTCGAGCGCTCTTTCCATGGCGGCAATGCCTTCGTCGATCAGACCGTGGCTGTACTTGGTCGCGCCGATATTGTTATGCGTGATCGCCAGGTCCGGGTTCAGTTCCAGCGCGTGATTGAACAAGACCATTGCGTCTTCGTAGTTGTCTTCATAGTTATATAGGCTAGTGCCCAGTCTCAAATGACTGTTCGGGTCGTTCGGCGCCAGTTCAATCACACGCCGGTAAACGTCGTAGGCCTTTTCATAGGCGCATTGCTTGATATAGGTATCTGCCAGCCGGTTGAGCGCATAGACGTTCTCGGCATCGAGCATTTGCGCAGTGATATGGCTCTGGACGGCCTCGTCGAGCATGCCCATTTCCTGGAAGGCGATGCCGAGGTTGGTATGCGCCGGTGCATAATCTATCTTCAGGGCCATCGCCTTGAAAAGCTTGTCCACCGCTTCCGTGTACCGGCCTGCGTCGATCAGGGCCTTCGCCAGATGGGTCAGGGCGCCCGGCGAATTTGGTTCGCGTGCGACGGCTTCTTCAAAATAGGCGACCGAGGCTGCCGGATCGGCCTTTTCATGCAAGGCATTGGCCAGGCCGACGCGCGCGGGCCCGTGTTCCGTATCCTCCGCAATCGCGGCTTCAAATTTCTTGATGGCTTCATCGATCTTGTCCTGGCGCAGCAGCGCGGTGCCGAGATTGGTCAGGTATTCGACATTCCTGGGGTCGGCCTGCACCGCCTTTCGCAGCCAGCCTTCCGCAGCGGGATAATTGCCGAGCGTGCTTTCGATCAGCCCCATCGCGTGATTGGCGAATACCATGTCCGGAAGGTGCGCCAGCACGCCCTGGCAAAGCGCCCGCGCGTCATCGAATTTCCGTTCGCCGATCAGGTTCAGTGCCTTCCGAACGGCAAGCAGATGTTCCAGGTGCGGATTCGGTTGCGATTTGACGGCGTTTGTTGCCGCAGGCTTGTTACCACGCTTTGACATCGTGTTTCCT
Source organism: Herbaspirillum sp. (assembly GCA_036499085.1). GTDB lineage: Bacteria > Pseudomonadota > Gammaproteobacteria > Burkholderiales > Burkholderiaceae_D > Herbaspirillum. The sequence continues at coordinate 1,227 of DASYEK010000105.1, read as the reverse complement.
CGAAAATATGGATGCTACATATATATAGTTGCCGCAAGATTGCCGCACGCCGATCCCTGGACGCAAAACATCCATGTTCGACAGTGTAGTGACATTCCGGAAAAGTTAGCCCGGGAACAAGCCGTAAAAAAGCCCGCATCAGCGGGCTTGTCTATCCGGGCACAGGGCGGGCAAAGCCAGGCGCCCTGCTAATTCCAGCTGCGCACCAGCCCCACGGCCAGGCCTTCGAGCGCGAATTCGCCGCTGCCGCCGTCGACCCGGATGGTCTGGAAATCGGGGTTTTCGGGCAGCAGCTCGATCACGCCGCCGGTCTTGCGGTAGCGTTTCACGGTAACGTCATCGCCCAGCCGGGCCACCACGATCTGGCCGTTGCGCGCGGCATCGGTCTTCTTGACCGCCAGCAGGTCGCCGTCGAAAATGCCGGCGTCGCGCATCGACATGCCGCGCACCTTGAGCAGATAGTCGGGTTTGGCCGAAAACAGGGAAGCATCGACGTTGTAGCTGGCGTCCACATGTTCTTCGGCCAGGATCGGCGAGCCTGCTGCCACCCGGCCGATCAGCGGCAACTGCATCAGCGACGCATGCGGCAATGCCATCTGGCGGCCGCCGAACATGCCGCCGCCCATGCCGGAATTGGCGCCGCGCTCCGAGCCCATGTCGCGCAGGCGGATGCCGCGCGAAGTGCCGGGGGAAATTTCGATCGCGCCCTTGCGCGCCAGCGCCTGCAAATGCTCCTCGGCCGCGTTGGCCGAACGGAAACCGAGTTCGGTCGCGATTTCGGCGCGGGTAGGGGGAAAGCCGGTATTTTCGATGGCGTCCCGGATCAGGTTCAGGATTTGTTCTTGGCGCGCGGTCAGTTTCAGCATGGCGATGGCGCTGGGAGGGCGCTGGTTGTAATCACAGGCTGTATTTTTATACAGTTAAGTGGGGAAAGCAAGCAAGAAAGGCCGCAATCGGCGGCCGTTTTGCCACATTATTCCGGGCCGTCAAAACACCATGGGGATAAATCACTGAATTCATTGAGTTTTGTGCAATTAGACTGTATTATGCTTGGTTTTCCTCTTCCCACACTCGTCTTGACGCCGGGGTGGGCGATTTTCAATCCGTCCTTAAGGAGATTACATGCGTCATTATGAAATCGTATTTATCGTGCACCCGGATCAAAGCGAGCAAGTGCCTGCAATGATCGAGCGCTACAAAGGCATCGTCACCACACGTGGCGGCAAA
>DASYEK010000104.1:0-3611 GCA_036499085.1 Herbaspirillum sp. | reverse complement strand
GCTCGGCGCGCTGCTGTTCATCGCGCTCGGCAAGGACCCGTTGACCGGCCTGCGCGTATTCCTGGTCGATCCGTTCAGCGGCAAGCGCGCCATCAGCGAATTGCTGCTCAAGAGCATTCCGCTGGTGCTGTGCGCGCTCGGCCTGACGGTATGCTTCCGCTCGAATATCTGGAATATCGGCGCCGAAGGCCAGTTTACCGTCGGCGCGCTGTGCGCCGGCGCCATGCTGGTCTGGATCGATGTGCCCGGCCAGACCCTGCCGGGCCTGCTGGGCCTGTTGCTGATGATCGCCGCCGGCGTGCTGGGCGGCGCCTTCTGGGCCGCCATCACGGCCTTGCTGCGCGATCGCTTCAACGCCAACGAAATCCTGGTCTCGCTGATGCTGACCTATGTCGCGCAACTGCTGCTGATGTGGGCCGTCAACGGTCCGCTGAAGGATCCGAACGGCATGAATTTCCCGCAGTCGATGGTGTTCTCCGACAAGTTCCTGCTGCCGCCGCTGATTGCCGGCACCCGGCTGCATGTGGGCTTCATTGCGATGCTGGCGCTGGCAGTGGCGATGGCGGTGTTCGTCACGCGCAGTTTCCGCGGCTTCGCGCTGACGGTCGGCGGCAGCGCGCCGCTGGCGGCCTTGTATGCCGGCTTCTCCAGTCGCAGCGCGTTGTGGGTCTCGATGCTGATTTCCGGCGCGTGCGCCGGGCTGGCGGGCGCCTTCGAAGTGGCCGGGCCGATCGGCCAGTTGCTGCCCTCGGTCTCGCCCGGCTACGGTTTCGCCGCCATCATCGTGGCCTTCATCGGCCGTCTCAATCCGCTCGGCGCGATCCTCGGCGGATTGCTCATGTCGCTGATGTATCTCGGCGGCGAACTGGCGCAATCGCGGCTTGGCCTGCCCTCGGCGATCACCGGCGTGTTCCAGGGCATGCTGCTGTTCCTGCTGCTGGCCTGCGACACCCTGATCGACTACCGGCTGCGCTGGAGAAGCGCCGCATGAGGCCGCTGTCCGCCTCACCGAAGAAAGACTGACGCATGGAATATCTGGACCAAATTGCGCCGCTGATCGCGGCATCGATCAACGCCGGCACGCCGCTGCTGCTGGCCGCGCTGGGACTGCTGATCAACGAACGCGCGGGCGTATTGAACCTGGGCGCCGAAGGCATGATGCTGGTGGCCGCGATCATCGGCTTCGCCGTGACCTACCACACCCACAGTCCCATGCTGGGCTTCCTGGCCGGCGCCGGCACCGGCATGCTGATGGCCGCGCTGTTCGCCTGGCTTACGCTGACGCTGGCCACCAACCAGGTCGCCACCGGACTGGCGCTGTCGATCTTCGGCGCCGGGCTGTCGGCCTTCATCGGCCAGCGCTACGTCGGCATCGCGCTGCCGTCGGTGTCGTCGCCTATCCCTTTCCTGGGCAACCTGCCCTTCGTCGGCCGCGCGCTGTTTTCGCAGCACTGGATGAGCTATTTCGCGCTGATCCTGTGCGCGGCCATCTCCTGGTTCCTGTACGCCTCGCGCGCCGGGCTGATCCTGCGCGGCGTGGGCGAATCGCCGGAATCGGCGCATGCGCTGGGGTATCCGGTGCGCTGGATTCGTTTCATGGCGCTGCTGTTCGGCGGCGCCTGCTGCGGCCTGGCCGGCGCCTATCTATCGACCGTCTACACGCCCATGTGGGCCGAGGGACTGGTATCCGGCCGCGGCTGGATCGCGCTGGCGCTGACCGCGTTCGCCACCTGGCGTCCGGCGCGCGTGCTGCTGGGCGCGCTGCTGTTCGGCAGCGTCACCATCCTGCAGTTTTCGCTGCAGGGCATGGGGGTCGAAATCCCATCCCAGATTCTGTCGATGCTGCCGTATCTGGCCACCATCGCGGTGCTGGCGATCATCTCGCGCAATCCCGACTGGATCCGCCTGAACATGCCCGCCTCGCTCGGCAAGCCGTTCCGGCCCGGCGCGGGGTAAGCGGATTTCAAGCCGAATCCTGAAGCATCGTTAAACCGTATTTCGTTCGCATTGCGTCTTATCGCAATATTCACACTGGAGAAAAAAATGAGGGTATCCCGTAGAGCATCGATCGCGATGCTGATGACGTTCACGGCGGCGGCGTTGATCGCCTGCGGCAAGAAGGACGAGCCGGCGCCGGCGGCAGCGGCCGCACCGGCAACGGCTTCCGCGCCGGCCGCGGCCGGGCCGCTGAAGGTGGCGTTTGTCTACGTCGGCCCGGTCGGCGACGCCGGCTGGACCCATGCCCATGACGATGGCCGCAAGGCGGTGGAAGCCAAATACGGCGACAAGGTCAAGACAACATTCGTGGAAAGCGTGCCGGAATCGGCCGCCGACGCCGAACGCGTCATCCGCCAACTGGCCAGCGACGGCAACAAGCTCATTTTCGGCACCACCTTCGGCTACATGGAAGCAATGCTGAAAGTCGCGAAGGATTTCCCGGACGTCAAATTCGAACACGCGACCGGTTTCAAGACCGCCGCCAACCTGGCGCAATACGACGTGCGCACCTATGAAGGCGCTTATCTGGCCGGCGTGGCCGCGGGCAAGCTGACCAAGTCGAACAAGCTGGGCGTGGTGGCGTCGGTGCCGATCCCGGAAGTGGTGCGCAATATCGACGCCTTCACCATGGGCGCGCAATCGACCAATCCGAACATCTCGACCCGCGTGGTCTGGACCAATGCCTGGTTCGATCCGGGCAAGGAACGCGAAGCCGCCACCACGCTGATCGGCCAGGGCGTCGACGTCCTGATGCAAAACACCGATTCCGCCGCCGTGGTGCAGACCGCGCAGGAAAAAGGCGCGTACGCCTTCGGCTGGGACAGCGACATGACCGGCTACGGCCCCAAAGCGCATGCGGCCGCCTCGGTCATCAACTGGGGCGACTACTACAGCCAGCGCGTGGGCCAGGTCCTGGACGGCACATGGAAGAGCGGCACCACCTGGCTCGGCCTGAAGGACAATGCGATCGATTTGAAGGCCTTCAACCCGGACGTGCCGGCCGACGTCAAGGCGGCGGTCGAGGCGCGCAAGAAGACCATCATCGACGGCAGCGCCCCGATCTGGAAGGGACCGATCAAGGACAATGGCGGCAAGGAAGTCATTGCCAAGGATAAGGTCGCCGATGACGCCTTCCTGCACGGCATCAAGTTCTATGTGGACGGTGTGCAAGGCAAGGTCCCGGGCTGAGGTATTTTAAGGTTTAGGTTTTTAATGCGGCGGCGGCCCTTCGATACGGCCCTTGGCCTACTCAGTGCGAACGGGGAATTGTTACGATTCCCCGGTGAACAGAAAGCTTTATGATTTCTGGAAATGGAAGATTTTCACGACGTCTGTAAATAGAAGATTTTCGCGACGTCTGTAAATGGAAGATTTTCTCGATTTCTGTAAATGGAAGATTTTTACGACGTTCCATGAGCATCCTCCATCGTCCGTTCGCCCTGAGTAGGCCAAAGGCCGTATCGAAGGGTCGCCGCCGCAGCCAGCGTTTCGAGAATTTTCAGTAAACCCTCTCAGCAGTTTGCATTGCGCGATCGGCGTATGCTTTAACCGTTCGCCATTCCACCGAAATGCAACCATGTCAGAACCCATCCATTTTTATTACCGCGGCAAAA
>DASYEK010000103.1:0-55474 GCA_036499085.1 Herbaspirillum sp. | reverse complement strand
GAAACATGCGTCACCGAATTGGACTGCCCGACATCGATATAGACATCCGCGGCCCCATCCGGCAGGGTATTGCCGGACCAGTTGGCCGCGGTATTCCAATCCGAACTGACTGCGCCGGAGAAATATCTGGAACCGGCAGCGGCGTATCCAAGGCCGACGTTATTGGCGCCGAGCAGCATGTAATTGGCGAACATCGAATCGATGGCGCCGGTCTGCGCCGCGAAATAGCCGGTGCGGATGCCGGTGTAGTTCAAGACCGCGATCTTATCGCCCGACATAGGCGTGTAGCGCGTCGTGTTGTCGCTTTGCAGCTGGCCGTCGACCTGCAGCTTGCCGTCCAGGTTCACATTGCCGTTGACCACCAGCTTGTCGGCTTCCAGCGGGCCGTGGCCGTCGAGACCGCGGCCGACCTTGACTTTCAATATGCCGTTGGCCGATTGCGTGTAATTGCCGTTGATGGTCAGGGTCCCGGTGGTATGGTCGTCCGCACCGACGATGATGCCGCCATGGCCGCTGCCCGCGCTGCCGGAATTATTGGTCAGGGTATGCAAACCCAGGTCGATGGTGCCGGTGCCGGCGATGGTGCCGTTGGTATTGTTGTCGATATCGCGCGACGAAGTCAGCGTGCCGCCGCCCAGGTTGATGGTGCCGGCATTCGCAAACGAGGTTCCGGCGCCGCTCACTTGCATGGCGCCGGTGCGCATGGTGATGGTGCCGTTGTTCACGATGTTGCCGCCGGCATTCAGGATGAGCCCCAGGCCGCCGATGCCGTCCACGATGGAAGCGCCGGAGGAAATGGTAATGCTGCCGATAGCATCCAGCTTCAAGGTCGCCGCGCCGCCGGCCGTCTTGACGATATTCGCATCGCCGTTGATGGTGATATTGCCCGCTTCCTGGCCGCCGTCGCCTGCCGTGCCGGTCGAGATGGTGACGTTGGTGCCGCCATCGAGCTGGGTCATGATGGTGCCGACGTGAATGGTCGAGCTGGTGCCGTTGGCGGTAATGACGCCATGGCCGTCATTGTCCACGCCGTTGTCGACCTGGCCGCCCTGCGGCGGCGGCGACGTGTCGCCGACGATGATGACGTTATAAGGATCGATATACCATTCGCCGCCCTTGCCGACGCGCGGCGCGTACATCACGCTCAATTGCCGCTTGCCCGACGTATCGACATACCCGCCCTTGCCGCCCTTGCCGTCCGCATTCCCCAGCGCCGATACGTCGCCGTCGATTTTCGCGGTGTCGTCGGCATACAGCACCACATTGCCGCCCGTCGTGCCGTCGGCGTTGATGCTGGAGGTCTCGCTGGTAGTCAGGTCCTTCGACGCCCGCAGGAAAATCCGTCCGCCGGCCTTGTCCACGCTGCTGGCGTTGATCATGCCCCGGTTGTCGATCAGCGCCGCGCCGAACCCGATGGTCCCGGTCGCCGCCATGATCTTGCCCAGGTTGGTGATCTTGCCTTGCTTGCCCTTCACCACGATCTTCACCCCCGGCGTGCCGGTGTCGACCAAATCCACCGATTTCCCCGCCGCCAGCAGCACTTCGCCCTTGGGCGAGTTGATGATGCCGTTGTTCTCCACGTTGGCCCCGATCAGGTAAACGCTGCCGCCTTCCCTGGTCGTGATCGAGCCGTCTTCCTGGATCTCCACATTGCCCGCCGCCACACCATGCTGGTTATGGAAGTGCATCTTGCCGTGCCGGAAATCGTGGTTGCTGATGTTCAAAGTGCTGGCCACAAAGCCGGCCACGTCGATCTTCGCATTCTTGCCCACCAGGATGCCCGCCGAGTTGATCAGGAACACCTTGCCGTTGGACGTCAGGTTGCCCATGATCTGCGACGGGTCTTTGCCGGTCACGCGGTTGAGCACACTCGAAGTGGCCGTCGCATTATTGAAATGAAAATCGACGCCGGCTGCCGAGCCGATCGAAAAGCTGCCCCAATTGATGATCGCCTTGTTGCTGCCGATGCCGACATTGAGCTGATTGGCCACGCTGTTATCGAAACCCACCTTGCCCGAGATCACGCTCGGATCGGTTGGCAGGGTATTGATCGGCAGCTGATCCACCGTCGCCGTCGCATGCGCCGTCGTCGCCGAGGCCAGCGCCATGGCGCACAGCATCCCTGCGCTCAACACCCGCTTGGCGGGCGCCGCCAGTTTCGCCGGCAGCCGCCCCAGCAGGTTCAGCATCGAGCGCCGCAGCATCCGGCGCAACAGCAGCGACAGGCGCCGTTGCGGACGCTGCATCAGCACCATCCTGCGTCCGCGGAAATACACCGTGGCCGATTTCAATTGCTGCGGGCGATCGGCCCTGACTGATGCGGATGCCGGGACCGGAGTCGATGCCACGGTCGATGAGGCAGTCACGGAAACAAGCGATGTCTTCATTTTAGAACCCCAATACTGCGCTGATATGCGCCCGCCAATCGCCGCGCCGCACAGACGACGGGTCGATCGTACTTGTCCTGCCTGGAATCGTTACCCGCGCCAGATCGGCGCGCAGGTTGAAGTCCTTGCCCGCGGTGTAGCGCGCGCCGATGCCGATGCTGGCGACGCTGATCGTGGCCGGCGTTGTGCTATTGCCGAGGTGGCTGTTGTAACCGGCGCCGAAATCGTAGAAACCCAGCAGTCGCAAGGTGCCGGGAATGCCGAGCCTGGCCGACAATTCCGGTGTATACAGTTCCGCGTTGGCGACCAGGCCGCTGTCGCTGGAGATCACGCGTTCGTCGAAGCCGCGCACCGCGGTCGAGCCCACCAGGCCGATCTGTTCGCTGGAGACGATGGCATACGGCGAATACTGCAGGGTGCCGGCCAGGCGCATCTGCCAATCGTTTCGCCAGCCCTTGAAAATCGATGCGCCGCCGCGCAGGATCATGAAATCGTCTTGCGAGGTACGGCCGCCCGGCGTCAGAAAGGAGTACCGGTCGTTCTCGGTCGGGTGATCGTCGATGATGTCTCTATTTTGATGCTTGGCGCCCATGGCCCAGTTTCGGGATAGACCGATGTTGTAATCGATCTGCTGGCCGGAACCGGCGATCTGGCCGACATAGGTCACGCTCAGCGGACGCGTGGTGTAGGCGGTGCAGGCGCCGATGTCCAGGGTGGTGCCATCCAGCGTGCAGCTCGAATCGATATGCTTGTAATCGAAGCCGAAGACAATCTTGCCGGTGCGCTCGCCCTCGCGCGCCAGGTAGTGGTTCCAGCGCAGGCCCGCAACGTCGCCCTTGCCGATGATGCCGAGCGCGCCGCCCAGCGTGGGCGAACTGTTCGGCGTGTTCACGGACGATTTTCCGTAGACGAAATCGAGGCTGTCGCCGTACTGATAGAACGGAATCCGGTAACCCACCGAATACAGGTTGACACGCACGCCGCGCGGGCTATCCGGCGAGGTGGTGTAGGCCAGGGTCGCCACGTGGTCCTTGTTGAACAGATTGTTTTCCTGCCAGGCGATGCCGGTGCGCCACATGCCGGTGGCGTCGGTGCCGGTGTTGTCGACGGTGGCGAAGATGCGGCGCGGATTGCTGTCGGCCACGTCGACCTTGGCGTCGATCTGGCCCGGGATTTCCGATGCGGACAGTGTCACGTCGACCTGCTTGGCGGCGTTGTCGTTGCCGAGCTGGACCGCGGCCGAAATCTCTTTCAGGTTCGGCGCCTCGCCGATACGCAGCGGCCGCAGGCCGTTCATGACGTTGGCGTCGTCGAAGTATTTGTTGCCGGCGATCTCGACATGGCCGAGCACATTTTCGGTAATGTTGATGCGCACCACCCCGCCGGTCAGTTCCTGCTCCGGCACGTACACGCCCACCGTCGTGAAGCCGGCCTCGCGATACGCGCCTTCCAGCGCTTCCAGCGCTTTCTGGATGTCGCCGTAGACCCGATGCGGCCCGGCCATCGGCGCCACCAGGCGTTCGACTTCCCCCTTGGGCAACAGCGTATTGCCGTCGACTTCGAAATGATCGATATTGAATGTCTCGTCTTGCTGCACGGTTTCACCCGGCTGTTGCGCATGGACGATGCAAGGAACGGCCACGGTCAAGGCCATGGCCATGGCCACCAAGGCCGATGCGCGCAATACGCCGGCCGGCAGAGAACAGGTAAATGCAAAACGCTTCATCAAAGCCCACATTTTTATTGTAGAAACCCGCCGCGAAACGTGATGTCTCGCGGCGGGTTTTTTTTCAGTGGACCGTAGCGTTCGAACAGCGATGCCTGCCCTAGTTGCAGACGCCGTTCGGCGCGCTACAATCCCCCCGGATTGTTGTAATGTAATATTTCGACATCTTACTGTATAAGAGACAGCTTTATAGAGGGAGATAGTCGCTTTTGTGCGACTTCTGACAAAATATTTCCGAAAGCGATAGGTCTTTGACAAGATAAATTTCCATGCGGAAAATTTCTTGCCGACGGGCGCGATCTTGTCATCGTCCTGTCTTATATCCCGCCTGTTTCCGCTTTACTTTTCTTTGCAAAAAGACGATTTCCCGCATCGATTCCGTGGGTGCCGTTATTTGGTCTCGAAGGTCGTGACGCCGTCCCAATCCGTCGGCGGCGGTTCGCGGCGGAATACCGCGATGCGGCTCAGGTACAGCGCATACAGTCCGTCCGCGCGTTCCTCTTGCAACGCCAGGATCGCTTGCTCGGCGTCGTCCCAGCGCTGTTCGCGCACCCATTGCAAAGCCTGCTCCCAATGCGCCAGCGACGCCCGCTGGGCGTCGGTCATCGCACTTTCCAGGTCGATCGGCTGATAGATCGGCACCGGTTCGCTCTTGCCCTTGACGCGCACCCTGTCCAGTTCGCGATAGGCGTATTCGGGCGCCGCGACGCGCGTTGCATGGCCGACCAGCACGCCGACGCCGTAGACCTTGGTAATCGATTCCAGGCGCGACGACAGATTCACCGCGTCGCCCATCACGGTATAGGCGCGGCGGATCTTCGAGCCCATGTCGCCCACCCGCATCATGCCGGTATTCAGGCCGACGCCGATGTGCAGCGGCGGCCAGTTGCGCTTGACGAAATCGGCGTTGAGCGCGACCACGCTGCGCTGCATCTTCAAAGCGGTGGCCACGGCCAGCGAGGCATGGTCGGGCAGCATCAGCGGCGCGCCCCAGAATGCCATCACGGCGTCGCCGATGTACTTGTCCAGCGTGCCGCGATTGCCGCGAATGTCTTCCGACATCGCGGTCAGGTAGGCGTTGATGTATTCGCGCAGCTCATTCGGCTCCAAACTTTCGGAAATGGTGGTGAAGCCGCGCACATCGGAAAACATCACGGTCAGTTCGCGGCTTTCGCCTTCCATGCTGTAGCTGGCCGGATTGGCCGCCATCTCGGCCACCAGTTCCGGCGCCACATATTCGCCGAACAGATTGACCATGGCGCGGCTCTTGCGATGTTCGAACAAATAACCCCAGGCCAGGTTGAAGATGAACAGGAACACGATCAGCAGCAGCGCCGCCGCCAGCGGCAGCACCAGGTTGGCCGAGTTGTAGAGCCAGAAGTTGAAGCCGGCCACGGCCGCGGCCGCTGCGACCGTGAGCAGCATTGCATACAGCGGCGCCAGCAGCGGCAGGATCGCGCCCAGCAGCAGCCCGATCAGCAGCAGTTGCACGATATTGAAACCGAGCGCGAATTCGGGGCGCTGCTTGAAGTCGTGGTCGAGAATCGAGGCGATTATGTTGGCGTGGATTTCGACGCCGGGATAATTCGGGCTGACCGGCGTGGACCGCAGGTCGTACAAACCCGGCACGGTGGTGCCGACCAGCACGATGGTGTCCTTCAGCAGTTCTACCGGCAGCGTGCCCTTGACCACATCCACCGCCGAGACGTAGCGGAACGCGCCGCCCGCGGCGCCGCCATGGCCGCGATAGGTGATCAGCGCGGTCAGGTGGCGCTCGACCGGGATCGAGGTCGGACGCGGCAGCGTGTTCATGCGCAGCGAATCCAGCGCGCCGTAGTCGCGCAACTGTTCCTGCGACATCAAGGCGTCCTGTTGCAGGAAGACCGGCTTGACCTTGGTGGCGCCGAGCGCGACCCGGGCGCTGGCCAGCGCCAGCGACTCGTAATAGCCGTCGCCGTAGCGCGCCAGCAGCGGCACGGAACGGATCACGCCGTCGGCGTCGAGGATCGGATTGAAAAAGCCGGCGGTGCGCGCCGACTCCTGCAATTGCGCCAGGTTGGCGCCATAGGCGCTCCATTCGGTCGCATCCAGCGGCCGGCCGCCGAGATCGGCGGCGGTGAATGCCGGCGGCGGCATCTGTCCCTTGGAAATCGCGCCGGGCTCGTTGGACAGGTTATAGCCCATCACCACCGGACGGTTCTGGATCGATGCCGCCATGCGCGCGTCGAAATCGAGCGAGGCTTTCAGCGCGCGCAGCTTGGCGCCGAAATTCGGATCGTCCTTCAATTCGTGTTCGGCCAGCCGCGCCATGGTTGGATAGCCGGAACTGGTATCGGGCTCGGCGAACAATACGTCGAATGAAATGGCACGAACGTGATAGCGCTTGTTCAACTGATCGATCATGGTCGCCATCACATCGCGGTTCCATGGCCAGCGGCCGATTTCGTTCAGGCTCTTCTCGTCGATATCCAGGATCACGATGCGCGGGTCCAGCTTGACCTCGGGCAGGCGCATGCGCATGTCGTACAGGAACAGGTCGATGCGCTCGACGATCGCCCCCGGAACAATGCCGACCGCCTGCACGGCGGCCAATATCGTCAATACCAGCGCCAGCAGCCAGCGCGCCCCATGTTTGGCGAATACTCGTCGCATCGTTTCCCCGTGATGTTTGGTTTTTCCTGGAACCGCCGGACAGGATCGGTTCGTCAGGCGCGATCATGCCATTGGTTTTTTGTTATCACAATAGAAATAAGAAGAGCATGGCGCGCCCAGTCAGGCGGCATAACAATCACATCCCCTTCATTTTTCACCATTCATGCAAAGACAATTCATTTGATATAAAATCATTCGTCATCTAATCATTAGGCAACTATTCATGTCCGACATCGACGAACGTTTCTCCTATGCCCTGCACACCACCGCGCGCGCCTGGCGCCAGGCGCTGGATCGGCGCATGAAGGACCTCGGCATCAGCCAGTCCGGCTGGATGGCCATCGCGCTGGTGGCGAAGAAGAACCGGCCGCAATCGCAGATCGAGCTGGCCAATGCGATGGGCATCGAAGGTCCGAGCATGGTCGCGGTGCTGGACAAGCTGAGCAAGGACGGCCTGATCACGCGCGAACCGTCGCCGACCGACCGCCGCGTCAAACTGGTCATGCTGACCGAGGCCGGCGCCCTGCTGTATCGCAAGGTGATCTCCAAGGCCACCGCGTTCCGCAAGGATTTCCTGCGCGACGTCGATTCCAAGCAACTGCTGCAGGCCACCGAATTGCTTGAGCAGTTGCAAGCCATGCTGGAGACCGAAGCGTGACCGCAGAGATCACCGCCGGCGGCGAAATCGAAATGGCGCCGCCGCCGCCCGACATCAACCGGCCCATGATCACGCTGGCGATCATGCTGGCGACCATCATGCAGACGCTCGACAGCACCATCGCCAACGTCGCGCTGCCGCACATGCAGGGCAGCCTCTCGGCCTCGCAGGACCAGATCACCTGGGTGCTGACCTCGTACATCGTGGCCGCCGCCATCGCCACCCCGCTCAGCGGCTGGCTGTGCGACCGCTACAGCGTGCGCAATGTGTTCCTGACCTCGATCCTGGGCTTCACCGTGGCCTCGGCGCTATGCGGCGTTTCGGTATCGCTGGGCGAAATCGTCGGCGCGCGCTTGCTGCAGGGCGTCTTCGGCGCGGCGCTGGTGCCGCTGTCGCAGGCCATCCTGCTGGATATCAACCCGCGCGAAAAGCAGGGATCGGCCATGGCGATCTGGGGCATGGGCGTGATGGTCGGTCCGATCCTGGGGCCGACGCTGGGCGGCTGGCTGACCGACAGCTATAACTGGCGCTGGGTGTTTTTCATCAACGTGCCGATCGGCGCGATTGCGTTCTACGGCGTCTGGAAATACATCCGCAACGTGCCGGGCTCCCGTTCGATCCGTTTCGACATGTTCGGTTTCGGCACGCTGAGCCTGGCCATCGGCTCGCTGCAGTTGCTGCTCGACCGCGGCACCCAGAACGATTGGTTCGGCTCGACCGAAACCTGGATCGAAGCGATCGTGTTCACCTTCAGCTTCCTGTACTTCGTGGCGCACACCGCATTCTCGCCGGCCGGCAAGTCCTTCCTGAATTACCGGCTGCTGAAGAATCGCAATTATGTATCGGGACTGCTGTTCATCTTCATCGTCGGCGCGGTGCTGTACGCCACGCGCGCGCTGACGCCGCCGATGCTGCAGAACCTGATGGATTACCCGGTCGCCACCACCGGCCTGGTCACCGCGCCGAGCGGCGTCGGCACCATGGTCGCGATGCTGATCGTCGGGCGCATGGTGGGCAAGGTCGATCTGCGGCTGCTGCTGGGCACCGGCTTTTTGGTCGCCGCGTTTTCGCTGTGGCAGATGAGCCAGTACACGCTGGTGCTCGGCGTGCCGGACATCGTCTGGCCGGGGCTGATCCAGGGCGTGGGCCTGGGGCTGATCTTCGTGCCGCTGTCCGCCGCCACCTTCGCCACGCTGGCGCCCGAAATGCGCGCCGAAGGCACCGCAATCTTCAGCCTGGTGCGCAATATCGGCAGCAGCATCGGCATCTCGATGGTGCAGACGCTGCTGGTGCGCAATACGCAGATCGCGCATGCGTCGCTGGTGGAAAAGATCAGCAACGCCAATCCGGCGCTGCAGGACGCCGTGGTGCGTTCGGTCTACAACCTCAACGTCGGCGCGGGCGCGGCCGCGCTGAATAACGAAATCACCAGGCAGGCCTCGATGATCGCGTACGTCGACGATTTCTGGCTGATGCTGATCCTGACCCTGGCGGTGCTGCCGCTGCTGTTACTCGTAAAACCGCCCGCCAAGGGCAACAAGATGGAAGTCGATCATGCTGCAATGGAATAAAGATAAATCGTCCCGCGCCGCCGCCGGCCGCGTCGTCGGCCCCGGCGCCCTCACCGCCGCCGCACTGGTGCTGGGCCTGGCATTGGCCGGCTGCGCGCCGATGCCGCCGGCGCAAGAGGCCTTGCAGCAGCGCGACCTGGCCGATGCCCAAGTGACGGCATCGATCCGCCTGGCGCGCGACGGCTGGCCGGATGCGCAATGGTGGAATACGTATGGCGATCCGCAACTGAACGCGCTGATGACGCAGGCGCTGCAACTCCAGGGCGCCGCGCCGACCTTGCAGGTGGCGGCCGCCCGCATCGGCGCCGCGCACGCCGCGTTGCAATTGCAGCGCGCCGCGCAAGGCCTGAACGTCGACTTCAAGGCCAGCGCCAATCGCCAGCGCTATTCGGCCACCGGTCTGTTCCCGGCGCCGATCGGCGGCAGCATCTATAACGAAGCGACATTGCAATTGGGCGGCACTTACGACTTCGACTGGTGGGGCCGGCACCGCGCGCAAGTCGCCGCGGCGATGGGCGAGGTATACGCGCGCCAGGCCGACCTGGCGCAAGCCGAACGCAGCCTGAGCGCGGAAGTTGCGCAAAGCTATTTCGCGTTGCAGGCCGACTGGGCATTGCAAGCCAATCTGCGCCAGCTGCGCGACACCCGCCGGGCCTTGCTGGACGACGGCAAGCGCCGCATCGCGCAAGGCGTGGCGGCGATTTCGGTGCAACGCCACGCGGAAGCCGCGCTGGCCCAGACCGAACAGCAGCTCGCCGATATCGAGGCGCAGGCCGGGCGCGAACGCGAGGCCCTGCGCGCGCTGCTCGGCGCCGGCAACAGGGCGCTGGCCGATCTGAAGCCGCGGCCCTTACCCGACAGCGCGGCGGCATTGCCTGCCTCGCTCGGCATCGAATTGCTGGCGCGCCGTCCCGACCTGCAAGCCGCGCGCTGGCGTGTGCAGGCGTCGCTGAGCCGCATCGACGCGGCGCAGGCGGCGTTCTATCCATCGGTCAACCTGACCGCGCTGTTCGGCCAGGACAGCCTGTCGCTCGGCGACCTGATGCAGGCCGGCAGCCGCACCTTCTTTATCGGTCCGGCGCTGAGCCTGCCGATCTTCGACAGCGGCCGCCTGCAGGCCCAGTTGTCAAGCCAGCGCAATGCGCGCGACGCCGCGATCGCCGAATACAACCAGGCCATCGTCGATGCCGTGCGCGAAGTGGCGCAGGAAGGCGTGAGCCTGCAAGGCCTGGAACGCGAACGCGCGCGCCAGGCCGAGGCGCAACAGGCCGACCGCGCCTTGCTCGATGGCGCCCAGCGCCGCTTGCGCGCCGGCCTGGCCGATCGCTCGGCGGTACTGGATGCACAGGCGCGAGCGACCGAGGAACAGGCGCGATCGCTGCAACTGCAGGGACGCCAGTTGAACACCGAAGTCGCGCTGATCCGCGCGCTCGGCGGCGGTTACCGCCACGCGCCGGAAAGCGCGCCGATGGCGGCGCCGGCCGATACAGCTCCGGCAACGACGGCCGCGCCCGCCGGCGCAACGGCCTGGGCCGGCACCGCCGCATCCGCGCCGACCGCCGTCCAGTGAACCGCACCAGCCAGAAAACGAATTCATCCTTTTAGCCATTTAAGCCAGAAACCATCATGACCACAGACGCTCAAATCCCTGCCCAGCGCAACAAGCGCCGGCTCGCCCTGTTCGGCATCACGCTCCTGTTCATCGTCGGCGCGATTGCCTATACCATTTATTACATCCTGGTCCTGTCGCAACGCGAGGAAACCGACAATGCCTACGTCGGCGGCAACCTGGTCACGCTGACCTCGCAGGTCACCGGTAACGTGCAGCAGATCCGGGCCGATGAAACGCAACTGGTCCAGGCCGGCGCGGAAGTCATCGCGCTCGATCCGGCCGATGCGCAAATCAGCCTGCGGCAGGCCGAAGCACGCCTGGGCGCGGCGGTGCGGCAACAGCGCGAGCGCTATGCCGACGTCGGCCGTTACGATGCGCTGCTGGCACAACGGCAACTGGCGGTGACGCGCGCGGCGGATGACCTGGCGCGCCGCATGCCGCTGGCTTCGGACCAGATCATTTCCGGCGAAGACATCGCGCACGCCAGGCAAGTGCTGGCCGACGCCAAGGCCGCGGCGGAGGTCGCCGCCAAGCAAGTCGAGGCAGCGCGCGCCGAAACCAGCGGCGTCGACCTGCAGCACAATCCGGTGGTGCTGGCGGCCAAGGCCGATTTCGACCAGGCCTGGCTGGCAGCGCGCCGCAATGCGATCCTGGCGCCGGCTTCGGGCTATGTCGCCAAGCGCAGCGTGCAGATCGGCGCGCGCATCACGCCGGGCATGGCGCTGCTGTCGATCGTGCCGTTGGACCAATTGTGGATCGACGCCAATTTCAAGGAATCGGAATTGCGCAATATCCGCCTGGGCCAGCCGGCCACCATCGAAGCCGACATCTATGGCGGCAAGGTGACATATCACGGCAAGGTAGCGGGCCTGTCTGCCGGTACCGGTAGCGCGTTCTCGCTGTTGCCGGCGCAGAACGCGAACGGCAACTGGATCAAGGTGGTGCAGCGCTTGCCGGTGCGGATTGCGCTGGACCCGCAGGAATTGAAGGCGCATCCGCTGCGCATCGGCCTGTCGACCGTAGTAACCGTCGATACCCACGAACGCAGCGGCGCCATCCTCGGCGCGCCAATGCCGGCCACGCCGATCTACACCACGCAGGCGCTGCAGCAGCCCATGCAGGAAGCGGATGCGCTGGCGGACAGGATTGTGGCGCAGAATATGGTGAAGTGATGCAGTGCCATCCTTTGATGGCGGCGGAAAACAAAACGGGTTTCGGCGAATCGCCGAAACCCGTTTTTTAATAGTCGTTCCACATCATTTCTTGAATATGTTGGGGCGATGCAATTCCATGTACTTATCCGGGTAGGATAGGTTTTCAAAACCGACCGGCCGATAGATGTGATGTGCGTCGGAGGTGACTAGTACGATCCGTCTCATTCCTTTGATCACGTCCAAATTGAATATGTGGTTCATAAGGGTGCTGGCATAACCCTTGGATCTGAATTCCGGCAAGATAAAGACATCGCATAAATAGCCAAAGGTGGCCATGTCGGTCACCAATCTCGCAAATCCCACCTGTTTGTTTTCAAGATAAGCGCCAAAACAAAGAGAGCCATCGATTGCTCTCTGCACCAATTCACGGGATATTCCTTTTGCCCATGCTGCGTGGTTGTGGAGGAAGTTATAAATAACTTCAGTTTGCAGTTCTTTTTTGTTGCTTGAGATTTGTAAAGGTATCTCCGCCATAGCTTAGCTCTTTGTTATCAAGGTTGTAGATCGAACGGACTTAAGGAAATTCCAAAGAACCCCGTTCGCCCTGAGTAGCGCAGCGTATCGAAGGGTCGCCGCTGCCGGTAAAAATTAGGAAGGGTGTTTTCTTTGGTTTCTAACGCCTGTGGCAATCCTTCGATACGGCTTTCAGCCTACTCAGGACGAGCGGGCTATCGAGAAATTCAAAAGCGGAATTCAGAAATAATCAATCCGCATCGCCCCCTTCACCGCCGCCAAGGTCTTCGCGGCTTCCGCTTCCGCGCGCGCGGTACCGTCCATCAGCATCTTCTGCACATACCCCGAATCCTTGGCAAATTCCTCGCGTCTGGTCCGTATCGGCAGTAAGAATTCCTGCATTACCTCAATCAGATATTTCTTGACCACCATATCGCCCAGGCCGCCGCGCGTATAGTGCGCCTTCATCTCGGCGATCTTGGCGTTGTCCTTGCCGAACTGATCCAGATAGGTAAACACCGGGTTGCCCTCGACCTGGCCCGGGTCTTCCACCCGCAGATGGTTTGGGTCGGTGTACATGCTCTTTACCTTCTTCACGATTTCGTCCGGACCGTCGGACAGGTAAATCCCGTTGCCGAGCGACTTCGACATCTTGGCCGTGCCGTCCGTGCCGGGCAGGCGGCCGCCGCTTTCCGGCACCATGGCCTTCGGTCGCACCAGGGTGTTTTCGCCGTAGATGCGGTTGAATGAATCGACGATTTCACAGGTCTGCTCGATCATCGGCACCTGGTCCGCGCCGACCGGCACCACGTGCGCGCCGAAAGCCGTGATGTCCGCCGCCTGGCTGACCGGATAGGTAAAGAAACCGGCCGGCACCGACTCGCCGAAACCCTTTTGCTGGATCTCGGTCTTGACCGTCGGGTTGCGTGCCAGCCGCGCCACCGTGACCAGGTTCAGGTAAAACACAGTCAGCTCCGCGATCTGCGGAATCATCGATTGAATGAAAATCGTGCTCTTTGCGGGGTCGATGCCTACTGCCAGATAATCCAGGGCAACCTCCTTGACGGCGTCGCGCACCTTCTGCGGATTTTCGGCGTTGTCGGTCAAGGCCTGGACATCCGCGATCAAAATGAATTGTTCATACTCATCCTGCAATGCGACGCGATTCTTGAGAGAACCTGCGTAATGGCCAATGTGCAAAGCGCCGCTGGGGCGATCACCGGTCAGGATGCGTTTTTTGTCAGACACTTGTTTTTCCTCGAATTCGTTGGCACGGGCGCTACTTTAACAAATACCCGGGGACTCGTCGCAAATCGCCGCTTTCATGAAAAATTCCCCACCCCGCCAACCGAACGGGCAATTCTCGGACAGCGCGCTTTCGATTCTCTATCGAATTAAGACAAGTCTGATTGTTGCGGGCTCGTTCACCGCATAAATTAGCCCCTGTGATTATTTTATTTTGGTGACCAATGTCGTTGAAATAGAAAATTTAAAGACGCTATTAGTCAGGCCTTTTGTTTAAAGCGGTTGGCAGCATGTCAATTAATCGTGACGTTTGCATAACAGCCAGACAAAGCCTACAAAAAGCGTCCGCGCGTGCGTATTGAGAATTCAAACGGGCGAAACAATATCCGGCTTTCGCAACTATACAATGCCGCCAAGCAATATTTCACTGGCGGCGCGAAGACCTTTTTATTCCGGCGTCTGATCCCACAAGAAACGACGCCGACATTTACGATCTTTACCAACATCAGAGGCAGCAATGGACCGTTTACAAGCCATGCAAGTATTCATGAGAGTGGTTGAAACCAACAGTTTCAGCAAAGCAGCGGAAACCCTTTCGCTGGCGCCCTCATCCGTGACAAGCATTATCAAAAACCTGGAGGCGTTCCTGGACGTGCGCCTGCTTCAGCGCACCACGCGGCGCCTGAACCTGACCGCCGACGGCACCGAATATTTCGACCGCTGCCGCCAGATCCTGCACTTCATCGAAGAAACCGAAGCCAGCCTGCACAGCGCCACGCGCCAGCCCAAGGGCCGCCTGCGCGTCGACATGCCCGGCTCGATCGGCCGCATGATCGTGCTGCCGAAGCTGGCCGAATTCGAAAAGCGCTATCCGGACATCGAACTGATGATCGGCCTGACCGACCGCCCCGTGGACCTGATCCAGGAAGGCGTCGACTGCGTGATCCGCACCGGCGCGCTGGCCGATTCCAGCCTGGTCGCAAAGCGCATCGGCCTGCTGCATTGGGTCACCTGCGCCACGCCGGAATACCTGCAATTCCACGGCACGCCGAAAACCATCGCCGAGCTCGACAAGCATCGCGCCGTGAATTATTTCTCCAGCGGCACTGGCCGCGTCTCGCCGTTCTACTTCAGTGTCGACGGCAAGGACACGCCGGTGCAGATGCAGGGCAATATCGCGGTCAATCAGTCGGAAGCGTATCTGTCCTGCGGCCTGGAGGGCCTGGGCCTGCTGCAACTGAGCGCCTACAACGTGATCCCCCATTTGGAATCCGGCCGCCTGGTCTCGGTGCTGCAGGATGTGCAGGCTTCGCCGCTGCCGGTGTCGCTGATGTTCCCGCATAACCGCCATCTGTCGCCGACCGTGCGCGCATTCGTGGATTGGGCCAGCGAGGTGTTCGAGCAGGATGAAGGCGTGAAGGCCATGCCGGGAATTGAAGTGGCGGCTGCGGCCTAGGATTCCCAATCATGTGTATTTGAATAGTCTGCGAAAACTTTCTTTGACCATTCATTCCTTTGTTATTGGAGTTGCACTGAAAACCAATCCGCATTTGGCCTGGGTTAATTCTGCGAGCAAACGAACACAATCATGTCTGCTGCTTTTTTAACTGAGGCAAAACTAAGTGCCTTATTCCATAACGAGTCAATCCAGAGAGTAACGGTATGGGGGGTGATCTTGCTGATCCACGCATTTTTATGGATCGCATTAAATAGAGAAAATGATGTATCTCGGTCGCGCAAAAATGTATCCGTTTATCTATCAGTGGTGCAGATTTCCTTGCAAGGTTCTTCCATGGGCTCGCGACTCCCGGTTCAAGAGCGTCCCCCGAATATCCAGAAAACATCACCAAAACAACACGCTATAAGGCGGCATGCGAAGGGTGATTATGATAAAAGGATCGCCGTCCAGAAAAAGCTCTCGGGCAAAGAAAAAGGACTGAATGAATCGAAGAAGGCCAGGGAATCACAAGACATTTTTTTGGAACCAATTGCTGACGACTCGTCGAAGGTAATCCATTTAATGGATTACGATGCAATGAAACAGATCGCACGATCCATTGCCCATAAATCGGAGAAGCACCTCCTCCCTGGTTCTGACAAAAAGCTGACAAGTAGTCAAAAATTTGCAAACGCAATCGATCAAGCGAAACGTAGCGATTGTCGTTCGGCACATGCGCATCTCGGCATACTTGCCATTCCTATTTTGCTGAAGGACGCGGTGACGGATGAGGGCTGCAAATGGTAAATGCGACAATTCCACACTTCCTTGCCCTCGTCCCAAGAAACTAATTTTTCTTTCCAAAAAAAGCCGCCCTCGACATTCTGCCAAGGACGGCGAAGGGGCCATACACTATCGGTACTACTTGCTACGGAGGGGAACCGCGGTACTACCGGTATGGCTTGCTACAAGGGACCACTCGTTTCTTCGACGATCAAGCATCATCGAAATCATTTCAGCGCCAGCGCAGGCTGGCCAGCTTGCTGTTGCCGTCCTTGCGCCGGAACCGCCGGGGCGGCCGCCGCAGGCGCTTCGCTCCAACCGCCACCCAACGCACGAATCAAGCCGACCGACGCCACCGCGCGCTGCCCGATGCTGCGGCTGCGCGCACGCTGCGCCGCCAGGCTGGAACGCTGCGCATCGATCGATTCGAAATAACTGGTCGAACCGTTGCGATAGCGCGAGTCCGCCAGCTTGGCTGCCAATGCCGCCGATTTGGCGGCCTGGTCTTCGAACACGATCTGCTTGTCCAACGTGCGCAGCGCGCTCAGGTTGTCTTCGACATCCTGGAAGCCCACCAGCACTTGTTGCCGGTAATTGGCGACCTGGCCTTCATAGCCGGCGTCGGCGCGCGCAACTTCCGCCTTGCGGCGGCCGCCGTCAAGCAGCGGCATGCTCAACGCGGTGCCGACCAACGGCCCCAGCAGCCAGCTGCGGCTGGACCAGTTGAACAGCTCGCCCAGCGAACTGGAGGCGAAGCCGCCGGCGCCGGTCAGCACCAGGCTCGGGAAGAACGCCGCTTTCGCCACGCCCACCCGTTCCGCCGCGGCAGCCAATTCACGTTGCGCGCGCGCGATGTCGGGACGACGCTCCAGCAAATCGGACGGCAAGCCGGGCGGCACGGTCACATTGACCGCCTGGATCGGCGCCGGCGGCAAGGTAAATTGCGATGGCGCCTTGCCCAGCAACACGGCCAGGGCGTGATCGAACTGATCCCGGTTGCGCTGCACGCTTTCCTGTTCGGCCTGGGTGGTCGACAGTTCGGTGCTGGCCTGCGCCACATCGAGTTCGCTGGTGTCGCCCAGGTCGTAGCGGCGCTGCACCAGGCGTAGCGCGTCTTTGCGCAGCACTACGGTTTGTTGCAGCACGTCGAGTTCGGCATCCAGCGAGCGGATCGCGAAATACTCTTGCGCAACGTCGGCCTGCAAGGCCAGCAGCACCGAGCGATACGCCGCTTCCTGCCCTTCCGCATCCAGTTTCGCCGCGCGGCTGGCTCCGGACAGGCGGCCAAACAGATCGACTTCATACGATGCGCTCAACTGGGCGCGCCATTCGGTGGACGCCGCGCCCTGCACGCCTTGGCGTGTCGGGCCGATGCCCGCGCCGAGCTGGAATGCGCGATCGGCGTCGGCCAGGCCGGCGGTGGCGCGCGATTCCTTGACCCGCGCCAATGCAATCGCCAACGTCGGGCTCGACTTGGCGGACTGGTCGATCAGATCGTTCAGTTGGGCATCGTCGAACACGGTCCACCACTGGCCGCGATCGGCCTGGTCGGATGGCCTGGCCACCTTCCAGGCGCCGTCCAGCTGCGCGGCTTCCTTATATTGGACCGGCACATCGACCGCCACTGTCTGCGGCGGTGTCGAGGTGGCGCAACCGGCCAGAACCAGTGCGGCAAACAGCGCCGTCATCGGGAATTTAAGCGATTTCATTATCAGACTCCTTCTTGCGGAATGGCCGGGGCTGCCGGAGCAGGCGCAGCAATGGCGGCAGGCGCTACAGGTTCGACGTCGGCATGCTTTGCATGCGGCGCGGCCTTGGCGCGGCGGCGGCCGATAAAATCCGCCAGCGTGCGCAACAGCACATAGAACACCGGTGTCAGGAACAGGCCGAACGCGGTCACGCCGATCATCCCCGAGAACACCGCCACACCCATGGCGTGGCGCATTTCAGCGCCGGCGCCGGAAGACAGGATGAGCGGCACCACGCCGGCGATGAACGCAATCGATGTCATCAGGATCGGACGCAGACGCATGCTGGCGGCTTCGATCGCGGCCTGATAGATGCCGCGGCCGTTCTGCTCCAGTTCATGCGCAAACTCCACGATCAGAATCGCGTTCTTGCACGCCAGCCCCACCAGCACGATCAGGCTGATCTGGGTGAACAGGTTGTCGTCGCCGCCGGTCAGCCAGACCCCGAAAATCGCCGACAGGATGCCCATCGGGACGATCAGCAGCACCGCCAACGGCAGCGTCAGGCTTTCGTATTGCGCGGCCAGCACGAAGAACACCAGCAGCATCGCCAACGGCAGGATGATGAACAGCGTATCGCCGGCAATCTTTTCCTGATACGTGATTTCGGTCCATTCGTAACCGATGCCGCGCGGCAGGGTTTCGGCCAGCAAGCGTTCCACCACGGCCTGCGCCTGGCCGGTGCTGTAGCCCGGGGCCGGACCGCCATTGATGTCGGCCGACGGGAAGGCGTTGTAGCGCACGGCCTGGTCGGGACCGAAGCTTTGCGTCATTTTCAGCATCGACGACAACGGCACCATTTCACCGTTGGCGTTGCGCGCCTTGAGCAGGCCGATATCTTCGGCATGCGC
Source organism: Herbaspirillum sp. (assembly GCA_036499085.1). Lineage (GTDB taxonomy): Bacteria > Pseudomonadota > Gammaproteobacteria > Burkholderiales > Burkholderiaceae_D > Herbaspirillum. Next base: position 37,136 of record DASYEK010000103.1, on the reverse strand, counting down.
ACGGAACGGCGCATCGGCCTGCACCCGCACCTGGAAGGTGCGGCCGAACTTGTTGAAGTCGTTCACGTACAGCGAGCCCAGGTAGATCTGCAGCGTATCGAACACCGACGGCACCGACACGCCCAATTGCTGCGCGCGAACCCGGTCCAGATCTGCATACAGTTGCGGCACATTGATCTGGAAGCTCGAGAACATGCCTGTCAATTCCGGCGCCGCGCGCGCCTTGGCCAGGAATGCCTGTGTCGCTTCATTCAATGCTTGATTGCCCAACGCGCCGCGATCCTGGATCTGCAGCTTGAAGCCGCCGATGGTGCCCAGGCCCTGTACCGGCGGCGGCGGGAACATCGCGATGAACGCGCCCTGGATGGCGCCGAAGCGTTGATTCAATTGGCCCGCGATGGCCCCCGCGCTCAGGTCCTTGCTCTTGCGTTCGTCGAACGGCTTCAAGGTAGTGAAGACGATGCCCGAATTCGGCGCATTGACGAAGCCGTTGATCGACAAGCCGGGGAAGGCCACGGCCGATTCCACGCCGGGCGTCTTCAGCGCGATGTCCGACATTTGACGGATCACGTCTTCGGTGCGATCCAGCGAGGCGGCGTCAGGCAGTTGCGCGAAGCCGACCAGGTATTGCTTGTCCTGCGCCGGCACGAATCCGGTCGGGACCCGATGGAACAGCAGCACGGTGGTGCCCAGCAGCAGGGCATAGATCACCAGCGCCGCGCTCTTGCGCTTGAGCACGCCGGCCACGCCGCCGCCATAGGAGGCCGAGCCGCGATGGAACAGCTTGTTGAAGCGCACGAAGAACCAGCCGAACAGCTTGTCGATCAGCAGTTGGAATTTGTCCTTCGGTGCGTGATGATCCTTCAGCAGCAGCGCAGCCAAGGCAGGCGACAGGGTCAGCGAGTTGAAGGCCGAGATCACGGTCGAGATCGCGATGGTCAGCGCGAATTGCTTGAAGAACTGGCCGGTCAGGCCACTCACGAACGCCAGCGGCACGAACACGGCGGACAGGGTCAGCGCGATCGCGATGATCGGGCCGGACACTTCCTGCATCGCCTTGTAGGTCGCCTCCTTGGCGGACAGGCCATGCTCGATATTGCGCTCGACGTTTTCCACCACCACGATGGCGTCATCGACCACGATGCCGATCGCCAGCACCAGCCCGAACAGGCTCAGCGCATTGATCGAGAAACCGAAGCCCAGCATCACCGCGAAGGTCCCGATCACTGATACCGGCACCGCCAGCAACGGAATGATCGAGGCGCGCCAGGTCTGCAGGAAGATGATCACCACGATCACCACCAGCAGGATCGCTTCCAGCAGCGTATGCACCACTGCTTCGATGGACGAACGCACGAACTGGGTCGGATCGTAGACGATCTTGTAGTCGACGCCGTCCGGCATGTCTTTTTTCAGCTCGGCCATGGTCTTGCGCACATTGTCCGAAATTTGCAGCGCGTTCGAACCGGGCGCCTGGAAGATCGGGATCGCCACCGCCTGCTTGTTATCCAGCAGCGAACGCAGCGAATATTCGCTGGCGCCGAGTTCGATGCGGGCGATATCCTTCAGATAGGTCACCACGCCGTCCGGCGACGTCCTGACCACGATGTTGCCGAACTCTTCCACGCTGGCCAGCCGGCCGCGCGCGTTCACCGAGATCTGGTAATCCACCCCCGGCACCGCGGGCGAAGCGCCGATCACGCCGGCGGCAACGTCGACGTTTTGCGAACGGATCGCCGCCACTACGTCGGACGCGGCCAGGCCGCGCTCGGCCACCTTGCGCGGATCGAGCCAGACGCGCATCGCGTAATCGCCGGAACCGAACAGTTGCACATCGCCGATGCCGGGCAGGCGCGCCAGGGAGTCCTTGACGTTGAGCACCGCATAGTTGCGCAGATAGGCCATGTCGTAGCGGTCGTCGGGCGACAGCAAGTGCACCACCATGGTCAGGTCGGGCGAACTCTTGGTGGTGGTCACGCCCAGGCGCTGCACCACATCCGGCAGCCGCGGCAGCGATTGGTTGACGCGGTTCTGCACCAGTTGCTGCGCCTGGTCGGGAGAAACGCCGAGCTTGAAGGTGACGGTCAGCGTCATCAGGCCGTCGGAGGTAGCTTGCGACTGCATGTACAGCATGCCTTCGACGCCGTTGATCTGTTCCTCGATCGGCGTGGCGACGGTTTCGGCGATGGTTTGCGGATTGGCGCCCGGATACTGCGCCTTGACGATGACCGACGGCGGAATGACTTCCGGATATTCGGAAATCGGCAGTTGCTGCATCGCGATCAGGCCGCCGATCAGGATGATCGACGACATCACCCCGGCGAAGATCGGCCTGTCGATGAAAAATTTAGAGATATTCATTTTATTTTATGTGCTTTTTAACGTTATGTAGGGCGCCGCCGATCAGACGGCAGGCGCCGCCGCGACTTGCGCGCCCATCTCGACCGGCACCGGCGTCACGGTGTCGTTCGGGCGGATGCGCTGCAGGCCGTTGACCACGATTTTTTCGTCTTTCTTCAAACCCGAGCGGACAATGCGCAAGCCGTCGACCATCGGGCCCAGCTTGATGGCGCGATAAGTCACCTTGTTGTCGGTGCCGACCACCATGACGTATTTCTTGTCCTGGTCGGTGCCGACCGCCTTGTCGTCGATCAGCACGGCATCCGCCGCGGCCGAGCCGCCGGTGCGCACGCGGGCGTACATGCCGGGAGTCAATGCGCCGTCGGTGTTATTCAGGACGGCGCGCACGCGGATGGTGCCGGAACCGGTATCGAGCTTGTTGTCGAACGACTTGATCTTGCCCTTGCGCGGATAGCCTTCTTCATTGTTCAGGCCGATCGCCACCGGCACATGATCGGTGCCGGTATTGCCGACCGCGCCGTTGCTGGCGTAGCGCAGATAGGTCGATTCGTCGATTTCGAAATTCACGTACACCGGCGAGACCGATACCACGGTAGCCAGCACCGGTGCGGTCGGGCCGGCCGCGATCACGTTGCCGACGGTGATTTCGGCGCGCGATACGCGACCCGATACCGGCGCGGTAATCGCGGTGTATTGCAGGTTCAGGCGCGCGCTCAGACGCGCCGCGTTGGCGGCTTGCAGGGACGCATTGGCTTCCACCAGGGCGTTTTCGCGCTGATCCATTTCGCGTTGCGCCACAGCATGTTCATCGATCAGGCGGCGGGTGCGGTCGGCCTCGGTCTTGGCCAGGGCCAGGCTGGCCTGCGCGCCGGCGACGGCGGCATCCGCGCGCGCCAGTTCCGCCTGGTAAGGACGCGGATCGATGGTGAACAGCAGGTCGCCCTTCTTCACCAGTTGGCCTTCCTGGAAATGCACCACGTCGATGGTGCCGCTGACGCGCGGGCGAATTTCGACGCGGTCGACTGCTTCTACCCGGCCCGAGAAATCGTCCCACTCGGTGACATTTTTTTCCAGCACGGACGCCACCGACACCGAAGCCGGCGCAGGCGCCGCAACCGGCGGTTTGGCGGCGCGGCTGTTGACGGTAATGGCGGCAACACCGCCCAGGATCAGGATCCCGATGGCAATCATTATCGCTTTGTGTGAAATGGCAGAAGTTTTCATGTTGGTTCCCGGTATTTGAATAATTGATTATGAAAAAATGAAAAAGGCCGCAAAAAAAGTGCAAAGAGTCTCCCGCACTGCGTCGTAGCGCAATGCGATTTGGTATTAGGGGAAAGGTGAAGCGCCTGCTGGGGTTTAACTTTCTGAAGCGAATTGCGCGGCGGTTTCCGCCATCGCGTTGAACTGCATATGCCCTGCATCGACCAGCCCACCGGCGCCATCGAAGCGGCGCACCTGCACCGGCACGCCGGCGGCGATCAGCTTGGCGGCATACTGCTCGGCCTCATCGCGCAAGGCATCGCGGTCGGCGGTAATCACCAGCGCCGGCGCCAGGCCGCCGAGGCGCCGCGAATTCAGCGGCGACGCATACGGATGCATCGCATCGCCGGCGGACGGCAGGTAATCGGCCCAGCCCTGGCGGCAAGGGCAATCGCCGGCCGCGCGCATCGACGGCGTGGTCTGGAACGGATCCAGCATCGGCGTAATCAACAGCTGCGCCTTCAGCGACGGGCCGCTCGGCGCGGCGCGATCGCGCGCCATCAACGCCACCGCCGCCGCCAGGTTGCCGCCGGCCTGGTCGCCGGCCACGATCACGCGCGCCGCATCGGCGCCGATCGAGGCCGCATGGCGCCAGGCCCATTGCAAGGCTTCATAAGCCAGTTCGACCGTGCGCGGGAAATGCAGCGCCGGCGCCAGCGGATAATCCACGCAGGCCACCACCGCATTTTTGGCCAGCGATGCCGCGAGGGCGTCGGCGTCGGTCACCGAACCGCAGTTGAAGAGCCCGCCGTGGAAATACAGGAACAGCGGCAAACCCTTGGTTCCCGCCACCTTCGGCCGCTTGCCGAAAATCCGCAGCGTGACGACTGCGCCGTTTTCCGCGTCCGGAAACTGCGCAAAGCTTGGCGTCGCAAACATGTTCGCATTCATGATCGCACCGGCCTAAGGTGTCGGCGTGGTCACTGCCGAGGCGATATCGCCGAGCGATGCGGTGGCGCGCGCCGAAATATTGCCGCCGCTCATCGCGCTTTCATAAAGCAGGTCCATCACGGGCGCGTGATGCAATGCAGCAACAATGGCGAAGGCGCCGGCGGCTGCAACAGTGACTTCAAGAAAATGGGCTTTCATTTGTAACTCCAGACTTCAATTGTGAAACGATGTAAGAAGTATAGTTATCGGTGATTGAAAGATAAATCCGTCTATACCAGAATCACTGTCATCGATTTCAAGACAATCATTGAAGCCCCGTCACGCGTGATTTTTGGCGTTTTCACTCTAACAACGAATGAAAGCCGCCATTTTCGACCTGTCCTGGAAAAATTCTTTCCGACAATAAAAATGCAATTAAATAGCGATTACTATGAATTAGGTTTGGACTTTATTACGCTTGTTTTAAGCTGTCAAGGAGTTTAATATCGATCACTATGAAAACCGCAACGCAACAAACGCCGGCCGCTGGCGACCCGATAAAAGCCCCATCCGGCAAATCGGGCAAGGGCAAGGCCACCACTGCCGCCGCTACCCCGGGGCTGGCGGCGCCTCGCAAGAAGCCGGGCCGGCCGCTGTCGTTCGACCGCGAACTGGCGCTGGAACAGGCCATGCTGGTGTTCTGGCAATACGGCTACGACACCACCTCCCTGAACGACCTGACCGCCGCGATGGGCATCACGCCGCCCAGCCTGTATGGCGCGTTCGGCGACAAGGAAAAATTGTTCCTGGAAGCGGTGCAGCGCTACACCGAAAAGCACGAAGAAAAAACCGCGCGCTGCCTGGAGCAAGCGCCGACCGCGCGCGAAGCGGTGCATGCCTTGTTGAAGTCGGTCGCGATCGAACATACCTGTCCGCAACATCCGCCCGGCTGCATGATGGACACCGTGGTCACCAATTGCACGGCCGAATCGGCGCACCTGCAGGCCATGCTGGCCGAGATGAAAGAACGCAAGATCGCCCGTTTCACCGCGCGCATCCAGCGCGGCATCGACGAAGGCGAACTGCCGCCCGGCACCAGCGCGCAGGCGCTTTCCGGTTTTTACTGCACGGTATTGAACGGCATGACGCCGTTGGCGCGCGACCACGCCAGTTGCGAGCAATTGCAGAGCGTGGTGGCGATGGCCATGAATGCATGGCCGACGGCCCCGGCCTCGCCTGAATCGAGCGGATCGGCCTGATGGATCGCTTCGACACCATGCTGGCGTTCACCCGGGTAGTGGAGCTGAGCAGCTTTACCAAGGCGGCGGTGTCGTTGAATCTACCCAAGGCTACGGTGTCGGCGCAGGTGCTGTCGCTGGAAAAGCGGCTGCGCGTGAAACTGCTGCATCGAACCACGCGCCACGTCAGCGTCACCGCCGACGGCGCGGCCTACTATGAACGGGCTATCCGCCTGCTGACGGAACTGGACGAAACCGAAGCCTCCATCACCAATGCCACCACCACGCTCAAAGGCCGCCTCAGGATCGATGTGCCGGGTTCGATCGGCCGGCGCGTCCTGATTCCCGCGCTGGACCAATTCTTTGCGCGCTATCCCGAAATCGAACTGGAAGTCGGATGCACCGATCGCCCGGTGGATCTGCTGCATGAGGGGATCGATTGCGTGATCCGCGGCGGCGAAGTGGTCGACGAATCACTGATTGCGCGGCGGCTGGGCGACATGCCGCTGGCCACCTGCGCCAGCCCGGCGTATATCGCGAAATTCGGCATGCCGGCATCGATTGCCGATCTGGAACGGCATCGCCTGGTGCACATGTTTTCTTCGCGGACCGGCAAGAATTTCGCATTCGATTTTTTGGTCGACGGCCAGCAGGTCCCGATCCTCGGTTCGCATCAGCTTTCATTCAACGAACTGGAAGCCTGCGTGTCGGCCGCCATCGCGGGGCTGGGCCTGGTGCAGTTGCCTTTGTTCATGGCACAGGAAGAAGCGGCGCAGGGAAAGCTGGTGATGGTGTTGCCGGAAGCCGAAATAGAAACGGTGCCGCTGCATGTGCTTTACCTGCAGAACCGCCATTTATCGACCAAGGTCAGGGCCTTCGTCGAATGGGTCGCCGAATTGATGGCGTCCAGTTCGTATATGCTGCCGCGCGTGGCGCCGGCGCCCGGCCTGCCTTCGAACCGGCCCAGGACCTGAATCAGCCCTGGTCCACCGCATAGCCGGCCGCGACCCAGGCATCGATGCCGCCGGCCAGCGGCCGCACCTTGTGATAGCCGCGCGCCATCAACTGCTTGGCGACCTGCGCCGCCGTGGCTTCGTTCGGACACGCGCAATACACAATGATTTCGCTGTCCACCGTCGCGTCCAGTTCAAATGTGCCGATATCCTTGCTGAATACGGTATGCGCGCCCGGAATGCGGCCGCCCTGTTGCGCCAGCGACGAACGCACATCGACCACTGTCGGCTCCAGGCCTTCCTTGAACAACTGATCCAGCTCCTGCACCGAAATGCGCGCCATGCGCAGCGAGGCAATGAAGCGTTTGCGCTGCCACCACTTGCGCGCGATGAAAATCAGGAAGCCGCCGCCGACCAGCAGCAGGCCCCATTCGCCCAATTGCTGCAGCACGTTCAGCAAATCGTCGATGCCGTCGCTGAACAATGTCCCCAGGAAAATACCCAGGCCGGCCCATAGGGCCGCGCCCAATGCATCGAAAAACAGGAAAGCCGCCGGGCGCGTGCCGATGGCGCCGGCCAATGCGCTGGCCACCGAAGCGAAGCCGGGAATGAATTTGGCGATCAGCAGCGACGGCGCGCCGTAACGGGTATAGGAAGTTTCGGTCTGGCGCACGCAGGAATCGGGCGACAGCGAAATGCGGCACAGCAGCGACAGCACGCGGCGGCCGTAGCGCTGGCCCAGCCGGTACCAGGCGTAATCGGCGATCAGCGCCGCCGCCACGGCCGTCAGCAACAGCAGCGGCACCGAATATTCGCCGCGCGAGGCCATCGCGCCGGTAATGATCAGGGTCGGATATGCGGGCAGCGGCGCGCCCAGCTGTTCCAGCAAGACATTGGCGAACACCAGCAGCAGGCCATAGTGTTCGATCAGCTGGAACAGGTAACTCATGATAAAACCCCTAGAAATTCTCGGTGTCGGGCGCGGTCATCAGATGGCCGAGCTTGCTGGCCTTGGTATTGAGGTAATGATCGTTGAAAGGATTGCGATTGACAAGCAGCGCCATGCGCTCGACCACGTCAATGCCGAACTCCTCCAGCGCCGCCACCTTGCGCGGGTTGTTGGTCATCAGGCGCACCTTCTTGATGCCGAAATAATCGAACATCGGGCGGAAATTCTTGTAAGTGCGCTGATCGTCGGCAAAACCGAGCCGGCGATTGGCTTCCACCGTGTCGGCGCCGGCATCCTGCAGGCGATAGGCGCGCAGCTTGTTGATCAGGCCGATGCCGCGCCCTTCCTGGCGCAGGTAAAACACCACGCCGCGCCCTTCGGCGGCGATTTTCTGCAAGGCCGCTTCCAGTTGCGCGCCGCAATCGCAGCGCTGGCTGAACAGGGCGTCGCCGGTCAGGCATTCCGAATGGATGCGCGCCAGCACCGGCGCGCCGTCATCGATCGCGCCCAGCGTCATCGCCAGGTGCTCCTTGCCGCTTGCCTGGTCGACAAATGCATGCAGCTGGAAGGTCGCCCAGGGCGTCGGCAGATCGCAAGTGGTTACATACTCCAGAGTTTCCTCGCTGGACAACATCACAAACCTCGAAAGTGGAATTACGGATAAAGCGACGCAAAAAAAACGCACCGAGCCTGATAAATATAGGGCCGCTACGCTTTTCGGCAATCCCGCGCCGCGTATTTATTTGATCAGGGCAGTGAGGATACTACGGACGCCCAACTCGCGCTCGCGCATCCCCCCACATTCCGTGCCCAGAGCTTACTTCGCTGCGCGTTCGCGCTCGATCACCATCAGCATGCCGCCGAAAATGGCCAGGTTTTTCAGGAAATTGGTGATCTGGTTCGAGAAATTGGCGGCGTCGGCGCTCCAGAACGCATGGAAGATCAACGTGGTCGGAATCAGGAACACGGCCAGCACGAGCGCGCCGTAGAATGCTTTCCAGCCGGTGACCAGGCTCAGGCCGGCGCCGATCTCAATTGCGATCGTGATAACCAGCAATACATTGACCATCGGCAAGCCGGCGCTGGCCATATAGCCGGCCATGCCGGCGAAACCCATGATCTTGAACACGCCGGAGATAAGAAACAGCGCGCCGATAAATGCACGGCCGATCGGATAAGAAATTTTTGCGTTTTGCATGATGCTTCCTTTTTTATTGAAATTTTGTTGATTTGATTTGATTCGATTCTTGTTCGCCCGCTGCTTGCCCGCGCATTCCTGTGCTTGCCCGCCGCTTGCCGGCCATCGGGCCTGCCGCGGCATAAGCCGCAAACAGGCCCTCGGGCCGTCCTGCCCCTTGCACTCTGCTGCTTGGACCTTCCCCCTATTGCGGCAGGTCGAACACCAGCAATTCAGCCGCTTCGGCATTGCCCAGCACGATCCGGCTTTCGTCGGCAATCTTCAGCGCATCGCCGCCGCCCAGGGTGACGCCGTTGACCTGCACCGAACCGCGCACCACATGGACATATCCCAGCCGGCCCGGCGCCAGCACATGCTCCAGTTCAGGCCCGCCGTTCAGGATGGCCGCATGAATCGTCGCGTCCTGATGGATCTGCACCGATCCGTCGCGGCCGTCCGGCGAAGCGATCAAACGCAGCCGGCCGGTCTTGGAAGCCGCATCGAAATGCGTCTCGGCGTAGCCGGGCGGAATGCCGGTCACATTCGGCTCGATCCAGATCTGCAGGAAATGCACTTCCTCTTCCGCCGAATGATTGAACTCGCTGTGACGCACGCCGGTACCGGCGCTCATGCGCTGGACGTCGCCGTAATGCAGAACCGAACCGGTGCCCATGCTGTCCTTGTGTTCCAGGGCGCCGCTGATCACATACGAAATGATTTCCATATCCTTATGGCCATGGGTGCCGAAACCCATGCTTGGCGCGACACGGTCTTCATTGATCACGCGCAGCGGACCGAAACCCATATGCTTCGGATCGTGATAATTGGCGAACGAGAAACTGTGTTTGGATTTGAGCCAGCCGTGATCGCCGGTTCCGCGGTCCTGGCTTGAGCGAATCTGTAGCATTTTGGATCCTTTCCTTCCGGGAAAACGCCTTCAAGGCTTGATGGCGGGCCGGATATGCAATAATTTCGAACCTGTTGATGAAATCCGTTCCTTTGGTAATTCCTACCTGCTCTTTACCGTGGAACCGGATGGCTTCAGTTGATGAAACGAAGTATGCACGCATCGAAATCAAAAGAAAAACGGATAATTTACCGTCCTATCATCGAAAAAATCGAACACCCGAAAAATGCTTAAAATCAGTCTCGACGCCCTGCAAATCCTGGACGCGATCGACCGCCGCGGCTCGTTTTCGGCTGCCGGCGCGGAATTGTTCCGGGTGCCATCGACCATTTCGTACACCGTTTCAAAACTGGAACAGGATCTCGGCGTGCTGGTGTTCGACCGCCTGGGACCGAAGGTCAAGCTGACGCCGGCCGGCGAGGAATTGCTGAAGGAAGGGCGCTATCTGCTGAAGGCCGCGCAGGACCTGGAGCACCGGGTGCGCCGGGTAGCCTCGGGCTGGGAGACCGAATTCGCGATCGATCTGGAATTGCTGTTCGAGCCGATCGCCCTGAAGGACGACATCGAAGACTTCTACCGCGTCGCCGACCGCACCCGCCTGCGCTTCGGCCAGGGCGCGCTGGCCGGCACCTGGGAAGCCTTGCTGGACCGGCGCACGGACCTGCTGGTCGGCGCGGTCGGCAGCGGCCCTGCCGGCGGCGGCTATACGGCCGTTGCCATGGGCATCGTGCCGTTCGTGTTCACGGTCGCGCCGCATCATCCGCTGGCAGCGGTCGAGGGACCGCTGGGCAAGGCCGAACTGATGGGCCATCGCGCCATCGTGGTGGCCGATTCGGCGCGCAAGGTGCCGGCGCGCACGGTCGGCCTGCTGTTCGGCCAGGAAACGCTGACCGTGCACGATATGCACAGCAAATACGCGATGCAGGTCGCGGGCCTCGGCTTCGGTCATCTGCCTGAACCTTACGCGCGCGCCGCCTTGGCGTCGGGCAAGCTGGTGCAGAAAGAAACCGTGGAACAGATCCCGAACGATACGATGTACCTGGCCTGGCGCAACGGCGACGAGGGCGCCGCACTGAAATGGTGGGTCGAGCGCCTGGGCCGGCCCGGCACGCTGGAACGGCTGTCCGAATATATCGCCGGCACGCTGCCGGGATAAATCGAATCGGCTTGATCATTCGAAGCCGGGCCGCGCAGGAACGCAGCCCGGATCGGCGATCCCCCGGCGATTTGCGGAGCGCGCCGGTAAACCGGGCCGCAAATCAAACCCGGAAGATCAGGCCGCGAAGCCGCCGTCGATGGTCAGGCTGGCGCCGGTGATGTACGCCGCTTCCGGGCTTGCCAGATAGGCGACGAAGCCGGCAATTTCCCGGTCGGTGCCGTAGCGTCCCACTGCCATGAGGCCTTTCAGCGTGGCGGCGAAATCGCTGTCGGCGGGATTCATGTCGGTATCGACCGGGCCCGGCTGCACATTATTGATCGTGATGCCGCGCGGACCGAGGTCGCGCGCCAGGCCGCGCGTCAGGCCCACCAGCGCCGCCTTGCTCATCGCATAGGGCCCGCCGCCGCCGAACGGCATGCGCTCGGCATTGGTGCTGCCGATATTGATCACCCGGCCGCCCTCGCCCATGTGGCGCGCCGCCGCCTGCGTGGCCACGAACACGCTGCGCACATTGACCGCCAGGGTGCGGTCGAAATCTTCCAGGCTGAAATCTTCCAGCGCGCCCAGCGCCAGCACGCCGGCATTGTTGACCAGGATATCGATGCGTCCGTAGGCGGCAACGGCCTGCGCCACGGCGCCCTTGATCGCTTCGGCGTCGGCGCTGTCGGCGCGGATCGCCAGGGCGCGGCCACCGGCGGCCTCGATCTCGGCCACGACTTGCGCGGCGCGGTCCGGCGAGCTGATATAGGTCAGCGCGACAGCGGCGCCGTCCGCCGCCAGCCGCTTGGCAATCGCCGCGCCGATGCCGCGCGAGCCGCCTTGCACGAAAGCGATCTTGCCGGCCAGCACCGGGGATGAAGAGGCGGCTTGGGAATGTACTTGAGCAGACATGTTATTTCTCCGATTCGATGGTGGATTTGCGTGATACCTGAAGTTGACAGCTGCAGTATTCCACGATCATTATGTCGTTACTAGCCATCAATTTGCCTATTCACTTGAAACCAAAAGTTTTAAATAAAGGTTTGAAATAAGCATGGAAACCATGATCGGCCTGGAGTGTTTTGTACGCAGCGCGGAAGCCGGCAGCTTTTCCGAGGCGGCGCGGCGACTCGGCATGAGTTCGGCGGCGGTCGGCAAGAATGTGGCCCGGCTGGAAACCGAACTCGGCGTGCGCCTGTTCCACCGCAGCACCCGCAGCCTGACGCTGACCGAGGCGGGGCGGCGCTTCCTGGAGGAAGTCGGCGGCGGCCTGGCCTCGATTCAATCGGCGGTTGCCAACCTGGCCAGCGCCGAAGGACAGCCGGCCGGCACGCTCAAGGTCAGCATGGGCAACGGCTTCGGCCGCACCTACATGGTGCCGATGCTGACGCCCTTTCTGGCACGCTATCCGGCCATCGCGCCGGACTGGCATTTCGACAATCGCCAGGTCGACCTGATCCGCGAAGGCTTCGACGCGGCCATCGGCGGCGGCTTCGAGTTGCCGCCCGGACTGGTGGCGCGCGAGTTGGCGCCGGCGCACCGGGTGCTGGTGGCGGCGCCGACCTTTCTGGACGACAAGCCGAAGCCGGCATCGCCGGCCGATCTGGCGGCCTTCGACGGCATCTACATCCGGTCGCCGCAGACCGGACGCGTACGCACCTGGCCGTTGCGCAATCGATCCAATCAGCAGGCGCCGCTGACGATGCGCGTGCGCATGACCATGAGCGATCCCGAAGCGGCCTGCGAAAGCGCGCAGCAAGGCCTCGGCATCGCACTGGTCAGCCTGCCGAATGCGCTGCCGTATCTGCAGAGCGGCGCATTGGTACGCGTATTGCCGGATTGGCATGTCGACGGCGGCACGCTGTCGCTTTACTTCGCGGCGCAGAAATTGCTGCCCGCCAAGACCCGCGCCTTCGTCGACTATGTGGTGGAGCATTTCCGCGCGCATCGCCTGGCGCAGCAATTTTCGGCCTATTGAAAAAGACGAGAAATCCGCGCACGGCAGCGGTGCAAAACCGTGGCGAACGATATCGGGCAACATCGGCCAAACCCCGGCAACCGCAATACTGCCGGTAGCAATCGAGCGCCGGCGGCATAGAATACGCGCTCCATGGAAACCACTCCGAACCGCATCGTCGCCTTTTGCTGTCTCGCCTGCGCGATGGCGATGGTCGGCTGCTATATCGCACTGTCCAAGCCGCTCGCGCTGGCGCTGCCGGTGTTCCTGCTGGCCTGGCTGCGCTTTCTCATCGGCGCCGTCGCGATGCTGCGCTGGCTGAAAAAGCCGCCGCAGGAACCGCCGATGCCGCGCCGTATCAAGCGGCTGCTGTTCCTCGAATCGTTCATCGGCAACTTCCTGTTCACGCTGTGCATGATCGTCGGCATCACCCTGACCAGCGCCGCGTCGGCCGCCGTCATCATGTCCTCGATCCCGGCGGTGGTGGCGCTGATGAGCTGGGTCCTCTTGAAGGAACGCATTGGCTTGCGGCTATGGATTGCGGTGGCCTGCGGCGCGTTCGGGATCGGCCTGCTGGCGCTGGCGGGCGCGCCCGGGCAGGCGCAGGCGCCGCTGTCCGGCCTGGCCGGGCCGCAATCGTCCGCTTCGGCCTGGCTCGGCAATGCGCTGGTTTTCTGCGCGGTGTTGTGCGAGAGCTTCTATTCGGTCAACGCCAAGAAGCTGGCGGCCGCGCTGAGCCCGAAGCGCATCAGCGCGCTGATCAATCTTTGGAGCCTGGCGTTGATGACGCCCTTCGGCGTGCGCGCCGCGCTGCATTTCGATTTCGGCTCGGTCGATGCCGGCATCTGGCTGCTGCTGGTGTTGTATGCATTGACCGCCAGCGTCTTCAGCGTCTGGCTGTGGATGACCGGCCAAAAATCGCTGCCGGCTGCGCAAGCCGGCATATTTTGCGTATTATTACCGATCAGTGCGGTGCTGACAGGCGTGCTGGCGCTAGGGGAAACCCTGGGCGCCTGGCAGATCGCGGCGTTCGGCTCGGCGCTGGCCGGCATCGTACTGGCGACCTTGCCGGAGCGGCGGCCGGCATCGGCGCAGGAATCCGCATCGGCAGATGCGCCTCTGCCTGCACGTACGCCCGCGCGATCAAGCCGTTACGAAAATCCTGTTTAGAGCGGTTGCACGGCAAGGAGAAGCAACAACGCCAGGTTGATTTTGCAATAGTCTCCAAGAGGTTGTTGCAAAATCAAGCTGGCTAGGCGCGCCGACGCAGACAGTGCGGTTGCACGGCAAGGAGAAGCAACGACGCCAGGTTGATTTTGCAACAACCTCTTAGAAAGACCTGACCTTGACGTTCGATACAACGCTCATCAACAAATCACGACATCGCTTCGACGATCGCCGGCAGGTCTGGCTGTTCGGTTACGGCTCGCTGATTTTCAAGACGGATTTTCCGTTCATCGAACGGCGCCCGGCCTCCATTCGCGGCTGGGCGCGGCGTTTCTGGCAAGGCTCGCACGACCATCGCGGCACGCCCGATGCGCCCGGACGCGTGGTCACCCTGACGCCGCATGCCGATGCCGTTTGCGCCGGCATGGCCTACCTGATCACGCCAGAGGTGTTCGACCACCTAGACTATCGGGAGAAGAACGGCTACCTGCGCGTCGCACTCGATATCGACTTCAATGACGGCGTCAGCGAGCCAGGGCTGCTGTATGTCGCCGCCGCGGACAACGCCGCCTTCCTCGGTCCGGCGCCCGAACGCGAGATCGCGCGCCAGATCGCCGCCGCCGCCGGCCCCAGCGGCCGCAATCGCGATTACCTGACCGATCTGGCCAATGCCCTGCGCCGCCTCGGCGAGGACGATGCGCATGTGTTCGAGATCGAGCGGCATCTGTATGCCCTCGCCGCCGCCGGCATGAACCCGCGTTGATCGCATAGCGGTTTCCCGATTGATGCATATCGATGCATCTCGCAGTGCCGCCCGTCCTGTCGAAATTGCTATTCAGGCAATTTTATTTCTTCCTCCAGCGCAAACCCGATGGAATCTTTCACGCCTTGCGCCGTCAGATTAGGCCTGACGCTGCGTAATGCCAGCCGCGCAAACCGCGTCGCGACACTCCCGAAATCGACAAGCTCTGCGAACTTCTCGCATTTTGTCTCAATACACGCCTAAGGACGCATCATGATCAAGAAAGCATCGGCAATCTGGAAGGGAAGCCTGAAAGAAGGCGGCGGCGTCATTTCGACCGAGACCGGCGTACTCGACAATGCACCCTACGGTTTCAAGGCACGCTTCGAAAACGGCAAGGGCACCAATCCCGAGGAATTGATCGGCGCCGCGCATGCGGGCTGCTTTTCGATGGCCTTGTCGATGATCCTGGGCGAAGCCGGACTGACGCCGGAAAAAATCGAGACGCATGCCGACGTCACGCTCGAAAAACTGGAAAGCGGCTTCGAAATCACCACCGTCCACCTGGCCGTGACCGCCAGGATTCCCGGCGCCAGCAAGGCCCAGTTCGACGAACTGGCCGGCAAGGCCAAGGCCGGTTGCCCGGTTTCGAAACTGCTGAAAGCGGAAATCACCATGGAAGCGCAACTGGAAGCCTAGGCCACGTTTGCCCATCGACGCGAAAGGAATTCTTGCAATGGACAGTTTTGGCAACGTGCCGCGCAGCAACGACACGGACAGCATTACCAAATCGATTTCGAACAAACTGATGTATTCGGTCGGCAAGGATCCGTCGACCGCGCATGCCGAGGACTGGCTGCGCGCAACCGAACTGGCCGTGCGCGATCGCCTGGTCGAACGCTGGATGCATACCAACCAGGCCTACGATGTACAGGAACCGAAGCGCGTCTATTACCTGTCGATGGAATTCCTGATCGGACGCACATTTACCAATGCGCTGCTGGCGCTGGGCATCTACGACGAATTCAAGGAGGCGCTGGCCGACCTCGGGGTGGACATGGAAGAGATCGTTAATGTCGAGCCCGATGCCGCGCTCGGCAACGGCGGCCTGGGGCGCCTGGCCGCCTGCTTCCTCGATTCGATGGCCACGCTGGGCATTACCGGCATGGGCTACGGCATTCGCTACGACTACGGCATGTTCCGCCAGCAGATCGTCGACGGCATGCAGATCGAAAGTCCGGATTACTGGCTGGCCGGCGGCAATCCCTGGGAATTCCCGCGCCCGGAAGTGCAATATCGCGTACGCTTCGGCGGCCATATCGAACAGATCGACGGCAGGCCGACCTGGGTCGGCTCGCACGACGTGCTGGCCACCGCCTACGACACCATCATCCCCGGCTACGCCACCGCCAATGCCAATACGCTGCGCTTGTGGTCGGCCAAGGCCACGGCCGAAATCGATCTTTCCGCGTTCAACCAGGGCAATTACCTGGGCGCGGTGTCGCAGAAGAACAATTCCGAAAACGTCTCGCGCGTGCTGTACCCGGACGATTCGACGCTATCCGGCCGCCAGCTGCGGCTGCATCAGGAATACTTCTTCGTTTCCGCCAGCCTGCAGGACCTGATCCGCCGCTATCTGCGCAAGCACGACACCTTCGATCACCTGGCCGACAGCGTCGCCATCCATCTGAACGACACGCATCCGGTGCTGGCGGTGCCGGAACTGCTGCGCATCCTGATCGACGAACACGACATGGAATGGGAGCGCGCCTGGCAGTTGGCGCAGAAAATTTTCTCGTACACCAATCACACGCTGATGCTGGAAGCGCTGGAAACCTGGCCGGTCGACATGCTCAGCGCGGTGCTGCCGCGCCATCTGAATATCATTTTCATGATCAATGCCGAGTTCCTGGCCGGCGTCAACGAGGCGTCGGGCGTGGATATCGAGCGCATGCGCACGCTGTCGCTGATCGAAGAAGGCGGCGAACGGCGCGTGCGCATGGCCTATCTGGCGGTGGTCGCCAGTCATTCGATCAATGGCGTCTCGAAGCTGCATACCGAATTGATGCGCAAATCGATCTTCAAGGATTTCGAGAAGATCTTCCCGGAACGCTTCAACAACAAGACCAACGGCATCACGCCGCGGCGCTGGCTGTCGCAGGCCAATCCGGCTTTTTCGGCGCTGATCGATTCCCGTATCGGTCCCGACTGGCGGCGCGATCTGGATCGCCTGGCGGCGCTCAGGGAATTCGCCGGCGACGCAGCGTTTGTCGACGCCTTCCGCAATGCCAAGCAGGAGAACAAGCTGCGCCTGGCAAACTGGATCCGCGCCAATCTCGATATCGACGTCAATACCGCGTCGCTGTTCGACGTGCAGGTCAAGCGCATCCACGAATACAAGCGCCAGTTGCTCAATGTGCTGCATGTGATCACGCGCTACAACCGCCTGGTCGACAACCCGGGCGGCGAAGGCGTGCCGCGCACCGTGATCTTTTCGGGCAAGGCGGCGTCGGCCTATTACATGGCCAAGAACATCATCCGCCTGATCAACGACGTCGCCGACACCATCAACAACGACCCGCGCGTCGGCGATCGCCTGAAGGTAGTGTTCATTCCGAACTACAGCGTCAGCCTGGCCGAACTGATCATTCCCGCGGCAGACTTGTCGGAACAGATTTCGCTGGCCGGCACCGAGGCGTCCGGCACCGGCAACATGAAGCTGAGCCTGAACGGCGCACTGACCATCGGTACGCTGGACGGCGCCAACGTCGAAATCCTGGACCAGGTCGGCGCCGAGAATATCTTCATCTTCGGCAATACCACGCCGGAAGTCGAAACCATTCGGGCGCACGGCTATCAGCCGCGCCAGATCTATGAGAGCAATCCCGAACTGAAAAAAGTGCTCGACCAGATCTGCAGCGGCGTGTTTTCGCCGGACGAACCGTCGCGCTTCCATATGATTTTCGACGAACTGGTCAATTTCGGCGATCGCTACCAGCTGCTGGCCGACTATGCGAGTTATGTCGCCACGCAGGACCGGGTGGATCGGCAGTATCGCGACAGCGACGAATGGCATCGCAAGGCCATTATCAACGTCGCGGGCATGGGGCCGTTCTCATCGGACCGCACCATCCATGATTATGCCGAGAATATCTGGCATATCACGCCGATGGTTTAGATCCGGATCTCGGCGTGGATAGTTCGGGCGCGATCAGGGCAGTCGCAGCTCGAACAGCGCGCCGCCTTCGGGATGATTGCCCAGCACCGCAACGCCGCCGCTGCCGTCTTTGATATGGGCCGCGGCGATCACGTTGCACAGGTGCATGCCGAGTCCGGTCGAGGCGATTTTTTCCTTGGTGCCGATGCCGGGACCGTCGTCGCGCACCGAAAAGATCAGCATGCCGTCGCACTCGGCGCAGCCGATCTCGATGCGCGTACGCGCGAAGCGGACGGCGTTCTGCAATGCCGCTTCCAGCGCCAGCGTCACCAGGTTTTCGTCGAAGAAGGCGATTGCCGGCATCGGATTCGCGTTCAACGCCAGCGCCACGCCGAGCCGCGCGATATTGGAAGAGGCGATCAATTCCTCCAGGAAATCCTGCGGCGGCACGTCTTCGATCTGCGCCACCAGCCCCTGCGACGAGGCCTTGTACAAGGTCAGGAAGCCGACCAGCTTGTCCTGCAGGTTCAGGCAGATCGTATGCGCGCGATCGGCCTGCGCCTGCTCCGGCGTATCGCCGAGCGCACCGGTCAGTTGCTGCAGTTCGCCTTCCAGTATCGCCAGTGCATTCTTGATGTCATGCACGATAATTGCCGACAGCTTCGGATCCATGCTCAGGTCTTCGTGGAATTATTATTGTTCAAGGTGCGCCGCAAAAACAGATGCATTTTCGCGACCCGTTCATTGCCCGGTATTAATTGATCCAGCTTGTTCAGATAGGACGTGACGCGCTTGACGTATTCCTGCTGCACGCCCTTCTGGCTCATCCACAACAAATAGATCTGCGCCGCCGCCTGCAGCACGCCGGTATTGTCCGGCATGATGTGCAAGGCTTCTTCCAGCCGCGCCACCGACGCCTCGAATTGCGCGCCGCGCATCAGGGCATTGGCTTCGGCGATCACCGCCATGCAATGATCCACCGACTGGTCGATCAGTTCTGCAATCATCGCTTCCTTGCCGGCATTGCTCAGCACGCGCTTGGCCAAACCCACCAGCGCGCGGTTTTCATGATCGGCCCTGACCGCCGCGGCGATCAGCTCGGCGCCCTTTTCGTCCTGCCCGACCGCGAACGCCGCCCGCGCCAGGATCAGCGCGGCATTGTCGCCGCGTATTTCGCCGCTGTGCGTCAACGCAATGCCGAAGGCTTCTTCCGCCGCCGCCATATCGCCCAGCTGGACGTGCGCCTGGGCCTGCGTGGCGGCCTGCGCGGCCATGAACGGCGGCGATTCGGCGTAGCGCAGCGGCACGCCGGTGAATACTTTCAGCGCGGCTTCGGCATTGCCGTTGTCGACATACACCTGCGCCAGCGATATCAGGTCGGACGATTTTCCGGTCATCGATCCCTTGCTCAACCTGACCGCCTGCGAGAAGGCTTCCTCGGCCTGCTCCAGATCGCCGATGCGGTACGCGGCATCGCCCACCAGGCGGCTGCGCGGCGCCGACGGAATGATGCGCGCCGACCGGCTCAGCGCATCCAGCGCGGCGCCGTCGTTGCCGACGCTGTCGGCGATGTGCGCCAGCAAATCATAGGCCTCGATGTATTGGGTATTCTTGGCCAGCACCGCCTCGACCATGAGGCGCGCCTTGTCCGGCTGGCCGGCGATGACTTCGCATTTGGCCAGGCCCAGCGTGGCCCAGACCAGATCGCTGCGCAGCGCCAACGCGCTTTGATACAGCACGCGCGCCTCTTCGACGCGGCGCAGTTCAAGCAGCATGCGCCCCTTCAATTTGAGAATCTCGACGATCCATTTCGGCTCGGCCGCCAGCAGATCGTCGCAGGCCGCGATCGCGCCGGCCAGGTCCTTGCGCGCCATGCGCTGGGTCACCGGCAGGAAGGTGTTCTGCTTGTCCAGCATGCGTTCGATGCGCTGCGCGAGCTTGGTCGCCGTCAGCGGCTTGATCATATAGGCGTCCGGCTTGAATTCGGCCGCGCCGGCCACCGAACTGTAGCTGCTTTCCGCCGTCACCATGATGAAGATGGTCGCCTCGGGCAGCATATTGTGCGAGCGAAAATACTCCAGCAAATGCTGTCCGTTGGTTTCCTTGTTCAGGTTGTAGTCGCATACCACGACGTCATAGCTGTTGCGCTCGACGAACTGGATTGCCTCGTCGGGCGTGGCGGCCTGGTCGACCCGGGTCATGCCGAGCTGGCCCAGGTGCAGGCGCATGTTTTGCCGCATGCCGGCCTGGTCGTCGATGACCAGCGAGCGCAATGAAGCCAGGCGGTTAAAGGAAACTGATGCCATAAAGAAGATTGTTGCAGGAATGCAAATGATTGATTGGCGGAAACAGAATCGTACTATATAAGCGCGTCGGCAACAGGCGCAATTGATCCATCCGGGAAATTAAACCGCGCCGGCCTTCAGCCGTGCGATTTCGCGCCGCATGTTGGCCATCGCGCTCAGCTTGTAGTGCGCCATGAAATACGGATCGGCATACAGCCGCCCTGCTTCCGCCTTGGCATGCAGATGCGTGAGCACCTCGATGCGCTTGGTGCGGTAGATTTCGTCGGGCGTCTGGCGGTATTCGTTGCGGATGGCCTGGGCATAGGCGTCGTAGACATCTTCATCCTGCCCCAGAATCGCCAGGTCGATCGACACCATCGCGGCTTTCAGCGGATGCTCGACGGCGCCGGTCTGCAGATGGTCGGTGGTGCGGATCAGCACGGCGACATCGTCGGCCGCGGCCGGGTCGAGCCCGCTGTCCAGCCACAGGCGGGCGCTCTGCTCTTCATCGGACAGTCCCGACTTGTCCGCGCCGGCCGCGCCATGCACCAGGTCGTGAAACCAGAAGGCCTTTTTCAACAGCGCGATGGTCTCGGCGGAAGCGCCCGTATTGAGGCCCCAGACCCGGATTTCGGTCAGGCCGTGCACCAGGTGATCCAGGTTGTGATAATGCCGCTGCGGACCGCCGTAGCCGGCCGGGCCGGCCAGGCGTTCGAACCAGTCGTTGGCATGCTGCACGGCTTCCGAGGTTGCGCCGGCATAGCCCCACAGCAGTTCCCATTCCTTGCGCAGCCAGTCCACGATCCAGGCCCGATGCGCCGGACCCGGCATGAATTTGCGCACATTCCAGTTCCAGCCGACCGGCCCCTGCAAGGCGCCGACGAAACTGGAGCTGACCGATCCCAGATCGCGCGGCGGCATGACGAAAATGGTCTTGGCGCCGTGCAGCACATCGACGTTGGTTTGCTGGATCAGGTTTTCGTAATCGAAGTCGGCGGTGTTGCGGATGCCGCGAATGAGGTAGTCGATGCCATGCTTCTTGGCCGCGCGCGCCGTGTAGTCGCCCTTGACGATGATCACCCGCACGTTGTCCCAGCCGCGCTCGGCGGCGCTGAGCTCGATGATCTGCTTGCGCTTTTCGGCCGGAAACTGGGGCTTCTTGGCCGGATTCTCGGAGAGGAAGACCGTGACTTCATCCGCCAGCGAACGCGCTTCCTCGATCACCCACATATGGCCATTGGTGATCGGATCGAGCGTGCCGGAAAAGGCGATTTTTTTCATTGCGTTTTCATTGCATTTTTATTGCGTTGGGCTGCTGGAGGCATACCGGAGAAAGTTTGCGCAGATCGTAACATGGCAATTACCGGCCGGCTGCCGGATACGCAAGCGGGAAAATGGAATGGCGAGAATGGCCGGACGAATACAAGAATGCATACACGCGCAAATCGGATAGGAGTCGGCGCAAGTGGCGTGGAACGTGGTGTAAAAGTGCGGAATGAAGGGGACAAATAAAGATGCGAAATAAAGGCGCGAAATGAAAACGTGGCGCGAAGGCCTGGTGCAAAAACAAAACCCGGAGCGGCTATACGGTCCAGCCGCTTTCGTCGGACAGGAATGCCTTCACGCTTGGAATGGTCGGATCCTCTTCCGATATCTGCAAGGCCAGCGCACGCGCCTTGTCGAGCAGACCGCCTTCCTTGGCGGCGTAGAAGCCTTGCAGCCGTCCCTGCACGCGGTCGATGCCGTCGAACGAGGCGATATTGGCTTCGATCAGATTCAGCGCGCCCATGTAATCCTGCGTCTGGCGCAGGGCGGCGGCCTGGATGATCAATTCTTTGGGCATGGTGGCGTGTCCTCGGATACTCATGGCGGTCCTTGGTTTGAAGCGCGTCATCGCAAAAACGGACGAACGAACAGATGGTAGTGCGGTGATCATACCGCAGGCGGGTCGTGGATTTTCTGACCAAATCTGGCGTTGCGTAATGCAATTTAACCAAAGAAAACAGAAACTTAACTTCCCAACAAGACATCTTCAGGTAATCTCCCCCGTTCCCGCGGGAAATAAGGTCTCAAGCAAGGTTTGCGCCCGAGCGATATCGGTATTGTTTTTAAGCAACGCTGCCGTATCATATGTGCAACGCCCCTGTGTTTGTTTGCACATTCGCAACGCGGTCACGGCAATCAAGGAAATGACAAATGGCAAAGAAAAAAAACGACGATCTCGATCCGGAAACCCTGGCATTGATCCAATGGTGCACGGAAGTGGAGCCGTTCCTGGTGGCCGGCGGCGCCACCCTGGCGCAGGCGCAGGAACATATCGAGGAAGAAATCGAATGGTTTACGGACCAGTTCTATGACGGGCTGACGCCGGAACAGGCCGCCCAGGCCGCGCTGAACTGAAGGTCCGGGGAAACGATGCGCTGCCGCACCCTGATCCGTACCGGCGCCGCCGTGCTGGCCTTGGCACTGCTGCCGCTGCGGGGCGCGCTGGCCGATAACGACGCGCCGGCGCCGGGCGGACCGCCGCCGGCGAGTGCAAGTGTGAATGCGAATGCCGGATTGCAAATCGATATCCGGCGCGATCAGGGCAAGCAATATCCCATCTTCACCGTGCGCGCGCACATGGTGGCCAATGCGCCGCTGCAACGGGTCTGGGAGGTATTGACCGATTACGACCGGCTGGCCGACTTCGTCCCCGAGCTGACTTCCTCGCGCCTGGTGGCGCGCGACGAAGATGAATGCATCGTCGCCCAGGAAGGATTCGGGCAATTCCTGTTTATCAAGCAGCCGATCCATTTGCTGCTGCGGGTGGCGGAGACGCCGTATTCCACCGTGCAGACCACGCTGGTCAAGGGCAACATGTATGAATACAGCGCCGACTGGGCCATGCACGCAATCGATTCGAACACCACCCAGCTCGACTACGACGCCACCATCTCGCCCATGTTCTACGTGCCGTCGCTATTCGGAACCGCGCTGATGAAACGGGATCTGCGCAATATGCTGGCGGCGGTGGTGCGGGAAATGGAAAAACCGGCCAAATGACCGGTTTTTGAGAGACAGACGCCTGCGAAACAGCGGGACGCCGATTTAACGATGGTAATACCCGCCCCGGTAATAAACCGGATCGCGCGGATAAGCCCGGTATTCCTGCACATACACCGGTTGCGGCGACGCCTGGTAATACTGCGGCGCCTGGTAATAGACCTGTTGCGGCGGCGGGCCGTAGTATGGTTGTGGCGCGTCGTACACCGGTTGCGAGGCCGAATTGGCGATGATGGTGCCGACGGCTACCGCGCCGAGAATGCCGGCCGCGATCGCCAGGCCATTGCCGCCGCCACCGCCGCCGTGATGACGGCCGCCCGCGAACGCTGTCGACGATGCCGATGCAGCCAGAACGCCAACCATCACCAATGCGGATAAACTCTTTTTGCCAATCATGATGTGCTCCTCTCGAATGAAGCGCCTTGCTTGCCTTTACTTGCGCCACGACTGAAATATAGAGCACTTTTGAAATTTTGCACCGAGTGCACAAAATTACTTACATTTCTTACCAAGACGCCTCAAGTCGTCTTTTTCAGCCCTTTGCCTTCGCGATCCCTCGGCTGCCATTTCAGGCCGCCGCCGCCGTGCCGTCGCCAATACTGTCCTGTGGCGCGCCTCGGCCCAGGCTGTTCTGGTGGAACGCGATGAAATCGGCGGCCGGCAGCGCCTTCGAAAACAGCCAGCCCTGGCCGTACTCCACATCCCGCGCCAGCAGGTAATCGGCCTGTTCCTGCGATTCGATGCCTTCGGCGACGATCTTCAGCCGCAGCGATTTCGCCATCGCGATGATGTGCGGCGTCACGCTGCTGGTGGCCGAATCGGTGCAGATGGTGTCGATGAACGATTTGTCGATCTTCAGCGCATCCAGCGGCAGATCCTGCAGATGCGACAGGCTGGAATAGCCGGTACCGAAATCGTCGATCGCCACCGCGTGGCCGGTAACGCGCGCCTGCTCCAGGGTTTTCTTGGCGGCGTCGATATCCATGAAACCGCGCTCGGTGGCTTCCAGCCAGATCTGTTCGGTGGCGATGCCGGTGCCGCGCAGGACCTGGTCCAGATAAGCCAGGATGCGGCCGCTCTTGATATCTTGCGCGCTCAAGTTCACCGCGATATGCAGGCCGGGATTTTTCACCAGCAGCGCGCCCAGGTCGGCGATCACCGCCTGCACCACCTGGTCCGTAATCGGCAGGATCAGGCCGCTTTCCTCGGCCAACGGGATGAACAGGTCCGGGCGCACCATGACGCCGTCCGGCCGCTGCCAGCGCACCAATGCTTCGGCGCCGATGCACAGGCCGCTCTTCAATTCGATCAGCGGCTGGTAATGCACGATGAATTCGCGCCGCTGCACCGCGATCGCCAATTCGCCGCGCATCGACAGGCGGCGGCGCGACACCCACACCACGATCGCCACGATGAATGCCGCCATCAGCATGCCCAGCGGGATCATGGTGAGCTGCTCCTTGCGCACCTTCGCCAGCACCCGTTCGCGCGCCTCGATCACCACCGCGCTCAGTCCCGCGCGCTCGCGCACCGCGATCAGATGATCGTCCATCAGGGCGCCATTCACGCCTTGCAGCGCGCGCCGCACCAGGTCCAGGTCCGGCGCATGCAGGCTGCCGAGCAACTGTCCGCTTGGCGTTACCACCGCCAGCGCAACGTCGCTGTCAAGCGTGATATCGGCAAAGCGCACCGGATCGATCAAGGTGGTGTAGTTCTTATAGCGCACCTCGGTCATCAGCTTGCCGTGGCTGATCATGGGATAGACATTGAACACCACGCCCAATCCTTCCGGCGTGATGAAGTCGGGATCGACCTGGCGGATCCTGCCATGGGTCACGCCCCAGGAGGTGCAGGCCAGCAGGCCGTCTTTCTGGTAATAGCCGATTTCGTCGATGCTGCTCGTGTTCAGCGTGGCCTTGCGCATCATGCCGATATGCGCTTCGGAACAGGGTTCGACATCCACGTTGTTGAACATGCGCAAGACGCCGCCGACTTCGCTGAAGGACAAGGTGGCGCGCGCGATCGCGCTATCGGCGTATTGCAACAGGCGCGCCTGCTCGGCGGAAATCGCGCGTTCCCAGGATAGATACAGTATCCCCGCAATCGGCAGGGCGATGCCGAGCAGGGCAAGAAAGACCGCAGTCAATATGACGCTTTTGCGATTCATGGAACGGTCCGCTCTTATTTTCAAGAAATGTTTCGGCAAAGACGGATCGCGGCTTTGAGGAATGCAATAGTGAATCACTTCATACCGCCGCCGTCAATCGCCATGGCGAATTTCATTGCGATTGGCGATGCAAACACGATTCGCAGTTTTTGTCGGGTGGCATTTTGGCGATAACTGCCAGTTCTACGGTGATCCGATCGACAGCATCCACCTAGGATAAAGCCTTTCCAATCCAGGCATCAACGCAGAAAAGGGACTCACCATGCATGTACTCATCCTCGGCAGCGGCGTCATCGGCGTGACCACGGCCTACTACCTGATGCAGGCCGGCCATCAGGTCACCGTCGTCGACCGCGCATCGGGTCCGGCGCTAGATGCCAGCTTCGCCAATTCCGGCCATATTTCGCCGGGTTGCGCATCGCCCTGGGCCGCGCCCGGCATTCCGCTGAAAGCCTTGAAATGGATGCTGCAAAGGCATCATGCGCCGCTCTCGGTGGCGCCCGACGGTACGCTGCTGCAATTGCGCTGGATCTGGCAACTGCTGCGCAACTGTTCGCAGCCGCGCTATGCGGTCAACAAGGAACGCATGGTGCGGCTGGCCGAATACAGCCGCGACTGCCTGCGTGCGCTGCGCGAAGGCACCGGCATCGAATACGAAAGCCGCCAACTCGGCACGCTGCAAATTTTCCGCACCGCGCAGCAACTGGAACACGCCGCCGGGGACGGCGAGATCCTGCGCCAGAACAGCGTGCCGTTCGAACTGCTGACGCCGGATCAACTGACCGCCACCGAGCCGGCGCTGGCGGCGGTGCGGCACAAGCTGACCGGCGCCATGCGCCTGCCGGCCGATGAAACCGGCGACTGCCGGCTATTTACCGCAAGACTGGCCGCGATGACGCAGCAACTCGGCGCCAGGTTCAAATACGACGCCCGCATCCACCGGCTGGTAGTGCATGGCGACAGGATCGCAGGCGTGCAATGCAGCGGCAAACTGCTGACCGCCGACCGCTATGTCGTGGCGCTGGGTTCCTATTCCACAGAACTGCTCAGCGGCATCGTGGATATTCCCGTATATCCGATGAAGGGCTACTCGATCACCGTTCCGATCGACGATAACGATGCCGCACCGCAATCGGCAATCCTCGACGACACCTATAAAATCGCCATCACCCGTTTCGACAATCGCATTCGCGCCGGCGGCATGGCCGAATTCGCCGGCTTCAACAAATTCCTGAATCCGAAACGCCGGCAGACCATCGAAATGGTGGTCAACGACCTGTTCCCGGGCGCCGGCGACACCTCCACCGCCAGTTTCTGGAGCGGCCTGCGGCCGGCCACGCCGGATGGCACGCCGATCGTCGGCGCCACCCGCCTGCGCAACCTGTTTCTCAATACCGGCCACGGCACGCTGGGCTGGACCATGTCGTGCGGTTCGGCCAAGCTGCTGTCGGATTTGATTTCGGGCCTGAAGCCGGATATTCCGACCGGCGATCTATCGATGGCGCGCTACTGACGCTATTTCAAACGTGATCTCCAAAGGCTGCAACGCTATTTCAGGCCGAGCCGCTTGACCATGCGGCTCAGGTTGGCCCGATCCATTCCAAGTTCGCGCGCCGCCGCCGCCAGATTGTTGCCGTGACGCGCCAGGCTGTCCGCCACCAGGCCGCGCTCATAGGCATCGACCGCTTCGCGCAAGCCGCCGCCGGCCGGCGCGGCTGCCGCCCCGGCCGATACCGTGCCGCCGGCGCCACCGATGCCGATGCCGATGCCATTGCCATTGCCATTGCCATTGCCGCCATCGGCTGCCGACGCCAGGGACGCGAATTCGTTCAGGCCCAGGTCCGCCGCCGTCAAACTCAGGATGCGCGGATGCTCCTTGTGGCGCGCCAGCGTGCGCAGCGCCGAACGGCCGATCAGATGTTCCAGCTCGCGCACATTGCCGGGCCAGGAATAGCGCAGCAAGGCCGCCTGCGCATCGGTGCTCAGGCGCAGGCTCAGCAAGCCCAGCCGCGCGCGATTCTCTTCCAGGAAAGAACCGCTGATCAGCAGCACGTCATGGCCGCGTTCGCGCAACGGCGGCACCGCCAGCGGATACATGCTGAGCCGATGATAGAAATCCGCGCGATAACGCCCGGCGCGCACTTCCTCGACCAGGTCGCGATTGGTGGCGGCGATCAGGCGCACGTCGACCTTGTGTTCGCGGTCCGACCCGACCCGCTGCAATTGGCCGCTCTGCAATACCCGCAACAGCTTGGCCTGTACCGATAGCGACAGCTCGCCGACCTCGTCCAGGAACAAAGTGCCGCCATGCGCCAGTTCGAACTTGCCGCGGCGTTCGCTGACCGCGCCCGAAAACGCGCCGCGCACATGGCCGAACAATTCGCTTTCCACCAGCGTTTCCGGCAGCGCCGCGCAATTCAGGCTGATCATCGGCTTGCCGGCGCGCGGCGACGCGGCGTGAATGGCATTGGCTACCAGTTCCTTGCCGACCCCGGTTTCGCCGCCGATCAAGACGGTCATGTCGCTCGGGCCGGCCAGGCGGATCTCGTCCATCAGACGCTGATGCACCACGCTCTGGCCCAGCAATTCGCGCCGGCTTTGATCGGCGGCGATGCGATAGGCTTCGGCGCGCTGGCGTTCCTGTTCGCTGCTGGCCGACAATCTGCCGATGCGCTCGGCCACATTCACCGTGGCCGCGGCCAGCCCGGCAAACGCCTGCAGCGAGGCCAGGTCGACGCTGTCGAAGCGGTGCGCGCCCAGTGCGTCCAGCGTCAGCACGCCCCAGGGCTTGCTGCCGATCGTGATCGCGCATCCCATGCAATCGTGTACCTCCAGGCCGCCGGCATGCGCCTGCACCAGGCCGTCATACGGATCCGGCAAGGACGAATCGGCCGGGAAGCGGGTGGGCGCGGCGCTTTCCAGCAGAATCCGCAAACGCGGATGCGCGCCGACCTTGAAGCGCCGGCCCAGCGTATCGTGACTCAGGCCGTCGATCGCCAACGGCACCAGCGTTTCGCCGTCCAAGCGCAGCAAGGCGGCCGCATCGCAGGGAAACAGCGTGCGCATCGCATCCAGCAGGCGGCGATAGCGTTCGCGTTCCTTGAGGTCGCGCGACAGGTCGGCGATCAGGGGAATCAGTGCATCGAGCAGGATCTTGTGCGTCATGGAGGATTTATGAAGTGATGTCGAATGCACACGAATCGTGTAGAAATGACACGGTTATTTTGACATGGTGGATTTATAAGGTATTGATTATAGGGACTTTCCGACCTGGCATGGTTATTGAGTTAACCAAGACCGAGGGACACGTTTTGCCCTCGACAATTTTCATTCGACAAGGACTGCCATGCTCACCGATTCCCAACGCGCCATCGTCAAATCCACCGTCCCGCTGCTGGAAGGCGGCGGCGAAGCACTGGTCACGCACTTCTACCAGATGCTGTTGCGCGACTATCCGCAAGTCGCCCCGCTGTTCAACAAGGCCAATCAAAGCAGCGGCGACCAGCCGCGCGCGCTGGCCAACGGCTTGCTGATGTATGCGCGCCATATCGACCGGCTCGATCAACTCGGCGGCCTGGTCAGCACGATCGTCAGCAAGCACGTCGCGCTGCAGATTCTTCCCGAGCATTACCCGATGGTCGGCGACTGCCTGCTGCGCGCCATCCGCGAAGTGCTGGGCGCCGAAATCGCCACCGACGAAGTGCTGGCAGCCTGGGGCGCGGCATACGGACAACTGGCCGACATCCTGATCGGGCTGGAAAAAAAGGTGTACGACGAGAAGGCGCAGGCGGACGGCGGCTGGCGCGGCGGCAGGACATTCAAGGTGGTGCGCAGGCAGCAGGAAAGCGACGAGATCACCTCCTTTTATTTCGAACCGAAGGACGGCCAGCCGGTGCTGGCGTTCGAAGCGGGGCAGTTCATCGGCCTGCGCGTGCTGGTCGGCGGCGAGGAAATGCGGCGCCAGTATTCGTTGTCGAGCGCATCCGGCGACGGCCGCCACTACCGCATCAGCGTCAAGCGCGAACCGGGCGGCAAGGTGTCCAACTACCTGCACGACGAAATCCATGAAGGCTCGGAAATCGAATTGTTCCCGCCTTCCGGCGAGTTCACGCTGAGCGCGAATGACAAGCCGCTGCTGCTGATCAGCGGCGGCGTCGGCATCACACCGATGCTGGCGATGCTGGAAGCGGCGCTGCCGGGCGGCCGCCCGATCGTGTTTATTCATGCCGCGCGGCATGCCGGCGTGCACGCCTTCCGCGACAAGATCGACGCGCTGGCGGCCCGCCATCCGCAACTCACGCGCTTCTTCTGCTACGGCGAAGCGCGTCCGCAGGACCCGCCGCCGCATGCGACCGGCCTGCTGGACGCCGAGCGCCTGCGCCAATGGATGCCCGAATCGCCGGACGTGGATGCCTATTTCGTCGGACCGAAGCCGTTCATGCGCGCCGTGAAACAGTATCTGAAGGAAATCGGCGTCCCGGCCGCGCAAAGCCGCTACGAGTTCTTCGGACCGGCGTCGGCGCTGGATTGATCTGGCTGGACTGATCCGATCGGGGTTCGCCTCGGCCTTCAGCGCCGGCGCGGACCCCGGCCTCACGCCAGCGCCACGCCCGCTCAGGAATACGAAACGTTGGCCGCGGCCGCGGTAACAAGCGCCCCGCCCGGGCGCGGCAGCCAGATGCGGAAGGTGCTGCCTTGTCCGGGGCTGCTGACCAGCGTCAGCGTGCCGCCCTGCATTTCGGCCAGGCGCCGTCCCAGCGTCAGGCCGAGGCCGGTGCCGGGGCGCTGCATGGCGCCGTTGCCGCGGAAATACTGCTCGAAAATCCGGCTCTGTTCTTCCGGCGCGATGCCGGGGCCTTCGTCGCGCACGTAAATGGTCCAGCCGGCGCTGCGTCCGTCGCTCTCCCCGCCCTGGCCGGCATCGCCGCCCAGGATGATGCGCGTGCCGGCCGGCGTATATTTCACGGCGTTGTCGGCCAGCGTGCGCAGCACCAGCCGCATCAGGTCGGGATCGCAACAGATCTGCATGGAATGCGCGGCGGGATCGATCTGGAATACATGGCCGTTGACCAGCATGCGTCCGGCATCGGCTGCATCCTGCAGCATGGTTCCCAGGTTCGCCCATTGCAGATTGATGCCGTGCGACAGCCCTTCGAAACGGCCCTCTCCGGCGTAATCGTCGAACAGCGACGACAGCCGCAGTGCGGCCTGCTGGATTTTTTCAAGCCGTGTCAGCGCGGCTTCCGCCATGGCGCCTTGCACCTTCAGTTCGCGTTCCAGGTTTTGCGCGGCGGCATCGATCACCGCCAGCGGCGTACGGATTTCGTGCGACATGGTGGCCAGGAACTGGTGCTGCTGACGCTGCACCACGCGCTCCAGCACCAGCGCATGCTCCACCTGCTGCATGGCCTGCTGCAAATCGCCGGTGCGCAAGGCGACCAGGTTCTCGAGCTTGTGTTCGGCATCGCGCGCAGCGCTCAGCAAGGCGAATTGCGCGGCCTCCTTTTCGCGCCGCAGCTCCTGATAACGGCGGCTGATCGCGTAATTCATCACCACCAAAAATATCAGCATGCAGATGCGATAGCTGTTCTCGGTCAGCACGTTCAGCGGCAGATAGCCGACATTGGTCAGTATCTTCACCAGCCCCGACAACGATAGCAAACCCAGCCCGGCCAGCACATAGCGCGCACGCGGCTGGCCGTGCACCGTCAACACCAGCACCAGTATCAAGATCAGGATCGCGCACAGGCCGGTACTGAACTGGAACAGCGGCAGGAACCATTTGAAATAGCCGAACGCCACCACGATCGCGGCCAGCCCGCAATAAATCCACAAGCCGAGGCGCAGCCGCGACGCCAGCCGCGGAAAATAACGCCAGGTTTCGACGAACTGCATGACGAACTGCACACCGAACGACAAGCCCAGCACCTGGACCAGGCTGGCGGCGGGGTCGTGCCAGTTGGGCACGTCCGGCAGCAAATACTGTTGCAGGATGCCGGTCGACGCCGCGATGCCGGCCATGCCGAACGCCGTGAAGCCGGCGAACGAGGCATAGGTGGCATCGCCCGTGGCCTGCCAGAACCAAAGGCTGGCCAGCACCATGGCCAGATGCATGCCGAACAACAGGCCGTACAACAGGCGCTGATCGCCGATGGCTTCGGCGAAGGCGGCCGGCTGCCAGACCACCAGCCGCGCCGACATCGGATTCTTGCCGGACAGGCGCATATAGAAAGTCTGTGTGCGATCCACCGGCAGATCGAGACGGAACACCGGATATTGATAGGCCAGGTCGCGCTGCGAGAACGGCAGGCTGTCGCCGCTGGCGCGTCCGACATAGACGCCGTTCGCATCGGGCGCAAACAGGGTGACGTAATCGATGGCCGACGGCCGCACTTCCAGCCACCATTGGCGCCCTTCGCCGGGGCCGCGCTGCAGATCGAAACGCAGCCATACCGCGGCGTCGGTGAAGCCCAGATTCAGATTGCCCGGCAGGGCCTTGAAGCGCGCCGCGTTGGCGGGATCGGCCACCTCGGCCTGCGTCATGGCCTGGCTGTCGTCGATCAATACCGCCATGCGGCCGGACAGTTCCTGCTTGCGCGGATCGGCGGCATGGCAGAGTTGCATCAGCAAGGCGAGGAAAACCAGAACGAATAGACGCATGGGGATGCTCGGAAACCGGATGCCGTATCTTAAAGGAATAACGGCCGGTAATCGTGGATTACCGGCCGAGATTTTTTCCAGGTCTTCAAGCGCATCCAGCCGCGCTTGTCCACACAGCTATCGAACAGCGATTCGCTTAGAAAGTCGCCAACGCATTCAGGAAGAAGCCGTGGCTGCGATACGACATATCGGTCAGGTCGTCCGAGAAGTCGGTGAAGTTATAGCCCACGCCGATCTTGACGTTGTCGGTGACATGGCGATACACCCCGACCAGGAAGCCGGAACGGGCGTCGTCGGCTTCCTTCACGCGCAGACGGCGCGCTTCGACCAGCGCATCCCATTCCTTGACCAGATGCAGGTCCAGGCGCAGCACCATCAGGTCGGCGCGGCTGGAGAACCAGCCGGTGCTGCCGTCCTTGGAAGCGGTCAGGCTGCCCATGCGCAAGCCGTACTTGCCGCCCACCGACAACCATGGCAGCAGGTCGTAGGTCGAATCGACGTCCAGCACATGGCTCTTCTGGGTGAAGTCGAGCGCGCCGCCGGTGACGCTGTCGATCTGGCCGGGCGACGGCAGGTTGTAGAAGTACGTGTATTTGAACAGCGTATTCCAGCGGTCGTTATCGATCGGGCGATAAGCCGCGCCCATCACGATCTCACTATAGTCGCCGTCGTAGAAAGCGCCCTGGCTGGCGACGCTGCGCGACAGATTGAGCTTGCCCAGCAGGCGCCAGGCCGGATCGTACTGATACTGCACCGAGTTCTTCAACAGCCAGGTGCGGCGGTCGCTGCTGCCGGAATTGCTGGTGCAGTTGCCGTCGACGTCGACCGTCATGCAGACGCCGGCGACGCTGCCCAGCGTGGTGCTCTTGTCGGTGCGGTATTCCAGCGCGCCGGTGTATTTCAGGTCCTGGTATTTGTACGCCGCGGTCAGGCTGACGGCGTTGCGTTTCAGGTCGCCCGAAACCGGATCCGACAAGGTGCCGGTTTCGTATTTGACGCCGGTGGTCCAGTGCGCATCGGGGGCGAAGTCGACACCGAAGGCATGGGTCAGGCTCTTCGGGCCGGCGCCTTCGCTCCAGCGCGTCTCGCCGAACATGCCGACCTGGTCGCTGTAGCGGTAATGCGTGCCCGACGTCAGCGTGCCCTGGCGGCCGGCGTAGTTATTGTCCTGGCTTTCGGTTTCCATGGTGTAGGTCAGGTAGACCGTGCTGCGGTCGTCGACCTGGTAATCGCCCGACAGCCGGCCGCCCACCCCGCCGCTGCCGCCGGAGGCTTCCGCCCCCAGCCGCAGGCGGTTGCTGACCTGATAGCTGCCGCCGAGGCCGGCGCGGTCGTTTTCGCCGCGATCGCCGGTGCGCGCCACCGTGCCTTGTACGAAACCGTAGCTGTCCCATGGCTTGTATTGCAGGCCCGGCACGCGCGCGGCCGCAACTCCGGCCGACGAAGTGGCATCCAGCGTGGCGCGGTTGTCGGCGCTGCCGGAACCCATCGCGCCAGGCAGCAGTGTGGAAGCCGGTCCCGAGCGGTCGAGGCCGCCGGCCAGGCCGTTGCCGCTGTCGGCCGGTGCTTGCGACGGCATGGCCGGCGGCTGCTGGGCGGAAGTGGTCGGCATCGGCAAGGCAGCCGATTCGCCGGCCCGCGGCAACGGTGCGGACGCGTATGTGGCGGCCAGGTTATTGCTGTCGCCGTCCTGCATCGCGGCCAGCTTCTCGGCTTCGCCGTCTTGCAGCGGCCGATAATCCAGCCGTACGATCACGTCGGTGCGCGAACCGTTCTGCGCCAGCGTCGGGCTGGCCACCGTGATCACGCCCGGCGTGACGTTGGCGCTGTTGCGATTGTCCTCGCGCAGGCCGGCCGAGACGCCCCATTCGGCGTCGATCTTGTGGCGTATCGCGCCTTCCGCCGATTTCGCGGTCTGGCTCAAGGCATCGCGCTCGTCGACCTTGACGCTGACTTCGGTGCGCTGGCCGACCGGCATGGTCGCCGTCATGCCTTTTTGCGTCATCGCTTCGCCGCCGGCGGTGGCCAGGCCGGGACCGGAGAAGCCCTCTTCGCGATGCTGGAAGTAGGCCGAAATGCGGCCGTGCAGATTACTGATCTCGCTCAGGTCGAGCGCGGCATCGAAGCGTTCGGCCATGGCCGCCTTGTCGGTCGGCTGGTTTTGCGCGAAGTCGAAACCGCCGGTCAACGAAGTCAACGCGGTATTGCCGATGCCGCTGGAACGCGCCACTTCGCCCTTGACCCAGGTGCCGGGTTTATAGCGCAATGTGGTGTCCAGGCCTTGCAGGTTCTGGTCCTGCGCGTTCTGGCCTTGGCGGTAGATGCTGCCGCCGACCCGCACGTGGTCGTTGAACCAGTGGCTGCCGCGCAAGCCGAGGGCGTTGCCGGTGACTTCCGTCAGTCCCGGCACGTACTCATAGGTGGCGATCAGGAAGACCGGATTGCCGTTGGCGGTCGAAGTCTGGATCAGGGTGCTGCCGTCGGAAACCGACGGCAACGGCGCGCGCAAGGTGACGCGGCCCTGGATGTAGTCGATTTCGTAGTCCTGCGCCTGCGTCAGCGGGGTGCGCTGGATCGCCAGTCCGGAGTCCTTGTCGCGCACTTCGACCCACAGGCGTTCCGAACCCTCGGTGGCGTCCAGATGCTGCAGGTAGTAGAGCGAACCGCCGGTGCCGCGGAATTCCTCGCGCGACTGCAGCGTGCCGGGATCGGCCACGAAGGCATTGACGGTGCTGACCTTTTCGCCGTACTTGGTGGTCTTCTGGTCGTTCCACACCAAGTTGGCGCCGTACAGGCCGCGGCTGTATTGCGTCAGTTCGGTGCCGGTCCACGCGGTCTGGAAGTTACCCCACATCGCCGACGAGCCGTCCTTTTCGATACGCACATAAAACTTGCCCTGCGTCGGCGCATCGTCGACCACCGTGCTGTCGTCGCCATACACCGGATAGTAGCGGTCCGGATCGATGCGACGCAGCAGGTAGTTCGGATCCTTCGCCATGAAATTGCTGAACAGATCCTTCAGCGGCTGTTCCTGGGTATCGGCGCTGGCGGTCAGCAGATAGTCGCCGCGGATCTTGCCTTTCAGGTAGAACGCGCCGCGGCCGTCGATGGCGGTGGCATTGTTGTAATGCGTGGTGTCCTGGGTGACCAGTTGCGCCGGACCGCTGGTCTTGTCGCGGCTGAACGTGAGGTCGGCCATGGCGACATAGAACCAGTCCTTGTCGGCGATCGACAGATTGCGGCGGAAGCTCGCGCCCACTCCGGCGGCGTCCTTCACCGCCACCTCGACGCTGTGCGGACCGGCCGGCAGGATCTGCCGCATCACGAACTTGCCCTTGTCGTCGACCGGGACCGGCATGCCCATCGCCGTCACGAATTCGTCAGGCTTGACGCGTTCGCCGCTGATGGTGACAGAACCGCCGCGCGCCGGAATGTTCTGCAGGCGCAGGCTGGATTCGCCCCAACCCGCCAGGCGTTCGCGATTGATGCGTTCCTGGGTCACCAGCGGATCGCCGCGGTCGGCCAGGCGCAGCGGCTTCATCAGGGTTTCGTCGAACTTGCCGCTGTCGTCGTAGACGCGCAGCAGATACATCATTTCGGTCGGCGCGGCGTCCGGCGCCTGCCATTGCACCGCCTCGCCCGGCTTCAGCGGGATCACGGCCAACGGCGTTTCCTGCCCGGTCTGGCCCTTGGCGAAGACGCGCAATTCACCCTTGCGCAGCCACCAGGCATAGTTGGTATAGCTGCCGAAGAAGATCGGCTTGCCGCGCACCGCGGTGCTGCCCGCGACCCAGACGTTGAGCGCCGGCGTCGCATTGAGCGGATCGTACTTGATCTGGATATCGGCCCGTTCCAGCGCCACGTCGACGCAACGCTGGCCGTCGGCTTCCTGCGCCCTGGCATTATCGACCGGCTGGCCGTCGACAGTGATCGAGAACGGCAGCGCTTCCAGCGGCGGCGCGGAGCCGGCGACAGGTGCGCCAATCGGTGCAGCGACGGGCGCGGCGCAATCGATGCGCGGACCCTGCGGCGCCTGCGGCAGCGCCACCACCGGTTCGCGATACCAGACGCGAATTTCGACGCGGCGGTTCTGCGCCATGCCGGCCGGCGTGCCGTTGCTGGCGACCGGCTGCGATTCGCCCTTGCCGGATACCGCGAACGCTTTGGCCGGCGCTTGCAGGCGCTGCTTCATATACGCGGCAATGGCCAGCGCGCGCGCTTCGGACAAGGCCTGATTGTTCGGATAGCGCGGACGCAGCGGCGCGGCGATGCGCTGGTTATCGGTATGGCCGACGATCTCGACATGGATATCGGTCTTGCCCTGCAATTGCCGGATCAGGTCGTCCAGCGCCAGCGTGGTCGGCGACAGCAGGATCGCCTTGCCCGAATCGAAATGACCGGTGCCGGCGCGATCGCTCAGGCTCACGCTGGCTTGCGCGCCGGTTTGCGGCGCGACGTTTTCCAGCATGGTCCGGCGTTCGGTGGTGGTCAGCGCCGACGGCTGCAGCGGATCGAAAGCGGCGTCCTGCGTTTCCGTGTTCGGCGCTGCCGCGGCATTGTCGACCCGGCTGCGGTCGACCATCTTGCCGCGCACCCTGTCGTCGTTTTTCTGTGCGTCGATGTCCTGCGCCTTGATCGGCAGACAGCTCATCATCCCCACCGCGCCCAACAGAACGGTAATCCGTTTTGCACGTATATTAAAGCCACCCCTTGTAGTTCTCATTGCGGTGCTCATTGCGCATCCTCAGTTTCGATATCGAGCGTGTACTGCCCCTTAAGCGCGGTCCAGCGCCCCTTTATTTGCTTGGTGATCGCTGTTATCCGCTTCTGCACCAGATCTTTCTTGTCGCTGCCCGGCGTGTAGCTCAGGCGCACCACCGACGGCCGCTGCTTCAGTGTTTCCGGCAAGGCGTCGAGCTGCTTCTGCCATTCCGGCTGCAAGGCGTCGCTGTTCGGCAGGAAGGCGCTGTCGCCGAGTTCCAGGCGCACCACGCGATGGATCGTCGCGCCGAAGTTCAGCTTGCTGACCTTGCCTCGGGTGAGGCGGATGTCGCGCGGGTTCTCGGTGGTGATGCGGTAGCCGCTAGGCAGCGTGCGCGG
>DASYEK010000102.1:0-11895 GCA_036499085.1 Herbaspirillum sp. | reverse complement strand
GAACGCTATGCCTGCACATCCACCAGCGCCGGCTTGCCGAAAATCTCGACATACGTCGCATAGAACGAGCAGTACATCACGACCGTCAGGATGATCGACAGCGGCAGCAGGATGAATATCGTGACGCTGACGCTGCCGACCAGCAGCGCGACGATGGTGCTGATCAGCGCCGGCAGGATCACGCCCAGCGTCAGCCATCCCAGCGCATACAGGAGGAAGGCCTTGCCGGCGCCGACCACCGCGAAGAAACTGTAGAACAGGGCCTTCGGCAGCGGCATCTGTTGCCAGGCGATCAGCGGCGCGGCGAACCAGAAGGCCATGGCCGCCGGCACATACACCAGCGCCGCGAAGATCATCGCCATCGACAGGTTCGATTGCTGCATCTTGACCGGATCGAGATCGCCATGGGCCACCAGCATCTGCCACAGCACGCCGCCGTCGACCATGGCCGAGGCGCCGATGGCTATCAGCGCCGCCAGCAGATACAGCAGGCCCAGCGCCAGCAGCGATTTGAGCTGCGGCGAACGGAAGCCGGTCAGCAACAGGCTGGGGAAGACGCGCTGTTCGTTCTCGACGTTGACGCAGGCCTGCATGAAGGCAATCGCAAACACCGGAATCAGGATCAATTGCGCCAGTTGCCCGGCAATCGGGATGATGCCCGCCGCCAGCATCAGGAACATGTAGGAAAGAAACAGGGTCGACAATTCGGCCGGCTTCTTGCGGAAGATGGCGAAACCCTGCTTGATCCATTGCCAGCCGTTTGCTGCAGGCAGTTTTTGCATATATATAAGGCCTAATAAAGTGCCGGTGGAGAAGCTGCCGCGCGCAGGCGGAGTATGCGTTCGAAATGCGCCGGATCGTGCGGCGTCAGCATTTCGGCATCGCGCGGCAGATAGAAATCATACAGACGCGACAGCCAGAAACGCAACGCGGCCGCGCGCAGCATCACTTGCCAGGCTTGCGCCTCGGCCGCGCTGAACGGCCGCACGGCATGGTAGGCGTCGAGCATGGCGCGCACGCGCGCTTGTTCCAATTGGCCGTTGTCGACGTCGATGCACCAGTCGTTGACGGTGACGGCCAGGTCGAACAGCCAGGTGTCGCGGCCGGCGAAGTAGAAGTCGAAAAAGCCGGTCAGGCGGTCGCCGTCGAACATGACATTGTTGCGGAACAGGTCGGCATGGATAGGACCGAAATGATTCTTCAGCAGTTCCGCATACAGATCGCCGTCGGCGAATGCCTGCTGGAATGCCATTTCGTCCAGCAGCAGGTTTTGCGCGTCGGCCGGCAGATGCGGCAGCACGATCGGCGTGGTTTCGCGCCACCAGGGCAGGCCGCGCAGGTTAGGCTGGCCGAGTTCGAAGTCGCGCGCGGCCAGGTGCATTTTGGCCAGCATGGCGCCGACCGCCGCGCAATGCCGGGGCTGCGGCGCCATTTGATGTCCGCCTTCCAGTTTGGTGACGATTGATGCCGGCTTGCCGTTCAACTGGTGGATGATGGCGCCGTCGAGATTGGCGATCGGTTCCGGCACCAGCACGCCGCGTTGCGCCAGGTGGCGCATCAGGTGCAGGTAGAACGGCAATTCCTCGGCCTGCAGCTTTTCGAACAGGGTGAGGACGAATTCGCCGCGGTCGGTGGTGATGAAGAAATTGCTGTTTTCGATGCCGGACGAAATGCCCTTGATCGCCTGCGCCCGGCCCAATGCAAACTGGGTGATCCAGCCGGAAAGTTGCTCCAGGCTGACGCTTGTGAATACTGCCATGGGAAGAATCTAAAGAATCGGTAAACGTTGGTCGAAGACGCGCCCGCGAATTCCGCGGATTGCGGGCGCGGTCACTTCGTTGCGCTGGATGCTGTAATTAATTGCCGGCGCCGGGATTGTTCTTCGGCTGTTTCTTGCCGCCCCAGTCGAACTCCTTGACGTTCCAGGTCGGATTGGTTTGCGGCGCGCTGTCGGCGGCGCCGGTCACAGGCGTGCCGATCGGCTTTGGCCGCAGGTAATAGGTGCTGTTCTTGCTTTCGACCTTGACTTCGGTGACCTTGCCGCCTTCGCGCTTCTCGGTAATGGTCTTTTCACGCTGTTCCTGGGGCGTCTGGATGGTTACCGAAGGCGCTTCGACTTCGTTCAGGTTTTCCATTTCGGGCGGTGGCGGCGCGGGTGCGGCGGCGGGCGGCTGGCCCGGTTGTTGCGCGGCAACCCATGCCGGTGCGGCGCCGGCGGCGATACACAGGACGGCGAACGAACAGATTTTGGCGATTTTCATGGTCTTCTTGTAGGACGTGGGTTGGTTGGCGTGTTGTCGGTCATTGTAGCAAAACTGGGCCGCTTTTCCGGAAGATTGCCATCGGGATTACAACAGTTCCCCCGTTTTGGCTTCCTTGGTCGGGGCCGTGTCGTTGCCGGCGTCGTAAAAGCGCAGGATGGCCGAGACGATCTGTTCGGGCTCGTCGATGACCTGGATCAGGTCCATGTCGTCCGGATTGATCATGCCGTCGGCTGCCAGCGTATTACGGAACCAGTCCAGCAGCCCGCTCCAGAAGGTGGCGCCGACCAGGATCACCGGAATGCGCTGGATGGTGCCGGTCTGGATCAGCGTGAGCACTTCGCTCAGCTCGTCGAGGGTGCCGAAACCGCCCGGCATGACCACGTACGCGTCCGCATAGCGCACGAATGCCACCTTGCGCGCGAAGAAATGGCGGAAGTTGATCGCGATATCCTGCCATTTGTTGTTGCCTTGTTCATGCGGCAACAGGATATTCAGGCCGACCGACGGCGATTTGCCCTCATAGGCGCCCCTGTTGGCGCCTTCCATGATGCCGGGGCCGCCGCCGGAGAGCACCGCAAAGCCCGCATCCGACAGGCGCCGCGCGATCTGCGCGCACAGTTCGTAATAGTGGTTGCCTTCCTTGATCCGGGCCGAGCCGAAGATCGATACCGCCGAGGGCAGCTCCGACAGACGTTCGGTAGACTCGATAAACTCTGCCATAATCGTCAGCAGATGCCACGACTCGCGTGCCTTCTTGGTTGTTGCGCGTTCGATGTCCTTGACTTCGCGCAGCCGCAAGACTCTTTTACCGTCTATTTCCATATGCAAAACACCCTGTTATTAGTTGATGGTTCCAGTTACTTATACCGCGCTTTCCATGCATTGCCGGACATGCGCAACGCCGAAGGCGCGCCGACCGGCGCGCTGTACGGCATGATCAATATGCTGCGCCGACTGCGCAGCGATTATCCCGCAGCTTACATTGCTTGCGTGTTCGACGCCAAGGGAAAGACTTTTCGCGACGACCTGTATACCGAATACAAAGCCACGCGCAAGTCCATGCCGGAAGATCTAGCATTGCAGATCGAACCGATCCATGCAGCGGTCAAGGCCATGGGCTGGCCGATCCTGATGGTCGAAGGCATCGAGGCCGACGACGTGATCGGCACGCTGGCGGTGCAGGCGGTCGAACACGGCATGCAGACTGTGGTCTCGACCGGCGACAAGGACATGGCGCAACTGGTCAACGATCATGTGACGCTGATCAACACCATGAGCAACGAAACGCTGGACCGCGCCGCCGTGATCGGCAAGTTCGGCGTGCCGCCGGAGCGCATCGTCGATTACCTGAGCCTGATCGGCGACACGGTCGACAATGTGCCGGGCGTGGAAAAGGTCGGCCCCAAGACCGCGGTCAAATGGCTCACGCAGTACGACTCGCTGGACGGCGTGATGGAAAACGCCGCCGCCATCGGCGGCGTGGTCGGCGAGAATCTGCGGCGCGCGCTGGGCTGGCTGCCGCAGGCCAGGGTGCTGGTGACGATCAAGACCGATTGCGACTTGAGCGAACACATGGTGTCGATCCCGGAATCGCTGATGGTGCGGCCGCAGGACACGCCGGTCCTGATCGAACTCTTCACCCGCTATAACTTCAAGACCTGGCTGCGCGAGCTGAGCAACGGCAGCGCGGCGGCCTCCGCCTCGGCCGCTCCCTCGGCGCAGGGCGGACTGTTCGAAGGCGCGGCAGCCGGTACAAATGGGGTGACGGAACCGGGCAGCGCCGATACGGCGGCGGCCGAGCCTCTGGCGGCCTCGATCTACGAAACGGTGACAACCGAAGCGCAACTGGACGCCTGGCTGCAGAAAATCAACGATGCGCCGCTGACCGCGCTGGATACCGAAACCACCTCGCTCAATTCGATGCAGGCGCGGCTGGTCGGCATTTCGCTGTGCTGCGAGCCGGGCCTGGCGGCATATATTCCGGTCGGCCACCGTTCGCAGGAAGGCGGGCTGGCGCAATTGCCGCTGGAGATGGTGCTGGCCAAAATGAAGCCCTGGCTGGAAGACCCGAGCAAGCCCAAGCTCGGCCAGAACATGAAATACGACAGCCACATCTTCGCCAATTACGATATCGCCGTGCAGGGCGTGGCGCACGATACGCTGTTGCAATCCTACGTTTTCGAATCGCACCGCACGCACGATATGGACAGCCTGGCGATGCGCCACCTGAACCGGCAGACCATCACGTACGTGGACGTATGCGGCAAGGGCGCCTCGCAAATCGGCTTCGACGAGGTCGGCATCGCGCGCGCCACCGAATATGCAGCCGAGGACGCCGAAGTCACGATGCAGCTGCATCACGCCATGTGGCCGCATATCGAACCCAATCCGAAGCTGCGCTTCATCTACGAAAAGATCGAAATGCCGACCGCCGTCGTGCTGCAGAAAATCGAACGCAACGGCGTGCTGATCGACAGCGGCCTGCTGGCGACGCAATCCGGCGAACTCGGCAAGCGCATGCTGGAAATCGAGCAGCAGGCCTACGCACTGGCCGGGCAGCCGTTCAATCTCGGCTCGCCCAAGCAATTGGCGGAAATCCTGTTCGGCAAGATGGCGTTGCCGGTGGTCAAGAAGACACCCTCCGGCACCCCGTCCACCGACGAGGAAGTGCTGGCCAAGCTGGCCGAGGACTATCCCTTGCCGAAAATCCTGCTGGATTACCGCGGCCTGTCGAAACTGAAATCGACCTATACCGACAAGCTGCCGAAAATGGTCGATCCGCGCACCGGCCGCGTGCATACCAACTATGCGCAGGCGGTGGCGGTGACCGGCCGGCTGGCCTCGAACGAGCCGAATCTGCAGAACATCCCGATCCGCACCGCCGAAGGCCGCCGTATCCGCGAAGCCTTTATCGCAGCGCCAGGCAACCTGATTGTCTCGGCCGATTACTCGCAAATCGAATTACGCATCATGGCGCATATCTCCGAAGACGAGAATATGTTGCGCGCATTCGCCGACGGCGAGGACATCCACCGCGCCACCGCCGCCGAAATCTTCGGCGCCGCGCTGGCCGATGTCACCAGCGAGCAGCGGCGCTACGCCAAGGTCATCAATTTCGGCCTGATCTACGGCATGAGCGCGTTCGGCCTGGCCGGCAATCTCGGCATCGAACGTGCCGCCGCGCAGATGTATATCGACAAGTATTTCATGCGGTTTTCCGGCGTGCGGCAGTTCATGGACAACACCCGCATCGAAGCCAAGGCCAACGGTTATGTGGAAACCGTGTTCGGCCGCCGCCTGTGGCTGCCGGAAATCAATTCGCCGAACGGTCCGCGCCGCGCCGGCGCCGAGCGCGCCGCGATCAATGCGCCGATGCAGGGCACCGCGGCCGACCTGATCAAGCTGGCGATGGCGGCGGTGCAGGACTGGCTGGAAAAGGAACGATTGGGTTCCAAAATGATCATGCAAGTGCACGATGAACTGGTGCTGGAAGTGCCGCAGTCCGAACTGGCCCTGGTGCGGGAGCGGCTGCCGGCGCTGATGGCCGGCGTGGCGGCGTTGAAAGTGCCGCTGATCGCGGAAGTGGGCGAGGGCAAGAACTGGGATGAAGCGCATTGAAACCGAAATGCTGCGACTCGGGTAATATTCCGGGCGGCTTGCAATGCAGTAACAGTAATGTAAAGAAGATATGTAAATCACCGACAACGGAGGAACAACATGCACGATATCAAAGACGAAGTGGACCCACTGATTCCCAAAACCACCCTGTTCGACGACGGCGACCGCCGCAACTTCCTGAAAGTGGCGCTGGGCACCGGGTTCGCCGCGGCGGTGATGCCGGTCACGGCGCAAACCATCCATACCGATACGGCCGGCCTGACCGCCGGCGAAGTGAAGATCAATGTCAACGGCTATGACGTGCACGCCTATCGCGCGCAGCCTGAAGGCAAGAAGGATTTGCCGGTCGTCATCGTGATTTCCGAGATTTTCGGCGTGCACGAACATATCGCCGACGT
Source organism: Herbaspirillum sp. (assembly GCA_036499085.1). Lineage (GTDB taxonomy): Bacteria > Pseudomonadota > Gammaproteobacteria > Burkholderiales > Burkholderiaceae_D > Herbaspirillum. Next base: position 5,615 of record DASYEK010000102.1, on the reverse strand, counting down.
CGCGCGGCGCTGGGCCAAGCTGGGTTATCTGGCGATCGCGCCGGACCTGTTCCAGCGCCAGGGCGATCCCGCCAAATATGAAAGCGTGGCCGAGTTGCAGGCGCAGCTGATCTCGAAGGTGCCGGATGCCCAGGTCATTTCCGATCTGGACGGCGTGGTGGCCTGGGCCAAGGAGCATGGCGGCAATAGCGCCAAGCTGGCCGTCACCGGCTTCTGCTGGGGCGGACGTTTCGTCTGGCTGTACTCTGCGCACAACCCGAAGGTCAAGGCCGGCGTGGCATGGTACGGCAAGCTGGTAGTGCCGAAGTCGGACCTGCAGCCGGTGGCGCCGGTCGAGATCGCGCCGAAGCTGACGGTGCCTGTGCTGGGCTTGTATGGCGGAAAGGACGGTGGCATCCCCGTCGATACGGTCGAACAGATGAAGGCGGCGCTGGCCAAGGGCCACAGCCATTCGGAAATCGTGATCTTTCCGGAAGCCGGGCATGCCTTCAATGCCGACTATCGGCCGAGCTATATCGAATCGACCGCCAAGGATTCCTGGCAGCGGGCCGTGGCCTGGTTGAAGCAGCACGGCGTGGCTTAAACCGTCCTTTAGCCTTCGATACGCTGCGCTACTCAGGCCGAACGGGTTTTTATGGGTTTCGTAAAACATGCATTCCCGTTCGTCCTGAGTAGATGCGAAACTTCGTATCGAAGGATAAGAACCGGACATCCTGAGCAAGGCCGCGGGCCGCATCGGGTTTTTATGGGTTTTCGTAAAACATGCATTCCCGTTCGGCCTGAGTAGATGCGAAGCTTCGTATCGAAGGATAAGGAACCGAACACCCTGGGTAGGCCGCATCGAAGGGTAAATGTCCTGGCAGAATCGATTTTGCATTGAGTAATCGCTGAGTTTCCCAATGCAAAACTGCTAAAATGTGCGGCATGAGCAAGCAACGCAAAGTCCCCTTCTTTTTCCAGACCGCCGCCGCGCGCGAAGCGGCTGCAGGCGCCGTGCCGCCGGAAGACGAAGACGACACCGCCGGGGAGCCCCCGGCGTTCGACCTGACCAATCATTTCCTCATTGCAATGCCCTCCATGCTGGACCCCATTTTCGGCGGTTCCGTGGTGTACATGTGCGAGCACAATCGGCATGGCGCGCTCGGCGTGGTGATCAACAAGCCGACCGACATGACCATGGACGTACTGCTGGAGCGCGTCAGCCTGAAGCTGGAAATCGTCGCCGACGCGGCGGAATTCCGGCCCGACACGATCAAGCGGCCGGTGATGTTCGGCGGCCCGGTGCAGGTCGAACGCGGGTTTGTGCTGCATTCGCACGCCGACAAGGCCTTCAGCTCGACCATCAACGTGACTCCCGATATCGGATTGACCACATCCAAGGATGTGCTGGAAGCCGTCGCGCACGGCGACGGGCCGCAGCAGATGCTGGTCAGCCTCGGCTGTTCCGGCTGGAGCGCCGGGCAGCTGGAAGCCGAGATCGGCCGCAACGGCTGGCTGACGGTCGCCGCCGATCCCGCGATCATCTTCGATATGCCTTACGAACAACGGTTTGCCGCCGCGCTCAAGCTGCTCGGGGTCGATCCCGCCATGTTGAGCGCCGAATCCGGGCGGGCCTAATTGAGTGAAACCGTCATGACCGGCGCGGCCGCGGCCGAGACTGTCCTGGGGTTCGATTTCGGCCTGAAGCGCATCGGCGTGGCGGTCGGCAATACGCTGTTGCGCCAGGCGCAGCCGCTGAAGATCATCGATGCCGCGACCAACGACGCCAAATTCGCCGAAATCGCGGTGCTGATCGAGGCTTGGGCGCCGCGGCGCTGCATAGTAGGACTGCCGCGGCATCCGGATGGCGCCGAACATGAAATGACCGTGCGCTGCCGGCGCTTCGCCAATCAGTTGCACGGGCGCTATGGTGTCGAGGCGATTCTGGTTGACGAGCGCTATTCGTCTGCGGTGCTGGCGCAGCGTCGCGGCGAACGCATCGACGACGAAGCGGCGGCGCTGATCTTGCAACAATATTTTGACGATGTTTTGATGTCCTGAATAATGAATCGAAGCGAACCACAGAGAATTTCAGCGAACCACAGCAAATCACAATGACCAATCCCGAGCATCCCGATAACCCAATGCCGCAGTCGTCGCTGCATCCCCTCGATGCCGAGGCGCTGTACCGCACGCTGCTGCAGCAGATCCGCACCGGCCTGGCCGGCGTCGACGACATCGCGCTGGTCGGCATTCATTCCGGCGGCGCATGGCTGGCCGAGCGACTGGCCGCCGATCTCGGGCTGACTGCCCGGCTCGGTTTTGTCGACCCTTCCTTCTATCGCGACGATTACGCCGAAAAGGGCCTGCGGCCGGACGTCAAGGCCAGCCAGGTGCCGTTCGACGTCAACGGCGCGGCCATCGTGCTGGTCGACGACGTGCTGTACACCGGCCGCACCACGCGCGCGGCGATCAACGAACTGTTCGATTATGGGCGTCCGGCGCGCGTCTTCCTGGCCGCGCTGGTCGACCGCGGCGGCCGCGAGCTGCCGATTTCCGCCGATTTCCTGGCCGACACCATGGTGCTGAGCCGCCAGCAGTCGCTGCAACTTCAACGGGCCGAAGACGGCCGCTTTTCCCTGACGGTGGTCCATGCATAATCCACAACTGAATAAAAATGGCGAACTGCAACATCTGCTGACCATCGAAGGCCTGCCCAAGGCCATCGTCAACAACATCCTGGATACGGCCTCGTCGTTCGTCGGCATCAGCGATCGCGAAGTCAAGAAGGTGCCGCTGATGCGCGGCAAAAGCGTGTTCAACCTGTTTTTCGAAAACTCCACGCGCACCCGCACCACCTTCGAGATCGCTTCCAAGCGCCTGTCGGCCGATGTCATCAACCTGAATATCCAGGCTTCCAGCACCGCCAAGGGCGAATCGCTGCTGGACACCATCGACAACCTGGCCGCGATGCATGCCGACATGTTCGTGGTGCGGCATGCCGAATCCGGCGCGCCGTTCCTGATCGCCAAGCATTTGCGCGACACCAATCAGTCGCATGTGCATGTGATCAACGCCGGCGACGGACGCCATGCGCATCCGACCCAGGGCTTGCTGGACATGTACACCATCCGGCACTACAAGAAGGACTTCACCAACCTGCGGGTGGCGATTGTCGGCGACATCCTGCACAGCCGCGTGGCGCGTTCGGATATCCATGCACTGACGACGCTGGGCGTGCCCGAAGTGCGCGCGATCGCGCCGCGCACCCTGTTGCCGAGCGGCCTGGACCAGATGGGCGTACGGGTATTTACCGACATGAACGAGGGCTTGAAGGATGTGGATGTGATCATCATGCTGCGCTTGCAGAACGAACGCATGAGCGGCGCGCTGCTGCCGTCGGCGCAGGAATTCTTCAAGAGCTACGGCCTGACGCCGGAGCGCCTGGCGCTGGCCAAGCCGGACGCGATCGTGATGCACCCTGGGCCGATGAACCGCGGCGTCGAAATCGATTCGGCGGTGGCCGACGGCAAGCAGGCGGTGATCCTGCCGCAGGTGACGTTCGGGATTGCGGTGCGGATGGCGGTGATGAGTATTGTGGCGGGGAATTGATGGTTTTAGTTTGGCGGTGACCCTTCGATACGGGGCTTTGCCCCTACTCAGGGCGAACGGATTTTTTTGAAATTTCACCAGAAACCGGTTCGTCCTGAGTAGGCCGCAGGCCGTATCGAAGGATCGCCTCGGACGGGAATGTTGAAAGAATCCCGGCCAGGAATGTTTAGAGAATGCCCTGGTTGAAATTGATACAAAAGTCCGTTCGTCCTGAGTAGGCCGCAGGCCGTATCGAAGGATCACCTCAGCCAGGAAAATTTAGAGAATGCCCTTTTATGTCTATCTGCTCCGTTGCTCGGATCAAAGTTATTACACCGGCCATACAGACGACATCGAAGCCAGAATTGCACAGCACCAAGAAGGCCTGATACCTTGCCATACCAAACGCCGCAGGCCGGTAACATTGTTGAAAACAGAAATGTTTGAAAGCCGCGAAGAAGCATTGGCGGCGGAGCAACAAATCAAGGGTTGGACCCGCGGAAAAAAAGAAGCCTGGATAGCAAATAATTTTGAAGCACTAAAACGTTTAAGTAAAAAATCGCCTAAGCCAAACTGATAATGAAACTGCACATTAAAAACGGTCGTCTGATCGATCCCGCCAACGGCATCGACGCTCAGCAAGATTTGTTCATCGTGGCCGGCAAGATCGCCGCCATTGGCGCGGCGCCGGACGGCTTCGTCGCCGGACGCGTGATCGACGCCTCGGGGCTGGTGGTCGCGCCGGGACTGGTCGATCTCAGCGCGCGGCTGCGCGAACCAGGTTATGAGCACAAGGCCACGCTGGAGTCCGAAATGCAGGCGGCGATGCAGGGCGGCGTGACTTCGCTGCTGTGTCCGCCGGATACCGATCCGGTGCTGGACGAGCCGGGCCTGGTCGAAATGCTGAAACACCGCGCCCGTTCGCTGCATCAAGCGCATGTCTATCCGCTGGGCGCCTTGACGGTCGGCCTCAAGGGCAAGGCGCTGACCGAAATGGCCGAATTGACCGAAGCCGGCTGCATCGGTTTTTCGCAGGCCGATGAGGCGGTCACCGACACCACCGTGCTGCTGTGCGCGCTGCAATATGCAAAGACCTTCGGCTACACCGTGTGGCTGCGGCCGCAGGATGCGCACCTGGGACGCAACGGCATCGCCCACAGCGGTTCCACCGCCTCGCGGCTGGGCCTGTCGGGTGTGCCGGTGATGTCCGAAACCATCGCGCTCTACACCATCTTCGAAATGGTGCGCGCCACCGGTGCGCGGGTCCATCTGTGCCGCCTGTCGTCGGCGGCCGGCCTGGAATTGGTGCGCGCGGCCAAGAAGGAGGGTTTGCCGATCACCTGCGACGTCGGCGCCCATCACGCGCACCTGACGGATATGGACATCGGATTCTTCGATTCCAACGCGCGCGTGACGCCGCCGTTCCGCGCCCAACGCGACCGCGAGGCCATCCGCGATGCGCTGCTCGACGACACCATCGACGCCATCTGCTCCGACCACACGCCGGTCGACGATGATGAAAAAATGCGTCCGTTCGGCGAGGCTTCGCCCGGCGCGACAGGGCTGGAACTGCTGCTGTCGCTGGCGCTGAAATGGGGCGAGGAAGTCGCGCCGCGGGAGCAAGAGAGCGCCGGCGCCAAGTCCGGCATCTTCAAGGCGATCGCCAAGATCACCGTCGATCCTGCGCGTGTCGCAGGCATTGAAGCCGGCAATCTGGCCGTCGGCAGCCCGGCTGATATCTGCATTTTCGATGCGTCCAGTCACTGGACGGTGGAAGCCAAAGCGCTGGCCAGCCAGGGCAAGCACACGCCGTTCCTCGGCTACGAGCTGAGCGGCCGGGTGCAGGCCACGATCGTCGCCGGCAATGTCGCCTACCAACGTTAAACAGCAGATCTAGCGAGCATGGTTATTCTCACGGTGGTTCGGATGTTCGCGCACCTGTTTGCCGGCATGGCGACCTGCGCTTTCCTGTTTCCGTTCATGGATCGTCCGGCGCGCCAGGCGCGCATACGGCGCTGGTCGGCCAGGCTGGTGCATATCTGCGG
>DASYEK010000101.1:0-68436 GCA_036499085.1 Herbaspirillum sp. | reverse complement strand
GGGGCGGGTGACGCACGACCTGGGCCGGCGCTGGGACGCCGGCCTGGCGGCCTCGCTGTTTGCCGACAGCCTGGGCCAGCGCAAGCAGGCCTTCGGCGTGGAAGCCGGTTATCTGCTCAAGGACGACCTGTGGCTGTCCGTAGGTTACAACGCGGTCGGCTTCAGCGATCGCGATTTCGCCGGCATGGCCGATACCGAGCAGGGCGTGTATTTCCGGATGCGGTTCAAGTTCGATGAAAACAGTTTCTAAACCCATGCCAGGTGGTATTCAAGGCAATGCCAAGTATTCGTGGATACGGCAAGCTACCCCGCGTCAGGTTTATGAAGTTTCGCCGTCAACTGTTTAGGTCTATCGCGTCTTGTAGCCGAGACGCGATGATGCAAAAATTTTTCGCTTTCAAAGCGTGACTTCGCATGGCATGGCAACACACACGTTCATGCAATGAATTTCGATAATAAAAGGACAAGAAAATGCTTTTTGCAATATTGATACTGATGATTCTGCTTACATCGGCAAGCATCTGGTATGGCCGCGCGACAAGCGTCGCATTGTTCGTATTGACGGCGCTCTGCATCGCAACGGTTCTGGTGGCAGATATCAACATGCCGCTTCACCTGGCTTTTTGAGGAGTGCCTGTGTCTCGTCTATATCTGTTTGCCGCAAGCGCCAATGCACTGGTGCTGACCTTCATTCTATTGGCCGCGCTGACCGTGCAATTCACGCTTGGCGAATTACCTTGTCCTCTCTGTTTCCTGCAGCGTATCGCGCTGATGCTGTGCGCAATGGGCCCGCTTTACATCCTGGCGCAAAACCGACGTTCGGCGCTTCTCCACCGCGACCTGGCGATTGCCGGCGGCATGTCTGTGCTGGCGGCGCTAGTCGGTGCGTCGATTTCAATGCGACAGGTCCTGCTGCACATACTGCCGGGCGATCCGGGATACGGCGGCACTGTTCTTGGCCTGCATTTGTATACAATCTGTTTGTTGGCGTTCGTCTGCCAGGCAATCGCCGCCGGCGTGATGCTGATCGGATCCGCCGCGACTGAATCGTTCGCTCAGCAGCGCTGGCCCGTTGACAAGGGTATTTTCCTGGTTTTCGGCCTGGTGGCACTGGTCAATCTTGTTGCCGTGGTGGTCGAATCAGGATGGGCCTGGATGCTGCCGCCGAACCCGGTCAGTTATTTGTTACTATCCCATTGATTTTCATCGCTGCTTATTCGAATCGAAATTGATTTATGTCCGACAATAAACGACACATTGTCCTGGATGGCGTTTGCAATCTGCGCGATCTCGGTGGCTATTCGGTTGCCGATGGCGGCATGACCCGTTGGAGACAGGTCTTGCGGAGCGATTCGCTGCACGGTCTGCACGACAGCGGTATGGATGCCTTGATTGGCGCCGGCCTGACTGCGGTAATCGATCTGCGCGACGCCAGCGAAATCGCGAACCAGCCCAGTCCATTCCATGCGCATCGCCATGTGCGCTATACACATGTGCCTTTGTTCGCCCACCTGGATCTGCATGCGCAACTTTCTCGCCTGTCTGCAGCGGAAGATATCCTGCTGGAACTCTATTGCGAGGTATTGGCCGAGCGCAAGGCGGCATTGTCCGAGGCGCTATCCGCGGTCGCGGATGCCGCACCCGGCGCCGTGCTGTTTCATTGCACGGTTGGCAAAGACAGAACGGGCGTGCTGGCTGCGCTATTGCTTGCCGCCGTGGGGGCCTCGGCTGAGGACATCATTGCCGATTACGCATTGACCACCGGCCGAATCGATGGCATCAGGCAAGGAATGCTGAGCAAATTAGCGGCCGATGGCGTCGACGGGCAAGCCTGCCTGTCACTGTTTTCCTCGAAGCCGTCCACTATGCGCGGCATGCTCGACTACCTCGACAGCCGTCACGGCGGCATCGAGACTTATCTGCATAGCCTGGATCCCGATCGCAAGCTGCGAAAAAAACTACGGGCGCGAATGTTATCCTGACGGCCTTCAGTCATTCAGGGGACGCAGGTGACCAGGCGAATAATACGGCGATGCCGGCTAATCTTGTTGATCGCGGCTTTCAGCGCCATTCTCGGCGCATGTTCGACCGTGCCCTTGCAGGATCATGGCGGTTACCTGGTCGATACCAGTCATCATGCGGTCAGCGTCGACAGCCGGGTCCGGCATCTGGTCCTGCACTATACAGTCGGGCCGTTTGACCGTTCGCTGTTTCAATTGAGCCGCGGGCCGGTCAGCGCACATTACCTGGTGCCCGAGCAGGAAACCGGCTCGCGGCCGATCGTGCTGCAACTGGTGCCCGAGCAGTTGCGCGCGTGGCACGCCGGCGCCAGCTACTGGCAAGGCCGCACCAATATCAACGATTCTTCCATCGGCATAGAAATCGTCAACAATGGGCCGACCGAGACCCCGCAAGGCGTCGCCTGGGCGGCGTACACGCCGTTTCAGATCGCCATGGTCAAGCGACTGGCATCCGATGTGATCGCACGTTACGATATCGCGCCGGTCAACGTGCTGGGACATAGCGATATCGCGCCATCGCGCAAATCGGATCCAGGACCGCTGTTCCCCTGGAAAGAACTGGCTGAAGCCGGCATCGGCGCCTGGCCGGATGCCGCCACGGTCGAACGCTATCTGGCCGGGCGCGATCCGCACCAGGCGGTCGACAATCTAGGCTTGCTGCAGGCGCAATTGCGGCAATATGGATATGACGCGCCGCTGAGCGGTGTCCTCGACGCGGCGACGGTTCAGGTGTTGGTCGCATTCCAGATGCATTTTCGCCCATCCGACTACAGCGGCGCGGCGGATGCGGAGACCGGCGCGATCGTTGCTGCGCTGCTGGAAAAATATCGTTCTCTCCTGCAGGCCAGCGATCATATCGGCGACTAGCAAGGTTGACAGCGACTGCGCGTAAAATAGGCGGCTTTGATCACTATTTACCGTAGAGGATGATCCATGCAGGAAACGAGCAGCAGGCGCTCCTGGGCCGATACCGTCAAGGTTTATCTCGAGGTGCCGACCTTGAGGATGTTCGTTCTCGGTTTTTCGGCCGGCCTGCCGTTGATGCTGGTATTGGGGACGCTCAGTTTCTGGCTGCGCGAAGCCGGTATCGAACGCACGACGATCGGCTATTTGAGCTGGGTCGGCCTGGTCTACGGTTTCAAATGGATATGGGCGCCGCTGGTCGATCGCTTGCCGATCCCTTTGTTGACGCGCTGGATGGGCCGGCGCCGCAGCTGGCTGCTGTTTGCGCAGTGCCTGATTGCGGGCGGATTGGCAGGCATGGCGCTACACGATCCGAAACAGGCCCTGGAACCGGTGGTCTGGTGCGCCTTGATCGTGGCTTTCGGTTCCGCGACGCAAGATATCGCACTGGATGCGTTGCGCATCGAATCCGCCGATATCGACCGGCAGGCCGCCCTGGCTGCCGCCTATCAAACCGGTTATCGTTTGGCCATGATCTGGGCCGGCGCGGGCGTGCTATGGATTGCGGCCGGTGCGGAAATCAGCGGCGTCGGCACTTACCAGCACGGCGCATGGCAGGCCGCCTATCTGGTCATGGCGGCGTCGATGCTGGCCGGCATGGTCACGGTGCTGTGTTCCAGGGAGCCGGTGCGCATCGTCCTGCCGCCGGCCAAAAATGCACGCGAATGGATCAACAGCACCTTGATCGGGCCGTTTGCCGAATTCTTTTCGCGCTATCGATGGCAAGCGGTGCTGGTGCTGTCCCTGATCTCGGTATATCGCATCAGCGATGTCGTCATGGGCATCATGGCCAATCCGTTCTATGTCGATATGGGGTACACCAAGATCGAAGTCGCCAATGTCAGCAAGATCTACGGCGTCGTCATGACGCTGGCCGGCGCATTTTTGGGCGGCGCGCTATCGATGCGCATCGGCGTCATGCGAGTGCTGATGCTTGGCGCGTTGTTGAGCGCTGCAAGCAATCTCCTGTTTTCCTGGCTGGCCGGACATGGGCATGATGTGAATGCGCTGATATTCGTCATATCGGCCGACAATTTATCCAGCGGCATCGCCAGCGCCGCCTTCATTGCTTACCTTTCCAGTTTGACCAATATCAATTATTCCGCAACGCAGTACGCCATATTCAGTTCCATCATGTTGCTGCTGCCGAAATTCCTGGCAGGATATTCCGGTACATATGTCGACAAATTCGGTTATAGCAATTTTTTCGTTGCGACCGCATTGCTCGGCGTACCGGTGGTGATCCTGGTATGGCTGGCCTCGAGAATGCATACCGCAAGAGATAGAGGCGCGGTCAGCAAGTAGATTGCATTTCCAGTCGTATGCCTTAGTAAATTTGGGACTACTCCTAACATCTATTAGGATTCACCTCATTTACTTGGCTTTTGGATCAAAAGAGAATGAGCGCCAGATCAATTACATTTGGCTTCTCTTTATGACTTCCTGGATGCCTTCCCAAAACCATGCAGACCGTGGTTGAACAAGACTCCCCGCAATCCGATATCAGGCCAGCAGCCGACGCGACGCTTAATGAAAAGAATCGATATGCAGCGCATATCGGCGCTTTCCTGTCGAATGCCGCGCGCGGCGAAAAGCTGTCGCACAAGTGCCTGCTCAACAAGCGCAGCCGCGCCTGCCTGGCCTTATATACGGCAATCGATATCGCTCATCAAATCCTGCGTAATGAGCAGTCGGGCCCTCACAGCAGTGCGCAGCGCCAGGCGATCATGCAGGCGGCGGATCAGGTGGAATCGGACCTGATGCGCATGCGCGACTACCTGCGGCCGGTATTCCTGGATCGCCGCAGCTTCGATATGCAATTCGTCAATGCCGGCGATCTTGAGGATGAACAGGCCGGCGACAGCTACGGGAAACTGGGCGGCGCCGAATTGCATCGCGTGATTTCCGAGGCAACATTCCGCACCGAGCGCTTCCTGCAGATATTCGCCAATTGTTCGCTGACCTGGGCCGTCATGCAGGCGGTGGAACCTGAAATGCAGAAAGTGCAAAACAAAGTGTTGCCGCAGCATGCGAATTCGCTGGAAAGAAACGTCTTTATCGGCAGCATTTTCCGCATGGAATGGAAAAAGAGCATCGCGGACATGCCTTTGCACGTGATCGCCAAGCACATCATCCTGATATTGAATGTTCCCGCCAGCATCCGCATGCCGAGCGTGCAGAAAACCGTGCGCGCATCATGATCGCCATGAATGGAAAGCGCAATCGTTGCGCCTCTCTTGATGACGCCGCCGATAATACGGAAGGGCGTTTGAGCGCATGGAACGCACGTCTGATCGACGTCATTACGGATTGCGAAGACGACGCCAGGCGTTACCTGAGTGTGATCGAGAAGATCAACGGCGCGCGCGACAGCAATGCATCGGTGCTGGCGCATTGTATGGAGGACGCCCATGCGCATAGGCATCTGGCTTTGCTTACGGCATTGCATATCGCCAAATCACGGTTCCATCAGGCAGTATGCGCAGCGCAGCCTGGCGATGATCGCCTGGCGGATGCAGCGGGAAAACTGCAACAACATATTGGATTGATCAGCCTGATGATGCGCGCAATGCTAAGTCAAACGGAACTGGCGTTGGAAAAAAATATACATATCTGGGATTACGGCAATAGCCTGCTGGCGTCGTTGATCGAACATCGCTTGCAGATCGCCATCGAAGATGCTGTTGCACTTTTGCACAAGCAATTTTCCTGTACCCTGGCGACGGTATTGATGGCCGCCATCGAACCGGCAATGAAATCTGTGCAAGATCGTTTGTCATTGCAACCGGATTTGCCGTTGGACGTAAAGGCGTTTGCCGGTGCGTTGCTGGGACTCAAATGCAATTGCAGCTATGGCACGCGAATCGTCCTGGCCGATTTGGCTTCGGACGTATCCCAGATATTTAGGATTCCGCGCACCATTTGCTGGTCCGATTAATATCGTTCCGGAAGATTCGGCAGAGCACGCCTGCGATTTACCGACATGGACGGCGTTTGTGGTTCCGGTTGAAAACTCGTCAGTCTTTGCGCGACACGGTCGCAGCGGGTTTCCAATTCCTTGATGCCCGCCATGGCGAAACTGAGTGAAGCATACAAGAGGGCCAGAAAAGCCGTTCCGGCACTGCTTTCCACGAATGCTTCAGCCTCGGGAGAAGCGCCTTCATATGCCTGGCCAACAGTCTGCCTGATCCAATCGTTGCAGGCAAAACCTCCCATCAACAACAGGATTTCCGTCGCGCTTGCTGTTGTAAAAACTTCCTTGCCTGCATCGAGCAACATGTTCGGCGCCTGGAGCGAACTCTTGCATGCCCGTTTCATAAGGCGAGTGAATCGTTGCGCGCCTGACTCTCCCAATCTCTCGAATTGAGACTCCCAATCCTTCTGTCCAAAAAAATAGGCGGGACCTTTAAGTTGGTCCTGTTGATCGTTCTTGCTGCCCAGGTGTTGCACCATGGGGCCCGAAAAGAGGAGGCCGCCAATGTTATCGATGGCGAGATCGACCTGCGCCACGATACCAAAATGCGCCGCCAGCGGCGCGATCAGGGAACGGAGCAGGTTGCGCATCGTGTATGGAGTCAGGGCGCCGGCCAGAAGCAGCAATTTTCTTGATACGGAACGTCCATGCTGCGCCTGGAAATTCTGCATGACATCTTCCAGCGTGGCCGGCGCCGGCAATGTGTAATAACCGCCATGCATGAGTTCCAGCAGGCCGCGCAAAAAACAGTCCGTCATGCCGGTAACGCCGCCCGGCGCAAAGGGCAAGACTGTGGCAGGAAGGCTTTTCTCCAACACGGGTTTCAGGGCGGCAAACAGATAGTAGCCAAGGATAAACCCGAGCGCGGAAGCGCTGCCGGCGACAAGCGCCACCATATCGTCGGTGCTTTCCATCCTTTCCAGCCGCTGCTTGAATTCTTCAGGTCCGATATTGCGCCGGACCAAGGCTTCCAGCCGCGTATCCTTCAAGGCCTCTATGTCATCTTTATTTTCAGGCGTCACGAAACCCGCAAATATGTCATCCAACAATCCCTTCAAGGCAATTTGAGCAGCTTCGTCGGATTTTTCGGAAATTGAATTTAGGTCTTCGCCTGCATTTTCCGACAAGGTGTCGAGTGCATCTTCTTTATAAATGTCCTTGGCATCCGGTTTCTCGATTTCGGCAATCGAGGGTATCGCCTGCCGGAAGCTATCCAGAGTGCGATTGGATCTGTGATGTTGAATTTGTCCGCGGCTGGAAATGCTTTCCACGCTGACAAACGAACCCGTATCGAGCGATCCCGAGATGTGCGCAGCGGATGCAAATGACAAAGCGCATTCAAGCGCATGTTTATTCAGGCAGGATTGCACGGTTTTTGCGTTCAGCGAACCAGTAGCCGGGGGCTCCCTGAATTTGAAGCCGGTGGGGGTGTGCGTATTGCCGGCATGCGCGTCTCCGGGCGTCGGTTCGGTGAAAGCACGTCTTCTTCGTAGCGGGATAGCCGACGGAGGCTTCGAGGAAGGCCGCGAGGGAGGCTGGGAAGTTGTCTGCAAAGGTAGTTGGGGAGGGTGTTGTATTCTGAAGTTCGCAAGCATTGAATACCCTTCTTTCATCATGGCGGCGAATGGGGAGATACATTATGGCGATCCCGACTTGCTTGCCCAAGGAACGGAAAAGCTTATTTGCTATGATTAGTTTTTCTTTGGAAATATTTGTGCGATGGATATAAATGCCAAGCAAGCCACGGCGTTATTGGCAGTGCTGGATACCGGCAGTTTCGAAAAGGCGGCAGGCCGCTTGCATTTGACCGCGTCGGCGGTGTCGCAGCGCATACGTGCATTGGAAAACCAGTTCGGCGGGCCGCTGGTGGTACGCAACCGGCCTTGCGTGCCGACCGCGGCCGGAGTGCGGTTGCTGCAATACTTGCGTCGCGCTTCGCAGCTTGAAGCCGACTTCGTGGCCGACTTGAACGGGCCGGTCGATGCGCTGTGGACCGCCGTGGTCGCGGTGAATGCGGACTCTTTGTCGACCTGGTTTTTTCCCGAATTGGCGCAGGATCTGTTGCGCGAAAACGTGCTGCTGGATTTGACCGTGGACGACCAGGATCACACCTATCGATCGCTGGAAATCGGACGCGCCATCGGCTGCATCTGCACCGAACCGCAGCCAATGCGGGGCTGCAATGCGATACCGATCGGCGTAATGCGATATCGCCTGATGGCTTCGCGCGCCTTTCAGAAACGCTGGTTCCCGGACGGCATGACGCGCCAGTCGGCGGCACAGGCGCCGGTCATCGCCTACAACCGAAAAGACGAATTGCAATCGCGCTTCCTGAAGCGGCGTTTCGGCTTGCTGCCCGATGGCTTTCCGCGCCATTATTTGCCGATACCCTTGCCACGCCTGCAGGCGATCGAACATGGCCTGGGATATGGCATGGTGCCCGAATTGCTGCTGGAAGAGGCTGCGGTCGACAGCGGCGAGATGATCGACCTCGCGCCGGATCATCCGACCGATGTGGCGCTGTACTGGCATAGCTGGAATGTGCAGTCGCCGCGCATGGCCAGCCTTTGCAGACGCATCGTCGAGACGGGGCGCAGGGCCTTGCGCGGGGTGTCGTGAGTGCCGCTTACGCCGGCAGGATTTCCTTCAATACTTCCGGCGGACGGCAGAGCCGGGTGCCCAATGGGGTTACCACGAACGGCCGGTTGATCAGGACCGGATGAGCCAGCATCGCGTCCAGCAATTGCGCGTCGGTCTTGGCGGGGTCGCCCAGGCCGAGTTCGGCATACACCGGTTCCTTGGCGCGGATGGCGTCGCGCACGCTCAGGCCGGCGTCCGAGATCAACTTGCTCAGCGTGTCGCGGGTCGGCGTGTCGTTCAGATATTCGACGATTTCCGGTTCGATGCCGGCGTCGCGCAATAAGGCCAAGGTGCCGCGCGCCATGCTGCATTGGGGATTGAAATAAATCTTGATGGACATGACATCTCCTTTTTGAATGTTGCGAAAAGGAGAAGTATGCCCGATCTGTGAATTCGGGAGGCCGGCTGCCGATTTTTTCATCCGGTTTGACGCTAGTCGAAGCATCGCCGATGTCTTGGTTTCCCGCGTAATTCCTTGCCCAGTGCGCCTGCATGTTTTTATCCTTTGAAAATTGAATCGCCTGCATATTTCAATCGAAGGCACGATCGTCTTTATTTAAACCGTATTGATAAATAAGATTTGGCCGAAAAATGGCGATTCCCATTTCAAAAACACGTCGGCTGTTTAAATATTGCCAATCAAACAACTCATCTGAAAATTTGCTCGATAGCACTATTTATTTGCGATGGCCGGGGATAATTTGTGCCAAAATGATCCGATCAAAATTTAAAAATATGGGGAATGATAGTGAGTACAGAATCGCCAGCGCTCGTCTTTGAACTCGATGAAAGTAGCGGTGCTTTAAAGGCGACATTCACGCCGGCGCCGGCGTTGGCGAGTGCGGCCGAACCGGTTGCCGCCGACGGCCCGATCGTCATCGACGAAGCGATCGAGGCCGATGCACAGGCTGGCGGTTCGTTCATCGAGCCCCCCACCACGCTATCCTGCAAGGAAGCGATGGCAGAGCAGGGTTATGGTGCATTCTGGGTCGATGAAGAGGCGCTGTCCGGTTTCATCCGCACCGCGCAGCAGGCCAAAGAGCCGACCACAATGACGATAGCGCAGCGGCGCGACGGTGAATTCTCGCTGGTTATCGCCGACGACCTGATGACCGCGACGTTGACGCTGATCCCTCCGCAAGGCGGAGAGGGCAAGGGGCCTGCCGTGGTCGACGCCATGCGGGAGCAAGGCATTGTGCAAGGCATCCTGCAGAGTGAATTAAGTGCGGCGCTGGCTGCCGGCGTCTGCGAAAAGCTGGTGATCGCGCGCGGCGAATGGCCGGTCGAAGGCAGCCCCTGCTATTTCACGAGCCTGCTGGAAGGCGACGAGGACGAAGAGGAAGATGCGGATGAGGGCGAGGAGGGGGACGAGGAAGAAGAGTTGGACGATCGCTTTTCCATCATCAAATTCCGCGACCTGGGTTTCCTTCTGCTGGTCAACCCGGGCGATCACCTGATGCGGCGCACGCCCCCGGTGGCGGGCACGCCCGGCATCGACATCAAGGGCAATCCGGTGCCGGCGCGGCCGATGCACGAAATTCGCTTCAACGAAAAAATCCTCGGCGCCGAGCCCGATCCGGAAGATCCGAACCTGCTGGTTGCCACTATCAGCGGCCAGCCGGTCGTGATCAATAACGGCGTTACCGTCAATCCCGTGGTGGAAGTCGAAAACGTCGATTTCAGTACCGGCAACATCGAATTCAACGGCACCATTACCATCAAGGGCGACATCAAGGCCGGCATGGTCCTGAAAGTCACCGGCGACGTGATCGTCAAGGGTCTGGTCGAAGCGGCGGAAATCCATGCCGGCGGCAATGTTGCCGTGACCGGCGGCATCATCGGCCACGTGGCCTCGCAGGCCAGCACCCTGAGCACGGCCGCCGCGCAGCCATTCGCCACTGCCCGGGTGATCTGCCAGGGTTCGCTGCAGGCGCTGTTTGTCGAATCGGCCTATATCCAGGCCGGCGATTCGATCCTGATCAAGGGCAACGCCCGGCAAAGCGAAATGTATTCGGGCACCCAGATCGTGGTCGGCAAAGGCAGCGGCAACAAGATCGGCCAGATTGTCGGCGGCCGCACCCATGCAAGTAATCTGATTCACGCATGCTGGGCCGGCACTTCCACCAGCACCAAGACCGATCTGCAAGTGGGATCCGATCCCTTCCTGGCGACCCAACTGGCGAATGCGGAAGCCCTCTACAAGCGCAAACTGGAAGAAATCGACCAGGTGATCAAGCTGCTGGCGTTCCTGAAACAGAACCCGGCCAAGGCCGCCGGCGGGATGGGCGAAAAGGCGGAAGCCACGCGACGCCGGCTGCTGGCCGAAAGCAAGGCGTTGTTTGAAGAGCAGACGGCATTGAAGGAGAAAATGGTGTCGATCGACCAGGCGCGCATCAAGGTCTCGAAAGGTATCTATGAAGGGGTCGAAGTTCGCATCGGCAAGCATTTGTGGGCGGTGCCGAACGACCTGGGCGCAGGCACCATCCAGATCAAGAATGGCAATATCGCGCTGGGATAGCGTGGGCGCGGCCGGTTGCCGCAACAGCAAAACAGCACGGAGCTCACAAGTTCCGTGCTGTTTTTTTTAGTCGCGCGCAGGCGCCGCGGGGCAGCCGCGCCAGCTGGATGCCGCCGGAATATGCTCGCCTTTCATGACCAGGGTCAGCGCCCCAAGCCTGGCGCCGTTCCCGACCTCGGCGCCATACAGCACGGCGCTGCGCGGTCCCAAATAGACCCGCTTGCCGATCTGCACATGATCGATTTTCATGACGCGGTCTTCGAACAGATGCGTTTGCGGACAGGCAAGCGCATTGAGTTCGCTGTAATCGCCGATGTGCACACAATCGAATTCGGTGATATCGGTGGTGTTCATGAAGACGCCGCGACCGATTTTTGCGCCGAGCAGATTGAACGCCAGCGGCAGCCACGGCGTGCCGCGCAGATAGCTCATGAAATTCGGCACCGCGATCCCTTCGTACAAATTGGTGACGCCTTCCGACAGCCAGACGAACGGCGTCCACATCGGCACGCTGCATTTGCGATAGCGCCTCAGCAGCGTCCATTTCAGCGTGGCCACGAAGACGAAGCTGCCGACGCCATAAAGCAGTCCCGCCAGCGTCAGCCAGCCGATCACTTGCAGCCAGCGGCCGGCACCGGCCGCCGGCATCAGATTGAGCACGACCGTATAGCCGACCGCGATCACCAATGCATGCGGCGTGATGATGCGGAAGGCCTCCACCAGGCTGCGTCCCAGGCGACGCCGTTTGGATGGACGAAAGGTCAGGTTTTCGGGGAAGCCGCTGACGGTTTCGCGCGCCGGCAAATTGATCGGCGGCGAGCCCAGCCAGGTATCGCCGGCCTGCATCTGGCGATTGTCCGGCGCTCGCGAATGCACGCCGATCAACACGTTTTCCGGCAGGATGGTGCCGTCCGGAATATACGCGCCGTTGCCGACAAAACTGCGGCGCGAAATGACAGTCGCCTTCATGTTCATCCAGCCGCCATCGATCTGTTCGTCGCCGAGCAGGACCGCATCCGCGATAAAGGTCTCGTCGCCCAATGTCAGCATGTCCGGCACCACGCCCAGCGCGGTCGAAATCTCGGCGTCGCGGCCGACCTTGGCGCCCAGCAGCCGGTACCAGAATGGCGCATACACAGTGGCATAGACGCCATGTAGGATGCTCAGGCTCGACTCCTGGATCTGGTTGACCAGCCATTTGGCGCAATAGACATTGCTGTGCACCGGCCAACTGCCGGCTTTCATGCGCGGCAGCATAGTCCAGCGTATGCCCGCCGACAGCAGCGCGGTGCAGACGATGAGGACCGCCGTGGCCGGAAACGCCAGCACGAAATACTTGAACAGCTGGAACGGCACGCGATTGCTTTGCAGCAGCGGGAAGCGGTCGACATTGTCGATCCAGTCGATCAGCACGAAGCTCGGGAATACCGGCATGAAAAACAGCGTCGTGATCAGGATCGCGCCGCACAAGAAGAATACCAGCTCGGCCGTCTTGCGGCTGCGGCTGACCGGCGGCCTTGGCGGCTGGGCGTTGCGGTCGAAAGCGCGGACGTCGCGCGCAGGCGAGCCATGCCAGGCGCGCCCGGCCGGCACCGACTGGCCGCTGTTCAAGGCAGACTGGCCTTCCAGGTGCCCGAAAGCGCCGACCTTGGTATCGCCTTCCAGCACCGCATAGGAACCGATGCAACTGTCTTCGCCCAGGCTGATATTGCCCAGCCAAAGCTGGCCATGTTCGATCCGGGCATTTTCGAAATTGACGGCATTGCCGATGCTGACGCCAGCGCCGACCTCGAACAGATCGTGCGCGCGCAGCGTAATCGACCCGATCACGACTTCGGGACCGATGCGTGCGCCCAGCGCACGCAGCCACAGCGTATACAGAGAGGAGCCGCTGAGCAGATAGGCCGGCGCCGATTCGATCAGGCGATCCGCCAGCCACCAGCGATAGTAGGTCAGCCCCCATAACGGATAGCGTCCGGCTTTCAGGCGCCCGAGCAGCAGCCATTTGGCGGCGATCGCGATGGCGAATTCAAACGCGGTTGCTATCAGGAACACGCCTACCGATATGGCAATCGCGCGCGGGATCGAGTCGCCCGGATCGCCGGTATAAAAATGATAGGCGAAGAAGGGCGCCAGCCATTGCATCATCCGCATCGCGACCAGCCATGGCACTGCCGCAGCTTGCGCCGCGCCGCAGGTCCAGCGCTTCCAGGCGGCGGGCGGCTGCCAATCGGTATCGACCGTCGCGCGCGCGGCCGGCGTTTCGCCAAGCAGGGCAGCTATGCGCCCGACCTGGCGATTGAGATAGATATCGCGCACCGTAACGTGCGCATAGCGCGGGTCTTCCCGTAGCGCGGAGGCCAGGCGGGCCGCCAGCAGCGAGTGGCCGCCCAGGTCGGTGAAGAAATCGGCATCGCGGGAAATGCCCTGGCCCGGGAACAGTTTTTCCAGCGCGGCAAACAGCACCGCCTCGGCCGGCGTTTCAGGGCTGTCCGAATCCAGCCCGGCATTGCCGAGCGGCGCGGACAAGATATGCGCCTTGAGCGCATTGCGGTCGATCTTGCCGGAGGTCAGGCGCGGCATTTCGGCCAGTAATTCGTAATAGCCCGGCAGCATGTAGGGCGGCAGGCGTTGCGCCAGCGCCGTTCGCAAATCCGCGCCGGACAGCGCGTTCCCGGCGCCGCCGCCTTCCGCGACGATGAAAGCGATCAATTGATCGATGCCGTCGTCCTTGCGCAGGATCACGGCGACGGTGCCGACGCCAGGCTGTTCCGCCAATGCCGCTTCGATTTCGCCCAGCTCGACCCGGAAGCCGCGAATCTTGACCTGGTCGTCGGTGCGGCCCAGGCATTGCACGGCGCCGTCGGCGTCGATCCGGGCCAGGTCGCCGGTGCGGTAGAGCCGCGCATCCAGGTGGTCGAGAGCCCAGGGATTGTCGCGGAATTTCTCGGCGCTCAGTGCCGCCCGGCCCAGGTAGCCGGCTGCCACGCCGGGGCCGAAAATGCAGAGTTCGCCGGTTGCGCCGCGCGGCAGCAGTTGCAAGGTATCGCCGCCGGCGGCGTCGACGATCAACATGCCGTAATTGGGCAGCGGCTGGCCGATGGTGACCGGGCGTTGCGCCTGCAATTGCGCCAGGCTGGCCGAGACCGTGGTTTCGGTCGGTCCGTAGGTATTGAAAATCCGGCGTCCGTCCCGCGTCCAGCGAGCGACCAGCGATTCCGGACACATTTCGCCGCCCAGGTTGATGAGCCGCAGTCCCGGAATATCCTGGTTGAACAAGGCGAGCAGCGTCGGCACGGCGTGCAGGACGGTAATCCGCTGTTCGATCAGGGCCGGCGGCAGAGCTTCCGGATCGGTGGCGACGTCCTTCGGCGCGATCCACAGCGTTGCACCGACCAGATAGCTGATCCAGATTTCCTCGAACGACATGTCGAAGGCCAGCGAAAACCCCTGGTACACCCTGTCGGACTCGCGGATATCCAGCAGCGTGTTTTCGCTGCGCAGGAAATGACAGATGGCCCCCTGGCTGATTTCGATGCCCTTCGGCTTTCCGGTGGAGCCGGAGGTATAGATCACATAGGCGGGATGGCCCGGCAGCACGCCGCTGCGCCGCTGCAAGGGAGCATCCAGCGGCGCCAGCAGCATCTCGTCGGTCCAGATATTCAGGGGAAGATGCGGCAATCCCGCGGCGAGCGTGGCGTTGCCGATCAGACCGATCGCCTGCGCGTCTTCAAGGCAGACCGCGACGCGTTCGGCGGGCGCATCGGCGTCGAACGGCAGCCATGCCGCGCCCGATTTCGCGATGCCGGCCTGCATGACCAGGAGCGAAATGCCGCGCGGCATCCAGAGTCCGACGATTTGTCCCGGCCCCACGCCGGCAGCCAGCAGATGAGCGGCGACCAGGTCGGCCTGCCGGTCCAGCGTTCGATAGTCCAGGCTGCGATCTTCGAAAATCAGTGCGATCCGTTCCGGCACCCGCGCTGCCGTGGCTTCCAGCAGATCCGCCAGCACTTCGTTGCGCAGCAGCGCGGGCTGTCTTTCCCCGTACACAATGTCGGGATGCGGCGCACCGGTCGGCATGTCGTTAAAGGATTGCAGAAGCATGGAGGGAGACCGGCAGAAAGCGTGGATGGTAGCACGACAGTTGTCGTTTAAACATGAGTTGTCCGAACCGGTTGGCGTGAATAGTTCAATTTTGATGCATACAGAATATTTCGTTGTTTTTTGGCGTGATGCGACGCAGCCAATTCCCGGTTTCCCCGTCTTTTTTGAAGTAAAAAAGTCTTTCTTTTCAAAGGGAAAGACAAGGCTTGATGCTTGCCGATGCAGCGTAAACGCAATTGCTTTCCTTTGGTTGACACGACATTGCGCCGATATTTGTTCTGTGGCGAATGGAACCGGCATGGAAATTTTGGCACTTTAGCCGGGCAAGCGACGTTTCCGGTCGTGAATCACCGTGAATCATCTGAATCACGTGATTCAGCTTGAATCGCCGCGCTCACGCCATGGCTTGCGTATACACCCCATTTTTTTACCCATTGGTTTTTCATCGGCGCGATACGGCCGTTGCGGCATATCGCGAAACCGAATCTGCTACAGGAATTTCATGATTACATTACCGAACGGCATTGCATCTTTCCCAGCCATTGTGCTGCCTCCTCCAAGCAAGGCCGACGCGCTGCAAAAGCCGAAGCTGCCGCAACCCATGGCGATTGCCGGCGAAGGCAATATCCGGGGCAACGGCGACGAAGGGCAGGATACGCTTCAGAAAATGCTCGACGATTTCAAGAAAATGATAGAGCCCTGGGAGCAGGAAATCCGGGACTATGAAAATAGAGCGGAAATCCGCGATGCCATATCGCTGGATATCGATGCGGGGGAGGAGGCGCTGCAGGACTATCTTGCCGCCAACCCGAATCGGGAAGGCCCGATCGATTTTTCCGCCATTATCGTGACCTTGCCGGAAAATTCCCCTTTGCGTACCCGCGGGGTAGGGACCAAGTCGTTCCAGGAACTGATGACGCATTACAAAAATACGCACAAGGAACTCGAGCTGCCTGCCTTGCCGACCGATGACGCCGGGCTTGAGGGGTATCAGATGGCATTGGCGAAGGCTGCGGACATGAGTTCGTTGCCCACCGCGAAAGACGACATGATCGCGATGCAGGCGGCCGCCTTGCGCCGGGAAGAGATACTGGGAGCGATGAGGGTGCTGGCCGAAAAATACGGCGAGATCATGAAGAACATGCTGCTGCGTTGAAACTGAAATCGACATCGCGGCATCATGCCCGCAAGGAAGCGGCAAGCTTCCGCAATCTCATGAAATCAACCCTATCGAGGATCCAAACCCGTGACTATTCACATCCAACATTCGGCGCCGGCTATCGTGCCGAATCTGCAAGCGCCTGTTCCATCCGAGTCGATCGCGTCTGAATCGAGTTCAGGCGATCAAGGGACGCTCAAGCAAATCCAATCCAGGGAAAGTTCGTCCAAACTGCATCCGAACGTCATCCTCTCGCTGGAGGAAATCCTGCTAAAACTGGCGAATCACCTGAGCGCGCGAGTGGAACGCATCGGAAACAGCCTGGATAGCCGTAGCATGACCATGCAGGATCTGGGCAACGTCGAGCGGGCCCTGGCCGGCATCAAGGAAGACGGCGTCCCGCCATACACAGCGGAGACATTCAATATCCCGGTAAAGCTGGAATATGGCTCGCCGGCGCAAGGCAAGGATCTTTGGTCGGTTCTGGTCTATTACGGCATTCAAAAAAAGGAAGACGCGCCGCCGCAGACCAAGCCGGAACTGGAGGCGCTGATCGGCACGCTCAGTTCGAAGATCTCGAGTCTTTCCACGCTTTCCAATGAAACGATAACGAGAATGAACCTGATATCGGGAAATCGCGACAACTATCTGTCGCAGGCCACCGAATTGATCATGCGTGAACTCAAATTGATGCTCTCCATTTTGAACCAGCGATAGATGCCGCCTGAATGCCGAGCAAATACCGAATAAATACCGACTTAGGAACGAGGAAGATCAACAATGACAGAAGTAGTTAACGTCGGCAATTGCCAGATGCCGACGCAGTTCGTGGCCGCGAATGACAAGGTTTCCACGGTCGCCGAAGAGATCGAAGTCGACCTGTCGAAAGGCGCGCTGGAGTTCAGGCTCAATGCCATCTCCATGAAATTTACCAGGGTCCTCAAGAATATCGCCGCCAATGGCGTCGAAGAGCAAAAAACCATTCATGGCAAGCTGGATACCCTGAACAAGGTCTTGGATGCATTGCAGAAAATGGTGCAGACAGGATTTTCCGAAGCGGACATGTACAAGCTTCAGGATATTGTAATTGCACCGTCTGCCAGGAGCCGGGCGATGGCGAGGATCACGGCGCGGGCGGAAGAGCAACGCCGGAACGCCATCAAGACGGCCACCGATGCGGAACGCGCGGCCTGCAAAGTGGTTGAGGACTGGGAATGGAACAAGATATCGAGTTTCAAGTCCGGTTATAACCGGATGAAGCAGGTCATGACTCCTGAATACATGAGCGCCGAAGTCGACGGCAACCTGCGCTATATCCGTTATTGGGGATACGAGAAGGGCGGAAAAAAGGAATGGATATGGTTTGACGTCAAGGTGCAGACAAACTTCTGGTATCCGTCATGGGCCTTCGACCAAATCGACGCGGCGTCTTCCGCGAAGCAGTCTGCAGTCGCGGCGGCCGAGAAAAAATATCAGGCGGCAACCAAGGGCGTCACACTTGCCGCCTTGCTGTACTCGCTGGACGTTTACGCCGAAGACGAGGAATTGCCGACCACCAAGGAAGAACTCGAGATCGCGGCGAAGAAGGTATCCGATATGATTTCCAGCCTGCAATCGGCCGAATCGACATTGGAAACCGACACCAACGGCATCAATAACAACTGGCAGCGGGAATTCGACGAGATTACCAAGCGCGTAGCTGCATTTACCGCGAGTATCAGGCAACTGATCGAAGCGGCACACTGATGCGATGCCAGAGGAAAATGACGCCAAACCACGGATGAAGCATGGAACATGAAGCCATGCTGGCTGAAATGCAGGCGCTGCTGGCCTCATTGAAGTCGCTTTCCGAACCCGGAGAAGGAGACGTGAATATCGACGCCACTCCTCCGC
Source organism: Herbaspirillum sp. (assembly GCA_036499085.1). Lineage (GTDB taxonomy): Bacteria > Pseudomonadota > Gammaproteobacteria > Burkholderiales > Burkholderiaceae_D > Herbaspirillum. The sequence continues at coordinate 50,164 of DASYEK010000101.1, read as the reverse complement.
CAGACTTATCTTCCGCCTCACGTCCAGCGCGGCAGCATTCTCGCGATTTGCTGCCGGATCACCGGTCGCTACGCCGTTTTATCTTGATGGTTTAAGCGGCCACGCTTCTCAACGCTCCTCTCAATAATCTATCAATAGGAAAATTCTGATGACCGCACTTTGTGCAATTTCCTTTTCCCCCGTACCCCTCGGTATTTTCGCTCCCCCGCCTGTTAAAGATAGCGTAACGCCCCCCGAATGCATGACGGACAATACCCGTCTAGAAATGCTGCGCCTGATAACAGGCGTGGAAGATTACCTGGCCTCGGTAGAGAAAGCAGGAAAAGTAGAGAAAGGGAAAATTCGTGACGCAGTCATGGATATCCCGCAATCTGTCCACTTGCCTGCTGAAGCAGGACAAGTGCAAATGTGGGCGAAAGCGGAATGGCATGCCCAAAGCGCGCTTGCAGCCATTCGCACGCAACTGGCAGGAGACGAGCTTGGTTTCGATTCCATATTGGCGGACATGGCGATCGCCAAGTTTCGAGTGACGCAATTGTATTTGCTCGTTCAGCAATCGCGTATCAAATTCAACGCCGCATCGCAACACGACTTGAGCCTTCGGAACATTGACATGATGCGAAAAGCAATCGATGACGCGGCCAAGGCCAAGGCTGCCGAGGAAAACAGAGGATTCTGGGGCAAGCTCTCCAACATCCTCGGCGTGGCGGTCGCTGCAATTGGCGTACTGCTGGCGCCGTTCACCGGCGGGCTTTCCTTGCTGGCGACAGGCTATCTGGTGGTCGACCTCGGATTGCAGCTTGGCGAGCAAATTTCCGGCGTCAAGATGTCGATCGACTCCGGATTGCAGATTGCATTCAAGTTCGTTCTCGACAATATGCCGCTGAATGGCCTGCCCGAATCCCAACGCGAGTTCATCGCGGGCATTGCGAGCGCCGTGACAAGCCTTGTCATCGCGGTGGGCATGACTGTCCTCAGCGCCGGAGGCGGCGCGCCGAAGCTGTTTGGCGCCGTAAGCAAATTGTCCCAGAAAATCGCCGCCGTGATGCCGAAGGCCAGCATCGCAATTCAAGGAACGGCACATCTTGCGAGCTCGGGAACAGGCATGGCCAGCGGCAAATTCGGCCTCGACAATGCATATGCCGAATACGATCGAAACGACGTTGAAGCGCAGCGCACGGATATCAAGGGCGACCAGCAGTCGCTACTGAAGGAATTTCAGCAATTCAACGAAGACATGAAACGGGCCATGGAACAATTGGAGCGGGATATCTCGCAAGCCGCGAATTCCCTATCCAGATTCTTTGATGGAAATTCCCGCATCATCGGCTCCCTGTCCGGAAATCGCTATGCGGCGTAGGGAAAAAAGCGCTGCTGCAAGCTCTATCTTCATTCAATAACGTTGTACAAGGAATCATCGTGATCGAAGCAATATCAAGCAATCCTACTGCAGTCATAAACCCTTTTGCCAACATATCGCATGGCATGGAAATTACCGGCAAGGATGGCGTCCGCCGCCGGGAACAAGCACAAGCGCCGAGCGATGACATGATCGAGTCGAGCTTGCAGAAGAGAAACGCGTTCGACACCGATATCTCTATATATCCGATGCCGATGCCGCAGGCCGGCGAAATCAAGCATCCGCAGTTTGCCGCAATATCCGATTACTTCATATCGCGGGACAGCTCGGCGGCGCCAAGTTCCCGGATACAGACCAGCAATACCGAACAGGCAAGATTCGAGCGCCAGTTATCCGAAAGCGCCGTGGATCTGATTGCGGGAAAGGAAGACGATATCGGCAAGGAAGAGTGCCAGCCCCTCACGGACTTGTGCGAAGAGATATTCCTGAGCTTGCATGCGCGCATCTCCATGACGAAGTTTCATGCGCCAAGCCTTCAAGAACCACGCTTTCAAGAACCAAGCGAAGCAGGCGATGTTGGCGATGTATCGAGTGCGGCAAGGCAATTGGCGCAATGGACCCAGGAGAGCGATATCGGTCTTGAGATTTTGCGCATGTTCATCGCGACCTGGGATCAGATACGCCACTCCTTGCGTACGGAACGCCAATTCGAAATTGGCGAGCTGCGCCGGCTTTCGGAACAGGCAGTCGCGGAGCTGATCAAGCAGGGCCAGGACAAATTTCAACAAGATGCACTGAATGCATGGGCGAGCATCGCCTCTTCCGTGGTGCAGTTGGCGCCGATTGGCATCCATACCGCCATCAAGGCATACAAGGCGAAAAGCAGCAATACGCTGACTTTCAACCTGGGAGAGGAAGCCGGCAGGGCGGCACAAGATAGCGAATATGTAAAAGCGACCCGTCGGCAAGCGCGAGCGCACGAATTCGGCAATATATTGCAGATATCCCGTGCATTCGGGGAGGGAGTTCAGGGCATCATCAATTTATTTGCCGCCTACTGCGGACTTGACGCCGCCAAGGACAACGCGGCCTATACGAGATTTTCCAACGAGATTCAGATCAAGATCATGGAAATCGAAAACCTGAACACTCGCGGAGAGGACGCGTGGCAGAAAATCATGCAAATACTTGGCAGCTTGCTGCAAAGGCAGGATCGCCTGTATGAATTGAATGTGAGAAATACACGCGCTTAAGGTAGTTTTTAATATTCACCATTGGCCCCGCTCGCTTATCAGAAATGATTGAAGCGCAATGTTTCATATTGCGTTTTATAGGCGAGCGGGGCATGTTAATTGGAAAGAAAATAGATCATGCCAGGGATACCTCCGACATCTTCTCCGCCACCCACGCCGCCAATATGGAGGTCTTCTTCCCTGACACCGGCAGATCCAGCCTCCCCACAGGGCAGGTCGAACGCCGCCTTGGCGCCCGTGGAACTGGATGGACCTAATGCAAAAGTCTTTACCGCTTATGAAAATGAAAACGGTGCGGGCGTAGAAAAGCTTAAAAATGTAAAAGTCTCAAAGGACGCCGGCGACTGGAAACACGCATTGGACGTGCACAAGCCGGATTTGCCCATTTTGACCGGCATATTGAAAACGTATTTTGCGGAAGCGAAAAAACTCAATTGCAGAAAACTTTGCCTGTTTACTGAAGAAGGGATCGTTTTGTTGGAACGGCCGCGAAAAAAAGGCGGTGGCATAAAAATATACTACGACCCGACAAGTAGTAAGAACATGGCCAAAATGGAAACGTATCCGGAAGTGAATCAAGATCTGACCAAAACGATCTTGAGCTGCCTGTACAAGCAGGATATTGTTTCGAAATTCCTGGGAAAAGCGCCGAGGCCAGAGAATATCGGCGACGGAAATCCGGGAGAAGAACCTTCCGGAGGAATCTCTCCCTACGGGCCGCCGCCAACGCCGGAATGTGATTACGATGAGTCGGACTTGGACGCAGGCTCCTACCGGGATCCCGGCTTGAATTTGGATCCGGATTCGGATGCGACGTCTATTACGAGCGGTAGACGATCGATCGCCTCCCTTATGCCCGATGCAAATGTTCCGGAATTGAATCCGCCGGCGGCACTGTCGGATGAGGAAGAAATGTTGGTTTTTGATCTGACATTGTCGGATACGAATAAATCAAGCAAGGACGATGCGGAACGGCAAGTGCTATTGGATGCGTCCCGCCGATCCGTGCAGCATATTCCCAAACAATCTGTGCAGCATACCGTCCAATTGGAGCAACTTCCGCAACCTGGTCTGTTAAAACAATCCTATAGCGAACCATCCAACGATCCGACATATGCTCAACCTCAGTCGGCCTCTCCCATACACGGTTTAAAGCCTCCGATTTTTCCTGTGATGGAAGTCGACACGGGACCGTCAGTGCAAGAAATTGTGGCGGACATGTACAAGGAAACGATGAGCCACCTGGCAGGAGAAGCCCCAGGTTTGAAGGAGACATTGGATAAAGAACGGGAAAAAATAAAGTTGATTGAGGCCGGGATTAAGGAAACCAAGTATTTTTCGGCGGAGTGTAAAGCGGATTTGCTGAAATTGACCATGCAACAATCGATCCGATACGATCGTCTGGAGAGCGTGCTTTCGCCCAGCGATGGAAAGGAGTATCGAAATCCAATATTGATGAAAATAATTAAGGAAAGTTTGGATAAAAAGAAACTGAGAACGATTCCTGAGTTAAGAGAGGATCTTCTGAAAGTCGTGAAGTGGCATGCAAACGAAATAAAGGAGACAAAAATAGAAGTTGTCTATCACATAGATGGACGTGCGGATGCTGACTCCGTTAAAGGAAGTTTCGAAACTGGGCATCTTCCTCGCGTGACAGTAATCAAATCGCCTTTGGACCTTCCTGAAAAGACAGAAGTGAAATCAACTTCGGATCTCCCTGCCAAGACAGAAATTGAACCGCCTTTGTGAAGTATTTTGCATAAAAGCCATCGGACTGGCTGAATTTCAAATCTCATTGCCAGTCCATACTAATCTGTACCTCCAATGCAAAACCCGCTTGAACTGATGCAAGCGGGTTTTTTTACGTCGCCAGATCTGCGTCGATTTCTCCGAGTGATTGTATTTGCACAGTTGCCTGCAGTTCCTGATAAGCGATTACGGCCAATTCCGGATAGTCCCGTTCCACCAGCTTGCGCAAATAACGCCGTACGTCCATTGCAGCCAGGATGACCGGTGTGGTATCGGAAGAGCGCAAATCCCCGATCACATCATGGACGGCATCGAGCAGCAAATCGGTCTGTCTTGGATCCAGCACGATATAGCTGCCGCTGGACGTCTGCCGCACTGCTGAACGCAGCGTCTCTTCCAGCGCTGGCGACACCAGGTAGGCATGCAGTACATTTTTCCCCTGGGTGTATTTGTGCGTGATCTGGCGTTTCATGTCGGCGCGCACATATTCGGTCAGCACCACGGCATCTTTTTCCTTGGAAGACCATCTGGTCAAGGTCTCGATAATGCCTTTCAGATTTCGAATCGGCAGTCCCTCGGATACCAGGCGCTGAAGCACATCGGCGATGCGAGGACGGGGAGAGAGCCGATCGATCTCCTTGACCAGGTCGGGGCAGCTTTTCTCGAGTGCCTCGAACAAGGTGCAAACTTCATGCAGTCCGATGAATTCGCTCGCATGGCGCGCCAGAACGGTATTCAAATGCAGCGCAAAGATCCCGAGATCGGTAAAGACATCCGCACCGAATGCGCGCGCCTTGTCGGCGCATGCCGGATCGGCCCAATACGACAAGGGAAAGTCGCGTCCGAACTCGACGGGCCGGCCGCCGCCGCCGATGGCGTTAATTCTCGCCGCATCCACCCGTCGCAGCAATACGGCATCGGAAGGCATATCCCAGTTCGCAACCGGCACTTCATTGCAATAGATAATGCAGCCGGATTCGACTTGCTGGGCATCGACGCGTACCACCGGTTTGGGGAAAGGCACGCCCAGTTCGAATCCTTTTTCCTTTTGCGTATTCTCGATTGCGGTCTCAAGCGCGGCGAGTCCGTATCGTTTGACAACATCCGGCGACAAGGAAATCATCAGCGGTATCGAGAAATTCGGGTCGCCCGATGCCGGGCCGCTCTTGGAAGCGGCATTGCCGCTGCTGTCATGCACAACGGCGCTTCCTTCCTGTGTTGCCGTGCGCTGCTTTGCCAATAGAATCCCGCCCAGCAAGCACAACAATGTTGCTATCCCCAGGAACGTCGAAGCCGGCATGCCGGGCAAAAAGGCGGCGCTGCCCATGGCCAGGCCGCTGATAAGGATGCCTTTAGGGTTTCCGCCGAGCTGCCGGGCGATATCGCGCGCGACGGTCGAACTTGTATCCTTGTTTGAAACACGGGTAACGATCACGCCGGAAGAGATGGAAATGAGCAGCGCCGGAATCTGGCTGACCAGGCCGTCGCCTACCGTCAGGATCGAATAGGTATGCATGGCGGTCGAAAAGTCCATGCCTTGCTGCAAAATGGCCACGCCCATGCCGCCCAACAGATTGACCACGACGATGATCAGTCCGGCAATGGCATCGCCCTTGACGAACTTCATCGCACCGTCCATCGATCCGTAGAACTGGTTTTCCAGTTCGATATGGACGCGGCGCGCCTTGGCTTCATCCTTGTCGATCGAATTGGCGCGAAGATCGCCGTCGATCGCCATTTGCTTGCCAGGCATGCCGTCCAGCGAAAAACGTGCGCTCACTTCGGCGACCCGTTCCGAACCCTTGGTAATGACCATGAACTGCACCAGGGTGAGAATCAGGAATACGATCAAGCCGACAATGATGTTGCCGCCGACCACGAACATGCCGAATGTCTGTACTACATGTCCGGCATTGCCTTGCAAGAGAATCTGGCGCGTGGTGGAAATCGCCAGACCGAGCCGGAACAACGTCGTGACCAGCAGGATCGCCGGAAAAGAGGATATCTGCAGCGGCGATGCCAGGTGCAAGGCGACGATCAGCAATACCAGCGCAAAGGAGAGATTGATGCCGATCAATATGTCCAGCAGCGCGGTCGGCATCGGCAGCACCATCATGGCCAGCACCGCGATCAAGGCGGCGATGAGGGCCAGGTCCGGCTTCGGCGTCGCCAGGCCGGACCATTTCTTGAGGGACAGCATCAGCCCGTTCATCGCGCCGCTCCCGCGCGCAGCCAGCGTTCGCGCGCATGCAGCAGAACGGACATCGCCTGGGACAGATGTTCGATACCGAGCCCATCGATATCGAGCCTGGTGAAGATCAGCGCCCGGGTTTCATCCGCGCTCAGACCGGCGCTGAGGGGGAGCGGCCAGCCCTGGCCGCACAGAATAAGCAATTGCTCCAGTTGATGCAGATCCAGATGCGTCTCAGGCATGGACAGCACGACCAACATCGCATCGTCGCCAGCTTCAAAATGCAATGCAGCATCGTCGCGCAGGCGCCAACTGCCGTTTTCGTGTTGTATTGCCGCATTTTCCGAAGGCAAATATCCGATCGCGGCGGCAATCATATCTTGTATATCGCTAGGTTCCTGCATGTCTGCTTTCAAATGTTCGTGAGTCATTGTTCATGCTTCATTCGTGCGTGGTTGAGGACGCAGTTCAAAGCGGTTCTTGATCCGCTGCCTCGTCGAGCGTTTGCTGGATGGCTTCATAAGTGCGCTGCTGGGCGGCTTCATCGTAAAAGAGCAGATACGGCATGCCATGGACGACACTGCGCAGGCGTGCAATGAAGGACAGACGCCAGCGTTCCTTGGAATATTTATTGGCGAGCGTCATGAATTTCACGCCGACCACCCAGGGTTCCGCGGCCAGGCGCACCAATTCGCGCGTCAGTTGCGTGGGATCGTCGAGGAGCAGGGCGTCCTTTTCCTGCCAGCGCGTGCTGAGGGTTTCGCATTCGTCGTAGGTATTGGCGATACCGCCTACTTCGTACAGCGCCTGGCGCAGCAGTTGCAGATAGCCTGGCTCGCAACTGCTCCATTGGGAGTCGATCTCGTCGCCCAGTACCTTGCTCAGCAATGCCAGCGCGCGGCGCAATTGGCGCTTGAACCGGCGTAATATCTCGTCCAGCGCATCCACGCAATTGCCGCTGCCGAGGATCATGCCCAGGTAACCATCCTGGAAATTGCCGATCTGCGCTTCACTCATGCCTTCGCGCAAGCCGACTTCAAGCGCATGCATCCGAGCGCGAATCTCGAAGCCCTGGTCTTCGTCCAATGCCTGTTGCGCCGCCAGGGCGCTTGCGTAGAAGGTGGTGGCCTGCTCGCCTTGCGAATCCAGGTCGTTGAGCAATTGCTGCAGCAGCAACATGCGATCCTCCGGCCCCAGTTCGTTGACGTCCATGAAGCTGTCGATGTCATCGCCCGCCGAACGGGCGGATTTACTCAGGCGTTGCAGGCGGTTGAAACGACCGCCCATCGCGGCGCCCCCTTCCTGGGAGGCCAGCAGGTTCAGCACCTGGTTGATTTTGGCCTGACGCGGACGCGCATTGAACTTGCCGATGCTGCGTCGCCTCGGCTGCCGCGTGGCTGTCGCCCCAAAACTCAATTCCTCGGCGCCGTCGCCCAATTGCTTTTGGACGGCGCTTACCGGTTGCTGCGTCGGCGGGATAGGAGAGTGGGACACCATGGTATTGATGCTGATGTTCATTGCTTGCTTTCCGGTGTGGCAGGAGGGATGTCGCCATGAATCGCGGCCGGGGACGCGCCATCGCTGCCGGCGCGCATGCCCTGCGCGGTTTCGAAAGCGGGAAGCGCCGCCTGGTTATCCAGTTGCAAGGTATTGACGATGCGCGGCGTAATGATAAAGAACCGGGTAAGGCGATCGTTGCTTTCCCGCTCGTTGCGAAACAGCGCCCCGATCAGCGGCAGCGATCCCAATATCGGGACGCGCGTCGTTTGGCGCCGATGTTCCAGGCGCTGATGGCCTGCGATCAGCAGGCTCTCGCTATCGCTCACGATCGCCTGCGTGCTGATGGTGCTCTTCTTGAAGACGGGCAATTCTTCCTCGGTGGAGTTGACGCGCTTGCCGTCTTCGATATCGATCTGCAGCAGGATCTTGCGCTGCGCCGGATCGCCGCCATTGCCGGTATTGCCGTTGCGGATCACGCGCGGCACCACCTTGAACATCAGGCCGGCGCTGACTTCCCGGGTTTCCGCCACACGCTCGCCCTGGGTGCGGATATAGGACGTATCGTTCGAATCGAACAACGCCGCGGTATTGTCCATGGTCAGCAGCGACGGCTTGGAAATGACCTCGCCCTGGCCGTTGCGCTGCAGGAAATTGATTTTGGCGTACAGGTTCAGGCCGCGCGGCAAGATGGTGTTGAGCGTCGCCGTCATCGGATTCAGCGAGAACAGGTTGCGGCTGCCGCCTCTGCTGTCGCTATTGCTGAGCGCCCATTCGGCGCCGATATTGTCGAGATAGTCGCTGTCGACGTCCAGGATGGTCACCTCGATCTGGATCAGCGGCACCTCGGTATCGAGTTGCGCAATCAATTGCCGATAGAAGGAAAGCGTTTCGGGCGGCGCCTTGATGATCAGGGCGTTCAGCCGCACATCCGGCTGGATGATGGCGTTGCCCTGAGCGGCGCGCCATGCGCTTTTGCCGTCGCCTGCCGCTGCACCGGGCACGGCGGCCGGCGCCGTCGCGGCGGTGCCGGTCTCGATGTCGCTGGCGGCATTGGCGGCCGGAGAGGGCGCGGGCAGGGCCGTTTCGCCGTCGTGGTCGGGAACGCTGCCGGCAATGCCGCGCACAATGCTGGCAATGCCGGGAATGGTGGTTTCCTTGTCGCGGTAGGAGATGACGCGGTCTTCGACGTTGGCGTATTTCAAGGGAAATACGCCAATTTCATAACCGCTGGGCGCGGCGGAAATCATGTCGACCGTTTCGGTCAAGCGGCGCACATAGGCTGGCGGGCCATAAATCAGCAATTGACCCTGCCCGACCAATTCGCCCCAGCCGAAGCGATCCTGGTAGACGCCGGCGCCATTGAGCGCTTGGCGCAGCTGTCCGATGACGGTGGCGGGCGCATTGATGATCCTGCGTTGCCGCTTTTCGATCGCGCTGATATAGAGGCAGCCGTTGTCGAGATACCAATCGAACGCATGCATGCTGGCCAGCCGATCGAGAAATTTCTGCGGCGTCTGTTCTGCGATTTCGCCACTGACCGATTCGTCGATATCGGCGTCGATATCGATCTTCAAGCCGAATTGACGTCCGAAACTCTGCAGCACGCGTTGCAGCGATTCACCGGTGCCGATGTAGGTATAAGGTTCGTCCAGCCACGGGGCGCGGATGGCGGCTTGGGTATCGCAGGCGGCTGCGGCCAGGCAGAGGGCGAACAGGCAGGCCGCTATTTTGCGTTGGAATGGTGTGATCATAAAAAACCTGCCGATGTCTTGTGAGAAGAACGGCGGAACGGCCGGTCGCCGATGTGTTCGGGCATGCGCGTGATAACGCTTCCGGACGGCAGGGTTGCTTCGCGCCAGGCGTCCAATGCTTCCATGAATTGATCGAATTGCAGGGAAAAGGCTTCGTAAGTCATATTCGAATGCATCCACGCCTGCAATTGCAGGGTGCGCTGTTCATTGAGTACCGGAAATTCGCGGCGATGATGCGCATGGCGATTGACCAGAGTGAGGACGCGGCAAAGATGCATGCGGCGCTCGGCATTGTTGGCCGGAGTATCGCAAATGCGCGCGCTTACGATCATGGAACCGGTGACGACCCGGCAGTCGACCTTGTGCCTGTCGACCAATAGCGAGAGCGTGCCTTCTTCGTCGAACAGGAGCGAGGCGTCGTTGCCGTGCCGGCGCAGATATCCGGACCAGGGAGAAAAATCGGATGAAATATGCATAGTCTTGATAGGTTGCGAAATAAAAAATAGCGTGGGTCAATGCCGATTGCCAGTTTCTTCCGGCGCGGGCGGTGCCGGGCCGGCGGCGGCAGCTGGCGCCGATGCCGATGCCGGAGACGATTCGGAAGATGCGGAGGGTTCGGAAGGGACCGGCGCAGCGTCACTGGCCACGTCATCCGCCACGACATCCAGGTCGTCGTAACCGGCGGCTTTGCGTATCTGGCGCGCTGCGACGATGATCTCGGCGACCGCTTCAATCATGTCGCTGGGAATGAAGCTGAACAGCGCCATCGGATACAGCCTGCGCGCCACGCCGATGTTCTGGATGATCGGGATGCCAGCCTGCCGCGCGGCCTTGAAAATTTGCGCGGCGCCTGCGCCGCGGCCTTTTACCAGGATGACAGGCAGCCCTGTCTCCTGCGGCTTGTAATACAGCGCGACCGCCAGATGCGTCGGGTTCGCCACCACGGCGGATGCATGCGGGATCAGGCTGGTATCGCCGCTGACGATTTCGCGAAACAGGTTGCGGCGGAAATCCTTGGTTTGGGGATCGCCTTCATTCTCCTTGGTCTCGCGCTTGACTTCGTGTTTTTGCATCATCAACTGCTTGCTGAGGCGGCGGCGCTGCCAAAACAGATCGATCACGGCCATGACAAAAAACAGGAAAAAGACCGTGAGCGTAAGCTGCTGCATCAACCTGCCTTGCGCATGGATGACGCCTGGTATGCCGTATGGCGGCAACTTGAGAAGCATGTCCAGATTGCCGCGCAGGATTTCGGAAATGACCACGGCCATCAATATCGTCTTGGCGATCATTTTCACCAGGTCGAAAAGCGTATTGACCGAGAAGATCTCCTTGATGTTGGTGACCACATTCAATTTCTTGAGGCTGGGCGTAATGGATTTCGTCGAAAACAGGGGGCCGATCTGGATCAACTGGATAATGAACGACAAGGCGACCGACGCGATCAGGATAATCAACACCAGCATCAGGGCGGTCGAGAATACCTGTATGGCAACGGCCTCCGCGGCGGATGCGAACGGCTGCCCGAAATAACGGTAAGGCAGGACGATCAGTTCGATCAGTTCGGTGGCGAGCCGGGCGCCATCGATAATCAGGTAGCCGAAAAACAAGCCGAACAGCATCACATTGGTGAAATCCTCGCTGCGGGCGACCTGCCCGTCCTTGCGCGCATCTTCGCGCTTGCGCGGCGTCGCCTGTTCGGTCTTGCTGCCGTTGTCGCTCATCGCAGGGCCTGCACGGTGTGGGCGAAGCTGTCTTTCAGGTTCGCCATCAGGAAATCGAATTGCGAAAACAAAGCTGCGACGTAAACAAGAAGCATGGCGATCGCGCAGACATTCTTGATCGGCATCGCCAGCACGAAGACCTGCATTTTCTGGGCGAAGCGTCCGATGATGCCGAAGCCTAATTCGACAAAGAACAGCGTGAGCACGATGGGTGCCGCCAGTATCGCCATCATCTTGATGTAATAGCAGAACTGCGCCAGCCACCATTGCATGCCGGATTGCGAAAAATGCGGCCAGAATTCATGCGCGGGCCATAGGCGGTAGCTGTCGTAGAGGCTGCCCAGGCACCACGTCAGCCCGCCGGCAAGAAGGAAATAGATCATGAATATCTGGTTCAGGAACAAGCCGAGCGTAGCCGCATCGTTGCCCGACATCGGGTTGAGCACAGAGCTGATCAGCGAACCGCTCTGATTGTCGAGCAGGGTGCCGACGCCTTCCGCGATCCAGAACGTCATCGCCAGCGGCAGGCCGAACGTGAATCCCAGGGCGGCTTCCTTGACCAGGAGCAGTATCAGCGTCATCGCGTCGTTTTGAAACAGCTGCGGCTGGGTGCGCAGCAACGGCGTCAACGGCAGGCAGAGCGCCGCCACCAATGCCATGCGCAGCAGGCCGGGCACGATCTCGCGACGCAATATCGGCAGGATGGCGAACATGCCGAACGCACGCGGCCAGGCGGTGACCCAGGCCTGGAGGTCGTTCCAGATCGGATCGAGCAGATGGAGAGTACCGGCGTGCATGCTTATACTTCAGTCAAGTAATCGAAAATAAACACGGTGAACATTTGCAGTTCACGACCCATCCAGCCGCTCAGCAGCGCCAGCCCGACCAGGATTACCGTCAGCTTGGCCAGGAACGGGAATGTCTGATCCTGGATTTGCGTGGCGGCTTGAAACAGGCTGGTGAGAATGCCCGCCACGGTGCCCAGCATGACCAGCGGTAGCGACAGTTTGACTGTCAGCCAAAGCGTGCGCATCACCAGCGTCGATATATCGTCCGGATTCATGTTGCGTAAGACAGCACCAGGCTGTGCAGCAGGCGGGTCCAGCCGTCGGCCATGACGAACAGCAGCAGCTTCAAGGGCAGCGATACGGTCATCGGCGACATCATCATCATGCCGAGCGCCAGCAAAATGCTTTGCACGACCAGATCGATGACCACGAACGGCAGATAGATCAGGAATCCGATCATGAAGGCGGATGTCAATTCCGAAATCATGAAGGCCGGCACCAGCACGGCGAAATCGCGACGGCCGACCTGGTCCGTCATCGATGGCGGCCACATGCGCTGCGCCGTGTCGATAAAGAAGTCGAGTTGCGACGATTCGGTATTGCGGAGCATGAAGTCGCGCAAAGGTTCGGCTGCCTTCAGGACCGTTTCGTAAAAGAGCGAAATGGATGACATGGCGTCCGGTTGCGCAGCCAGCGCTTCGAAGATCGCCGCGCCGACGGGCGCCATGACGTAGCCGCTCAAGATCAGTGCCAGGGCGTAGACAGCGATATTGGGCGGTATCTGCTGCACGCCAAGGGCATTGCGCAGCAGCATGGAAACGATGCTGATCTTGAGGAACGAGGTAGTCATGATGACTGTCAACGGCACCAGCGCCATGAAGGCGATGACTGTCGACAGGACCACGGGATTCATGTCGGTGATCATTGAATATCGGCCAGCCGCGCCAGCATGACGCCGATTTTACCGTCGATCTCGACCAATTCGCCGCTGGCGACGACGCGGCCGTTTACCCGGACCCTGACCATTTCCGTCTTGCTGGCCGCGAGGGGGATCACGCTGCCGACTTGCAAGGCCTGCAGTTCGCAAAGCCGCATTTCGCAATCGCCGATGTCGAACACCAGTTGCAGCGGCAATTGACTCAAGCTGTCGCGGCCCCCCCGGTCGGATTGCGTCGATCCGGCGGCCGCGGTTTCCAATGAGGTATCTTCCTCGAAGTCGTGCGAGTTGGCGGCGCCTAAAAGGTCTAGCTCTGATTCTTCCAGGAGATCATCATAAAAAAAGGATTTTCTGTCGTTCATATCGGTTTCGGTGACGACCATGAGGTCGGGTGAGTGAAGGCGTGTGCGCAGGAGCATGCAACCGCGGTGTGTCAGTTGCATGGCAATTCCGGAAGGATCGTCAAGATCTTCCGAATGGCTATCGAAAAATAGGATATCGCCCAGGCGCAGGGCCTTGAGCGTGGCGCAGGGGACCGCGATCTGGCCGACTTCGCATCGCAACGGCAGCGGCAGGTCCAGGAGATGCCGCGGCAAGGCCGGCGAACCGGAAGACAGGCCGTGGCACATCCGGGGCAAGGCTGACAGCAAGGCCGGATCGAGATCGACGGCAATCGCATATTCCAAGGCATCTTCCGGTACAGGAGAAATGCGTTGTGCGATCAGGTATATGCGCTGGGCGCCATGGGGGGCATCCGGCCCGTGGGCAGCGTCTTCGCCCGCACATGCAGTTTCTTCGTTGCCGGCCTCCATGCTGTCGATATGCAGCGATTGAGCATGCGGCAGCCCTGTGAGCCATGCCCCTAGCAGATTGCCCGCCATCGCAGGCCATAGCGGCGGCGGAATATCCTGCAGTGACAATCCAGGCTGGCATAGATGCAGCGTTCGATGCAGCAGCACTTGCGGAAAGCGCACATTGACGCGGTGTCCTTGCCATACAGCGCGGACCCTTGCTTCGGTTCCCGCGGCCGGGCCGGGCCTGCCGGAGAAGCGCATGCGCCAGGTTTCGGGGCCAACGTGGAGTTCGATGCTTGTGCCCTGTAGCGCCGTCAGCGCTGAAACCACTACCGCATTCTGCCTGGGCAAAGAGATCGGCCGATAGCCGGGAGGCAGCAAGTCCTTATTCATATTGCTGTTCTGCATGTTCAGGCGTTTCGATTTCAGACAGACCCAAATTGAGGCTGACATTGCGTCCCAGCTTGCGCGTCAGCGTTTCGCTTAACTGGCTTTCCTGGCGGCGGGTTATGGGAATGGGCGCAGATGCATATTGCGTCAATAGGATACTCAGGGATCTGCCGTCGCTGACAAGCTGGAATGCGGCGCCTTTCAATGCCGAAGATTGCAGCGTAACCTGGGCGCTGCCGATCCAGTTGGCGCCGGCCCGCTCAAAATCCCTTACGCTGGCTTCGAATGCGTCGGCCATCGTTTGCAGGTCGCCGGATCGCAACGACGCAACGATTGGAGATGTTTGCGCTACGGGCTTCATTTGAAGCGCCGGACCGGCATCGTTCGAATGGCTGCCTTGCGAGATATCCGTGGCTTCCTTCATCGAGCGTGGCGTGCCTGTTTCGTTTGCGGGAAGCGTGTTCGTTTGATTGGCGAGCGCAGCGAATTGCTTGGGCAAGGCTGCATCAGCCATATGGACAAGGCCGGCCGTACGGTTATCGTCCATTTCCATCGACGGGAGGGCCGCAGAATCGATGCCTTTCGGATTCTCGCCTGGGGCCGCATCGCTCGCTTCGCCGATAACACCGATAAAGGCATCGTCCATGGCGTCGCCCATCGTCGCGAAGCCAGCCTGGCCTGGAAACGCGGCGGGAACAGCGGATATCGCGCTGTCGGCCGTGTCGGCATCCGCGTTATCGAGGGCCATTGCATCGTCGATGGCGGACGATTGCTCGAAAACGATCCCCGATGTACGGCTGGGCGAATTTGCGGCGGCATCCTGTGGCGGCACCGATACCGGGGCCAATGCCGGCGCCAAGGCCGGTATTGGCGCAATGTCGTGTTCTGATTTGCTTCCTTTTCGATGCATGTCCGATGCGCTTTTTTTTCCGGCCGCCATCTCGGCATCAACGTCCATTTCGGCATCCGCCTTCGATGCCTTTTGCGCCGACGCAACGGCGGATTCAAACTTGCGGCGATCGGATATCGAAGCCGGTCCGGCAGGCGGTTTCATCCGGGGAACGTCGGGGGCAGCCGGTGCCTGGATGGCAAGGCTGTTCGAAATATTCATCTGTTTTTCCTCTATATTGGGGAGCAAGCGCTGAATGGCCGGTCTTCCAGTTCCGTCTGTTCCATTGCATTACCTTGCTCTGCCGCGCATAAATCGTCGCGGACCTTGATTTCATGGAATTTTTGATGGCGGCGCATCGCAGCCGTATATTTTCGATAGGCCTCGTCCCGGCCGAGACAGGCCTGTCGATGGCTCTCTTCGAGCGCCTGGTGTCTTGATTCGGCCTTGAGCAGTTGATGCTGAAGCTTTCGGAGCGCGCTCTGGGCGTCATTGACCTGTCTTACATCGACCGGGCGTTCGGCCAGTTCGTCCAGAATTGCCGCCCGCTGAAGAGGCAGTTCGGATTTGAAGCGCGCCAGCCGGTGCGCATCGAGCGCGCACTCCTGCTCGCAGTCACGCTGTTGCCGCAGGCGGCGAAAATATTCGGTTTCCGCCAATAATTTCCGCATATCCTTGACCTGCGACAATGCGTGCAATACACGGCGCGTATTCATGACAGACACAGCCACAATTCCTCCAGCATTCTCTTGAATGGAACAGGCAGCCCGCCCGATTGCTTGAGAAAGGCATTGATCGCATCGATTTTTTTCAGGGCTTCATCCGATACCGGATCGTTTCCCTGTTGGTACTCACCCAGCCGGACCAGCAATTCGATTTTTTTGTGGCTGGCCAACAGTTTACGCAGCTTATCGGCAAGTTTGCGATGTTCGGGACTGATCACTCTCTGCATCACGCGACTGAGGCTGGCGAGAATGTCGATGGCGGGATAATGATTCTCCGCGCTCAGCTCGCGCGACAGCACGATATGGCCGTCGAGCAGGGATCGTACTTCGTCGGCAACCGGCTCGTTCATATCGTCGCCTTCGACCAGGACGGTATAGAAAGCCGTGATGGATCCATGCAGTCCGGCGCCGGCGCGTTCGAATAATTTCGGGAGCATGGCAAACATCGATGGCGGAAATCCACGCCGTGCCGGCACCTCGCCCGCAGCCAGGCCGATTTCTCGTTGCGCTCGCGCCAGCCGGGTGACGGAGTCCATCAGCAGCAAGACCTTGTTGCCGCGCTCCTTGAAGTATTCCGCGATGGCGGTGGCGACAAAGCCTGCCTTCAGCCGCTCCATTGCCGGGCGGTCGGCGGTCGCGACGACGACGACCGTCTTTTTCCGGCGTTCGGGATCCAGTTCGTGCGCCAGGAATTCACCCACTTCGCGTCCTCGTTCGCCGATCAGGGCAATGACGCAGACATCGGCTTCATTGCCGTTGACGATCATGGAGAGTAATGTCGTCTTGCCGACGCCAGCCGCCGAAAAGATACCGACGCGCTGGCCTTCCGCACAGGTCAACAGCCCATCTATCGCACGAATTCCGATCGAGAGCGGCCGGGAAATAAGCCCTCGCTCCGCTGGCAGCGGCGCAGGGGCGTCGACAGGGCGCATGACGGGATTGTCCAAGGCGAGCGCCGCATCGAAAGGGCGGCCGAAGCCGTCCACGACCGTGCCGAGCAGCGCGGGCGAGACCGGGACCGCGTAGCGCTCGCGCGTGACGATGACTTCGGTCTGGGTCGAAATGCCGGTAAGTTCGCCCAGGGGAGCAAGGATCGCCTGGTCGTCAACCAGGCCGATGACCTCGGCCGGCCGCTGCCAGCCATGGTCCGGGCAATGCAAGAGACACAGATCGCCCATGCGTGCGCGGGGAACGCGTGCGCGCACCACATTTCCCAAGACCTTTTCGATGGTGCCGGTCACGGTAAACGGATCGAGCCCCGACGTTGCGCGACGCATGCATTCCATATGCGAAGTCAGCATGGCTGACGCCTCTCTTCAGATTCAGAGGTGGGGGCAGACGCGCTGCGATGCATCGACAATGCGGATTCCAGTGCCTCCAATTGCGGCCGCAGGTCGCCATCCACCCGGCCGCTTTGGGAAACAATGCGACAGGCTTCCAGGGAGATTTCCGGGTTGGCGATCGTTTTCAGACGGATGTCCGACTGCGCCATGGGCCATTGCCCGATGCCGGCGGAAATTCGGTCCAGCAATTCCGGATGCACATGGATGGAGATTTCTCCTTGCAGCTTGCCGAGGCGTGTCAATCCTTCCCTGATGAGCATGCCAACACGTTCGGTGCAATCCATCTCGCCCAGCAACTGACGCACGGTTTGCAATACCAGTGCGTTCAAATCGGCTTGCAGGTTTTCGAGGCTGTCCTGACGTTTGCGACTTTCCCGGACCTGGTCGTGAATGGCTTGCTGGCGTGCCTTGGCCAGACCGGCTTCATAGCCGCGTTCGCAGGCCTCTTCATAGCCGGTATGGGCTCTTGTTGTCATGTCGTCGGCAAGCCCGCGCGCGTGCGCGAGCAATTCGTTTGCGCTCAAATAGGCGGCATGCGTGCCGGCGGTCATGATGCGGGATGCACGGTTCACCTGGATTCCGCCATCTTCTGTGTGGGCGATGGCGAAGCGGGCATCGGCATGCAATTCCAAATTCTGTCTATCCATCTCCATGCCTCTGAATAATGTGTGGGCTCGATTGTCATATCGATCCGATGCGGGATTTCCCTCGGCAGTTTGAAGCGCAGGCGCTGACCGATGGACGCATCGATCAGAAGAGAACATGCGCTTAGGAACTGTTGTCCAACGGCGGTAGTTCGTTCCTTGGCTGTATCCGGATGCAAGGGGGCAAGGGTGGGCAAGCTTGCCGGCGACTGGGGATCCAGCAAGGGGACGTAGCGGCAGGCGAAGCGAAACAAGGGCTCGCCCAAAGCCGAAATCCAGGCAGCGATCTCCTTGCCGTCGATGGCGAGTCGTATGGGCTGTCCGATCAAGGCGACGCCAATCCGGCGGCACAATGCCTCCATTTGAAAGGCATCGAGTTGTGTGCCGACACGAACCGCCGGATGGCTCCTGTGCTTGGAATCGACATCGTCCAGCCGGCTTTCCTGGCGCATGTAATCGGAAAGCAGCCTATGGGAAAACATGCCTTCGAATAAAAAATCCGCCAGGTTTTCGGGCACGAAAGATGGACGCCAGCTCTGGTGCAAATAACGACTTGGCAGGCGATTGAATGCAAAAAAAGCGGCATCCTGTTCGCATTGGACAATACTCGAACTGGCCCTGGCCGGTGCCGATGCAAAAAGAATGGCGTTATTCATTTAATTCCAGCACTTCGCGATGCCCGCCGGCGCTTGGGCGCTGTGGAATATTTCTGTGGCGTGCGATATAGACCCCCACGGTGGCCAGGGCCAGCAATATGCCGCCCGAGATCGGCCACCAAATGAAACCGGAAGGCGCGGTACCAAGCGCATCGCCGTTGGTGTTCTCAAAAAATGGCTGTTCGCCTGCTACGGCCATGATCACGGAGACCTGTTCGGCATGGAGGTCTGGAATCGAATGCGCGACCAGAGCCTGGATCTGCGGAATCATGGGTGTCAGATCGACGTCGGGGCGATGCTTGATCAACACGCCCGCCGATGCATCGGCAGCAGGGCCGTTGAGCGAGGCCTTGCGCGCCAATACGGGGTGAACCCGGACGTAGACGATGTCGTCCAATTGCGACAGTGTCTTCTCCAGTTCCTGCGCCAAAGCATAGACGTAGCGCGCCTGCTCCTCCAGCGGCGTCGAAATGATGCCGTCCTTTTTGAAGATATCGCCCAGGCTGGCGTAGTTCTGCCGCGGTAATCCGCGTCGGTGCAGCTCTGCCAGCGCCGCGGCCTGGTCGGCGGTCGGCACCTGAATGCCGATCAGGTCGTCGTCCCCTGCAACCTTGGTCGCTGCGATGCCCGACTGGCTCAAGGCGGAGACGATCATGTTGGCGTCTTCTTCGGGCAGTCCGTTCAGCAGGGAAATCGTGCGATTGCCGCAAGCGGTCAACGAGATAAGCAACAAAAAAGACGCAATGACGGTATTGATCGGCTTCATCATTGCAGGGATGTCAGTTCTTTGATCCACTGCGAAGGCGCGCTGATCACTTGTTTGGCGAAGCTGTAGCTGAGGTTTCTTTCCTCCATGGCGACATCGAACTCAAGCAGGGTCGCCGCGGTAATTTCCGTTCCGGCACCGGCCAGCCCCGAAACAATCTCCTTGCTTTTTTTCTCCATGCCTTCGAATTTGGCAATGGCGCTTCCAATCGCGGAAGCCGAAACCTGTTCAGCCTGGAAAGGCGCTTGTACAGGGTGCGGATTTACCAAGGCCTGCTCGAATCGCCGGACATCGGTTGGCGATATGTTCTGGTGCAGCACTTTATCCTGCGGTTGATCCGGCGCCGCCATGGCATTGCTATATATCGGGAGGGTGACGCTGGCCACAATGATTCCTTGCTAAATGAAATGATTAAGATAAAAAACAGCCTGGATAATCCGGGCGGTAATGGTGGCGTCCGGCTCGTCATCCGATCGCTATGAAGACGCGCTGCCCAGGATGGCCATCCATCGATCCGCATGGGCAAGCAGCCGTTCGGCTTCCGGAAGATCGGCATGATCGTTCAGGCGGATTCTGGCCTTTTGGAACAAGCGCAGCGCTTGCCGGCGTCGATCGGTCAGCGCCAGGCATTCCGCGAATGCCACAGCCAGCGATGGATCGTCTTCCGTATCGCAAAGAATGGCCGTTGCAAGTATGGGAATCGCTTTTTCATAGTCGCCGCTGCCCATCAGACTGATGCCCAGCGCCTTGTTGTAGCGGATCGAGCGCGGCCTGTATGCGGCAACCAGTGCAAAGAGGTCGAGCGCCTTGGCGCGCATGCCGCCGGAATGCAATTGATGCGCTATCGAATACAGCGTTTCGATTTCTTCGTCGCCGATGGCCGGTGCGGGCTTGGCGGCGAAGGGGATATCTGGAGAATTCATGTAAGTGCTGCCGTAGTCTAGTCGGTGCGGCCGACGCCTGCCTCATCCAGTGCGACGCGCATCTGTTCGCGGGCGCGCGACAATTGACTGCGCAACGTGCCGGTCGGTATGTTCAAGCGCCGTGCGACAAGCGCATAGGCTTCGCCTTCCAACGCCACCTGGCATAAAGCAGACCTGATGTTGTGCGGCAAGGCATCGATGCATTCGCACAGGCGATCGACACGCTGCGCCTGCGATAGCAATGCGCTGGGCTCCGCGTTATCGGCGACGATGTCATCGCTGGCGAGAACGTCGGGGTCTATCGTGACTAGCGATCGCGTCTGGTTCCGATAGTGGCGCCGTATCTTGTTGCTCAACACGCCAAGCACCCAGGCCGATAGCGTGGCCTCTCCGCGAAATTGCCGCAGCCCCGAATACGCGTCAAGCAGGGCGTCGTGCAACAGGTCTTCCGCCTGTTCGCGCGTAGCGACCTTGCGTCCGACAAAACGCAGAAGCCATTGATAGTAGCGTTCGACGAATTGCTCGAAGGCGGTGCCGGTGGCCGGTGCTGCGGCAACGATCATTGCGTCCTCAGCATCGCTTTGAATGTATCGGTCAAACTGCCCATGGCCTTGGTGGTTGCGTTGTTGACCATTTCAAAATTATTCACGGCGACATGAAAATCGATCAGTTGTTGCGCGGTCGCCTCTTTGGTGCCGATCTCTTTTTTGACATCGTTCAAATCGTTGACGGCCACCTGGACCATCGTTTTGTATACATTGGTGATATCGATAAGCGACAGGTTCTCTGCCATGGTGTTTCCTTTTGAAAGTTTCTCGGTGGTTTCATATGCTCATAGTGGCGGTGCAATTGAGTGGCTATCCTCCTTTCTTCTCAAATACGGGGCCTTGTCCTTTGACGGCAACCAACTGAAAGCCCTCGAAATGGCCGCCTATCATCAGGCGCCTGCCGTTGCTCAGAAAGACATAGGGAACCGCGCCCTGGCTGAATGCCCGCACCAGCGGCGGCTGATCGCCCGAACGATCCGGCGTGATGGCGATGCGCATCGCCAGCAGCATGTTTTGCCGCCGGCTATGTTGCATCAACGCCTGTCGCAACCGTTCAAGACGGAGCGGCGGCAGTGTGCCGTTCAAGGCCAGGACGCCGTTCGGCATTGCGTCGACCAATACGGTCTCGTCTTGCCGTCCGATAGGCGGGTCTTTCTTGTGCCAGGTACGCAACCAGGCCTCCAGGCGCGGTTTGTCGACAAACGTGGCCTTCACGCTGGCCAGCCCCGGCACGTTTTTCTGAAGATCCTGCGCCAGGCGTTTGACGTCTTCCTGGGCCTCCATCCCCTCGGCCAAGCCACTCAGTTCAGCATGGCCTTCGACCACGCTAACTTTCAGGGTGCTCCTTTGCCGCCCGAGAAAGTGCCTGCTGGCCGCAAGCAGGGCATCTTCCGCCTTGACGTCGACCAGCAATGCCGGCCGCCATTTCGACAGCTCGCCGCGCAGCGCATTGACGCGGCCGGCATTGGGCAGGAAACCATGCACGCGCAAACCCTTGGGCGTTTTTTCAAGCTTCAACGCGGTATCGCTGCCGTAATCGCTGCCGTAGCGGGCAACGATCCGGTTGATGTCGCGGATGTTCGTTGGAGACAGCGGGCCTTGCGCGCCGGATGCGCCATGGGTTCCCGTCATGATTTGCACGCCTGCCGCGATGGTGGTCAGGACGGTCAGCAGCAAGGCAAGGCGCTTCCAGTGTTGCCGGGCGTTGACAAGCCAGCGGCCGGTATTCGCCGGCGGCAGATGATCGTGCGGCCGGAGACGGGGTGGGGCCGCCGCGTGCCATGCCTCGCTGCAGCGATCGACTGTAACGCCGATTTCGCCGAGATAGACTGTCGCGCCAAGTTGCCATGGGGCCGGCGTTGCCGCATCGACGGAGGTAGTGACGTCGCCGTCCAGCGCGGTCAATGTAAAACCGTTTGCCCCGATCGACAGGCTGGCGTGGCGCGCCATGATGCCGGCGCCTTGCAGGACGACGTCGCATTCCCGGTCGCTGCCGAGGAGAATGTCTTGATCCGCCAGCGGCAGGGCAGCGCCCGTCTGCGGGCCGCTCAATATGCGCAGTTCAATGGTCGGGGATTCGGAAAAGAACGATTGCATTTACATCTTCATGGAAAGAAATGATTTACCTGGTTGTCCACCAGGCGACGCACGGCGAGACCCGCGGCGAAAATGAAGACTGGATTGTGTCAGCGCCGATCCGGCGAGCCTACGGAATTACACGGAAAATATCTGAAAAGAGGTGAATTAAACCTTGCCGCCATGAATGTCTGCGCGAAAGGTATCTTTTTCGGATGAGAAAAGATGGGAGGGCTTAGCTTTTCCGGGATATGTTCGCGATCGATTGCAAATTGGAGGGTGCGGCCTTTGCGATAAAGGGACTGATTTTTCCTTCTTTGGTGTGTGTGTAAGAACTATCCGATTATTTTTTTTCTTTTTGGCTAAAGTGATTTGCTGGATTGATCGCAATCCCTCGTCGCGGGGGATTGCAATGCCAAATACGCTGCGTCAAATTCTTGCAAGGCTGTCCGCTCGATGTTGTTCAGGTGGGGTCTGCATGTTAACTTCTTGCCTGTTTTCCGCCGTATATCTGCGAGGTTTCCTGGTCGCGGAGCGGAATAATGCTGAATTTTCCTGAATATGATCTTGTCGCGATGGGTAATCGCGCGGCGCATGCGCAATCGGTTTTTTTTCTGAAATCCGACATGACGGCGCCGTTCGCGGGATCGAATGCATTTGGGGAATATTATTTATTTCGTCGTTTTCGATGGCGATAAAGGATTTGAACATGATCGATTCGTTTCTTTCGGGCGCCGCGGGCGCGGCCAGTCCGGATACGGGTATTTATCTCGAAAAAGATACCTTCTTTAATTTGCATCTCAGTCGCCTGGAAAGCCCCGCGGCCGCCGTCGCGTTGAATTTCCGCGAATGCATACTGCTGCGCCTGTTGCTGGAGGCGCGGGTGAAGAAGCAAACCGTGATCGATGCCGCCTGGGGCGATAACGGCGTGGTCGTTACCGATGCCAGTTACCACCAATTGGTGCGGTCGTTGCGCAAGAAATTCGAGGAAATCGGCCTGTCGCCGCAGTCGATCAAGACCTTGCCGCGCTTCGGCCTGGAATATCTGCGGGAAACGCCGCCGCCGGCAGCGCAATCTACGCCCGCCGCTGATGCTTTCGCAAGGGATGTGGACGATCTGAAATCTGGATTGAGGGGTTTGCGTCAGCGTGGCGCCGGCGGCATGAAATGGTCTTTGCGCCTTCTGTTATTGATCCTGCCATTCCTGGCCGGCCTGCTGGTCGGACATTTGGATTACCGCGGCAACTCCATGTCGGCGCAAAAGTCGGGCAATGCCACCGGCCCTGACCCTGACGTATCGGTTTCAAGAAACGCTTCCGCGGATGCGGTGCGTCTATTGAGTGGCGATGTATCCGGAAGCGGAGAGGGGATCAGGGTGCGGCACGTGCTGCCGGACCGGAAAAAAATGCGCGTACCAGCGAGCCATTTTCGATGTACCTGAAAAACAATGCCCCGCCGGCCACGCTGACAATTACGGCGACTGCCATCCCCAGTACATTCATTGCCGCGGATTGCGGGAAATAGATGAAAAACACCGCGTTGACCAACAGGCACAAGGGATAGTGAGTCAGGAAAACGGCATAGGAAATCCGTCCCAGATACGAAAGGGCGTTGCCCATCGAACGCTGGCCGATCGCAGGATAGCGTCGGGCCAGTCCCAGCAGCAGCATGACCAGCCCGGCGAGGGCGATGCGCGAACGGAATTCGAGAAGCAAGGCGATGGCGACCATTCCGACCAGCAACGTCAGCCAAAGCAATCCGCGCGGCCGTTTCGCCACCCAATAAGCGAGGATTCCCAGCCCATACGAACCGAAGAAATACAGCCAGGTATTATCCAGGCTCTCGTTGCGATTGAATACGAACAGCGAGAGCAGGCAGATTGCGAGTACGGCGAGAGGCGGCAGCAGGGCGAGTCCTGCGTGGCGGCGGGCGGCGAGGCCGCAGGCCCACAGCAGTATCGCGGTCACCGTAAACAGTTGGAAATCGATCGCAACATACCAGACGCCGGCCGACAACGCTCCTTCATGCAACAGGTCCTGCAGCATAACGATATTGGCCAGCAATTGCGGCAGGGTCGGGAAGACCGGCACTTCATAGCGTGTCAGCCTGCCGATGACCATGGCGGCGCAGACGATCGCGACGACCAGTGCAAACCAGTAAGGTACGGCCAGGCGCATGAAACGTCGCTTGATCGTCTGCAGCGGCTGCGTCAGATGCACTACGCCGTCAGGCGCCAATTTACCGGCCAGCAAAAAGCCGGCCGTGACAAAAAATACCTGCACCGCGAGGCGGCCATTTTGATACATCCAGTCGATCAGGCCAGGCATCAGCGGCCGTGCCGTGTCGGACATCGGGCCGTAAAACGCCAGATGATGAGAAACAATAAACAGGCAAGCGACGGCTTTGAGCGCGTCGATGCAGGGAATGCGTGAATTGGTTTGCATGTTTTACTTATGGGCGCTTGAGCGCATGTTTTACTTTTATCCGGAATTGCGAAGCGGTAGCGGGGCAAAACAAGGTTCGCCTGTTATCCGCATGTTATTCGGGTGGCGCCAATAGTATCGCAAAGCGGCGGATCGCGTGAAATGCATGCCAGGCCGATCCTGAAATAGTCGATTCGACAGCATGCAAAAAAAAACCGTCCGTACACGAATGCACGAACGGCTGAGGATCCAAACAGCAACCGTACCGAAAGCCCGGCGGCCTGTCGGTACAGCTTTTGGGCGTTTTACGCTTTTTGCTGCTGTATCCCGGCAAGCATCCAGCCACCGTTGCCGGCGACAGGTTTGGAAAGATTCCAGACTTCCGTGAACGGCGCGGTCGGCGTGTCCGGATCTTCCTTGATCATTCCTGAAAATTGCACGCTGGCAAGATATTCATCGTTGATGGTATCGATGCCCAGCAGTTGCGCGTCCAGCGCCATGACGTCGGTGTGATTGGTTGCGGCCCCGCGTTCATGGATCTGCATCTTGATTTCGGCGAACATTTCCGGCGTGGTGAATTCGCTGATGTCGTTGACGTCGGCCTTGTCCCATGCCGCTTGCAGGCGGATGAAATAGGTCTTGGCGTGACGCAGGAATGCTTGCGTGTCGAAATCGGCCGGTACGCCCCATGGAGCGGAAGCGATCGGCTCCGCGGCCGCGCCGCCTGCCGCTGCCGCGCCGAACTGGGCCGACTGCAATGCCATCGGTTGCGCCGCATCGAAGCGGTTTTCGGTTTTCGGCTGGAACGGATTGCCGTCGAAGCGGCCGCCGGCGTTGGCAAAGGCAGGACTCGAACCTTCGCTGCGGCGCTTATACCAGCGATAAGCCAGCATGGCGACCATTGCGATCAGCGCGAAGGTCAACAGGGTGCTGATCATGCTTGCCAGGGCGCCGCTCAAGCCCAGGCTGGAAAGCAGGGCGCCCAGGCCGAGGCCAAGCAGCGCGCCGCCCAGCAAGCCCTTCCACATGCTTGGTTTGGCCGCCGCGGCTGCGCCCGCGCCGGCTGCTGCGCTTGCCGGTGCGGCCGCGGGTGCCGCCGGCGCCGCTGCCTGGTTCTGCATCGGTTGGGGACGGCTGGCTTTTTGCGATTGCTTGCCGAACGAACCGCCGCCGCCCAGGCGACGGGCTTCAGCGTCCGGCAGGCCGGCCGACAAGGTCAGCACGGTGACAAATAATGCGATGAATACTTTTTTCATGATGATTCCCAAATGAATTCGATGATTGCTGGCTGCCATGCGCGACAACGCTGCAGCCGATACGGCTACCGCCTGCAAGGAACGCAGGACGAATGCAAACGATCAGATTTTGGGAGGACGGGCTGCCGGAGGCAGGTAAGGCGGGATGGACGCTGCGTCGTTATGCAGCGTCGAGATGAAATCGGAGGCGTGAACGGCAAAAACCAGGAAACTTGCAGGCACGGCGTCGTCGCCGAAGGTGGCATGGCCGGCAAAGTCGTCGGCCAGGTTGTCGCCTGGGGAATCCTGGTTGTCGGAATTATCGGAGTCGTCGGAATTGCTGCTATCGATTGCGGCAAGCAACTGGATAAGCTGCGATTCGCTGCCGGCCGATTCCAGCGACTGCAGAGATTGCAGCGATTGCATGAACGGCGTCAATTGCGCCAACTTCGATTCCGAAGCCGTTTCCTTTATGTTTTCGAAAAACGCCAGACGATCCTCCGCAATCCCGGCAAAAACTTGCAGGGGCAGCATGAAAATCAAAAAGAGGACGAATAATCGGCGCATCGGAATCTGGGGAAGCAAGATGCGCAGATTATAACAAAAACGCTAAAAAACAACAGTAATGTTAAACATTGTTAAGAATGACGAAATTGCGAGTGCATTTTCCCAATGTGCCCAATTTTTTCAAGATTTCAATTCCGCCCCTTTAGCTATTTAAATTAGCTATTTGTCAACATCGGCTCTCTCTGTTCGCCGGCGACCAGGCGCAACCTGGCTGCGGCCCGGGCCGGGGCACGCACCGCGCTGATCACGGCCTGGGTCGACGCCTGGATGACGTCGCCGAGATGGAACACCGCCACCGCATCGCTGAGTTTGCGGCCTTGGTCTTCCAGCGACTGGGCGGCAGCGGCAGCCTGTTCGACCAGCGCGGCATTTTGCTGCGTGACCGCGTCCATCTGCGTGATGGCTTGGTTGATCTGTTCGATGCCGTGGCGCTGTTCTTCGGATGCCGTTGCAATCTCGCTCATGATATCGGTCACCTGCCTGACCGCGCCGGTGACTTCCTGCATGGTGCGACCGGCCGTTTCCACCAGCGATGAACCGTTGGCGACCCGTTGCACGGAATCCTCGATCAGGGTCTTGATTTCCTTGGCGGCCTCGGACGAACGCTGCGCCAGGTTGCGGACTTCGGCGGCAACCACGGCGAAACCGCGTCCTTCCTCGCCGGCGCGGGCAGCTTCCACCGCGGCGTTCAACGCCAGGATGTTGGTCTGGAACGCAATGCCTTCGATGACACTGGTGATTTCGGCGATGCGGCCGGAGCCGCTGGCAATGTCGCGCATGGTGTCGACCACTTGCGTGACGATCTGGTTGCCCTCGGCGGCGATGTTGGAGGCATTCACGGCCAATCCGCTGGCGCGCTGTGCATGATCCGCGTTCTGCTGTACGGCTGCGGTCAGTTGTTCCATGCTCGATGCGGTTTCTTCCAGCGAAGCGGCCTGTTGTTCGGTGCGCGAGGACAAATCCATATTGCCGGCGGCGATCTCGCGCGACGCCGTCCCGACGGCATCGGTCGACAGCCGCACGGTATTCAGCACGTCGACGATGCGCGCCAACAGGTGATTGAAGGCGACCGCGGTATGGCCGATTTCATCGCTGCGTTCGACCGGCGCGCGCTGGGTCAGGTCCAGCGTTTCGCTGACGCCTTGCAGGGAAGTCCGGATATTGCTCAGGCTGGAACGGATGATATGGAACAGATGTAGCGCCATGGCGCCTGCCAGCAGCAGCGAGCCGACGATCACGGCGATCATCACCCGGAAGGTGAAGGCGTAGGCGGCGGCATTCTCGGCTTTCACATCCGACAGCAGCTTGTTGTTATAGCGCACATGCAGATCGAAGCCCAGCTTGGCCTTGGCGGCGCTTTCGGCCAGGGGTGCGCCCGGCAGCAGCGTGGCGCGCACGGCGTCCATGTCGCCGGCGTGCGCGGCGGCCAGGAAGGGTTTCAGGGCGGCGCGGTAGGCAGCCACGTTGGCTTTGTCGGCAGCCAGCATCTTGCGGTCGATTTCGCCGTCGACCAGATTTTTCTCATACGCCGCGATGGAGCCGTCGAGTTCGAGGTTGGCGTCGGCCAATGCTTTATCGAGCCCGCTCATGTCCTGCAGGTTGGAAAATGTCGATAGGCGGTCGGCGGCCAGGCGGGTCTCGGCCAGCCAGCCCTTGGCATTGTTCAGGCCGCGTACGCTGGGGATGATTTTGTCCTGAATGGCGGCGAAGCGCACTTGTGAACGATTGAGCTGGATCAATCCGTAGGCGCCGACAAAAAGCAGCGCGGTTAGCGCCACGCTGAGGGTCAGGATCAAACGCTTGGTGATCGTCATGATGATTTCCTTTGGCTAGTCATTTTTATTTGTGTATCTGGAGCTAATCAGTAAGGATGATCAATTCCGATGGCTGGATATTACGAGATATCCGATTTTTGTTCTGCATTGCAATATTTACTTATGGAAATAACAAGTGTTGAGGTTTCATGCGGTTTAGCAGCCAATTTACCCGCCATTTGTGACGAGATTTTGAAATCGATTGGGATATTTTATGTTCCGATACCTTGCTATACAGAAAAACTATGACGTAAGGACTTGATGTTCAGAGGGCTTATTTGTTGCAATGCAATAAGTCGTCATGGCGAAATTTTTTTGTGGAAAAGAGTGTAAATAAACGGGCAGCCTTGGCGCTGCGTGCTATTGTCTGCAAACCTTTCGCACAAAGTGCCAACCACGGAGTCATGTCATGGATGTTTCTAGCGTAAGCAGCATCAACGGTGTCGCTGGCGCGGCCGCGGTCGATCCACAGGCAAGAATCCAGGCGCAAAAAGCATTGACGCAAAGCCAGCAGCAGGACGAACTCGCAAGGCAGCAGACAATCAAGGAAGCCGCTCAGCGCGCCGCCGCGCAGCAGGAACAGCAGGCGGAAGAGTTGCGGCGCCAGCAGGCCCAGGAAGCGGGTCAGAAGCAGGTGGTGGGAAGCAAGGGCGGCGTATTGAATGTCTTTGCTTGAGCCGAGTTGATTTCGAACTTTGATTTTGGTCGGTATCGACATTGAAAAGCCGGACACTGTCCGGCTTTTTTCATGGTACTGCGTGCTTCCGTTTTGTTCTATTTCGTTCTATTTCAATCGTCCCGCCCGGTAATCATCGATCGCCGTCTGGATTTCTTCCTTTGTATTCATTACAAACGGCCCGTATGAAACCACCGGTTCGCCATATGGCGTCGCGTGGCACAGAATCACCAGCGCATCCTGCGCGGCTTCGATATCGAGCGCCTCGCCATCGTCCGCAAAATGGAGCAGGCTGCGGGCCTGGCCCTGCACGCCGTTGACGCCCACCGCGCCGCGCACCACATAGAAGAAAATATGATGCGTACGCGGAATATCCAGATGAAGCTTGCCGCCGGCTTGCAGCGTAATGGTCTGCACCGATATATCGGTCAGCGCATCGAACGCGGCGCGTTGCGGTGCGTGGCCGGCAACATTGTGGGCGCCGGCGATCAATTGCATCCGTACACGGCCGTCGTCGGTGCTCAGCACCGGAATTCGATCGCCTTGCAGGCCGGTATAACGCGGCGCGATCATTTTCAGGCGGGCAGGCAGGTTGACCCACAATTGCAGGATCTCTATATCGCCGCCGCTGGCCTTGAAGGCGTCCGACGAGGTTTCCGAATGCACCAGTCCGCTGCCGGTCGTCATCCATTGCACGCCTTGCGCGCCGATGATGCTTTCATGGCCGGCGCTGTCCCGATGCGCGATATCGCCGTCGATGACGAAGGTCACGGTCTCGAACCCGCGATGGGGATGCGGGCCGAACGGCAGGCCGCGGTTGGCCGGGGGATAAACTTGCGGGCCGTGGTGATTCAAAAACAGGAAGGGATCGATCATGTCGACCTGGTCTGTCGGCAGTGCGCGATAGGTCACCAGGTCGGCGATATCGTCCCTGACGGCGGTGAATGTGTTCTTGACGGTGCGTTGCATGATCGTCTGATCCAAATGAAATCCAAGCCAATGCGTTAAATAGATGCGCCAAGTAAAAACGGGCCGATCGGCCCGTTTTGCATCGTTGCGCCATTCTACCGGGATGATCAGGCCGGGATTGCCTGTTCGATCTGGGTCTGGGCCGCGGTCAATGCGTTTTGCAAGGCTTCCGGACCCATCGCCACGCCTTCCGCATAGACCGGTTGCAGATCGCTCATGCCAAGAAAGCCGAGTATGGTCTTCAGGTAGGGCATCTGGCTGTCCGACGGGGTATCGCGATAGACACCGCCGCGCGCCAGCGCCAGATAGACTGTCTTGCCGGTCAGCATGCCTTCCGGGCCGTTCGCGCCATAGCGGAACGTGACTTGCGCGCGGGCGATCGCATCCAGCCAGTTTTTCAGTTGGGACGTGACGCCGAAGTTGTACATCGGCACGCCCAGCACAACGATATCGGCCGCCTGGATTTCGGCGATCAATACATCGTCCAGCGCCACGCGGGCCTGCTGCGCCGCGGTGCGTTCTTCGGGCTTGGTGAACAAGGCGCCGAGCGCGGCTTCGTCCAATGTCGGATGCGGCGTTGCCGCCAGGTCGCGCAGCACCAGCCTGCTGTTGCTGTGCTTGGCTTGCAGGCGGGCCACGATATCGTTGGCGACGCGGGTGGAAATGGCGCCTTCGCGGCGGGCGCTGGAATTGATTTGAAGGATATTCATGATGCTTTGCTCCCTGGATTCGAATGTCAGAACAAGTCACAAAAAGGTGACGACGGATGCAGTGTAGTTATCCCAAAAATATTTGGGTAGGTGCAAAAATGGGTATCATTGTTCCATTGATGGGATTAACGAGGTTTTCATGAAAATCGAAGCGAACGACCTGCTTTTGTTTGCCAAAGTGGTCGATGAAGGCAGTTTCAACCGGGCCGCCGAGCGCCTGGGCCTGCCGAAATCGACGGTATCGCGCCGCATTGCCGCCCTGGAGACAGCCTTGGGCGAGCGCCTGCTGTTGCGCACCACGCGTCAATTGCATGTCACCGATTTCGGCGCCAGTGTGCTGGAACATGCGCATCAGGTGGCATCCGAAGTCGAATCGGCCACCTCGCTGGCGCATCACCGGCAGTTGGAGCCGACCGGCCGCCTGCGCATTTCGATGCCGCACGACCTGGCGGCCGATTTGCTGGCGCCGATGCTGGCGCGGTTCGCAATCGATTATCCGGCAGTGACGCTGGAAATAGACCTGTCGGCGCGCCGCGTCGATCTGATCGGTGAAAATTTCGATCTGGCCATACGCGTCGGCGGCACGCTGGACGACACCTCACTGGCCGCGCGCAAGGTGGCCGATTTCAGCGACGGCTTGTATGCCTCGCCGGCCTATATTGCAAGGCGCGGCATGCCGATGACGCCGGACGAACTGCCGCAGCACGATGTATTGCAGATTCTGGCGCGCAACGGCAAGGCGCTTCCGTGGCGCTTGCTGCGCGAGGAAGACGTCTGGGAGAAGCCGTTGCAGGCGTGCGCGCTCGTCAATTCGCCGGGGGTGCTGTTGCGCATGGCATGTTCGGGCGCGGGGATTGTCGCCATGGCCGATGAGTTTACCGAACCGTACCTGCGCAGTGGTCAATTGCTGCCGGTACTGCCCGATTGGCGCTTGCCGGAAAATACCGCCTGGGCTGTTTTCCCTGGACGCCGCCTGATGCCGCGCCGGACCCGGGTTTTTCTCGATGCGCTGGAACAGTATTTTTCGCCGGCGGAATGCGAGGAGCACCGTGTGCGGAGCAGGCAGGCCAAGGCGCAATATCGCTACGATCCAGGGGCCTTGCAGAATGCCGTGCCGGGCCTGGCGCCGGCTTCAGGGGGGGCGATCGAACAGGACCCGGCCGCGTCGCGCAGGAAGCGCAAGACGCTGCCGGCCTGAGATTCATGACTTGCGACCGGAAACCAAGACTTGATACTTACAGGAAGAAGAACAGGGCGGCGACCGCGGTAGGCGGCAACGCTCCCAGCAACAGCCCGCCGGCGCCGATCGATTCGTTGTCGAATCCGCGCCGCAGCAAGGCCACGCCGGCAGGATTGGGCGCATTGGCGATTACCGTAAGTCCGCCGCCGGCCACCGCACCGGCCACCAGCATGTATTTGGCCTGGTCCGACATGCCCACGATCAGCGAGCCCAGATAGGTCAGCGCGGCATTGTCGGTAATCGCCGTCAAGCCGAGCGCGCCGAAAAACAGCACCGTCGGCCGCATGCTCGAGATGATCGGCTGCAGCCACCATTGCTGCATGCCGCCCAACACCACCAGCCCGGCCAGGAAGAAGCCGACCAGCAGGCCTTCCTTCAGGATCAGCGGATTTTGATGGGAGGCATAGGCGTGGGTATAGCCGATGAAAAACAGGAACAGGCCGAGGAACAGCACCGGATGGTGCGCCAGCAGCACGACGCTGATGAGGAAAATGAAATGGATCAGCGAGACCAATAGCGGGATCGGCGCGGCCGGCGCCGATGCCTTGTCGTCATCGCCCGGCAAGCGGTCCGGGATATGGCTGCGCAGCATGAACACGATGGCGGTGGCGTTGACCAGCACGGCCAGCGCGGCTTTCCAGCCGAATTCCGCGGCCATGAAAGCGGTGGTCCATTGCCAGGTGGCGGCCACCATCAATACCGGCGGCGCCGCATACGAGGTCAGCGTGCCGCCGATCGAGACGTTGACGAACAACACGCCGAGCGCGCTGTATTTCAGCCATTCGGGAATGCCTTGCCGGAAAATCTGCGGCGCGAGGATGAGCGCGGCCAGCGTCATCGCGGCCGGCTCGGTAATCAGGGAGCCGGCCAGCGGCACCAGGGCCAGGCCGAGCCAGACCTGCGCCAGATTGGTGCGCAACGGCAGCAGGCGGGCGATCATTGCGATCAGGCCGCGCACGGCTTCCAGGATCGGACGCGATGCGGCGACCACCATGACGGTGAATACGAACAGCGGCTCGGTATAGTGGCGCGATTCGGCGTAATCGATGGCGGTCGACGAGCCCGCCAATACGGCCATCGCCACCACCAGCACGAATGCCCACAGGCCGAAGACGACTTCGACTTCGCCCAATAAATGGAACAGGCCGGCGTGCTTGGGATGTCGATGCGACAAGATTTCAAACGATTTTGCTGCGAAGGTATGGATCAGCGCCAATCCGAACAGAATCGCGCCGATGATTTGAATCAGGCTGTTATCCAATTGTTATTCTCCTTGAGGATCGCCAGCATTTTACCTTGCATGGGAAACGGGATATTTCGGGAATGACGATATCAGTACGCGGCGCGCCTATAACGATACCGACGCCGACGCAAATAATAGCGCCTTCTGCGTCTCCATGATATGGCTTTCCAGCAAGGCCACCGCGCCGGCGGTATCGCGCTGCTTGAAGGCGGCGAGCAGGGCATGGTGGTCTTCCTGCGGCCCGTCGCGTCCGAGCGTCCGTGAAATATAAACGCGGGTATAGCGGCGCGTACTCAGCACCAGGTCCTCGATCATTTTGAGCAGCAATGGCCGGTTGGCCGCGCGATAGAGCGCCAGATGGAATTCCAGGTTCAGGTCGGACCATTCGCTGGGCCTGTTCGACGCGTCGTATTTCGCCAGGATCGCCTCGGCATAGTGCACCTGGGCATTCGACAGATTGGGGATGGCCAGCTTCAGGGCGCGGCTTTCGAGGCCGATCCGGATATCCAGCATTTCAATCACGTCGGCGATGGAGTGCTTGACGACCACGGCGCCATGCGGCGATTCCTGCCGCACCAGGCCTTCGATTTTCAGGGTTTTCAGCGATTCCCGCACCGGGTTGCGGCTTACGCCGAATTCGCTGGCCAGCTCTTCCTGCTTCAGCGCCAGTCCGCCGGCGAGGATGCCGTCGTAGATCCGTTTGCGCAAAATAACCGTGATTTGATCCGAGGTTAACTTGTCCATGGAATTTCCCGGTACACTTTTCAAATGAGCGTATCAAATAATCGGTTCGACGCAGTCATCATCGGCGGCGCCATCATGGGCAGCAGTGTTGCGTATTATCTGAAACAAAGCAATCCCGCCATGAGCGTGGCCGTGGTGGAACCCGATCCCACCTATGAATTCGCTTCCACCACGCGGGCTTCCGGCGGTGCGCGACGGCTGTTTTCCTGTCCGGAAAACATTGCCATGTCGAATTTCAGTATCGATTTCATCAAGCGTTTTCCGCAGGAAATGGCGGTCGGCGATACCCCGGCGCCCATCGATTGGGTCGAGCAGGGTTATCTGTTCATCGTCGAAGGCGCCTATATGGATGTGCTGGCGAAAAACGCCGAGACCCAGCGCGCCATGGGCGCCGAGATCCATTTGCTGGACCGCAACGGCCTGCGCGACCGTTTTCCCTCGATGCATGCAGCCGACCTGGACGGCGGCGCCTATTCGCCGCGCGACGGCTGGTGCGACCCCTCCAGTTTCCTGCAGGGCATGCGCAGGAAAGCCCGTTCGCTCGGCGTCGACTACATCCAGGACAAGGTCGCCGGCCTCGAGCGCGCCGGCGCCAACGCGGGCGCCGCGACCCATGCGACGCTGGCTTCCGGACGCAAATTGAGTGGCACGGTATTCGTGAACGCGGCCGGCGCCTGGGCCGGAGAAATCGGCGCGATGATCGGCATGCCGCTGCCGATCCGGCCGCTGCGGCGTTTCGAGCATTTTTTCACCGGCCATCGCAAAATCGAGGCGCTGCCGTACGTCAAGGACCTGCAGCGCCTGGCGTTCCGGCCCGAAGGGCAGGGTTATTCCGGCGGCCTGGTCGATTCGGATGCCGGCCGCGGCTTCAATTTCGACATCGATCACGATTATTTCGAGCGGGTGGTATGGCCGGCGCTGGCGCACCGCTTTCCGAGCGCGTTCGAAGGCGTCAAATGCCATCGCACCTGGTCCGGCCTGTACGAACAGTGCGAACTGGACGGCAATCCGATCATCGGCAACTGGCGCGGCCGCTGCGACAATTTCTATGTAGTGGCAGGGTTTTCCGGGCACGGCATGATGCATGCGCCGGCGGCCGGACGCGGCATCGCCGAACTGATCTGCCACGGACGTTTTGAAACGATCGACCTGTCGAATCTGTCGTATCGCCGGGTCGAGCAGAATGCGCCTTACCGGGAACGCGGCATCCTGTAGCAGGTCCATTCAGCGGGTCCATTTGCAGCCGGTCGATTGCGATCGTCCGAATCACACACCGCAAGGGAATGATATGGCGCTGGTAGTGCGGGCAATCGAAATGCGCGATCTGAACGGCCTGCTGGCGCTGGCGGAGCTTACCGGCGGCGGCATGACCACCTTGAAACCGGATCGCGCTATCTTGGCCGCCAGGCTCGAGACCGCCTGCGCTTCGTTCGCTGCCGCCATTCCGCCGGCGCGGCGCGATTACATGTTTGTGATGGAAGACACCGCGCGGCAGCGGCTGGCGGGCGTCTGCGCCGTCAAGGCCGCCGTCGGGCTGGAAGAGAGTTTCTACAATTACCGCATCGGCACGCTGGTGCACGCCAGCAAGGAGCTGGATGTTTATTCCCGCATGGATACCTTGTACCTGGCCAGCGACCTGACCGGCAGCGGCGAACTGTGCTCGCTGTTCCTGCATCCGGATTACCGCCAGGGCGACAACGGCAAATTGCTGTCGAAAAGCCGGCTGCTGTTCATCGCCCAATTTCCGCAACTGTTCCCGGATCGCCTGATCGCAGAATTGCGCGGCTATCAGAACGGCGACGGCGCCTCGCCGTTCTGGGATAGCCTGGGCCGGCATTTCTTTAAAATGGGATTCGATCGGGCCGACGAGCTGAGCAGCCTAGACAAGAAATCGTTTATCGCCGAGCTGATGCCGCGCTATCCCCTGTACATCGCCTTGCTGCCGCAGGCGGCCCAGGACGTGATCGGCAAGGTGCACGCCGCCAGTGCGCCGGCGCGGCGCATGCTGGAACAGGAGGGCATGCGTTTCGAGGGCTATGTCGATATATTCGATGCCGGGCCGGTGCTGCAGGCGCGCGTGCGCGAATTGCGCGCGGTGCGCGACAGCCGGCCGGCATCAATTGCCCTGCCTGGATCGCCGCCCGATTCCGCGCCCGGGGCGGCGGCCGGCGCCGGCGGCAAACTGTTGATATCGAACACGTCGCTGGCGCGCTTCCGCGTCATTGCGGCCGGATCGATGTGTCTCTCTCCTTCTTTTTCGCCTTCCTTTTCGTCTTCTTTATCTTCCCCATCCGCTTTGCCGCCTTGCCCGCTGCCGCTGACGCCCGCCGGCCAGGCACTGCTCGAATGCGAAGCGGGCGATGCGCTGCGTTGCGTCGCGCTGGAGCCGGTTGACGGAGGTGCGCCATGAAACAGTCGATGCAGGCCGAGCCGCGCGAACTCAACCTGGACGGCCTGGTCGGCCCGACCCACAATTACGCCGGCCTGTCGCGCGGCAATATCGCTTCGACCCGCAACGAGCAGACGCCGGCCAATCCGAAACGGGCGGCATTGCAGGGATTGGCCAAAATGCATGCATTGGCTTCGCGCGGCTTCGCCCAGGCAGTGCTGCCGCCGCAGATGCGTCCCGACCTCGGCCTGTTGCGCGCCATGGGTTTCGGCGGCGGCGATGCGCAGGTGCTGCAAAAGGCGGCGCATGCGGCGCCGCAATTGCTGGCCTCGGCGTGGTCGGCGTCTTCCATGTGGGCCGCCAATGCCGCCACGGTCAGCCCCGCGGCCGATAGCGCCGACGGCCGCATCCATTTCACCGTCGCCAACTTGAGCAGCAACTTGCATCGCTGCATCGAAAGCGCCCAGACCGCGCGCAGCCTGCGGGCGATTTTCGGCGACCTGGCGTATTTCGCGGTGCATGACGCGCTGCCCGCCACGCCGGCGATGGCCGACGAGGGCGCCGCCAATCATGCGCGGCTGGCGCCGGCGTATGGCGCGCCCGGCGTCGAATTGTTCGTCCATGGGCGCAGTGAATTCCAGGCGTCGGCATTCGCGCCGAAGCGGTTTGCGGCGCGTCAATCCCTGGAGTCCGGCATGGCGGTGGCGCGGCTGCATGGCTTGCAGCCGGCGCGCTGCGTGTTCGCGCAACAGCATCCCGGGGCGATCGACGAGGGCGTGTTTCATAACGACGTCATCGCGGTCGCCAACGGCAATGTGCTGTTCTACCACGAGCAGGCGTTCCTGCACGAAGCGGAGACCCTGGCCGCCTTGCGCGCGGCATCGGCGACGCTGGACTTCGAGCTGCTTGCCTTGCGGGTGCATGCCGGCGAGGTCGGCCTCGCCGATGCGGTGTCCAGCTATCTCTTCAACAGCCAATTGATGACGCGTCCCGACGGCCGCATGCTGCTGGTGACGCCGCGCGAGTGCCTGGACAACCCGGCCGTGGCGACCTATTTGCAGCACCTGATCGGAGAGGACGGACCGATCGCCGAATTATGCAGCTTCGATCTGCGCCAAAGCATGCGCAATGGCGGCGGGCCGGCTTGCCTGCGGTTGCGGGTGGAATTGAGCGCCGCGCAGGCCGCCGCGATGCACCAGGGAGTGATATTGGACGATGCGCTGTATCGGCGACTGATCGCCTGGGTCGAACGCTTCTATCGCGACCGGCTGCTGCCGGCCGACCTGGCCGATCCAGCGTTGATGGACGAAAGCCGCCGCGCGCTGGAAGAACTGGCAGGGATCCTGGGATTGCCGGGCCTGTATGAGGGGCAATCCTGATGCCGCCAGGATTGTTATGATGGGACGCATAAACGAATCGGCGCAGCAAAAATCAACCAGATGAACGATAGGAACCGGCCATGAACATCGGCGAAGCGGCGCAAGCCTCCGGCGTCAGCGCCAAAATGATTCGCTATTACGAAAGCGTGGCGTTGATTACGCCTGCCGATCGCAGCGATGCCGGCTATCGCCGCTACGACGAATCGGATGTGCAGATACTGCGCTTTATCCGGCATTCGCGCGATCTGGGGTTTTCCATCGACCGCATTCGCACCCTGCTGGCATTGTGGCGCGACCGCGATCGCAAAAGCGCCGACGTCAAGGCATTGGCGCAGCAATATATCGGCGAACTGGAAGACGATATCCAGAAGCTGGCGTCGATTCGCGATCAGTTGCGTCATCTGGCGGATTGCTGCGGCGGCAACAATCGGCCCGATTGTCCGATTCTCGATAAGCTGGCGGAAAAGTAGACAGCCCGTCTTCGGCCGGCAAATGGCCGGCCGGCTGGCGATTCCGAATCTTTCGCTTGACCTTGCCATCGTGGGAAGGTCGATAGTACAGTCTTCGGATAGCCATTCAAGGAAACATCATGCAATTTCTGATCAACGACATGACTTGCAGCCACTGCGTCGGCGCGGTTACCAAGGCGGTCCAGGCGGTGGATGCCGCGGCTGACGTGCGTATCGATCTGGCCGCCAGGATCGCCACCGTGGCCAGCAGCGCCGAGACGGCAAGAATCGCCGACGCCATCCGGGACGCCGGATATACGCCGCAGCCGGTTTGATGCGATGACGACCCAGGACATGGCCGGCAAGGCCGCCGTCGCCGATGCCGCGGCCAAGACGATCGATTTGCAGATCGTCGGCATGACATGCGCATCCTGTTCGGCGCGCGTGGAAAAGGCGCTCAATGCGATCGCCGGGCCGAATGCGGCCTCGGTCAACCTGGCCACCGAGCGCGCCTCGATCGCGGCGCCGCGCGGCGTCGGCAGCGCGCAGTTGGTGGCCGCGGTCGAAAAAGCCGGCTACGAAGCGCTGGCGATCGTCGACGACGACAGCGGTCAACGGCCCGAGCCGACCCGGCAAGGCGGCCGGCCGCTGGCGATGTCGGCGTTGCTGGCGGCGCCGCTGGCGCTGCCGATGCTGCTGGCATGGGTCGGCATCGACATCGTGCTGCCGGGCTGGCTGCAATGGCTGCTGGCGACGCCGATCCAGTTCGTGCTGGGCGCGCGCTTTTATCGCGCGGCCTACAAGGCAGTGCGCGCCGGCGTGGGCAATATGGATCTGCTGGTGGCGATCGGCACCTCGGCCGCGTATGGCCTGAGCGTCTACCAGTTGCTGACGCAACAGCCCGGCATGGATAGGACGCATCTGTATTTCGAGGCGTCGGCAGTGGTCATTACCCTGGTGTTGTTCGGCAAATGGCTGGAAAGCCGGGCCAAGCGCCAGACCGGCGCGGCGATCCGGGCCTTGAGCGCATTGCGGCCGGATACGGCGCGGCTGCTGATCGGGGCAAAAGAAGGCACCGATGGGAGCACAGATCGAAGCTCAGACCGAAGCACAGACCGAAGCACAGAGCGAGATGCGCAGGAAACGCGCGATGTGCCGCTGGCGCGGATCAAGCCGGGCGATATTGTCGTGGTGCGGCCGGGCGAGCGGATTCCGGTGGACGGCGAAATCGTCGCCGGCAACAGCCATGTCGACGAATCGCTATTGACCGGCGAAAGCCTGCCGGCCGCCAAGGCCCCGGGCGATCGCGTGACCGGCGGCGCGCTGAATACGGAAGGTCTGCTGCAGGTGCGGACCCTGGTTGTCGGCGCCGAAACCATGCTGGCGCGCATCGTCCGCATGGTCGAAACGGCGCAAGCCGGACGGGCGCCGATACAGCGCACGGTGGATAGGATCAGCGCTGTCTTTGTGCCGGCGATCCTGGCGGTCGCGCTGGCCACGCTGCTGGGATGGGGGTTGGCTACGGGCGGCTGGCAACAGGCCTTGCTCAATGCGGTCGCGGTATTGGTGATTGCCTGCCCGTGCGCCCTGGGGCTGGCGACGCCGGCGGCGATCATGGTCGGCACCGGCGCGGCGGCCCGCCATGGCATTCTGATCAAGGACGCCGAGGCCTTGGAGCACGCCCACCGCATCGACACCATCGCTTTCGACAAGACCGGCACCCTGACCGCCGGCAGGCCGGCGCTGGCGGGACTGATGCCGGCCTCGCAGGGCGATCGGCGCGCGTTGCTGCGGATCGCCGCCTCGCTGCAGCAGGCCAGCGAACATCCGTTGGCCAGGGCGGTGGTCGAAGCGGCGCGGCAGGAAGGGTTGGCTTTGTTGCAGGTATCGGATGCCGCTGGCGTAGCGGGGCGGGGCGTGCAGGGCACGCTCGGCACCGAAATGCCTGCGAATGCAGCGAATGTGGAAAATGAGACTGACGCAGCGCATTTGCCAATGACGGTCGCCATCGCCAGCACGCGCTGGTGCCAGGAGTTGGGCGCGGCGATCCCGCCGGCATTGGCGCGGCAGGCGGCGCAGTGGCAGGCCGAAGGGTTGACCGTCTCCTGGCTGGTGCAGCGCGAATTGCCGGCATCGCCGGCAGGTAAATCGGCTGGAGGCAGGGCCGGCGTTGCAGCCGAAGTTTTTGTTGGAAGTCAGGCTCAAAGCGGGGCGCAAGTATTGGCCGCCATGGCGTTCGGCGATGCCTTGAAGCCGACGTCCGCCGCCGCCATCCGGCAGTTGCACGGCCTCGGCGTACGCACCGTTTTGCTGACCGGCGACAGCGCTGGCGCGGCGCGGCATATCGCTGCCAGTCTCGGCATCGCCGACGTGCATGCCGAGGTGCTGCCGGACGGCAAGGCCGAGGTGATTGCCGCGCTGAAAAAGAGCGGCCGCTTGGTCGGCATGGCCGGCGACGGCGTCAACGATGCGCCGGCGCTGGCGGCGGCGGATGTCGGCATCGCCATGGGCGCCGGCGCCGATGTCGCCATGCATGCGGCCGGCATCACCTTGATGCGCGGCGATCCGCAGGCGATCGCCGATGCGCTGGATATTTCGCGCCGCACCTGGGCCAAGATCCGGCAGAACCTGTTCTGGGCGTTTATCTACAACCTGGTCGGCATTCCATTGGCCGCATTCGGCTTGCTCAATCCGATGATCGCCGGCGCCGCCATGGCGCTCAGCAGCGTGAGCGTGGTGTGCAACGCCTTGCTGCTGCGGCGCTGGAAACCCGCGGGCCAGGCGTAGACGCATAAACCGGAAATGCCAATGGCGCTGACGCGCTTGTAGTCGCTTTCCCACGCATATTCCTGTCTCCGGACTACTGTTTCGATGTGGACCCCGGCCTATGATGTTTTCCAGGCCGGGGCATGTTGCCCTGGCGGAACAATTGAGGAGAACACATGAACAAGATCACAACGATCGCCGCCTTGGTCGCGGCGGCAAGCTTCAGTATCGGCGCGATTGCACAATCCGCCGGCGGTGGCGCGGGCCTTAATACCGGCGTGGGTGTCGGGCTCGGCGGATCCGGTTCGTCCAATTCGGGGTCCGGCGGCGCCCAGGCCGGCACCGGCGCAACGGTCGGCGCCGGCCTGGGCGTGAATGGCAGCGGCAACGGCAAGGCCAGCAACGGCAAGGGCGGTACCCGAGCGGGTTCGGGGCGCGCGAAGGCAGGCGTGGACGGCTCGGCTGGCGTGAACGGTTCGGGCAGCGGGTCAGGGAATAACGGAACCAGCGGAACCGGCATGGGCAGCGGCAGCGGCGGGGTTGGCGCGGGTGCCGGCGTTTCCGGCGGCATGGGGGGATCGGGCAGCAGCGGCAGCAATGGCGGGGGCATGGGCGGCAGCGGTTCCGCCGGCGCTGCCGGCGGTGCTTCGGGCGGCGCTGGCGGCGGACGCTGATCCATGAAAATAAAGGCTTGGGCGCAGGTCGGCCCGAGCGGATTCAGCGGATTCGAGTGAATTCAAAGGCGGGCACGCGCACCGGCGCTGCGCCCGCCTTCTTGTTTCGGCCTGGCGATTACGGGTGGCCGGAAATTACCGGGTTTGCCGCCGCCGCGGTTTCCATTATTACTATTGCTGCCACTGGCCGCCGATCGCCGCGATCAACGCCACGCTGTTGACGTACTGGCGATTTCGTACATTCCACAGATTATTTTCCGCCGACAGCCGCGTATTCTGCGCCGCCAGCACATCGATATAGCCGACAATGCCTGCGCGGTACTGATTCAGGGTAATGGTTTCCGAGCGGCGCGCCGAGGCCAGCGCGGCCGCCTGCAATTCGGCCTGCTGGTCCAGCATCGCTTGCGCGGCCAGGGTGTCCTCCACCGCCTGGAATGCCGCCAGCACGGTTTGCCGGTAAGAGGCAACACTGGCGTCGTACGAGGCGATCGCAGCATCGGTTTGCGCCTTGCGCAGGCCGGCGTCGAACAGGCTCAGGGCCAATTGCGGTCCGAGCGACCAGATGCGATTCGGCAGGCTGATCCAATCGGCGAAACTGTCGCTGCGGTAGCCGCCGCTGGCCGACAAGGTCAGCGATGGAAAGAAGGCGGCCTTGGCCACGCCGATCTGCGCGTTGGCGGCAGCCACGGTGCGTTCGGCGGCGGCGATATCGGGCCGGCGCTCCAGCAAGGCGGACGGCAATCCGGCCGGAATTTGCGGCAGGTGCGGTTCAAAATCGCTGGCCGCCAGCGAGAAGGTGGACGGCGTTTGGCCGAGCGCGGCGGCGATGGCGTGCTCCAGCTGCACCCGCGTCAACTGGCGATCCACTCTTTGCGCCTGCGCGCTTTTCAACTGGCTTTCCGCCAGCGCCACATTGGCGTCCGAGACGATGCCGGCAGCCGATTGGTTCTGCGTCAGCGTCAACGTATCCTGCAGCGCCTTTTCGCTTTCCAGCAATTGCCGTATCTGCTGATCGGCGACCACCAATTGCAGATAGGCAGTGGCCAGCTGCGCCTGGCTGCTCAGGCGGATGGCCGCCAACTGCGCGGCGCTGGCGGCCTGGGTGGCCTGGCCCGCTTCGATGGAGCGCCGCACGCCGCCCCAGACATCGGCTTCCCAACTGGCGTCCAGGCCCAGGCTGAACGAATTGTTGATGCCGCTGCGGTTGCTGAT
Source organism: Herbaspirillum sp. (assembly GCA_036499085.1). GTDB lineage: Bacteria > Pseudomonadota > Gammaproteobacteria > Burkholderiales > Burkholderiaceae_D > Herbaspirillum. The sequence continues at coordinate 7,168 of DASYEK010000101.1, read as the reverse complement.
GTTGCCGGTATTGTTGAAGGATGAATTCGACCCGTTCGATCCGTTCGAGCTACGGGTGGCCCCGGCCGTCAGGCCGACCGTCGGATACATGCCGGCCTGCGCCTGCCGCAACAGGGCCTGGGCCTGCCGGTACTGCGCTTCCGCCTGGGCGATGGTCGGGCTTTGGCGGTTCAGGGTATCCATCAGATCGTTCAGGCGCGGATCCCGGCAGATGGTCCACCAGTCGCCGCGCGGGCTGTCGTCCATCGGCTGCGCGGTTTTCCACTGTCCGGTTTCCTTGTAGGCGGCCGGCACTTCCATTTGCGGCTTGACGTAATCCGGGCCCACCGCGCAGCCGGCCAGCAGCGCGCCGGCCAGCAGCGCCATGCATGTCTTGTTCATCGTCGTTTCCTTGCTCATTCCTTGCCTTCCACTGCCAGTTCCGGCGGTTCGTTTCCATTACCCGCGTCCTTGTCGTCGCGGCCTTGCCAGGTGCGGCACCACAGGCGGAAACGATCCAGGTACAAATAGACGATCGGCGTGGTGTACAGGGTCAGCAACTGACTCAGGAACAGCCCGCCCACGATCGAAATCCCCAGCGGCATGCGCATTTCCGCGCCATCGCCATGGCCCAGCGCCAGCGGCAGGGCGCCGAACAGCGCGGCGGCGGTGGTCATCATGATCGGCCGGAAGCGCAGCAGGCAGGCCTGCATGATCGCATCTTCCGGTTTCAGGTTGCGCTCGCGTTCGGCGGTCAATGCGAAATCCACCATCATGATGGCGTTCTTCTTGACGATGCCGATCAGCAGCAGCACGCCAATCAGCGCGATGATGTTGAATTCGCTGCCCGTGGCCAGCAAGGCCAGCAGCGCGCCGACGCCGGCCGAGGGCAGGGTGGAGAGGATGGTGATCGGATGCATCCAGCTTTCATACAGCATGCCCAGCACGATATACACCGCGACCAGCGCCGCCAGGATCAGCAGCGGCTGGCTGCTGAGGGAATCCTGGAAGGCCTTGGCGCTGCCCTGGAAGCTGCCGTGCACCGAGATCGGCAGGCCGATCCCGGCCGTGGCCTGGTCGATCGCCAAGGTGGCGTCGGACAGCGAAACGCCCGGCGGCAGGTTGAACGACAGCGTGGTCGCGGCAAACTGCCCCTGGTGGCTCACCGAGAGCGAGGTATTGGTCACGCCCCAGTGCGCCACGGCCGACAATGGCGTGGTCTGGCCGCCCGGGGTTTGCAGATAGATGTTCTTCAGCGCTTCGGCGTTCTGCCAATATTGCGGCGCGACTTCCATCACCACGCGATACTGGTTCAAGGCATTGTAGATGGTCGACACCTGGCGCTGGCCGAAGGCGTCGTTGAGGGTCGAATCGACTTGCGCCTGCGTGATGCCGAGACGCGCCATGGCGTCGCGGTCGAACACCAGCGACGTCTGCTGCCCCTTGATTTCCTGGTCGGTATTGACGTCGGTCAGGATCGGCACCTTGCTCAAGGCCACCTGCACCTTCGGCGCCCAGGCCCGCAGCTCGTTCAGGTCGTCGCCTTGCAGCGTGTATTGATACTGGGCGTTGCCGGCGCGTCCGCCGATACGGATATCCTGCACGGATTGCAGGAACAATTGCGCGCCGGGTTCGTTGGCCAGCGTCTTGCGCAGGCGCGCGATGACCTGGTCGGCGCTTTCCTTGCGCACCGCAAGCGGTTTCAGGCTGACGAACAGGCTGGCGCTGTTGCGGCTGCCGCCCCCGGAAAATCCCATGACCAGATCGACCGCCGGATCCTGGCCGACCAGGTCGATGAAGCGCTGCAGCTTGCCGCGCATGGCCTGGAAGGAAATACTCTGGTCGGCCCGGATCGCGCCGTTCAGGCGGCCGGTGTCCTGTTGCGGGAAAAAGCCCTTCGGCACCACCACATACAGATAGACATTCAACACCACGGTCGCCAGCAGGATCAGCATCATCAGCGGGCCGTGCCGCAGCGCCCAGCCCAGCGAGCGGCGGTAGCCGGCCAGCATCGAGTCGAAGATACGTTCGACGAACAGGAACAGGCGGCCGGGCTTCCTGTTCTTGTCGGGCGCCTTCAGCCAGCGCGCGCACAGCATCGGCGTGGTGGTCAGCGAGACCACCAGCGACACCAGGATCGCCACCGACAGCGTGACGGCGAATTCGCGGAACAGGCGGCCGATGATGCCCGGCATCAGCAGGATGGGAATGAACACGGCGATCAGCGAGATGCTCATCGACAGCACCGTGAAGCCGACTTCGCGCGTGCCCTTGAGCGCGGCCTCCATCGGTTTCATGCCTTCTTCGATATAGCGCGAAATGTTTTCCAGCACCACGATGGTGTCGTCGACCACGAAACCGGTGGCGATGGTCAACGCCATCAGGCTCAGGTTGTTCAGCGAAAAACCGCACAGGTACATGGCGGCGAAGGTGCCGATCAGCGATACCGGCACGGTAATGGCCGGGATCGCGGTGGCGCGGCCGTTGCGCAGGAACACGAACACCACCATGATCACCAGCATCACCGAAATGATCATCGAGCGTTCGACTTCGCTCAGCGAAGCGCGAATGGTGGGGCTGCGATCGATGGCGACCTGCATCTTGATCGCGGCCGGAATCGAGGCCTGCAACTGCGGCAGCAGCGCCTTGACGCGGTCCACCGTCTCAATGATGTTCGCGCCCGGCTGGCGGTACAGGATGATCATCACCGCCGGCTGATTCCCGACCAGCCCGGTATTGCGCACGTCGACCACCGAGTCCTTGACCTCGGCCACATCCGAAATCCGTACCGCGGCGCCGTTCCGGTAACTGACGATCAGCGGCAGGTAATCGCTGGCCAGCTTGGCCTGGTCGTTGGCCTGGATCTGCCAGTGATGCAGGTCGTCGGACAGGAAGCCCTTGGGCCGGTTGGCGTTGGTGCTGGTGATGGCATTGCGCACCGTCTCCAGGCCGATGCCGTAGTGATTCAATTGCATCGGATTGATCTCGACCCGCACCGCGGGCTGCGAACCGCCGCCGATGCTGACGTCGCCGATGCCTTCGACCTGCAGGAACTTCTGGCCGAGGATGGTATCGGCGGCATCGTACATCTGGCCGCGGGTGAGCGAGTCCGACGTCAATGCGATGATCATGATCGGCGCATCGGCCGGATTGACCTTGCGGTAGGTCGGATTGGATGGCATGCCCGACGGCAGCAGCGAGCGGGCGGCATTGATGGCGGCCTGCACATCGCGCGCGGCGCCGTTGATGTCGCGGTTCAGGTCGAATTGCAGCGTGACCCGGCTCGAACCGAGCGAACTGGAAGAGGTGATTTCGCTGACGCCGGCAATCCGGCCCAGGGATCGCTCCAGCGGCGTGGCCACCGTGGCCGCCATGGTTTCGGGGCTGGCGCCGGGCAGCCGCGCGCTGACCGAGATGGTCGGATAGTCCACCTGCGGCAGCGGCGACACCGGCAGCAGCTTGAATGCCAGCGCCCCGGCCAGGAAAATGGCCAGCGTCAGCAGCGTGGTGGCAATCGGCCGCCGGATGAAGGCGGCGTAGGGAATCATGCGTCGGCCCCCAGGTTGCCCGGCCCCGGTCCCGGTCCCGGTATCGGCGCCGGCGCATGCGAGTCGCCGATGTCGTCGGCGTCATCGTTCTTTTTCGGACGGAAGCGCCGCGCCAGCCGGTCGAAACTCAGATAGATCACCGGCGTGGTGAACAGCGTCAGCACCTGGCTCACCAGCAGCCCGCCGACCATTGTGATGCCGAGCGGCTGCCGCAGTTCGGAGCCCATGCCGCCGCCCAGCATCAGCGGCAGCGCGCCCAGCAGCGCCGCCATGGTGGTCATCAGGATCGGCCGGAAACGCAGCAGGCAGGCCTGATAGATCGCGTCGCGCGGACTCATGCCCTGGACCCGCTCGGCCTCCAGCGCGAAGTCGATCATCATGATCGCGTTCTTCTTCACGATGCCGATCAGCAGGATGATGCCGATGATGGCGATCACGCTCAGTTCGGTGCCGGTCAGCAACATCGCCAGCAGGGCGCCGATGCCGGCCGATGGCAGGGTGGAGAGGATGGTGATCGGATGGATATAGCTTTCATACAGCACGCCCAGCACAATATACATCGTCACGATCGCCGCCAGGATCAGCAGCAGGGTATTGCCGAGCGAGGCCTGGAACGCCAGCGCCGCGCCCTGGAAGCGGATATCGATGCTGCTCGGCAGACCCATCTCGGCCTGCGCCGCCTTGATGTCATCGACCGCATCGCCCAGCGAGGCACCCTTGGTCAGGTTGAAGGAAATGGTCGCGGTCGGGAATTGTCCCAGATGGCTGATGGTCAGCGCGGTGGCGCGCGTCTCGATGGTCGCCACGGCTTCCAGCGGCACCGGCCCGCCGGCCAGCGTCGGCACATACAGGCCCTTCAGCGACATCGGGTTGCGGCGGTCCTGCGGCGCGACTTCCAGCACCACGCGGTATTGATTGGTCTGGGTGAAGATGGTCGAGATCATGCGCTGGCCGAAGGCGTTGTACAGCGCGTTGTCGATCGCGGCGGTGGTCACGCCCAGGCGCGAGGCGGTATCGCGATTGATGTTGATATAGGCCTGCAAGCCCTTGTCCTGCAGATCGCTGGCGACGTCGGCCAGCGACGGAATGCGTTGCAGCCGCTGCACCAGCTTCGGCGTCCAGGCCGACAGTTCGTCGGGATCGGTGGTCTGCAGCGTGAACTGGTATTGCGTGCGGCTGACGCTGCTGTCGATGCTCAGGTCCTGCACCGGCTGCAGATACAGCGACATGCCGGGCATGTCGTCGGCACGGCGTTGCAGGCGCGCCAGCACGGTGTGGATATCGTCGCGCTCCTCCTTCGGCTTCAGGCTGATCAGCACGCGGCCGGCGTTGAGCGCCGTGTTGACGCCGTCGACGCCGATGAAGGACGACAGGCTTTCCACCGCCGGGTCCTGCAGCAGGCTGCCGGCCAGCGCCGCCTGGCGTTTCGACATGGCTTCGAACGAAATCGATTGCGAGCCTTCGCTGATGCCCTGGATCACGCCGGTGTCCTGCAGCGGGAAGAAGCCCTTCGGCACCACCAGGTAGAGCAAGGCGGTCAGCACCAGCGTGGCCAGCGCCACCAGCAGCGTCAGCTTCTGGCGGTCCAGCACCCAGGTCAGGGCCTTGCCGTATTCGGCGATGACGCGGTCGAAGAAGCGCTGGCTGGAATGATAGAAGCGGCTCTGCTTTTCTTCGGGAACATGCTTGAGCAGGCGCGCGCACATCATCGGCGTGAGCGTCAATGAAATGAACGCGGAAATCAGGATCGAAATGGCCAGCGTGATGGCGAATTCGCGGAACAGGCGTCCCACCACGTCGCCCATGAACAGCAGCGGGATCAGCACCGCGATCAGCGAGATGGTCAGCGAAATGATGGTGAAGCCGATCTGTTCGGAGCCTTTCAGCGCGGCCGCCAGCGGGCTTTCGCCTTCCTCGATGTAGCGGCTGATATTCTCGATCATCACGATCGCATCGTCGACCACGAAGCCGGTGGCGATGGTCAGCGCCATCAGGGTCAGGTTATTGATGGAGAAGCCGGTCAGGTACATCACGCCGAAAGTGCCGATCAGCGACAGCGGCACCGCCACCGCCGGGATGATGGTGGCCGGCACGTTGCGCAGGAACAGGAAGATCACCAGCACCACCAGCGCCACCGCCAGCATCAGTTCGAATTCGACATCCTTGACCGAGGCGCGGATGGTGACGGTGCGGTCGTTGAGCACCTTGATGTCGACCGAGCTGGGCAGGCTGCCGCTGAGTTGCGGCAGCAGCGCCTTGATGCGGTCGGTGACCTGGATCACATTGGCGCCGGGCTGGCGCTGCACGTTCAGCACGATGGCCGGGGTGGTGCCGGCCCAGGCCGCCAGGCGCGTGTTTTCGGCCGAATCGATCACGGCGGCGACGTCGCGCAGGCGCACCGGCGCGCCTTCTTTGTAGGCGATGATGACGTTCTTGTATTCCTCCGCCGATTTCAACTGGTCGTTGCCGTCCACCGTCGAGGCCTGCAGCGGGCCGTCGAAACTGCCTTTTGCCTGGTTCACGTTGGCGCTGGCAATGGCGGTGCGGATATCTTCCGGCGTCAGGCCGAGCGCGGCCAGCGCTTTGGGATTGCTCTGGATGCGCACGGCCGGCCGCTGGCCGCCGCTGATGCTGACCAGGCCCACGCCTGGGACTTGCGAAATTTTCTGCGCCAGGCGGGTATCGACCAGGTCTTCCAGTTTGGGCAGCGGCATGGTCGGCGAACTGACCGCGATGCTCATGATCGGGGTATCGGCCGGATTGACCTTGTTATAGATCGGCGGATTCGGCAGGTCGCTCGGCAGCAGGTTGCCGCCGGCGTTGATGGCGGCCTGGACTTCCTGCTCCGCCACGTCCAGCGTCAGGTCCAGGCTGAATTGCAGGGTGATGACCGAGGCGCCGCCGGAGCTGGTCGAGGACATCTCGCTCAGGCCCGGCATCTGGCCGAACTGGCGTTCCAGCGGCGCGGTGATCGAGGAGGTGATGACTTCCGGACTCGCGCCCGGATACAGCGTGACCACCTGGATGGTCGGGTAATCGACTTCCGGCAAGGCCGAAACCGGCAGCAGGCGCCAGGCGAACAGGCCGGTCAGCAGGATCGCCACCATCATCAGGGTGGTGGCGACCGGCCGCAGGATAAAGAGGCGGGATGGATTCATGCGGTTGGCGGCGCCTATCTGGCCGGCGCGGCGGCGGGGGCGGGCGCAGGTATCGGATTGACCAATGCCGGCGCCGAGGCGGGCGCGGCGGCGCCGGGCGGCCTGCCGCCGGCATTGTCACCGCCGGCCTGGCCTTCGCCGTTGCGGCGGCGCCGTTGTCCCTTGGCCGGCGCTGCCGCGGCAGCCGCGGCGGCCTGGTTCTGGGCGGCGCGGTCGATCACGCGCACTTTCGATCCTTCGCGCAATTTGTCGAGGCCGTCGACCACCACTTTCTGGCCTTCCTTCAGGCCCTGCTCGATGATGGTGTCGTTGTTGGACACCTGGCCCAGCTTGACCTTGACATTGCTGACCGTCTGGTCGGCGTTGACCACATACACATAGCTGCCGCCGGTGCCGAGCTGCAGCGCCACGGTCGGCACCGTCAGCACGTTCGGCTGCGCGCCGAGCTGCAGGCGCACATTGATGAACTGGTTCGGGAACAAT
>DASYEK010000100.1:0-52585 GCA_036499085.1 Herbaspirillum sp. | reverse complement strand
CTTTATAATAGCGGTCTGTTGTGAATGCGGGAGTAGCTCAGTTGGTAGAGCGCAACCTTGCCAAGGTTGAGGTCGAGAGTTCGAGACTCTTCTCCCGCTCCAGGATACGAAAGGAAGCCTTCAAAGCTTCCTTTTTTTATTCGCAGCAGTTGATGCGCCATCATCCTCACCCCTGGCGGGGTAGCAAAGTGGTTATGCAGCGGCCTGCAAAGCCGTTTACGCCGGTTCGATCCCGACCCCCGCCTCCATTCCTTGCTTCATTCTTGTCTCGATTCCTCGTCTTCGTTAAATCAAGCACTTGCCAAGTGTTCAGCGTCTTCCTGCCTGCATGGCTAAAGTCTTAATCTTTTAGCCATTATTATTGCCCTCGCTTATTTTTCCTCATCACGCCCCGGTTTGCCCATAAACCGATCGCACCAGACTTCTGCATCGCCCCGCCAGCCTCCGTATCGCCATCACGCCATGGCCAAATAAAAACCTGTAACAAAAACATCCCAATGGCGACTTAACAGAAAACCGGATTGGAATTTTCCATTTCATTTCTTTTTCACCATCAAGGGATACCATCGCCATGAGCTCTGCCACGACCACACCTTCTTCGCAGCCGACCCCGGCCGGCATGATCGACGCCCTTAACGGCACCTTCGGCGTTCATGCCGGGAAACGCGCCTCGCACGCCAAGGGTTTTTGCGCTGCCGGCAGCTTTATCCCCGCAAAGCAGGCGACCGATTTCGTCGATAGCCCCCTGTTCCGGCAGCCCGAGTTATCCGCCACGCTGCGCTTTTCGATAGGCGGCGGCAATCCCGGGGTCAGCGACAAGAGCCGCAGCGTGCGCGGCATGGCGGTGCGGTTGGAGGGCGGGGGGCAGACCTACGATCTGGTGCTGATTTCGGAACCGGCTTTCTTTGCCGCGACGCCGGCGTCGTTCGTCAGCTTCCTGCAAGCGCGCGTCGCCGATCCGGTGACCAAGAAACCGGATCCGCAAAAGATCGCCGCGCACAATGCCGCCTATCCGGACGGAACGCGCCAGCCTGCGCTGCTGGCGGCCCATGCCGCGCCGACCTCGTATGCGACCACGCCTTATTTCTCGAACAACGCATTCATATTCGAAAACAGCCAGGGCGCGCGGCAGCATGCACGGATTGTCGTCAAGCCCGGGTCCGGCACACACTATCTGAGCGAAGCCGAGGAAGCGTCCTTTCCCGATCAGTTTCTGGAAGAGGAAATCGCCGGACGCCTGCTGCATTCCAGCATCGAATTCACAGTCTGCGCGCAATTGCCCGCTTCGGAAGATTCGCTGGTCGATCCGAGCACCGTCTGGCAGGGCGCCGGCGAAATCGAGCTGGGGACATTGCGCGTATCGAGGAAAGTGACCGACAATGGCTGCGAACAACTTGTGTTCATGCCGGGCACGCTGCCGCCGGGAATCGCGCTATCGGACGATCCCATCCTGCGGTCGCGCGCCGCCGCTTATGCGGTATCGCTGTCGCGGCGCAGTAAACGGTAGTCCGGCGCGCTTTCATGATCGATCAAGAAGATAACAAGCAAGATGTCTGGCAGCAAATCGGCATGCAGCAATCGTTCCTGCTGCGCCTGGCCCGACTGCAATTGCCGTCGAATGCAGATGCCGAAGACGTCGTGCAGGACGCCATGATCGCGGCGCTCAAAGGCTGGAGCGGCTTTCAGCATAAATCCAGCCTGCGCAGCTGGCTGACCGGCATCCTGCGCTACAAGATCATCGACGCCATTCGCGAACGCCGTTTCCTGTCTTTCCCTTATCGGGATACGGAGCCGGATGCCGCCGGTGCGGATGGCGCTGCCGATATCGATGCGCAGTTTACCGCCGACGACGCATGGCATCCCGATGTTTTCGTCGATACCCTTTGCCCGGAAACGCGGCTGGCGCAGCATCAACTGCTCAATATCGTGGAGCTTTGCATGCGCCGCTTGCCGGAGCAAACGGCGCGCCTGTTCCTGATGCGCGAATACCTGGGCCTCGATCTTGCCGAGATCGAGCTGAACTGCGCAATCAGCGCGGGAAACTTGCGCGTTGTGCTATACCGGGCCCGCATGCGTTTGCGCGAATGCACCGTCCGCGGATGGGGAGAATTGAATTGAAACCGATCAAGAAACTGAGCTGCAAGGAAACCACGCATATCGTCTGCGATGCGCGCGACCGCCCGATGAGCGCGGAACAGAGCGCGCAATTGCAGGCGCACCTGGAAACCTGCGATGCCTGCAAAAGTGCCGCCGTGCAGTTCGCCGACATGTTTCGGCATCTCGATATATTATTTGCGCGCAACGAAGACAAATCATCATCCGAACCATAAAAAGCATCCCAGGGGAGCCTATCCGTGAATATCGATAAATTCAAAAGCCAACACGTTGAAATCCTGACCTGCATCGCGACGCTGAGGAAGCTGTCGCATGCAGGCGTCGCCGGCAATGCGGCCGAAATCGCGCAACTCATCATCTCGATGAGCTCGATCATCAAGCTGCACCTGGCTATCGAAGACCGCTCACTGTATCCCGCGCTGGCGCGCAGCGGCGACGGCCACATGGTCAACAAGGGCAGGCAATTCCAGGTGGAAATGGGGACGATCGCGCAAGCGTACGAGAAATTCGCGCTGCACTGGAACACCGCCAAGGCATTGCAAGAGGAAGAAGAGGCATTCAAGGCGGACGCGAATATCGTGCTGCGCAAATTGCATGAGCGGATCCAGCGGGAAAACGTGGATCTGTATCCGAAGGTCGAAGCGCTCTAAGGCATTTTTGGCCGGGAGGGGCCATCGCGACTGGCGGTCAAATTGCCTGCCCGACTCTGCCTTGATGGCCACGCCAGATCACATCGCCGCTCAGTTGATCTACCCGTCGGCATCCGGTATAGGCCATGGTACGGCGCATTTCGGCGTTCAGGATATCCAGCGCCTTGACCGCGCCCGATTCGCCTCCCGCTCCAACGCCATATAACGTTGCGCGCCCGGTGAGTACGCCTTTGGCGCCCAAAGCCAGGCACTTGACAATGTCGCTGCCGCGACGGATGCCGGAATCCACCAGCACGGTGGTCCTGTCGCCGACCGCCGCGGCGATGCCCGGCAAGACGTCCAGCGTCGAAGGCGCGCTGTCCATGCTGCGGCCGCCATGGTTGGAAATGACAATACCGTCCATGCCGTATGCAACGGCCTGTTGCGCATCGTCGATGCGCATGATGCCCTTGATGATCAGTTTGCCGGGCCATATATCGCGCAAACGGGCGATATCGTCCCAGCCCAGTTTGTCGGTCTGCAAATCCTTGGCGATGGTCGCCTTGCCGGTGAATTTGTGCTGGTATTTTTCCGGGAAATTGATGTGGCGCGGCATCCCGGTCGTCATCATGTAACGTCCCAGCACGCTCGCCAGCCATTCGGGATGCAGCAGGGCGTCGATGACGCTGCGCCGATTGAGCTTGTAGGGCATGCTGAAACCGTTGCGCTGATCGTGTTCGCGATTCGGCTTGTGCGGCAGGTCGACGGTCCAGATCAAGGTATCGAAACCGGCCCGCCCGGCGCGCTTGACCAGTTCATAGGACAGCTCTTTTTCGCGCCACATGTAAAGCTGGAACCAGAGGTTGCCGCCGGCTTCGTGCGCGACTTTTTCCATCGAGGTATTCGCGCCGGTGGCCAGCGTAAACGGCACGCCGCTGCGGGCCGCCGCGCGCGCCAATTCCAGTTCCCCCTCATACCAGCACATGCCGGCCACGCCGGTGGGCCCGATGATCAACGGCATCTTCATGTCGCGGCCGAACAGCGTGGTCTCGAGACTGATATCGGAAACATCGGTCAAGACCCGATGCAAAAGCTTGGTGCTATCCAGTGTCAGCCGGTTGTTGTCGAGCGCAAGCTGATCTTCGGTACCCTTGTCGACATATTGGAAAACGCCTTTTGGAAGGCGGCGCCGGGCCGCCTCCCTCAGGTCGGCAATACTGTAGCAATGATCGATACGCGACACAGTATTCCAATCATTCAAGGTGCTTCATGGACATCGAGCGGGGCATTCAGCTTTACGCCTTCCGGCAGGATGCCGTTGACGCGATAGCCGCTGCGCTGCGACAGCGGCGCCGGCCGGCTGTCCGGATCCGACAGCCATAATCGCAGCAGGTGGCGTTTGCGCTCGGGTTGCGGCCAGTCTTCATAATCGCGCCGCGTATGCAATGCCACGTAATTATTGAGAAACTGTATATCGCCCGGCAGGAAGGGGATGTCGGTCAGGCATTCCTCGCAAACCTGGCGATAGACTTCAATCGCTTCCTTTTGCATTGGCGTCCAGGGCGGCACGCCCGGCAGGCCGACCGCCCTGTCGATCGAGGAACCGGCCCCGAGCGCACTGAAATAGCCGTCGTCGAACGAGAACATCGGCTGCTTGAACCATGGCTTCTGGCCCGGATTGACGTCGCCCTTGCGGGAGCGGTAGAAGTCCTCGGTGAGTACCTGCACCAGATCCGGCCGGCGTTCGAGCATGATGTTATAGACCGCGACCGAACTGGCCACCGCGCTGGCGCCGCCGCTCTTTGCGGTCTGCAGGCACAGCAGTCCGACAAAGTCGCAAGGATCGTTGTGGCAGCGCATTTCGGCGCGCGTGAAATAGCCGCGCGTATTCGGGTCGCTGTAGTCGCCGCCCAGATCCTTGACGTGGCCGAGCAGATGGCCTTTCATGTTTTGCGATATCGGCTTGCCGAGAAACGAACCCAGTCCGAGATAAGCGATGACCTGGCCTTTCCGATCGAGTTCGCCGATCGGGAAATCGCGCAGCATCACGATCCCGCGGCCGTTGCGCAATTCTTCGCGCACATCGGTCAGGATGCCGCGAAAACTGCCTTTCAGCGGAAAATTTTCCTTGTCGACCTGTTCCGGAATAATGCCTTTCCGGCTTGTTTCGCGGGCGGCGTCGATCAGCGCATTGGCGTCGGATTCCGTGATGTGGTAGCTCCAATTGCCGACCTCGCCGAGCGAATTCGGCAGCCAGCCCGCCGGATCGATCACGGGCGACATCGCTTTGGCGGGAAGGCGTTGCGCGGTCTTGAATGTACGGAAGTCTGCCATGGGAAGCCTCTCGAAAAATGATATCGGGCGATACAGCTCATGCACGCCGCCTGAAACGGTGAAATCATTCTAGGATGCCGACCTGGCGGCAGCTATCGCAATTCGATTGATTATTGATCGAATTTTGTTATTGAACCGCTTTTTGTATTGCGGTGTATGGTTTGCCGAGCCTGGCCGGGCCCCGCTGCTTCACTTTGCCAGATTCGCCAGCAATGCCGGTTCAGCTGTATTGCCGGCGCCGCTGTCCAGGACATCCAGTTCGGCGACCACTTGTTCGATCGCGCCTATCAATGCGGTCGCGGCGGGCGAAAGATGGCTTTTCGCGCGTTGCAGCAAACTGATCGTCCGGACGTTCCGGTCGAATTCGAAATCGAGCATTTGCACCACGCCCAGCCTGCGTTCCAGATCGAGTTGCTGGGCCGGAATCGCCGTGATCAGGTCGCTGTTCAGCAGCACCCCGCGCAAGATGGACAGATCGCTGGTCTCAATGGGACCTTTCGGCAAGGTGCCGCTCATGTAATTGAACGCCTGGTCGAACAACTCCCGCACCGGTGTGCTGCGCGCCGGCAATATCCATTTGGCCGCGACCAGATCCGCCAGGGTAACCTTGGCGAGGCGGGTCAAGGGATGCCCGGTGCGTACGAATACCGACATTTTGTAATGCATCAACGGGCGGTCGGTCATGCCGGCAGCGGGCGCGCCGGGACGCGCGGTGGTCAATACAAAATCGAGATCGCCGGCGCGCAGGCCTGCCGCGGTATCTTCGTTGCGCCCCTCGAAGGTTGAGATCATGACCTCGGGATGCAGCACCGATACCCGGGCAATCGCCAGCGGCAAGATCACGGTGCGGCTCAGGGGATGCGCCCCCACCGTCACCAACCCCTGTGTCTTGCCGAGCAACGCGGCAATGTCCGAGTCGACATTGCGTAGCTCGGCCAGCGCCAGCTTGGCTCGCAGCAGCAGGATTTCCCCGGCTTCATTGGCCTGCATGCCCTTGGCCGTGCGAATGAAAAGCGGAATGCCCAGGCTGGTTTCGAGTTCGGCAATGGCGGAACTGACGCCGGCCTGTGTAATGCCGAGCAGTTTCGCTACCGTCGGCATGTGATGCGATTCCGCCAGTTTGATGAAGATCTGCAGGCGGTCTTTATTGAACAGCATATCGAACACCGGGGCATTGACCGCGCCGTTTGCCTTGCGCAGGCGAAACGCCATTTCATCGCGCGCCAGACGGAATTCCTGGGCCGCCCGTTGCGCGCGATACGCCAGCGCCCGGCCGAAAACGGTCGGCAGCATGCCATTGATCTTTCGTTCGAACAATTCGACGCCGAGCCTGGTTTCCAGCTCCTGAATCGAGCGCGACACAGCCGATTGCGCGCGATACAGAGACTCCGCGGCCATCCTGACGCCGCCCAGTTCGACCACCGCCAGGAAAGCTCTCAGGTGCCGCAGATTGATGGTGTTTTCCGATTTCATGCCTTGCCCTTGAAATAGAACCGATACCTTGACCGCAGCGCCCATATTGCCACGTGCTGAACGCAAAGCCCGGGAAATACTGGTGTTTTGCATATGCCAACAACGGAATTCGATCAGTACTTAAGCAGATTGCGTTGGCGGCGGCATCGCAATCGTTGGAGAATTCCTGCGATATCCATGGAGAAGGAAGCAATAGAGACGTGCCGAGGCGATGCGCGCAGCAGCCGCAGCCGGGAATAATTTTTATAACGATTCGAGGAGAACATAGTGAATTTCCTGAAGCTGAAATCCATTCTGGCTGTGTCTGTATGCGTTAGTCCTTTGCTGTTTGCGGCAGCGGCGTGCGCGGATAACAAGGCGCTTCAGGCCATGGCGGCGTACAAGGACGAAGCGCACCACAAGAGCCTGGTGGAGGCCGCGAAAAAAGAAGAATCGGTCACGCTCTATACTTCCATCACGCAGGATATCGCGCAAAAACTCACTGCCGGCTTCGAGGCAAAATACGGCATCAAGGTCAAATTATGGCGCTCCGGCGACATGAATGTCCTGCAAAGGGTACTCTCTGAACGCAATGCCGGACGTCCCGCATTCGATGTCGTCAATATGGGGGCGATCCAGATGGAAATGGCGCATCGCGAGAAAGTCCTGCTGCCGATCAAGTCGCCCTATGCGGATAACTTGATCAAGGGCGCGGTCGGCACCAATCATGAATATGTGGCGACCTTTGTCGATATCGAACTGCAGGCCTACAACACCAAGAGCATTAAAAAGGAAGATCTGCCGAAAACCTACCGCGATTTGCTGGATCCGAAATGGAAAGGCAAGCTCGGCATAGAAGCCACCGACCAGGAATGGTTCTACAACATCCTGGCCTCGATGGGCGAAGAAAACGGGATCAAGTATTTTCACGACCTGATGGCCGCCAACAAGCCATCGTTGCGCACCGGCCATTCGCTGCTGGGGAACCTGGTGGCCAGCGGCGAAGTTCCGCTCGGCCTGACCGTCTATAACCATATCGTGACTTCCGCGCAGCAAAAGGGGGCGCCGGTCGACTATTTCCTGCTGGATCCGGTCGTCGGCATCGGTTTCAGCGAAGGCATATCCAGCCAGCCGCAACATCCGCATGCCGCCTTGCTGTTCTACGAATATATGCTGACGGACGGACAGCAGATCATTGCCGACCTGGATTACACCCCGACCGATAAGAATATCGACACGCCGTTCAAGAATATTCACTATGTATTGACCAACCAGCCGAAATTCGTCGATCAATACAATAAATGGGCGCAGCTATGGCAGGATGTGGTTCTGACGCAGAAGTGAAGTAAGAGGTCCGGAGGTACACCGGTCTTCGATACGGATCGCGTCACAAATCGGCCCGGGCAAGACCGCAAAAACAAACGGCTGTCCGGCGCCGCGATTATCTACAATAATCATGGAGACAGCATGACTTGCACAGACCATATTGCCTTGCGGTTGCAATTCCCTTTGCGTATTTTTTCGGCGAATGGAATTCTCCGAAAATCGAAACCGGCCGCGCGTTATTGCGCGGCTTTTTTATTGGCGCTGTGCGGCGCCGTCTTGCCCGCGGCAGGCCATGCGCAGAAGGTCGCCACGCGCGATATCTATATGTACCAGGGGCCCGACCGCGAAGAGCGGCTGATAAGGAACGCCCGGAAGGAAGGCAGCCTGACGCTGTACACGGCCCTGAACGCCACCGATTCCGGGCCGCTGGTGGAAGCATTTGAAAAGAAATACGGCATCAAGGTCACGGCCTGGCGCGGCGGCGGCGAACAGCTGCTGCAACGCGCCACGGTGGAGGCGAAGGCGGGGCGCAACACCGCCGATGTTGTCGAACTCGGTTCCGGCATCGACATGATGTATCGCGAGCATCTGCTGGAAGAATTCTTCACGCCGCACCTGGCCGAAATTCCGGCGGCCGCGCTGCCCAAGCATCACTACTACGCGCCCGAGATGCTGATCTTCTATGTGCTCGCCTATAACACCAAGCTGGTCAAGCCGGACCAGGTGCCGAACAGCTATGAAGACCTGTTGCTGCCGAAGTGGCAAGGCAACATTGGCATGGAACCGGGCGATATCGACTGGTTCGGCTCCATGCTGCAGGCGATGGGGGAAGAGAAGGGCATGGCGTATTTCCGCAAATTGGCGGCGACCAAACCGCAACTGCGCAAAGGCCACACGCTGCTGGCGACCATAATCGCCGCCGGCGAAGTGCCGATGTCGCCCGTCGCGTTCAACTACAACGTCGAAGACCTGAAGAAGAAGGGCGCGCCGATTGCATGGAAAGCGCTGCCGCTGACAATCGGCCGCGCCAGGTCGATCGGCCTGATGAAGGAAGCGCCGCATCCGAATGCCGCCTTGCTCTATACCGACTTCATGCTGTCGCGCGAAGGCCAGCAGATCGTGCAGCGCGCCGGCAACGTGCCGGTCAGCACCGAGGTCGCCAGTCCGATGAAGGATTTCAACTATGAATTGATGGATCCGGCAGTGGTGGTGGATAACTGGGACAAGTGGACCGGCTTGTGGAACAACCTGTTCCTGGGCGGCAAGGCCGAACCAGGGAAGGGGAGTGGCGGCATGTAGGCAAACAACAAGACAGCCGGCCGTGCTGGATTGCGCGGGCCGGCGCTATTTGACGATCAGCGTGCTCTGCATCGTGGCATGCAGGGTGCAGATGTAAGGAAACACGCCTTTCTCGCGGGCGACGAATTTCCAGGCGTTGCCGGCGGCGATTTCGGGCGACGAGAAACCGCCCGGCCGCTGCGCGCGCACCGTGTGCGGAAACGGATCCTTGTTGCGCCAAACCACGGTGTCGCCCTGGCGCACTTCCACTGTCGCCGGCGCGAATTTCATCGCCTCGATCACGATGGTGACCGTGCGGTGCGACGATCCGTTCGCATGGACCGTGTCGGCGGCCTCGGCGGCATCCGCGCCATGCGCGGCGACAATCGGCGCGGCCAGCAGCCATGCCGTCAGCGCCAGACGCCGCACCGCGCTTCCTGGGAGGAGGGCGCGGCTTGGCATGCCGTTGGATGGCTGGGTCATTACTTCATCATCGATTGCATATGCTTCGCGTGTTCCAGATGCGCGACGAAGGCCGGACGCACCTTGGCGATCAGGTCTTTCAGCTCGGCGTTCTGGGCGCTGGGCAGCAGCACCTTGTCGATCGCATCCAGCACGGCCTGGTGATAGGCGACTTCATTGTCGACGTACGCCTTGTCGAAGGCGCTGCCCTGCAATGCCTGCAGGCGCTTCAATGTTGCAGCGCCGCCTTCGGTCAGGCTCTTGCTGGTGGCGCTGTCTTCCGGCGTCACGTGCAGTTTGGTGACCAGCGCCACGGCCTGTTTGTTGACGCCAGAGTGATCGGTGATCATGCGTTGCGCGAATTCCTTGACGTCCTTGTTCGTGGACTTTTCCTTGGCGGCTTCGCCGGCCTTGATGTCGACGGTGTTGGCGGCGACCACGATGCCGGCGATCTGGGCGTCGTTCGGCGCCGACTGGGCAAAGGCCGTTGTCATCGCCAGCGACATCAGGCTTGCCATCATGAATTTCGAAGTGGTGTTCATTTTTATCTCGCTCCAGGTTGAAAACCGTAGCTTAATTTTATTAAAACACTTTGTAAAGTATTTTATGTTTTAAGTCATTGGCGTAATATATGTGTTTTCAGCCATGTTTTCGAAAGCGTCTGATGCTTGAAATGATCGGCCCGCGACACAAGGAATTCCTTGAGTTGCTCATCAGGAACAAGACCGGCCTGACCGTGGAAAATTTCTCCGGCAGTCTCGGCATTACGCGCAACGCGGTCAGGCAGCATCTGGCTACGCTGGAAACGCATGCCATGGTGGCCAAGAGCGCGACCCGTCCATCCGGCGGGCGGCCGGAGCAGCTTTATGTATTGACCGAAAAGGGCGCCGGTTTCTTCCCGCGCCAATATTCCTGGTTTGCCCAGCTTCTGATCGAGACCGTGGAGCAGGAGGTCGGCGAGGAGCAACTGGGCGAGCGGCTGGCCGCGATGGGCGAAAAAGTGGCCAAAGGTTTGCTGGCAGGCGCGGCGCCGCAGGGCGATTTGCCGGCGCAAGTCCGGAAACTGGCCGGCGTCATGGAGGATATCGGTTATAAAATCGATCGGGACGCGCCGGCGGACAAGGAAGGCATGCCGATAATCGAAGCCGGCAACTGTGTGTTCCACGATCTCGCAAAAAAACAGCCGCATGTCTGCCGATTCGACCTTGCGCTGCTATCGACCTTTACCGACGGCAAGGTAGTCCATGAAGAATGCATGGTGAAGGGCGGCAATGTCTGCCGCTTCAAATTCACGCCGAAGTAAAACGGCTGCAATCCATATGGCGCGACCGGCGGCCGGTGAAGCCTTCAGGCCGATTCGATCCGAATCCGCGCCTTAAAACGTTTCCCATTCATCGCCGTTGATCGCCGTCGCCGGTGTTTTTGCGCGCACGGTTGCCGTCGCCGAAGACAGCGGCCTCGGTTTGTCGCCGAATGCCGGTGCGGGTTGGGATGTCGTTTTCAATGCCGGCCTGGCGATCCCGGCTTGCGGCAAGCGTTGCATTGCCGGACTTTCGCCGCCATGCAGCTTGAATACGCTCACGGTCTGCACCAGGCGGCCCGCCTGTTCGCGCATGGACGCGGCGGCCGCGGCCGCTTGCTCGACCAGCGCGGCGTTCTGCTGCGTGGCGTTGTCCATCTGCCCGACTGCCTGGTTGATCTGGTCGATGCCCGCGCTTTGCTCCAGGCCCGCCGCCGAAATTTCGGCCATGATGTCGCTGACGCGCTGGACGCTGTCGACAATCTCCACCATGGTGCTGCCGGCCTGGCCGACCAGCGTGCCGCCTGCCGCCACTTTCTCGACCGAATCGCCGATCAATTGCTTGATCTCCTTGGCCGCGACCGCCGAGCGCTGCGCCAGGCTGCGCACTTCCGAGGCCACCACGGCAAAGCCGCGGCCCTGCTCGCCGGCGCGCGCCGCTTCCACTGCCGCATTCAGCGCCAGGATATTGGTCTGGAAGGCGATGCCGTCGATCACGCCGATGATGTCGACGATCTTGCGCGACGATTCGTTGATCGATCCCATCGTATCGACCACCTGGCTGACCACTTCGCCGCCCTTGGTGGCAACCGCCGCCGCGGTGCTGGCCAATTGCTTGGCCTGGCGTGCGTTGTCCGAATTCTGCTTCACCGTCGAGGTCAGCTCTTCCATGGAAGACGCGGTCTCTTCGAGCGCGGCGGCCTGTTCTTCGGTGCGCGACGACAGGTCGAGATTGCCGGTCGCGATTTCGCCCGAGGCGATCGCGATGGCGTCGGTGCCCATACGCACTTGCGCGACGATGGTGCCGAGACTGCCGTTCATATCTTTCAGCGCCTGCAGCAACTGGCCGATTTCGTCCGTCGAATCGACCACGATATTGCCGGTCAGGTCGCCGGCCGCGACCATTTGCGCCAGGCCGACGCATTTGTCCAGCGGCCGTGAGATCGACTTGGAAAACAGGACTCCGCCGATCACGCTGCCGATGAAGCCGGCAATCATCAGCGCGATGCTGACCATCATGGCCTGCCTGCTGCTGTCGCGCGCATATGCCACGCGCGCCCGGGTCGCGTCCAGAATGGCGGCGCGCAGTTTGGTGATCAATTCGGTCGGCGGCCGGTCCATGCCCTTGACGGCATTGTCGCCGGCGGCGGCGTCGAAGTCCGCTGCCTTGAAGGCTTCCAGCCCCTTGCGGTAATCGATGCCCATGCGCTGGTGCGCTTCGATGAAATCGTCAGTCAGCTTGCGCGCCTCGCCCGAGGGCAGCGCGGCCTGTAATTTGGCGGCCTGTCCGGCCACGGATTTTTCATCGGCCTGGAATGCTGTCCAGTAATTATCCAGTTGCTCCGGATTCTTGCCGCGCAACAATACGTCCTTCCATTCCTGCACCTGGGTCTTGAACCTGACCTGCATCGAGGCGGCAAGCTGTTCGTTGCCGTAATCGACGGCGATGACCTGCGCGTAGGTATCGGCGGATTGGCTCATCTTGTGGATGCCGAACAGGCCGGCCGCGGCAGCGACCAAGGAGATGGCGATAAACGCCAATGGCAATTTCCGGCTCAGTTTCATTTGATTCCCCCTAAAAAATCCACTGTCTCAGCAAAGTGGTTTCTCCGTACCGTGCGCTTGTCGCGGCCTTTTGCTTCGTCCTGGCACTGTGGTAAATGCCGACGATCGATTATGCGTCGGCTTGTTGTCAAAATCGCTATTTTTGTAAGAATTCCAGGAGATTTCGGTCGGCGAGTTGGCTGTTTGCGACAAAACCGGAACAATGCCTGTGCAGCGTAGTCGTACCGCCATGAGAAAACCGACAATCAAAAAAATCCTCTTGTGGACCCTGCTGACATTGCTGGTCCTGATCGTCATCTTGGTCGTGTTCCTGCTGACTTTCGACTGGAATCGCGCCAAGCCGTATATCAATCGGCGCGTCAGCGAGGCCACCGGCCGGGTGTTCGAGATCCGCGGCAATCTGGCGTTGCACTGGCAGAAGCCGGCAGCGGGCCCGGCCGGTTCGACCTATTCTGGCTGGCGGCGCCGGGTGCCGTGGCCGCGCCTGTCGGCCGACGATATCCAGATGAGCAACCCCGATTGGGCCAAGACCGGCCCGCAGATGGTGCAATTGACCCATGTCACGTTCTCGCTGAGTCCGCTGCCGCTGCTGGTCAAGGCGGTGGTGCTGCCGGAACTGGAAGCCGACGGCCTGGTGCTGGCGCTGGAACGCGGCGCAGATCCGACGCAAAACAATTGGACTTTCAAGAAAGACGACGACAAGCCGTCGACATGGCGTTTCGATCTGCAGCGGCTGATCCTGAAGCAGGGTCAGGTGCATTACCTGGATCCGAGCATCAAGCTCGACATGCATGCCAACGTGAACACGCTGGCGGACGACAATCCTCAAGGCTACGGCCTGGAATTCAAGCTCGACGGCAGCTACAACAAGGCGCCCGTGAGCGGCGGCGGCAAGGCCGGGGCCATCCTGTCGCTGGAAAATCCGGACACGGTGTATCCGATCCAGGCCAGCGTCAAGCTGGGCAAGAACGCCATCGGCGTGGAGGGCAAGATCACCAAGCCGACCGCGGTTACCGCCATCGATCTGCAACTCTCGCTGGCGGGCGCCAGCATGGCCAATCTGTATCCGCTGACCGGCGTGCTGTTGCCCGATACGCCGCCGTACGCCACCAAGGGCCATCTGATCGGCAAGCTGGACCAGCCCGGCGGCGACGACTGGACCTATGAAAATTTCATCGGCAAGGTCGGCGAGAGCGATATCGCCGGCACGCTGGAATACCTGCGCCGGCAGCCGCGTCCGCTGTTGCGCGGCAAACTGGTGTCGCGGCAATTGCGGCTGGAAGACCTGGGGCCGCTGGTCAAGGCCGATTCGAACGCCAGCAAGGCCAACCGCGGCGCGGCGCCGGTGCAGCCGTCCGGCAAGGTATTGCCGGCCGAGCCCTTCGATACCAAGAGCTGGGGCGTGCTGGATGCCGACGTCGATTTTACCGGACGCAAGATCATCAAGGAGGCCAGCCTGCCGATCGAGGACATGCATGCCAATCTGCATTTGGACAACAGCGTGCTGTCGCTGACGCCGCTCAATTTCGGCGTGGCCGGCGGCAATATGACGTCGAATATCAAATTGGACGGCAGCGCCGCGCCGATCAAGGCGGAGATGAAAATGGCGGCGCGTCATTTGAAGATCAAGCAATTGTTCCCGACCCTGGAATCGATGCAGGCCAGTTTTGGCGAACTCAATGGCGACGTCTCGCTGTCGGGCACCGGCAATTCGGTGGCGGCGCTGCTGGGCACATCCAACGGGGAAATCAAGGCAGTGGTCAGCAAGGGTTCGGTCAGCAAGTTCATCCTGGAAGCGGCCGGGCTGAATATCGCCAACGCGGCGTTCGTCAAGATTTTCGGCGACAAGCAAGTGCAGATGAATTGCCTGGCCTCCGATTTTGCCGTGACCGACGGCTTGATGCAGACCCGTTCGTTCGTGCTGGATACCGCCGATGCGGTGGTCAACGTCACGGGCGACATCAACCTGGCCAAGGAATTGCTGGCGCTGGATATCCGGCCCAAGAGCAAGGGCCTGCGCGTGATCTCCCTGCGCACGCCCTTGTACGCCAAGGGCACGTTCAAGAATCCCGATATCGGCGTGTATAAAGGCGTGATCGCGCTCAAGGCCGGCGCGGCGGTCGGCCTGGCGGCGGTAGCCCCGCTGGCGGCATTGGCGCCGCTGATCAATATGGGCCGCACCGACGATACCGATTGCGCCGGACTGCTGGCCGAAGCCAGCACCAAGCCGACGGCGCCGCCGCCGGGCAAGAAGGAGCCGAAGAAGCGCCTGAAGCCGGCCCAGCAGCGCAATCAGGACGCGCAGTAAAAACGTGCAATAAAATTCACGATACGGACATGCGGTAAAAAATGCGTAGTCCTGACGAGAGTAATAAACGAGAACAATAAACGAATAATGCGTCGAATAATAAAATCCAGGCACGCTGGCCGAAAACCATTTATAATTCGGCCCTCGCGCAGCGGATACGGTGAAGTCGGTTTGAACTTCGCCTTGTTCGAAGCAGCGGAAAATGCGGGAGTAGCTCAGTTGGTAGAGCGCAACCTTGCCAAGGTTGAGGTCGAGAGTTCGAGACTCTTCTCCCGCTCCAAAGATTAAAAAAGGAAGCCTTTTGGCTTCCTTTTTCATTTGGGTCATCGAATTTGCGGCATCGAATCCGGGGCATCGAAATCATTCGCAGCCCGATATGCAGCCCGATATCCCGGGCTGCGATCCGCGCGCCTCGATACCGGATTCAATACCGCATTCAATAAATATCGCGCCGGTAGCGATTGGCCGCGATCAATTCCTCCAGCGCGTCTTCGCCCAGCAGGTCGTTGAGCACCGCATCGACGCCGGCGGCCATGCCCTCCATGCTGCCGCATACGTAAATCACAGCGCCGTCGGCCAGCCATTCGCGCAACTGCGGGCCGGCGGCGCGCAATTTATCCTGCACATAAATCCGCTCGGCCTGATCGCGCGAAAATACCAGGTCGACCCGTTGCAGGAAACCGTCCTGCCGCCATTGGGCGATTTCATCCGCATATAGTGCATCGTGGGCACGATTGCGTTCGCCGAACAGCAACCAGTTGCGGCGCCGCCCGTCGCGCACGCGCGCCTTCAGGTGCGAACGCAGGCCGGCCATGCCGGAGCCGTTGCCGATGAAAATGCCGGGGACGTCCTGCTCGCTGAGCGCGAATCCCGGATTGTCCAGCAGGCGTCCCTCAATGGCGTCGCCGAGCGCTGCATGCGCGGTCAGCCAGCCGGAAGCCAGCCCGAGCCCGCCCTCATGCGTGCTTTGGCGCACCAGCAATTGCAGGCTGCCGTCGGCGGCGATCGATGTAATCGATGCAACAGAATAACGGCGCGGCGCCAGCAGCTTCAAGGTATCGGCCAAGGCTTGCGGCGCCGCTTGCGCAGCGGCAGGCCCGGGCAGTACGGCGCGCGCGAGCGCTTCGGCCAGCGTGCATTGCGCGCCGTGGAATTGCACTCTCGCGGCGCCGTCCAGGCCGTGTTGTTGCAGGAACGCGGCGATCTGCCCAGGTGCGTGGCGCGGCAGGATCTCGACCAGCGCTCCGGATTGCCATTGCGCGCCGGCGTGCGGCGTCAGCGCCAGATGGAAGATCGGCTCGCCCGCGCTGCCGGGATTGAGATGGCGGCGTTCGGCCAATGGCCAGCGATGGTAGGGCGCGGGCGCGGCCGGCGTGGTGAGGCCGGCGTCCGGCATGCGCAGGTCGGCCACGTCGTAGCAGTCGGCCAGCGCATGCTGCCACAGCGCCAGCGCGGCGGGATCGGCGTTGTCGACTTCGATCAGGGCGAATTCGGGTTGCGCGCCCTGGGCTTGCAAATGGTAATCCAGCGTATGGCCGTAGCCGCAGAAATGGCTGTAATGGCGATCGCCCAGCGCCAGCACGCCGTAGCGCAGGTGCGCCAGGGAAGCCGGGTGATGCATGAGCTGGCGCGTGAAGCCGCGGGCGCTGTCCGGCGGTTCGCCGTCGCCGAAGGTGCTGGCGACGAACAGCACCCGATGATAGTGGCGCAATTGATCGAGCCCGGTTCTGCCGATCGAACGCAGGTCGACCTGCAGTCCGGCCGCCTGCAGCGCCGTGGCGGTGTTCAACGCGATCCGTTCGGCATAGCCGGACTGGCTGGCGAACACCAGCAGGATTTTTTCTTGCGCCGTACCGGTTGCGGCCGGGGAAGGGCCGGCGTTCAGGCCGTCGCGGGCCTTGGCCACGGCGCGCTTCTTGCGGCGGCGATCGAGATACAGCATCCAGCCGGTAATGCCGAACAACGGCAGGCAAAGCGCGCCGATGGTCATGACGATGCGGCCGGGCAAGCCGAAATAGCTGCCCATGTGCAGGGAATAGTTCGCGGTCTGGTAACGGCCGGCGAGGTTCTTGTCGCGGTAATCCCGGCGCTGGCTTACAGCGCCGGTTTCCGGGCTGATGCGCATCTGGCTTTGGGCCTGCTCGTGCGGTGCGTCGCTGTCGAGGAACAAGACTTGCACGGCATCGTCGGCGCGATCGGGGAAGCGGAACAGCACCCTGCGGTATGCCGGCGCGGCATCGGTGAAGGCCTGCCAGATGCGTGCGGCGCGTTCAGGCGCGATCGGTTCCCGCGTTACTGTCTTCGGCTTCGCGGCGGGAGATTTTTTCGGGGCCGGCGGCTTGGGCTGGGCCTGGGTCTGGCCGCCCAGCATGCTGTCCACGCCTTTCTTGAACCATTCGAGCGACATGTAGGCGCCGGTCGAGGCCGAGATCACATACATGATCAAGACCCAGGTGCCGATTATCGAATGGATGTGCCAAAGGAAGGAGCGCCCCTGCAGGCTGAAGTCGAGCCGGAACCAGGCGCGCCACTGCAATGCATGGCGCGGCCAGCGCATGTAGAGCCCGGAAAGCGCGAGAAACAGCAGGCATAGCGCGGTGCTGCCCATGATGGTCTTGCCGGTGTCGGTCGGCAGCAGCAGGAAGCGATGCAGGAATTCAACCGTCTTGAAAAACGGCTCGGCGCGCAAGGCCGGCAGCAATTGGGCATTGTAGGGATCGGCATAACGCACATCGCCCCGCTTCAGGCCGGGCGGCGCGGCGAACATGACGCGCACCGGATGGGCATGGACGGCATCGGCCGGATCGGGAGTGAACACCAGCGCGGCAATCCGGCGATCCGGATAATCGGCCTGCACCTTGGCGACCAATTGCGGCATATCGAGCTTGGGAGCATCCTGGCGCGCGATCTGGAGCACGCCCGGATTCAATGCTTCGATGATCTCTTCGCTGAAGGCCAGCATGGCGCCTGTCACGCCCACCATCATCAATAGCGTGCCTGCGGTAATGCCGACGAACCAATGGATTTGAAACAGGATTTTCTTGAACACGCCCATAAATCTTCGAAATAGCTGAACTTGACGGGCGATTATATATTGATAATCTAAATGATAGCTATTCCTATTTGCAAATAAATAAAGGTTTTCCTGTGGGGAATTCCTTAGCGGGCCTTGGCTTTGTCGATGACTTCGAGGGCGCTTTGCCGGGTGGCCTCGGTGGCGGGGGAGGCCTGTCGCAGATAGTCGTTTTCGAGGGCGACGGCGAGATTGCTCATATTGTGCGCCAGCTCGCGCAGCGCGATGCTGAGCTCGATCATCAAGTAAGACATGTCTTCAGGGTTCTGCGGCATGGTCGCCCCCGTTTCACGGTCGGTTCACTTAATATAGAACAAAAAATTATTGGCGGGGAAGATAAATTGTGTCATTGCCGTTACTTCAGACGCCTTCAATCGGGGCCGGTTCGCCGCGTTTTGTAAGCATGCGTGACAAGAGCGGTCTTGCCTGCCGTATACCGAACCGAAAGCCGAGCGGCATGTTCAGGCCTTGCGCAAGACCTGCTTGATCTTGTCGGTCTCGATCACGATTTCGCGCGCGTCGTTGTCCAGCATCGCGGCGCGGCGCTGCAACGGATACCAGCCGCTCCATTCCGTGACTTCAGGGCCGGGCGGATGCAGCGCCGGCAGGTCGCGCGGTTTTTCCGGCGCCGGCGTAGCTGCTGCGGCGGCGGCCGCGCCCCGGACCGGCACGGCCGGCGTGATGATGCGTTGCGCCTTGGTCAATGCCTCGATGGTGTCGGCGCAGGCATGCTCGATCACGTCGTTGACCTGCGCGCGCGGCAGCCCCTCCGGGTTCCGGCGCAGCATCACGCGCATGGCGGCGATGTGCGCGGCCACCAGATAGTTCTGCACCACGAAGCGATTGATTTCACGCACCGCATGCTGTTTGCTGAGCGGCTCGTCCATCATCCGCACCAGCGCCGACACCAGCAGCGACAGGCTGTCCATGAAACCCTTGCGGCCCACGCGGTAATAGAAGTCGTCATTGACCTTGCCTTCCAGCATGTCGCGGCTGGAGAGTATGTATTTCCGATTGGCTTGCAGCACCGCGCTCAGCAAGCGCGGCAGCGCGCGGTATTCCCAGCTCGGCAGCACGAAACTGAACACGGTGGCGATGAGGGCGCCCAGGACGGTATCGATCAGCCGTTCGCCGATCACGGCATGGCTGGCCGGTATCAAGAGGTTGATCTGCAGCAGGATCTGCATCGACGCCGCAATCGCGGTGTAGCGGTATTTGATTTGAATAAATGCCGGCGACGCCGCGGTCACGATGAACAGCATGGCCAGCAGCGCCATCGGCTCATGCACGAAATTGAGGATGATGGCGGTCAGCACGCAGCCGATCACGGTGCCGACCAGGCGGTCGCTGCGGCGGCGCTTGGTCATGCTGTAATTCGGCTTGAGGATCACCACGATGGTCAGCACGATCCAGTAGCCGTGCGCGGCATAGGGCAGATGATCCGCGACCCATAGACCGCACGAGACCGCCAGCATCACGCGGATCGCGAAGCGGAACACGGGCGACTCCCAGCGCAGGTTTTTCAGCAGGACGCCGAACTGGTACTTTTGCTGCGTCAGGAACGGGGTCATGTCCATGCCCGGCAGCAGCGGCAGCGGATCGACCGGCGTGCGCGTGGCGCTATGCAGCGCTTCGATGGTTTCGATGATGTTGCGGATCTTGTCGTAGGTTACGCGCAGCAGCGTCAGCGCCTCGTCCGGCAACTGGCCGGCCAGGTTGTCCTGCTGCAGTTGCTGCAGCTCGAACTGGATCGCGCGCATTTCAGCCAGGTAACTGACGGTCTGCACGGCGGCCCGCTTGCGCGTGACCGAATAGGCGATGTCTTCGATGTCGGCCGCGGCCTTGGTGGCGATGTCGCGCAGGAACACCATCACGTTGTTGTCGGCGAAGTAGCTGCGCAGCAGCGCGTAGTCGGTATGCGTGGTCAGTACCTGTTCGTACAATTCCAGCATCACCAGGTGCACATGCACCAGCAGCCCGTCCTGCTTGGTATGCATGTCGCGCAGCAGCAGGTCGCGCGAGGTCTGCTGCTTTTCGGCCACCATGATCTGCTGTCGCACCAGCAGGTTGAACTGCATGGACAGGTCGCTGCGGATGTCGTAGAAGTCGGCCTTGATGCGCAGGTAGCGCGCCAGTTCGAACAGCGCTTCGGCCAATATCTGCTGCTTCATGCGATTGCGCAGGACCCACGATACCGCCATCGAATACGCGAGATACGACATGCCGCCGCCAAAGAACAGCGCGCTGTGCTTGAATGCTTCCGGCACGGTCAGGTCGTTCTCGATCGACAGCGTCATGATGAAGAGGGCGGCGAATTGCAGCGGCATGGATTTCTTGCCGTACACCACCATCATGCTGGCGGTGAACGTGACAATCACCAGCGCGACCCGCAATGCCCAATGGAAGGGGGCGCACAGGCTGACGATCAGCGTGACCAGTGTGCAGAGCAGCACGCTGGCCAGCATTTCGCTGAATTTGTGGCGCAGCGGACTTGGCAGGTCCATCAGGCTGGTGCAGAGGGCGCCGATACAGATCGTCATCGCGGTCGGGATCGGCAGGTCGAAGCCGTACATCCCCAGCAGCGTCAGTCCGACCACGCCGGTGGCGATCCGCACGCCCGTATAAAAATAGTGGCTGAAAATAAACGTGCGGAGATCCAGGGCGTAATGCATGAATGCGGCTGCGGCGGGTCAGCGCCGTGTAATTTTTTATCAACGCTATTCTGTGCTTTCGGCCGCGAATAGACAACCGTGGACAACCGGCAGTTCACGGATCGTGCAATAACCCGGGTTTTTTCTTCGGTTTTTCATTATTCCATGTCCGCTTTCCATAATGCGAAATGCCGGGTTGCGTCGCATCAAAATTGGATTTCACTCCAAGGAATTTTGTATTGCAATATAAAATTAAAAATATAACTAATTGATTTTAAAAGAAAATAATAGATATAAAAATCGCTAACAAGAAATTGTTGTGCTGCGGCGACGCGTCTACCATTAAGTCATGCTTTTCCGATAAATCATCCCTCATCAAGGAGATATGCCATGACCAGCAACGCCCCCCTCGACCGCGACCAGCAAATCCAGGCCTTGGCCGACGACTGGAAACACAATCCGCGCTGGCAAGGCATTCGCCGCAATTACACCGCCGCCGACGTGGTCAGGCTGCGCGGTTCGGTGCAGCTGGAACATACCCTGGCCAGGCGCGGCGCCGACAAGCTGTGGCATCTGCTCAGTACCGAACCGTTCGTCAACACGCTCGGCGCGCTGACCGGCAACCAGGCGATGCAGCAGGTCAAGGCCGGGTTGAAGGCGATCTACCTGTCGGGCTGGCAGGTTGCCGGCGACGCCAACCTGGCCGGCGAGATGTATCCCGACCAGTCGCTGTATCCGGTCAATTCGGTGCCGATGGTGGTCAAGCGCATCAACAATACTTTCCAGCGCGCCGACCAGATCCAATGGTCGGAAGGCCGCGACGACATCGATTTCTTCGCGCCCATCGTGGCCGATGCGGAGGCCGGTTTCGGCGGCGTGCTGAATGCCTATGAATTGATGAAATCCATGATCGACGCCGGCGCGGCCGGGGTGCACTTCGAGGATCAACTGGCGTCGGTCAAGAAATGCGGCCATATGGGCGGCAAGGTGCTGGTGCCGACGCGCGAGGCGGTCGAGAAACTGAATGCGGCGCGGCTGGCGGCCGATGTTTCGGGGGTCTCCACGCTGGTGATCGCGCGCACGGACGCCGAAGCGGCGGACCTGCTGACCTCGGACGTGGACGAGCTCGACCAGCCGTTCTGCACCGGCAAACGCACGGTCGAAGGTTTCTACAAGGTCCGCGCCGGGATCGACCAGGCGATTGCGCGCGCGCTGGCCTATTCGGATTACGCCGATCTGGTCTGGTGCGAAACCGGCAAGCCCGACCTGGATTTCGCGCGCAAGTTCGCCGAAGCCGTGCATGCCAGGTTCCCGGGAAAAATGCTGGCCTATAACTGCTCGCCTTCATTCAACTGGAAGAAGAACCTGGACGATGCGACGATCGCCAGGTTCCAGACCGAACTGGGCGCAATGGGATACAAATTCCAGTTCATCACGCTGGCCGGCTTCCATGCGCTGAACTACTCGATGTTCAACCTGGCGCACGGCTATGCGCGCAACCAGATGACCGCTTTCGTCGAATTGCAGGAATCGGAATTCGCGGCGGCCTCGCGCGGCTTCACGGCGGTCAAGCATCAGCGCGAAGTCGGCACCGGGTATTTCGACGCGGTAACGCAGGCCATCCAGCAAGGCCAGTCCTCGACCACGGCGTTGCACGGATCGACCGAAGACGAGCAGTTCTTCGAGGGCGGCCAGCTCAAGCGCGTCGCCTGATCGGGTTTGCAGTCTAGGCGGACGGCGCGATCCTGCCGTCCCGCATATTGAACACGACGTCGCCCAGCACGGCGACGTCGGCCGGATCGTGCGTGATAGTGAGCATCGGCAGCGCCAGTTGCTGTTGCATTTCCAGTAATTCTTCGCGCATGTGCTGCCGCAGCGACTGATCCAGCGCGGCGAACGGTTCGTCGAGCAACAGCAAATCCGGTCCCGCCACCAGCGCCCGCGCCAGCGCCACCCGTTGACGTTGTCCGCCGGACAACTGCAGCGGATAACTGTCCGCGGTGTTTTCGATGCGGAAGGCCTTCATCCATTGCCGCACCAGCGGATGGCGTTCCGGCCGGTGCAGCGGCAGCCAGTTGCGGCTCAGGCCGAAGCCGATATTCTGCGCCACCGTCAAATGCGGAAAGAGGGCGTAATCCTGGAAAAGATAGGCCACGCGCCGCCGTTGCGGCGGCAGGCGCACGCCGGCCTGGCTGTCGAACAGCACGCGGTCCTTGAAGACGATGCGTCCGCTGTCGGGCGTGATCAGGCCGGCGATGGCCTGCAGCGTCAGGCTCTTGCCGGCGCCGGAGGCGCCGAACAGCACCATGCGCAAGGCGTCGGAGCGGAATGCCACGTCGAGTTCGAAGACGCGGTCGGCGGCATGCACGGTTTTGCGGAGCTGGATATCGAGCGTCATGGCCTCACCTCAAGCGCAGACGGCGCTGGCCCGGCATCAGGCGGCTGGCCAGCAGCAGCGCGGCAATGCAGATCAGCGAGACGATCACTACCAGCGCGCCCGCGGTGCCGTCGTCGCCTGCCTGCACCGCTTCGTAAATGGCCACCGACAGGGTTTGCGTGCGACCCGGCAGGCTGCCGGCCAGCATCAGCGTGGCGCCGAATTCGCCCAATGCGCGCGCGAATGCCAGCAAGGTGCCTGCGGCGATGCCGCGATGCGCCAGCGGCAGCGTGACCCGGAAAAAAATCCCGAACGGCGAAACGCCCAGGACGCGCGCGGCGTCTTCCAGTTGCGGATCGACCTGTTCGAAGGCCGCGCGTGCAGCCTTGAGCACCAGCGGAAAAGCCACCACGCTGGAGGCGATCACCGCGCCTTGCCAGGTGAAGACGATTTCGATGCCGAATTGCGCCAGCCATTGGCCGAACGGGCTGCGGCGTCCCAGCAGCACCAGCAGGTAATAGCCGAGCACGGTCGGCGGCAGCACCATCGGCAGCGTCAGGATGGCGTCGACCACCTCGCGCACCGCCCAGCGCCAGCGCGCCAGGCCATAGGCCACGGCCACGCCCAGTATCAGGTTGATCAGGGTGGCCCAGATGGCCACCTTCAGGGTGAGCATCAGCGGCACCCAGACGCCGCCGGCGGTCAGGTTCATCGGCGCGCCGATCTGGCCGGATTGGCCGTGGAGGCGCCGGCACTCGGATCGGGCAGCGGACAGCAGGCGGAAAATGCGCGCAAAAAAGCTCCGTACTATAGGGAATTGTTGCGGAATATACGCCAAGATACAGCGGCGGGTCAATCCGGCAACGCAAAGCGGATCATAAAACCCCCTACAGATCGGCCGCGCCTTGCTACAATCTGGCGCATGGCTATCTCAAATTCAATCCGCATCCGGATCTCCAACGACGACACGATTGCCTTCGGTCCCGGCAAGGCTTCGCTGCTGCAGGCGATCGAACGCACCGGCTCGATCTCGGGCGGCGCGCGTGAAATGGGCATGTCGTATCGCCGCGCCTGGCTGCTGGTGGAGCAGATGAACCGCTGCTTCAAGCAGCCGCTGGTGCAGACCGCCACCGGCGGCATCAAGGGCGGCGGGGCGCAGATCACCGAAATGGCGCTGGATGTATTGGCGCATTACAAGGCCATGCAGGAAAAGGCCGCCGCCTCGACGCATGAGGAACTAAGCTATCTGCAAGGACTGATGCGCGACAGCGATGCCTGATTTCCCATCCGACTCCCTGCCCGAAACAAGGCCGCCCATTCCCGGTTGGCGCGAGAGCCTGCAGCGCCTCTTGCATTCGTCCGGCTTCTCCGAAGACCACATCATGCTGCTGTGGGCCGCCGCCGCCGGCGTGCTGGGCGCGCTGGCGACCGTCGGCTTTCGCGAATGCATTGCCTTGATCCAGGTCTTGCTGAGCGGGCGCAGCGGCAGTTTTGTCGACATGGGCAGCAGCTTCGCCTGGCCGGCGCGCTTGCTGGTGCCGGCCGCCGGCGGCATCGCGGCCGGCGCATTGCTGGTCTGGGCCGAACGCGTCGGCCGCAAGGGCAGGAGCGCCCATGCCGACTACATGGAAGCCGTCAGCATCGGCGACGGCAGCATTCCGGTGCGCCAGACCCTGATTCGCAGCGCATCTTCGCTGGTCACCATCGGCAGCGGCGGATCGATCGGGCGCGAAGGATCGATGGTGCAACTGGCCGCGCTGGGGGCGTCGGTGCTGGGCCGCATCGCGCATCTGCCGGCCACCCGGCTGCGGCTGCTGGTGGCGTGCGGCGCCGCCGCCGGGATTGCCGCGGCCTATAACGCGCCCATTGCCGGCGCGTTTTTCGTTTCCGAAATCGTGCTCGGCGCGATCGTCATGAAGAATTTCGGCCCGGTGGTGGTGGCGGCCGTGGTCTCGAACATCACCATGCGCGGCTTGCCCGGCTACACGCCGGTGTTCGCCATGCCGCAATTTCCTGACATCGCCGGCGTCGAGATCCCGCTGTTCGTGGTGCTGGGCCTGGCGGCGGGCATCCTGGCGCCGCAATTCCTGCGGCTGCTGCAATTTTCGCGCGAACAATTCCGCCGCACCGCCTTGCCGCTGCCGTTGCGGCTCGGCCTCGGCGGCTTGCTGATGGGCCTGATTTCGGTGCAGTCGCCGGAAGTCTGGGGCAACGGCTACAGCGTGGTCAACTCGCTGCTGCATACCGACTGGCTGTGGTGGAGCGTGCTGGCCATCGTCCTGTTCAAGGTCGCGGCGACGGCGTTGATCGTCGGCTCGGGCGCGGTGGGCGGCATCTTCACGCCGACGCTGTTCGTCGGCGCCGCGCTCGGCATCCTGTTCGGGCAGGGCGTGCATCTGCTGTGGCCGGCGGCGACTTCGGCCCCGTTCGCGTATGCGATGGTCGGCATGGGCGCATTCCTGTCGGCCGCGACCTCGGCGCCCTTGATGGCGATGCTGATGATTTTCGAAATGACGCTGAGCCACCAGACCCTGCTGCCGCTGATGCTGTCCTGCGTGGTGGCGTATTTCACGGCGGCCGGCATCGGCGGCCTCTCGATGTACGACATCACCTCGCGCCGGCATCGCGACGAGAAGGAACGCCTGGCGCTGCGCGGCTCGCACATGCGCGACCTGATCAAGCCGGCCGAAACCGTGCTGCCCATCGACGCCTCGTTCGCCGAGCTGACCGATATGTTCCTGCGGCATCCTGTCAAATATATCTACATCGTCGACAACGATAACCATTACTGCGGCGCCGTGGCGCTGCAGGACCTGACCTCGTCGCTGCTGGAGCAGACGGCGCAGGACGGGGCGGCCGGCAAGACCGCGGCCGATTTCCTGCGGCGCGGCTTCCTGCATGTGGTCACGGCCGACATGTCGCTGGCCGAGGGTTTGCAGCGCTTCCTCGATCACCAGGGCGAACGCCTGCCTGCGATCCAGAGCCTGGAACAGCCGCTGCTGCTCGGCGCGGTTTACAAGACATCGCTGCTGGAAGCCTATTTCCGCCTGGATCGAGGCGTGTAATTGGGGGCAAAACACCCCTTTCCTGTTTCAATGTAAATAATGCCTATTCCCGGGGTAATTGTTAGAATGCCGTTCATGCTTGCGTTCAGTACGGTGCGCGCCCTTCAATCCGTTGGTCAAAATTAGAAATATTTTATGCTGAGTTACCGCCACGCCTTTCATGCGGGCAATCACGCCGATGTGCTCAAGCACACGGTGGCTATTCAGTTGATGCGTTATCTGGGGCAGAAAGAAGCGCCTTACATGGTGATCGATACGCACGCCGGCGCGGGCGTGTATGCGCTCGACGGCGGCTATGCGTCGAAGAACGCCGAATTCGAAAGCGGCATTGCGCGCCTGTGGGACCGCAAGGACCTGCCGCCGCCGCTGGCCGACTACGTCAACCTGGTCAAGGGCCTGAACCCGAGCGGCAAGATGCGCTACTACCCGGGCTCGCCGTATTGCGCCGACCAGACCATGCGCGAGCAGGATCGCCTGCGCCTGTTCGAACTGCATCCGAGCGAAAGCAAGATCCTGGCCGACAATTTCCGCAAGCTCGAAGCGCATGCCGTCGAGCAGGGCGTGCGCCAGCGCGGCAAGCGCGTGATGGTGCAGCGCGCGGACGGTTTCCAGGCCCTGAAATCGCTGCTGCCGCCGCCGTCGCGGCGCGGCCTGATCCTGATCGATCCGCCGTATGAAGACAAGCGCGATTACCAGCACGTCAAGGACACCGTGCAGGATGCGCTGACGCGGTTTCCGACCGGCACGTATGCGATCTGGTACCCGGTGCTCAACCGCATGGAATCGCGCCAGTTGCCGGATCGCCTCAAGAAACTCGAAGTCGGCAGCTGGCTCGACGTTACTCTCTCGGTGACCACGCCTTCGCCCGACGGTTTCGGCCTGCACAGCAGCGGCATGTATGTCATCAATCCGCCATATACGCTGGAACCCATGCTGCGCGACCTGATGCCCTACCTGGTCAAGACGCTCGGCACCGATCCGAATGCGGGCTTCACACTGGAATCCGGCAACGGGCCCAAGCCGGCCGCGGCGCGCAAACAACGTACAGAATAAAAATCCAGAATATGCCGAAGAAAAGCGAACCTGACGCAAAACCGCCCACGGCACCGGGGTCGATAGCGCCCATCGCAACGGATGCCCCGCCGGCGTCCGCCGATGCGGATGCATCCCCGCCCGAGCCGCTGCAGGCCAAGGATTTCTTCCTGGCGCGCCAGCCTATCCTCGACCGCGAGCAGAGCCTGGTCGGTTACGAATTGCTGTTTCGTAGCGCTGCCAGTGGGCCGGCCAACGTCAGCGACGACGTCGCCGCCACCGCGGCGGTGATCGCGCATGCCGCCGAGCTGGGCATCAACAACGTCATCGGCAACATGCCGGGCTACGTCAATGTCGACGCCGCCGTGCTGTACAGCGATTTCATCAAATTCCTGCCGAGCGACCGTGTGGTGCTGGAAATCCTTGAAACGGTCAAGGTCACGCCGGAACTGGTCACGCGCGTGGCCGAACTGTCGCGCGCCGGCTTTACCTTCGCGCTCGACGATGTGGTGGCCGACTCGCCGGACATCCAGCAACTGCTGCCGCTGATCCGCATCATCAAGATCGATGTCATGGCCATCGAGCAGAGCAAGCTGCTGGTGCTGGCGGTGCATTTCAAGCGCGCCGGCAAGCTGCTGCTGGCGGAAAAGGTCGAAACCCTGGAGCAATACAAGGAATGCCTGGCATTCGGCTTCGATTATTTCCAGGGATATTATTTCGCCAAGCCGATGGTCATGCGCGGCAAGAAACTGGATTCCTCCAAGGTCGTGATCATGCAGATCCTGGCGCTGCTGGTGAAGGATGTCGACAATCGCGAAATCGTGGCCTTCATCAAGAAGGATGTGGCGCTCAGCCTGACGCTGCTGCGCCTGGTCAATACCCCGGTCTACGGTTTCCTGCGCCATATCGATTCGCTGGGCCAGGCGCTGTTCGCGCTGGGCCGCCGGCAGTTGAAGCGCTGGTTGCAGATCCTGCTGTACGCCAATACCCAAAAGGGTTCGCACGCCTTGTCGCCGCTGGTGCTGCTGGCGGCCACGCGCGGCAAGATGCTGGAATTGCTGGCCGAAAAGCTGCATCCGGGCCGCCGCAAGGCCGCGGAAACCGCATTTACCGTCGGTATCATGTCGCTGGTCGATGCGCTGTTCGGCATGCCGATGGACTTGGTCCTGAGGGAAACCAAGGTCAGCGCGGAAATTCGCGAAGCTCTGGAAAACCGCGGCGGCTTCTATGGCGATCTGCTGAAACTGGCCGAATGCTCGGAGCGGATGGAAAAGAGCGGCGAGGAGATGCAGGCCATGCTGGGGCATCTGAAGCTGACGCTGGACGACCTGTATGAATTGCAGCTGATTGCCTTCGAATGGACCAATACTATTTCCAGCAACATGGGAAATTAGCAAGCTGCATTACAATGCAGCAATGAACAAAGCATTCGTCAAGGAAGACGAGGGCGATGGCGAGGACGATGCGGAATTCGGCTTGCCCGCGCTGCCCCCCGGTCTCAAGAACTACATCTCGCCGGCAGGCTATCAACGCCTGCGCGAAGAACTGCTGCAACTGATCGACGTGGAACGTCCGGAAGTGGTGCGCATCGTTTCCTGGGCCGCATCGAACGGCGACCGCTCGGAAAACGGCGACTATATCTACGGCAAGCGCCGCCTGCGCCAGATCGACGGCCGCATCCGCTTTCTCACCAAGCGCATGGACGCGGCCGAAGTCTTCGATCCTTCCATCCATCACGGCAGCGACCAGGTTTTCTTCGGCGCCACCGTCACCTATGAAAATGAAAATGGCCAAGCGCATACCGTGACCATCGTCGGCATCGATGAGTTCGATCCCTTGAACGGCAGGATCAGTTGGGTTTCGCCGGTCGCGCGCGCGTTGACCAAGGCGCGTACCGGCGATACGGTGACCTTGCATACCCCGTCCGGCGTGGAGGAATTGACGATCCTGGACGTGCAGTATCCGGCGCCTACCGCTTAGCGCGGCGTATCGAAGGACAGCTTATCGAAGGATCGCGGAAGTGCGATGGCTGGCGTGCGATTGCCGTTAATTGCTGCGTTCGCGCAGGATGCGCGTCACGCTGCTGATGCCGCGGATATTGCGCATCAGCCGCGCCAGGTGCACGCGGTCTTCGACGCCGACAGTGAAGCGCAGCTGCATCATGCGCTGGTCGTGGTCGGTATCCATGCCGACGTAGATGATGTCGGCATCCGATTCGTTGATTTCGGAAGCGATGCGCGCCAGCACGCCCTTGTCGTTGAGCATCAGGATTTTCAGGCGGCATTCGAAGCGGCGATCGAGATCGGCGCCCCATTGCACTTCGATCCAGCGATCCGGTTCCTTCTTGACGTAGCGCTTGGTCACGTCGCAATCCTGGGTGTGCACGATCAGGGCCTGGTCCTGCTTGAGCTGGCCGATGATCTGGTCGCCCGGGATCGGCAGGCAGCAATTGCCCAACTGCACCGAGCTGCCGTTGTCGCCGACGATCACCACCGGCTCGGCCTTGGTCTGCACGGCCTTGCCTTCGCGGTCCAGCAACGGCACGCCGCTGCTGCCGACTTCGACCAGGCTCATGATATGGCGCGCCACCAGATGCGCCATGCGCTTGCCGATGCCGATGTCGAAATGCATTTCTTCCATTGTCTTGGCGCTGGATTCACGCACCAGCCGTTCGACCAGCAACGGCGGCAAATCGGTTTCCAGGCCCAGCGCAATCAGTTCCTGATTCAGCAGGCGCTTGCCCAGCGCCACCGATTCGCCGTGCTCGACCGCGCGCAGGCGATGCCGGATCGCCGAGCGCGCCTTGCCGGTGCGCACGAAATTGAGCCAGTTCGGACTCGGCTTGGACGCCGGCGAGGTGACGATCTCGACGATGTCGCCGTTGTGCAGTTCGGTGCGCAGCGCGGCGGCTTCATGGTTGACGATCGACGACACGGTCTGGTCGCCGATGTCGGTATGGATGTTGTAGGCGAAGTCGAGCGCGGTGGCGCCGCGCGGCAGGGCGATGATCTTGGATTTCGGGGTGAATACGTAGACCGAATCGGGAAACAGGTCGACCTTGACGTGTTCCAGGAATTCGGCCGAATCGCCGGTCTGCTTCTGGATGTCCAGCAGCGATTGCAGCCAGGCATGCGTGCGCTGCTGCAGATCGGTGAGATTGTCGTCGTCTTCCTTGTACAGCCAGTGCGCGGCCACGCCGGATTCGGCCACGTGATGCATTTCGCGCGTGCGGATCTGGAATTCGACCGGCGTGCCGTAGGGGCCGATCAGCGTGGTATGCAGCGACTGATAGCCGTTGAGCTTGGGAATGGCGATATAGTCCTTGAACTTGCCCGGCATCGGCTTGTACAGCGCGTGCAGGGTGCCCAGGGCCACGTAGCAATTGGCGAAGCTGTCGACCACCACGCGGAAGC
The DNA here is from genome assembly GCA_036499085.1 of Herbaspirillum sp. Taxonomy (GTDB): domain Bacteria; phylum Pseudomonadota; class Gammaproteobacteria; order Burkholderiales; family Burkholderiaceae_D; genus Herbaspirillum. Next base: position 21,985 of record DASYEK010000100.1, on the reverse strand, counting down.
CGTAGACGTCGAGCACCTGCGAGAACGACAACTGCTTGCTGCGCATCTTGCGGTAGATGCCATACAGGGTTTTTTCGCGGCCGTCGATCTGCGACGGGATGCCGGTGGCGGCCAGCGTGTTGTTGGCCGACTCCAGGATCTTGCTGACCACTTCGCGCCGGTTGCCGCGCGCCGCCTTGACCGCCTTGGCCAGGGTGCGGTGGCGCAGCGGATGCAGGTGCATGAACGACAGTTCCTGCAGTTCGCGATAGATATTGTTCAGTCCCAGCCGATGCGCGATCGGCACGTAGACTTCCATCGTTTCATTGGCGATGCGGCGGCGCTTTTCCGGGATCATCGATCCCAGGGTGCGCATATTGTGCAGGCGGTCGGCCAGTTTGACCAGGATCACGCGCACGTCGCGCGCCATTGCCAGCAGCATCTTGCGGAAATTCTCGGCCTGGGCCTCGATCTGGGTCTGGAATTCGATTTTGTCCAGCTTCGACAGGCCGTCCACCAGCAGCGCCACCGGCGCGCCGAAGCGCTCGATCAGCTCGTCTTTCTTGACGTCCTGGTCTTCCATTACGTCGTGCAGCAGGGCGGCCATGATGGCCTGCGCGTCGAGCTTCCAGTCGGCGCAGATTTCGGCCACCGCCAGCGGATGCGAAATATAGGGCTCGCCCGACTTGCGCATCTGACCCAGGTGCATCTCGTCCGAAAAGCGATAGGCTTCCTTGACCTTCTTCAGCTCGGAAGGGGTCAGGTACTCGGTCAGCTTGACGGTAAGATGGGAAAAGGTGGCGACGCGCGAATTCGGCACGACGGCGTCTTCGTGCTCGATGGCGCCGCGGCCTGCATTGATTCGTGTTTTTGCGGGCGTTGCGGATACCGTTGAATCTGTGGGGAGCAGGCTCATTGGAGGCGGTATCGGCAGCGTTACGCGATAGGTCAGGAAATCAGGAAGGGACTTTTTTCAGCATTTCCAGGCCGATCTTGCCGGCGGCGATTTCGCGCAGCGCGGTGACGGTGGCCTTGTCGTTGCGGCCGTCCACTTTCTTGGTGTGACCCTGCAATAATTGACGCGCGCGATACGTTGCGCACAAAGTCAATTTGAAACGGTTTTCGATCTGTTCGACACAATCTTCAATGGTAACGCGGGCCATAAAAACTCCTGGAAACGATTTCAGCTGAACTTGGCGTGCACGCCAAACTGGTTGAATAGGGATGGGTTGCGCGCCGCTTGACGGGAGAACCGGCAGCGTGCCGCTTTGACAACAGCGGTTAATTCAGACAAGGCGGTAGCAAATTCGTTGTTGATAATAACATATTCGAACTCCGGCGCGTGCGCGATCTCGCCGCCGGCGGCCAGGAGGCGGCGGGTGATGATGTGCGGCTCGTCCTGGCCGCGCTTGTGCAGCCGTTCCTCCAGCGCCGCGATTGACGGCGGCAGGATGAAGATGCCGACGGCGTCCGGAAACTGTTCGCGCACCTGCTGCGCCCCTTGCCAGTCGATTTCCAGCAGCACGTCGGTGCCTTTGTCGATTTGCTCGGCGGTAATCAGGCGCGAGGTGCCGTAGAAATTGCCGTGCACTTCGGCCCATTCGAGGAATTCGCCGGCCTGTTGCCGCGCCTGGAAGTCGGCGGCGTCGGTAAAGTAATACTCGCGGCCGTGCTGTTCGCCCGGACGCGGCGGGCGGGTGGTGGTCGAAATCGACAGCGCGATCGCCGGTTCCTGCTTCAGCAAGGCGTTGACCAGGGTCGATTTGCCGGCGCCCGACGGCGCCACCACCATGAATACGCTGCCGGAAGCGATGGAAGAACCTGGACTGTTGGTTGTGGACATGGGTGTGGTTTTCGGGGACGTTGAACTGCCCGCAGTTTATCAGAGGAGGCGAGCGGGCCGATAGGGGGGAGTCTGGTTCCGTTAAAGCACTGCCGGACGCGGCATCTCCGGGTGTTGTGCTTCGTGCATGTCCTTGGCCTGGTTCCGTCAATGCACCGCCAGGCGCGCCCTGTCCGGGTGTCGTGCTCCGTTCATGTCCTCCGTCGGCCTGCGGCCTCCTCCCCCTCTACTTCACTGCGCACGACACCCGGACAGGGCGCGCCTGGCGGCGCATTGACTACTGCTTTTTTGATTCGGCCGGCGTCAGTTTGAGCAGGCGTCCTTCGCTTTCGTCCTCGATCAGCCATACGGCGCCGTCCTTGGCCACGGCGACGTCGCGGATGCGGTGGGCCAGTTGCCAGCGCTCGGCTTCTTTTGCCCTGCCATTGGCGTCGAATGCGATGCGAACCAGGCCTCTTTCGACCAGGCCGCCGATCAGGGCGGAACCACGCCAGGACGGGAACATGTCGCCTGTGTAGAAAGCCATCCCGGCCGGCGCGATCACGGGCGTCCAGTAGACCGCCGGGGCTTCGAACTCGGGGCGGGTGGCGTGGCGCGGAATCGGCGTGCCGTTGTAGTTATCGCCATTGGAAACCAGCGGCCAGCCGTAATTCTTGCCCGGCTGTATCAGGTTGAGCTCGTCGCCGCCGCGCGGTCCCATTTCGTGCAGCCAGAGACGTCCGTCCGGCGCGAAGGCCAGGCCGTAGGGATTGCGGTGCCCGGTGGTCCAGGTCTGGGCTCGCACGCCGCCGGCGGACGCCATCGGATTGTCGCGCGGGGCCGAACCGTCGAGGTTGAGGCGCAGCACCTTGCCCAGCGCCAGATCCGGATCCTGCGCGGTACTGGGTCGCTGGCGATCGCCGGAGGTCAGGAACAGGTATTTGCCGTCCGGCGAGAAGGCGATGATGCCGCCGGGTTGGCCGCCGCTGCCTTTCGGCTCCTGGCGCCAGATGATTTTCAGCGCCTCCAGCCGCGCCGCATTGCCGGATTCGGCCAGCCGCGCGCGGCCCAGCGCCAGGCTGCTGCCGCCGGTTCCGGGTTCGGTGAAGGTGAAATAGAGCAGATGGTCGTCGGCGAAGCGCGGCGAGACGGCAATGTCCAGAAAACCGTTCTGGCCCTGGTATGCCACCTCGGGAACGCCGGCCACTTCCTGTTTTTTCCCCTGTTGCGTGGCGATGAACAGCTTGCCGGCCTTCTCGGTGACCAGCAGGCGGCCGTCCGGGAGAAAGGCAATCGCCCAAGGGTAGTCGAAGAAGGCGACGCTGTTTGCGGCAAAAGGCTGGTCGGGATTGGGACGATTCAGGCCGGCATTGATTTCGCCGGCCGCCGCAGGCAAGGGCGCGGCGGCCGACAGGATGGCCGTCGCGGCCAATGCGACGGCGCTTGCGGTTCTGGAGAGGATGGCTTGCATGGCGCGCCTTTGCGTCTTGACGATGCTTGAGATCTCGATTCCTGAGCCGGCCGCCTGTCCGCCCGCAGCTTCACTCCAGGTTCTGCACCTGCTCTCGCATCTGGTCGATCAGCAGTTTGAGTTCCATCGCCGCGTCGGCCAGTTCCTTCATGGCAGCCTTGGAGCCGACCGTATTGGCTTCCCGGTTCAGTTCCTGCATCATGAAATCCAGGCGCTTGCCGACCTGCCCGCCTTTTTTCAGGATATGGCGCGTTTCGTTCAAATGCGCGCCCAGCCGCGCCAATTCCTCGGCGATGTCGATGCGGATGCCGTACAGAGTCACTTCCTGGCGGATTCGTTCCAGCGTTTCCTCGCGGCTCAGGCTCGGCGCGCCATTCTGCTGCGCCTGGGCCAGTCCCAGCGCGTCCTGCAGGCGTTCGCTGGCGCGCTGCTGGAACTGGGCCACCAATTGCGGCACCAGCGGCGTGATGCGGGCGACGATGGCCTCCATCATGTCGATGCGCGACAGCAGCACGTCCTGCAAGGCGGCACCTTCGCGGGCGCGGCTTTCGATGAAGGCATCCAGCGCGGCCTGCATGGCGCTGGCCACGTCCTGTTGCAGACGCTCCTGGCCGATTTCGATTTCCTCGATCACGCCGGGCCAGCGCAGCAGTTCGGCTACCGACAGCGGCGCGGCATCGGCGAATTCGGGGCGGCTGCGCAATTGCTGCTGCAAGGCCGCCAGCGAAGCCAGCAGTTCGGCATTGACGGTCTGGCTGGCGCCGGTAGCGGCGCGGCGGCCGAAGCTCAGGCGGCATTCCAGCTTGCCGCGCACCACGCGGCCGATAATGGCTTCGCGCAAGGCCGGCTCCAGGGCGCGCAGGTCGTCGTTGACGCGGAATTGCAGGTCCAGGAAGCGCGAATTGACGCTTTTCAGTTCGATGGTGACGGTGCCGGCGGCGGTTTCGCGGGTATGGATGGCATAGCCGGTCATGCTGCAAATGGTCAAAGTAGCTCTCCGGTAATGGCGATAATCTGTTGCGCATTGTACCTGCCGGGCAAGACTTTGCCCCTGTTCGGTGCGGCGGAAATCGCGCTTTCCGAGAAAAGCGCGGGCCTTTTGTGTATGCTTCGGCTTACTCCGATTTTGAAAGATAGTCCCCATGACCCAAGCTACCCGCACCGCCGGCCGCGCCGCCGCCGCCTTGCGCAATGTGCGCATGACGCGCAATTTCACCATCCATGCCGAAGGCTCGGTCCTGATCGAATTCGGCAACACCAAGGTCATCTGCACCGCCAGCATCGAAGACAAGGTGCCCGGCTTCCTCAAGGGCAAGGGCCAGGGCTGGCTGACCGCGGAATACGGCATGCTGCCGCGCTCGACGCATACCCGCATGGATCGCGAAGCCGCGCGCGGCAAGCAGTCCGGCCGCACCCAGGAAATCCAGCGCCTGATCGGCCGCGCGCTGCGCGCCGCGTTCGACCTGGAAGCCTTCGGCGAACGCACCCTGCATCTGGATTGCGACGTGATCCAGGCCGACGGCGGCACCCGCACCGCGGCCATCACGGGCGCCATGGTGGCGGCCTATGACGCCTTCTCGAAACTGGCCGCGTCCGGCCAGATCGCCGCCGTGCCGGTCAAGCATTTCGTCGCCGCCATTTCGGTCGGCGTGTTCCAGGGCCTGCCGGTGCTGGACCTGGATTACATCGAGGATTCCGGCTGCGATACGGATATGAACGTGGTCATGACCGACAGCGGCCATTTCGTCGAAGTGCAGGGCACGGCCGAGGGCGCGGCTTTCGATCGCGCCACGCTGAATCAATTGCTCGACCTGGCGCAAGGCGGCGTGGCCGAACTGATCGCGCTGCAAAGGCAGACCTTGGGCCTGGCCTGAAATGGGAACTGAAATGCATACGGTCGTGCTTGCTTCCAACAACGCCGGCAAGGTCAAGGAATTCAATGCCTTGCTGGGGCCGCTCGGTTTCGACTTGCGCCCGCAAAGCGAATTCGACGTGCCGGAAGCCGAAGAGCCGTTCCTGACCTTCGTGGAAAACGCGCTGGCCAAGGCGCGCCATGCGGCGCGCCTGACCGGCCTGCCGGCGCTGGCCGACGATTCCGGCGTCTGCGTCAATGCCCTGGGCGGCGCGCCGGGCGTGTTGTCGGCGCGCTATGCGGGCGAACCGAAATCGGACGCGGGCAATAATCGCAAGCTGGTGGCCGACCTGGCGCCGCTGGCCGATCGTTCCGCCTATTATTATTGCGTGCTGGTATTCGTGCGCCATGCCGACGATCCGCAGCCCGTCATCGCCGACGGCCGTTGGGACGGCGAGATCGTGGCGGAAGCGCGCGGCGCGGGCGGCTTCGGCTACGATCCGCATTTCTGGCTGCCGCAACTCGGCAAAACCGCCGCGCAACTCGGCGCCGACGAGAAAAACCTGGCGTCGCATCGGGCGCAGGCCCTGCGCGCCTTGGTGGCCAAGCTGGGACCGGTATTGCCGACGGCCGCGCAATGATCCCCATCAAACCGATTTCCTCGGGCAAGCCGGCCGCCGGCGCGGTCGAGTCGGCCGACGCCGATGCATTGGGCGCCTCGCCCGCGCAGGTGGCGCTGACCTTCCTGAAGCCCGGCAATCTGCATTTGACGGCGCTGCCGCCGTTGTCGCTTTATGTGCATTTCCCCTGGTGCGTCAAGAAATGCCCGTATTGCGATTTCAACTCGCATGAAGTCAAGGGCAGCTTTCCGGAAACCGAATACCTGGACGCCTTGCGCGCCGACCTGGAAGCCGCGCTGCCGCTGATCTGGGGCCGCAAGATCTATACCATTTTCATCGGCGGCGGCACGCCCAGCCTGCTGTCGGCAGCCGGGCTGGATCGCCTGCTGTCGGATATCCGCACCTTGCTGCCGCTGGACGGCAACGTCGAAATCACGATGGAAGCCAACCCGGGCACCTTCGAAGCCGAGAAATTCCGCGCCTATCGCACCAGCGGCGTGAATCGCCTGTCGATCGGCATTCAGAGTTTCAATGCGGCGCATTTGCAAGCGCTGGGCCGCATCCACGACGGCGAACAGGCGCAGCGCGCGGTGGATATCGCGCATCGGCATTTCGATAATTTCAATCTCGACCTGATGTATGCATTGCCGGGACAGACCCTGGCCGAAGCGCAGGCCGACCTTGCGCGCGCGATCGCCTATGCGCCGCCGCACCTGTCGCTGTATCACCTGACGCTGGAACCGAATACCTTGTTCGCGAAATATCCGCCGCCGCTGCCCGACGACGACGCCAGCGCCGACATGCAGGACATGATCGCGCAGCGCATGGCGGCCGCCGGCTACGAGCATTATGAAGTGTCGGCCTATGCCCAGCCGGGACGGCAGGCTCGGCATAACCTGAATTACTGGCAATTCGGCGATTATCTGGGCATTGGCGCCGGCGCCCATTCCAAATTGTCGTTTCCTCACCGCATTGTGAGGCAAATGCGCTACAAACATCCGCAGACTTATTTGACCCAGGCCGCCGCCGGAAGTCCGATCGCCGAATCGGCCGAAATCGGACGCGATGCGCTCGGCTTCGAATTCATGCTCAACACGCTGCGGCTCAATGCCGGCTTCGCGCCGAACCTGTTTACCGAGCGTACCGGACTCGGAATCGGGACCATCGAAGCGGCCTTGAACGAGGCCGAAAAACGCGGTTTGCTGCAACGCGATCACCAGAATATTCGCCCGACCGAACTGGGCCGGCGGTTCTTGAACGATTTGCAGCAAATATTTTTGTACGACAACTAATATGGCCTTTGGAATTCTGGGTTATATTGACGAAAAATGGCAAATTTAATAATAAGAAGGGTCCGCGGTCAGGGGCCTTCGGTCTCGCCATTGACCTATAGTTTTTTGGAGGCCTGCCGTTAAGATCAGAACCGAATCAAGAAAGATTTAAGCAGAGTTGCTGCGTGGAAGTAGCGTGAGCCATTAATGATTTTATGAACAGCGCAAAGAAATGCTGACACCTGAAATGGCTGTCCAAAATACGAGTAGTCCGTCTTTCCCTTTGGTTTTCCTGGAACCGATTGCGGACGCGCACCATCAATGGGTGGCGCTGGCGCTGCATCTTTCTCCTTCCGGCGGCAATAACATCGCCTTATTCAACCAGTTATTCAACGAATTCGAATTCGGCGCCGCGCTCGGTAAATTGCGCTGTGTGATGACCGTGGCCGATCCGACCGCTTTCGAAGCCCAATTCGAAGCGCCGCTGGACCCTGCGCAACTGGTATTGCGGGTGCCGGTTGAAGTCTGCGCCGATCGTGCCCATGCCGACGCCTTGGCGCGTTTGCAGCGCCAGGGCTTTGTGCTGCTGGCCCAGGGCTTGCCGAACAATACCTTCATGTTGGGCGATTGCGTTTCCGCGGTCGCAGTCGATTACAGTCCGGCTGTTTATCCGCAAGCCAAGGCCTGGCTGGGCGTGACGCCGGTCGGTTTCCACCTGGCCGAGGACGTCAACGACCAGGCGGCTTTCGACGCTTGCCACCAGATCGGCTTCCGCTGGTTCTCCGGCGAATACCCGCTGCACGCGTCGACCCAGGCCTCGCGACGCGATCCGACCTCGCGCATGCGCCTGTTGCGGCTGCTGGACATGGTTGCCTGCGACGTCGATTCGCACGAAATCGAAGCGCAGATGAAACATGATCCGACCCTGACCTATCAGTTGTTCAAGCTGGTCAGTTCGGCTGCGTTCGGCTTCAATTCGACCATTTCCAATTACACCCAGGCGCTGAACCTGATCGGCCGCCGCCAGTTGCAGCGCTGGCTGCAACTGCTGCTGTACGCGCGCCATGCCAGCGACAAGTCGAACAATCCCTTGCTGCCGCGCGCGGCCGCCAGGGCAGGGCTGATGGAGGCGCTGTGCCAGAAACTCGGCTGCGACCGCGACGAGCAGGATCGCGCTTTCATCGTCGGCATGTTCTCGCTGCTGAGCGTGCTGCTGTCGATGCCGATGCTGGAAATCATCGGCCCGCTGAAGCTGCCGGCCGACGTGCTGGCGGCCCTGACCGAGCGGCGCGGCCGCCTGGGCAGCCTGCTGCGGCTGGTCGAGCGCGCCGAATATGGCGAGATCCCGCTGCGCCACGCCGACCTGGCCGGCTGCGGGCTGACCCCGCAGAGTTACTGCCATTCTCTGGTGCACGCCTATCGCTGGGCCTCGCATGTGGCCGCGGAGGCGCAGGCATGACCACGGCGCTGCGGCCGAACGACGCTGCAATCTGCTCGGCGTTGTTCGACGTCATCTGGTCGCTGGAAGGCGAGCCGCTGCACGACGCGCTGAGCGACATCGTTTGCCGCATGCTGCGCATGCCGGACGGCTGCTTCCGGCTCGAATCGCCCGAATCCGCCGAATCGTTCGGCTTCGGCCTGACCGAGCCGATCGCGCACGATGGCGTGGTGCACGGCTATTACGTGGTGTCGCCCAACGCCGACGAAACCGACGAAGCCGATCATGCCAGACTGCGGGAATTCGCCGCGCTGACCGCGCGCCTGTTGCATACCCGCAACGAGACCGGCGCCCGTGCGCGCGAGCTGAACCTGATCGAACGCAAGCTGGAAGAGCAGGCGCAGATCCTGCACCAGATGCACGAATCCGTCATCACGATGGACCAGGCCGGCTTCATCACCAGCTGGAACCGCGGCGCCGAACGCCTGTTCGGCTATACCGCGATGGAAGCGGTCGGCCGCAATGTGCTGTTCCTGTACGAGAGCGACGAAGGCGACGACATCCACCAGATCAACGACCTCTTCATGCAGCCTGGCGGACGCGAGATGGAAGTGCGGCGCAAGAAGAAATCCGGCGAAGTGTTCTGGGCCAGCATGTCGCTGTCGATCATGTGCGATGCCGCCAGCAATCCGGTCGGCATGATCGGTTACCTGACCGACATCACCGAACGCAAGAACACCGAAAAGCTGATCCACCACCTGGCGTATTACGACGACCTGACCAAGCTGCCCAACCGCACCATGCTCACGCGCACCATCGACCAGGCCTTGTCGGCTTCCGGCAAGGGCGGGGTATACGGCGCGCTGCTGTTCATCGATCTGAACCGTTTCAAGCCGATCAACGACACGCTCGGGCATCTGATCGGCGACAAGGTCCTGATCGAGGTGGCGCGCCGCCTGCGCAAGGCAATGCCGGAACAGGACGTGGTCGCGCGCCTGGGCGCCGACGAATTCGCGGTGGCGCTGTTCGACATCGACAAGGATTATCACGCCGGCTTCGCCGCGCAGAAACTGATTTCGCTGTTCCACGAGCCGTTCTTTATCGACGGCCACGCCTTGCGCCTGGGCGCCAGCATCGGCATCAGCATGTATCCGCAGGACGCCACCGACACCGAAACATTGCTGCGGCTGGCCGACATCGCGATGTATCGCGCCAAGCGCGGCGGCGAGCACGACGGCGGCGGCTATGCCTATTACCGCGCCGACATGAGCGACAACACGCTGGAACTGCTGCGCATCGAAACCGGCCTGGTGCGCGCGCTGGAACACAACGAACTGCTGTTGTACTACCAGCCGAAGATCGAGGTGCAGCACGGCCGCATCAGCGGCGCGGAGGCGCTGGTGCGCTGGCAGCATCCCGAGCGCGGTCTCTTGCTGCCGGGCGAATTCATTCCGATCGCGGAGAAAACCGGGCTGGTCGCGCGGCTGGGCGAATGGGTGCTCGAGCGCGCCTGCGCCCAGGCCCAGGCATGGCAGGAAAGCGGTTTGCCGCCGGTGCGGATTTCGATCAATGTCACCGCGGTCGAGTTCACGCGCTCGCTGCCGGAACGCATCGCCGGCGCGCTGGAGCGGCATGGCCTCAGCGGCGCCTGGCTGGAACTGGAAATCACCGAAGGCATGCTGATGCACAGCACCGACCGCCTGGTGGCCATCATGGAAAAAATCTGCCAGCTCGGCGTGACGATTTCACTGGACGATTTCGGCACCGGCTATTCGAGCTTGTCTTATTTGAAGCGCTTCCCGATCAATACCCTGAAAATCGACCGCTCGTTCACCGTCGGCATCCCGCACGATTCGAACGATTGCGCGATCGGCAGCGCCATTATCAGCATCGGTAATCAATTGAAACATAAAGTGATTGCGGAAGGCGTGGAGAATCGCGAGCAACTGGCTTTCCTGAAGAATGCCGGCTGCAATGAAATGCAAGGCTGGCTATTCTCCCCCGCGATTCCTGCGGACGATTTCGCGCAGATGCTGTTATCGGAGCGACGCTTCGAGATTTAAGGCTTTCCCGCCGGATATATAGCAAGCGCAACGCGGAAGCTTTTAGGTATAATGCCCCCCTTACGGAAGCGTGGCCGAGCGGTTGAAGGCACCAGTCTTGAAAACTGGCGACGGGGTAACCCGTTCGTGAGTTCGAATCTCACCGCTTCCGCCAAATACGTGCATAAACCCTTGATTTTAATGAGAAATCAGGGGTTTTTTGTTTTCGACTATCAAAATAACTCACAAATGAAATTTGATGGTTTGATATTGAAAATTTTGGTGCTATTTCGCTGCGGTCAGGGGATGAAGCGTTGCTCTTGGTTTTAGAGGCAACCCTTCCCCTGACCAATTCGAGGCGAAATTTGCAAAACAAGCGGTTTAAATAGTCCGGTCCTGATGGTGCAGTATCAGGGGGCCACTCCGGCACGTGAAAATGAACAGTGCAGACGGCCCCCAGTGAGGGTGGTTGAAACTCAGTTTGGACGGATAGCAGATACGAACCCAATTTCCTGGGTTCGCCTCGACCTAAATCAGGCCACTGGATTCCGAAGTACGCCTATGCCCTTGATTTCAACCTCCACCACATCACCCGCCTTCATGAACTGCGGCGGCTTCATGCCTTTTCCGACGCCGGACGGGGTGCCAGTTGCGATAATGTCCCCGGGTTCCAGCGTGGTACCCTGGGTAATCGCGGCAATCACCGTAGCGATATCAAAAATCATCAGGCTGGTATTGGTAGCCTGCCGCACTTCGCCATTCACGCGCGTGCTCAGTTCCAGGTTATGCGGATTGGGCATGTCATCCTTGTGCACCAGCACTGGGCCCATTGGACAAAACGTATCGAAGCTTTTGCCGAGCAGCCACTGACCATGCAAACTCTGTTTGTCGCGCGCCGTAACGTCGTTTAGGATCGTGTAGCCGAATACAAAGTCAAGGGCATTTTGTTTCGAGACCGACTTCGCGCGCCTGCCGATTACGACGGCGAGTTCGCCTTCGTAGTCGAGTTGGTCGGTGACGGCAGGATGACTGTCGATTTCCATCTCTGGCCCGATCACGGTCGTCGGTGGCTTCGAAAAAATGACGGGATGCTCCGGCAGCTTGCCGGACATCTCGGCGACGTGATCGACGTAGTTCTTGCCGACACAAAAAACGTTTTTGCGTGGGCGTGGGATCGGCGCGAGAATGGCGACTGCGGACAGGGGAAGAATATGAGCAGGATTTTTTTTCTCGGCGAGGCGCTTCACCAGGGCCAATGCAGGCTCACCGCCATCGATTAATTCGAGCATCGTGCCAGGCACACCTCTGGCGTCAGATCCGCCAGCTCCGGCGGCGCTGAGGTCCAGAATACCTTCTGGCAGCAGCACGCCAATCTTCTCCATCCCATTATGTAAAAACGTTAGAAACTTCATGTTGTACCCATCTAAAAAATTAAATAAAATCCCTGCGAGTCACTGCGGGGCCAAGGCGTAATATTCCGTATCGTGGTAGAAGCCGGGCTCGCATCTCTGGATTGATTCACAGCTGAGTTTGCGGACGGGTGCACGTGCACTGGCCTTGACGGATTATCCCCACGGCCCCAGGTAAGGCTCGCCCCGATAGTCATCGTTGCTGGCTTCCAGCGCTTCCGGCCATTCGGCATACGGCAAAACCTTCCGACGCGCTTCCTTCGGCTGCGCCTTCCCATCCCACCCAATTTGCTCCATCTGATAATAAAACTGCAGCACATGCCCATCCGGGTCCAGCACATGCGCTACGTAATCGATCCCCGGATGCAGCTCGGCCGGAATCTCCACTGTCTTCGCCCCGCGATCGATCAGGAACTGCACCGCCTCGCGCAGCTGCCGATAATTTGCCACCTGCACGCCAAACGCCATGCTGGTCGTATGCGGACTTAAGCCCAGTTTGGCGCGCAGCGCGATCGGATACAGCGCCAGGCAGTGGTGCTCGGTGTTCGCGCGCAGGAACACGCAGCGATGACCTTCCCAAATGACATCCTCGGTAACGATGAAGCCCATGATGTCGCGATAGAAGGTCTCGGCGGCGTCGATGTCTTCCATGAACAGGCTGACCGGTCCGATGCGCACGATCTTGAACGGCCGCGGCAGCAGCACGCCGTCGACGTCGAAGGTCGCCGGCAGCACATGCGTATCGCGGTAGCCTGAAGTCAGGTCCGTGCCGGCTTCGATGGCTTGATTGACTTCGTCGAATTCGCCAATCTGCGGCAGCTCGGGCGGCTGCTGGAATTCGCGCACATGCATGGCCTTCGGCTTGCTGTGGCCGCTCCAGCCTATTTGCTCGATGCCGTAGTACAGCTCGTTGACGTGCTGGTCCGGATCGAACAGATAGGTATGCCAGTTCGAGCCGGGCATGTCGCGCCCCACCCGGCGAATGCGCCGTTCCTGTTCGACAAACCAGTGATGGCCGTTGACCACTTCGGCCAGGCTGCCGACTTGCCAGGTGATCTGGTTGATCGTTACGCAGGGCGGATTGCTGCGGCTCACGTCCAGCAGGTCGCGCGCACGTTTGTTGTAGAGCACAAAGGCATGATGGTCGCCGCCGAAGCGCATGAAGTAGCCGCGCGTATCGCCGATGCCGATCAGCTGTTCGGCCTTCAGGCGCTTCGCATCATCGCGAGAATCCGAAACCCGGAAGCCGAGCAGATCGGTGTAGAAGGTATACGCCTCGGCCATGTTGACGACGTTGAAGCCGAAGTGACCGAGCCGGCGGATCTTGAATGGCTGCGGCAGCAGCACGCCGCCGACATTGAATTTTTTTTCCTGTTGCATGGACGCCCTCTGTCGTTTATTTTGCCGCGCGCACAACGATCTCGTCATACAGTCGTTCGGCCTTCTCCGATTCATCCAGCACGCTGGCTGGATCGACGAGCTTGAGCTTGAGGCTACCCAGGCGCGACGGTATCGACTTGTTAGTCGGTACGTGGTCCATCGACGCCAGCAACTTTTGCGCGTCGGTGATCATGTAGTCGTAGAACAGCACAGCGGAATACGGATGCGTGGCCTTCTTGCTGACGCCGACCGCGTTGCCGCGCGCGATCGCCGGCTCGATCACGAACCAGTCGATCGGCGCGCCTTTTTGCTTGCTTTGCTCGGCCATGAAGTTATACACCGTCAGGGCGAGCGGCACTTCGCCGGAGGCCACCATATTGCTCAACAGCGAAGTCCCCCTGCGTACCGATATGCCGTTGGTCGCGACCAGTTTGCGAAAATACTTGAGACCTTCCTCTTCGCCCATCTCCTTGGCGACGGTATAGAACCATTCCGTATTTTTGGCTTCGATGCCGAGCTTGCCCTTCCATTTCTGGTCAAGCAGGTCGGCATAGGTTTTAGGCAGATCTTCCTTCCTGATCTGATTGGTGTTGTAGGCCTGCACCCATACACTCAAAAAAGTCGCCGCCCATTCCCTGTGTACCGGAATCGCGACCGGGATCAGCTCTTTCATGTGCGGTGAATCGACCGCCTGCAGCAAGCCTTCGCGATGCAGGACTTCCATTTCCGGTGTCGAGATGTGGACCGCGTCGAAGTCGAAGCGCTTGGCTTTCGCTTCAGCCATCACGCGCTGCAAAATCACTTCAGGCGCCGCGCGCCAGACTTTCATGGTGACGCCGTAGCGCTTCTCGAAATCTGCCTTGAGCTTGTCGAGATCGGTGGCGGCAATATTTGTGTAGAGTGTGAACTCGCGTTCCTTTTTTGCGCCGGCCAGCAGGTGCTGGGCGCGGTCGCTGCCCTGGTAATCGGCAATTCCCTGGATGGACGGCGAGCTGCTGGCGATTTGCCCGAAAACGCTGGGGCTGGATCCGAGCAGCAGCAAGGTCGCGATCAGGCAGGTTCTACGGAATGGCAGGATGTCCATGTGCTGGGGTTCTCCTTGTAATTATTTTTTTTATAACAGGCGGGAATGCGGAATACGTGCCGCTGTTGCGCCGCCTGATTTTTATCGGACGCGAAATTCGTGCGCCGAGCCATCGGCCTGGCGGCGAATTTCTGATGTTTCTTCCAACCCGTTTATATATAGGCTCAGCTGATTTTTGTCTAGCGTTTTCTACTAATGCAAGCTAATATCGCCAGGCCAGCAAACACATTACTATAAAAGGCATCTCACATGGACGATAAAAAAGGCAATCCGATTCGCATCGTAAAAATTGGACACATCGGGCTGTTCTGCCGTGACGTCGAAAAAATGATTGACTTCTATACTCGGATACTCGGCTGTGAAATCTCCGACGTGAATGACAAGGGGATGGTATTCCTGCGTTTCGGTGCCGATCACCATAGCCTGGTTCTCGCGCCTATGTCTGAAACGGAAATGGCGAAGGGCCAGGGCGGCACGGTCGTTCAACAGATCGCGCTGGAAGTCGCCGATCTGGATGCTCTGAAAAAAATTCGCAAATATTTGACTGCCAACGGCGTCGAGATGAAGTCCAAACTCAAGCACGAAGGCCCGGGCGGTAACTACACCTTTGACTTCGACGACCCCGAAGGTAACCACCTTCAGTTTTTCTCGGACATGGACCAGATCGGCTGGGATGGCGCAGTCCGCCCGCGCGATCAGTGGCAGCGGTACGAAATCGAAGACTGAAACTGATGTAAGGGTGCGTCTCTTGATATGTTGGAGAAAACAGGGGACACCGGCTACAAAACGTTGCGCCCTGTCGGGCTCCGCGTTCGGGCCACAATGCGCCGCAATCAGTAGCCGAGCGTTTCGCCGATCAGCACCAGCGTCATGCGGCCGTCGATCTTTTCGTTCTCAATGATCAGCACTTTGCCGCACTGGCGCTCGGGCGCGTGGCATTCATAAGTGCTGCAAACGCCAGTCTCGGCGCAAGGCGTTTTACGGCCGAGGTGACGGCATTCGTCGACTGCCGCACGGTTCCTCAGGCGGTCAAACGCCGCCTGCAAGTTTGGCGTGATCTTGTTGACGCCAGCGACCAGGAAGACCTTGCCGCCACCGTAGGCATACGAGGCGACGCGGTTTCCGCCGCCATCGGCGCAGAGGATTTCGCCGGTTAGGCTGATCGCATTCACGCCACCGACGATGTAATCGGCAGTGGTCGACAGTTGGCGCAATTTCAGCCGCTCCGGGGTATTGTTCATCGCGACGATGCCCGGACGCAGGAAATCGTAGCGGCCGGAATTCAGTACGGTGTCGAAGCCGATGCTCTTTATCGTCTCCGAACTGCCGTTCATGATCTGCGCGCCAAGCGGGATTTGCCCCACCAGATACTGGCAAGCCTCGGCACCGGTCGCAAAATACACCAGCTCGATACCGCGCCGGTCCAGCACTGCCTTCAGCTCGAGTACCTGCGGCGGCAACGCCGATTCTTTTGCCAGGCTTCTCATGTCTACAATTGGAACGGTACTCATATTCACTTTCTTGTTCGCCGCAGTCGAGCTTACTGCTTACTGCTTGCTCTTCACATCAACACAAAGCTTGCCCAATCCTTCGATCTCGACTTCGATCCGGTCGCCGACATTCAAGGGGCCAACGCCGGCCGGCGTACCGGTGGCGATGATGTCGCCAGGATGCAGCGTCATCACGCTCGACATCCACGCGATCAATTGGCGCACGCCGATGACCATTGCGCCGGTCGAGTCATGTTGGCGGACTTCGCCGTTGATCGTGCACTTCAGATCAAGCGCATCGGGATTCGCGATTTCATCCGCAGTGGTGATCCAAGGCCCGATTGGCGTAAAGGTATCGAACGACTTGCGAAAACCGCGATCTTCCTTGCCGCGCAGGGAAATATCCAGCAGACAGGCATAGCCGAACACATGATCTAGTGCGTCCTCTTCCGAAATGTCCTTGCCGCCGCGACCGATGATCACGGCCAGCTCGGCTTCCTGATCCGTGCGCCGGTCGGCATATGGCAAGATGACCGCGTCGTCCGGCCCGATGATGGAAGAGGGCGCTTTCAGAAAGAAGCCGCGCTGCCGCGTGTGGACGAGACTGTCCACCTGCACGCCAGGATTCATTTCCTGCGTATGCTTCAGATAGTTTGCCGCCGCCGCGATGATCTTGCTCGGGAACAGAATCGGTGGTCCGAATGTCGCTTCCGACAGTGGCACGGTGACGCCGGTCGGCACGCCGCCAACAGCCTGCGCATGGATAAAGGCAATTAGCGGATCCCGGATGCGATCTGCACAATTCTCGAATGCCCAGTCTGTTACATCCTGCAGGGTTTGACCGCTCAACAGGCCCAGACGATGTCCGTTAAATGTTACTAGCTTCATGTTCTTCCTTGTTTCCTGGTGCTTGAAATGCCGACTGACGCGGCAACGCTTATTCTCCCTTCGGGACGGCTTTGCCTCCTAGGAACAGATTTGAAAAAAGAGCGCTCCATTTGTCCGATTCGTCGAGCGCCATGCCGGGATCTATCAATTCGTATTTGAATTTGATCATCGGGCTATCGACCGCCATGCTGGCCGGCGCTCGATTAACTTCCTTGATGATTTGCTGCCCTTCCGGCGACAGGACGAACTCTGCGAACAGGAGCGCTGCATGCGGACGCGGCGAGTTTTTTGCCAGGGCGATCGCGCTTGCCTGACCGATGGCTGGCTGCAGCGCCTTCCATGCGATCGGCGCGCCTGTTTTCTTCAGGGATTCTGCATTGTTAACATAAGCCGAGAGGACCATCGGGACTTCTCCGGCGGCAACCAGTTGGGCGACCAGGATATGGCTGCTGCGCATCTCCGGCTTCATTGCTGCGAGCTTTTGGAAATACGCCATGCCCTTTTCTTCGCCCATGGATTTGACCACGGCGGCGAACCAGAGCACGTCGCTCGCTTCGATGCCGAACTTGCCGATCCATTTTGGATTGAGCAGATCTTCATAGTTGTTCGGCACATCGGCCGGCTTGACCAGATTCGTGTTGTAGGCCATCACGAAAAACGCCAAACGGTCGGGAAAATAGTGCCGGTGTTTTGGTATCGCGTTGGCAGGAATGTCCTTGATGCCGGGAACATAAAACTCTTCCAGCAGATCTTCCCGGTACAGGTTTTCGACCTGGGACGAGTTCATTTCAAAGACATCGGTGTCGTAATGTCCGGCCCGCGCTTCCGCCACTGCGCGCTGCATGATCTTTTCGTCCGATCCGCGCCAGGTGTTGACCTTGATGCCGTATTTTTTTTCAAATGCCGTGGTCAGCGCGTGAGCGTCGGAGATAGTCATCGTGCTGTAAAAACTCAGCTTGCCTTCCTTCTTGGCCTTTTCGACCAGCTGCTTATCGCGATCCGGACCTTGATACAGATAAATGGCTCTGTTGGCGGAGAGCGGCGGATCGGCAGCAAGCGCCGTTGTGGCAATGAAAGCAATAAAAAGGGTGCATAGAACTCGCGCAATCATAGTCCGGCCTTTCCTGTAACCAGTTCGTTAATTTTTTTAATCCTGGTACGACTCGGTTTTGCAAATGCTAGGAAGCCGCATGTAATCCATGCGTGCGCATAATAGCAGTAATAGGCCTATTTCTTATGTATGCAACCGGCTGTTTACTCGGCTAACAACTAGAACCATAATGCGCGAGTTGCAATATAAACTAAGTTACTTACCAAAGCAATTGAGACCCTAGTTCACCTCCGGCGCGATAACACCGCGCCATTCGATTACCCATCAGTCTTGTGTTCCTCAGAGGATGCCCATGTCTATTTCCACCCGATCCGTAATGCGCCGCTTTCCTTCAGTGGCGTTCGCCGCCGCACTCTCACTGTCGACTGTCGCGCCCGCATTCGCCCAGACCTCCGCTCCACTTCGCGTGGTGGGATTTTCAGGAAGCTCCAATTGGCCGATCTACGTCGGCATTGAAAAAGGATTTTTCAAACGTAATGGCGTGGAAGTCGATCTGGCCGCCACCCGTGACTCCGTGAGCCAACTCACCAAGCTGATCGATGGAAAAATCGAAATTGCCATGACGGCGATCGATAATGTGATCGCTTATCAGGAGGGCCAGGGCGAAGTGCCGACAGCCCAGCCGGATTTGGTGGCATTTTTAGGCGTGAACAATGGCGGCCGCTTCAATCTGATGGTCGCGCCTGAAGTCAAGAGCTATGCCGATCTCAAGGGCACTCAACTGGCGGTCGATGCTCTGACCACCGGCTATGCATTTTTGCTGCGCCAGATGCTGGAAGAGCAGGGCGGCCTGAAACCCAGTGAATACAAGCTGTTCAGCGCCGGCAACAGCGGCCAGCGCGCAGACGCCCTGGAATCCAAAAAAGTCGCCGGGACCCTGCTCAACTCGCCTTATGACGCGATCGCGGAACGCATGGGGTACCGACGTCTGGCCGGCGCCAGTGAGATCGTCGGCCATTATCAGGGTTCGGTAGGCGCGACCCGGCGTGACTGGGCCGAGGCCAATCAGGAAAAGCTGGTCGGTTATATCCGCGGCTATGTCGCCGGGGTGGACTGGTTGTACGATCCGGCGAACAAGGAAGAGGCCATGGCCATCCTGCTGAAGCGCCTGCCGCGGACGAAGCCGGAGGATGCGGAGTTCGCCTATGACGAATTGCTGAGCCCGACCAAGGGCAGCCTCCTGCCTCGCGCCGAGCTCGATATCGAAGGTGTGCGCGCGGTGCTCAAGATGCGCAGCAACTTCGGCCTGCCGAAGAAAACCCTGACCGATCCGATGCGCTACTACGATCCAAAATATTACGACATGGCCGTGCGCTGATGCGTGGATGTAGAGAGCCTGGTAAATGGCTTCGTGAGAAATGCGCATGGATTCGTCATCCGGGAAGTCGGTCTGCAGTCGGTGGGAAATTTGTTCGGGCGACCAACCATTGACCCATTTGCGGTCACCACGATGCGGCTTGTTTCTTCCTATGAATTGCGCTTGCACAGGTCCAGAAACGTTACGGCCTTTAGCGTCGGAACCTTGCCCTCCAGTCGGTCCTGCACGTAGTGGCGCAACTGTGGATTAGTCGTCAGTTTGGATAGCTTGGGTCTTTTGGCAACCAGCCCCGCTTTCCACTGCGCAACCGAAGCTCGATACTCAAGTCGGCGCGCCACGCGTTGCAGCGTTACGTGCTAGTTCCCGTGAAACCGTTGATGGGTTGCGTCCAATACGGCGCGCAATCTCTCGTACCCCACACCCTGGCACGAAAGTAATCCAATCTCTTCTGCCTCTGCGGCCTTTTCACTTGTAATGCCTGTCGCGATTTGTTCCCAAAATCGCCGTTCGGTTTCCCGCCGATGCGACGGCGCACCTGGCGAGCGCATCGCTCCTCGTCCCGTCAACTTATACATCCACCCCGCTGGTCGTCCCATAAGCACCTCCTCGATTAAATGTGTTGCGACGACCGGTTGAATCCGCCCAATACACCAGCGAGGATTTCCAGCGACTGCTCGATGCCCACGACATTATTTGTAGTATGAGCCGACGAGGGAATTGCTGTGACAACGCCGCCATGGAAAGCTTCTTCTCCACTTTAAAAACTGAACGGTTAAGCCGCCGCAGATACCGCACTCGCGACGATTTGCGAGCCGACGTCTTACATCGAAAGGTTCTACAACCCAAAACGCAGACATTCAACTATTGGCTACCTTAGCCCAGTACAATTTTAAAATGTTTTAAGCGCCTAACGGATGTGTCTGTGCTACCGGGGAAGCCCAAAGGCCTAAAAATAAAGCTCGAAACTTTATCGGCAGAAGCACGAACCTTTTTAGGTTTTACTTAAATCATATTGAGTTGTTTCACCTGCGTTTGCAGTCGGTAAATTTTTTCTCGTCCGCTTCCTTTCTGGATGGGCTAAAATCTGGACTAGGCAGGCTTATGGGTGTGTCTAGAAGGTGCGCCAATTTCATTATTTTGAGTCGTACTAAGTTATTGATTACAAAGAATTTATGGTGATGTGAGTGGGAGTCTCACCGTTTCCGCCAATAAAAACAAGAACTTAGCGCAATTCGGCGAGATGCCTTGGCGATAACAAAAAGCCCTGTAGCTGATCCCATGCAGGTGCTGAAATTCGGTGCTAATCAGCGTCCAGAACAAAACGTCGATTAATGACAAGGTTTCAGATATGTTACTCCGCTAATGAAAGAAACCAAAAAATATGGGTATATAGATGCCCTGCGTGGATACGCGGTTCTTCTAGTTATATTTGGTCATGTTACGCAACTCATGTCTTTCCAAGGCATATTGGCTTCGTTGTTCCAAAAGACAGCGTTGGGGGTGCAATTGTTTTATGTGGTAAGCGCACTCACTTTAACAATGTCATGGCACTCCAAGCAAGATGGGGTTTTTAATTTCTTCATTAGACGCATTTTTAGAATAGGACCTTTGTTTTGGTTAGCCATAGTTTTCTATTTGACGCTCTATGGATTTGGAGAGCGAAGTGCAGCGCCAAATGGCATAAGTTGGACTGATGTAGCCTTAACTGCCACCTTCACTCATATGTTGAATCCTAATTCCATCAATAGCGTGGTGCCTGGGGGATGGTCGGTTGCGGTAGAAATGTCCTTCTACTTAATTTTCCCGCTTTGGATGTTGATGGTTCGCGGATGGAAAAGCGCAGCAATACTCGTCGTTGGATCGTATTATTTAGGCAAGTATGCAAGCGCACTGCTGGGTCAGATTTATGCGAACCACAGTTATCCGGAGTATCTTATACAGGTTTGGAAGGAGTACATTCTTCCATCTCAAATATCGGCGTTTGCGATTGGTGTCTGCTTGTACTTTGTGATTAATCGCTTATCACACATAACGGGAAAGGTTTTTTCCTACTCAGCTTTTGTTGCTGCCGTTTTTGCGATTACCTGTAATTTCTTCATACTTCAATACGGCGGGCCGATAGCAGTGCTGACGTATTCAATGATATTTGCCCTATTTGCGCTGAGCTTGAGAACAGGCCACCTCTCAATAGTAACCAACAAGTGGATACAGAAACTCGGCGTGCTTAGTTTTAGCGCCTATCTTTTGCAGTTTTCCGTAATCTATCTACTGAAATCATATGGAATAGTCGATTACCTAATTTCATATGGGCAGTCAATAGCACTCCCCATTCTGAGTATATTGGTGGTTGCAATAACTGTCGTCGCATCTTACTTTACTCATCGTTTTATCGAGACTCCTGGAATACAAGCCGGGAACTCACTAATTCAATATTTCCACCGCCGCACTCAATTTGGATACAGAACGTAAGAACTGCGTCGGTGTTGCGTCACCATGGTTTGCAGGGCTGGCCGTTGCCATTGCGGGGCCTAGCGGCTATAGCAGGGCGCTTGATGCAGCAAAATAAAGCAGATTCAAGTCTTTCAGAATCCACCTCGGTTTCCCCGGCAGCACGGGCATTTGTTTTTTCGGGGGCATGCCGCATTTATACAAACGCGCTGACAAATAGTCAACCCCGGCAGACCTCGGGAATTCCCCGATACCAACCGCATTCGATGCACCCTATGATGAAGCGCGTGAACTCGATGTTCAACGTACTTCAATGGCTTATCGAAAGGGGCAAATCATGTATCAGGCAGTCAATTTCACAA
>DASYEK010000099.1:0-5769 GCA_036499085.1 Herbaspirillum sp. | reverse complement strand
ATTCGGATATATATCTTACCAGTAATGATATTAGACATTGATGGTTTGGCGGGTCAATTTGCGGTCATTCTCAATTGACAGGCGAGTATTCCGAGTGCCTCACGATGATAAAGACGGCGTTCACTGGCACGAGCCGGCGGGCACCAAGAAGGCGGGCTTTGGCGAATTCGCAAAACAGCCGACCCCCTATGATGCCTGGATGGAAGCCGAGGGCGTGCCCGTCTTCCGCGGTATCGGCATATCAAGTGTCGCTAATTTGCCGCTGCATAACTGGAAACGCCGCGGCGGGCGCGGCCACTTCATCCAGCTTTATGGCACGGAGACCAAGTGGGGTTGCTACGTTGTGGAAGTGCCCCCGGGTGGCGCGCTGAACCCCGAAAAGCATATGTACGAGGAAATCTTCCTCGTCGTCGAAGGCCGCGGCACCACCGAGGTCTGGCAGGAAGGCGATACCAAGAAGCACGTCTTCGAATGGCAGAAGGGATCGATGTTTTCGATTCCGATGAACGCCTGGTACCGCGTGGTCAACGGCACCTCCGGCGGCGCCCTGCTGCTGGCCGGCACCACTGCGCCGAACGTGATCAACCTGATGAACGATTTCGGCGCGGTCTTCAACAATCCCTATATCTTCAAGAACCGCTTCAGCGGCGCCGACGATTTCTTCAAGCCCAACGACAGTATCGAAACCGATCCCGTGCGCGGCCTGGCGATGCGCCGCACCAACCTGGTGCCGGACGCGATGAACTGCGACCTGCCGCTGGATAACCGGCGCTCGCCCGGCTATCGGCGCATCGAGCCGTTCATGACCGGCAACTGCTTCTACTTCTGGATCGGCCAGCATGAAAACGGCCGCTATTCCAAGGCCCATGCCCACAGCTCCGCCGCGGTATTGATCTGCCTGAACGGCAAGGGCTATACCTATACCTGGCCCGAGGAAATCGGCGAAACACCGTGGAAGGACGGCCGCGCCGAACGCGTGCGCCGCATCGACTACGAGCCGGTCGGCATGGTCACCGCAGCGCCCGGCGCGGCCAACTGGTATCACCAGCATTTCAGCTCCGGCGCCGATCCCCTGCGCCTGACCGCCTGGTTCGGCCCGAACAGCCGCTCGCGCATGCCGGGCGTGCCCGGCGAGATCGTCAGCGACGCCGGCGCCATCGACATCACCGAAGGCGGCAATGCGATTCCGTACTGGATGGAAGATCCCTATATCCGCCAGGAATACGAAGCGAAGCTGAAGGAGGCCAACGTCGCCAACCGGATGGATCCGAACTGGTACTTGCCGCCTGAACGCAAATAACCGGATTTGGCAGAAAAATCGTAGCGGCATTGAGTAAGCGGTAAGAGCGGCCCAAGCTGTGCAGCAGAAGCGAAGCCGGCTCAAATACGGCGAGCATCTCGGTCACGGATCGGGCTGCTCTCGCCGCTTGGTCAACGTCGCCGTCGCTAGTGCACTCCTTGGGGTAGGCATGAACCACGCTAACATACGCAATACAGGCAGGCCATACGGCGCCGCCGCACGCATTCCATCCATCGCATCCGTTCCATCCAACGCCGCCCATTGCCGGCGTCCGACACTGCTGAAATCCTTCGGCGCCCTGGCCGCCGCATTGCTGTTCTGCGCCGCGCCGGCGCATGCGGAGTCGGCCGACCAGGGTCCCAACGACGCGATATATCAATACCGCGGCGCCGACCGCGACCAGCAATTGCTCGACAAGGCGCGCCAGGAAGGCACCTTTACCTGGTACACCTCGATGACGCCGCCCGAATCCGGTCCGCTGGCCCAGGCCTTCGAGAAGAAATACGGCATCAAGGTCGACATCTGGCGCGCCAGCGGCAACAAGGTCATGCAGCGCGCCATCACCGAGGGGCAGGCCAGGCACTTTACCTTCGATGTGGTGGAAACCAGCGGCGCCGCGGTCGAAATGGTCGCGCGCGAAAAATTGCTGTCGCCCTTCTTCAGCCCTTACCTCGCAGACCTGCCGCCGGACGCCATCCCGAAAAGCCGGCTCTGGGTATCGGACCGGATCAATTTCTTCGTGGTCGCCTATAACACCAAGAAATTCAAGCGCGAGGATATCCCGACCACCTACGAAGGCTTCCTCGATCCGAAGTGGAAAGGCCAGATCGGCATCGAAGTCGACGACGCATACTGGATGGCGACCATCGTCAAGAAACTGGGGCCGGAACGCGGCGCCAAACTGTTCGAGCAACTGAGCGCGATGAAGCCCGACGTACGTACCGGCCATATCGTGCTGACCGGCCTGGTGGCCGCCGGCGAGGTGCCGGTGTCGCTGACCAATTCCAATTCCGCGGTGGAATCGCTGAAACGGCGCGGCGCGCCCATCGATTGGGTGCCGGTCGAGCCGGTGGTCGGCGAAGGGCTGGGCCTGGCCGTCGCGAAGAATGCGCCGCATCCGCATGCCGCCTTGCTGTTCGCCGATTTCGTCCTGTCGCCGGACGGGCAGGAACTGCTCAATACCATGGGCCGGGTGCCGGCCAGCACCAAGGTCAAGAGCTATCTGAAGAATTTTCCTTTCACCATGATGGATTCGGTCACCTTGCTCGACGAGGACAAGAAGTGGCAGACGCAGTGGAACAACCTGTTTCTCAAGAAGTAACGCACGCCCTGTTGCGCCATTGCCGGCCGCGGCAAAACGCACACAGAGCGCCATGCAGTATGAAAAGAGGAGACGTCATGTTCAACAATAATAAGAAATTCGTCGCGGCCGCCGTTGCCGTCTCGTTCGCCCTGCTGGCAATCGGCGGCGGCGCATTCGCGCAGCAACGCGCGGGCAGCGCCGAAGCCGCGCTGTACAAGGGCGCCGATCGCCAGAAACATCTGGTCGAAGGCGCCAAGAAGGAAGGCGAACTGCTGCTCTACACTTCGCTGTCCGTGGATGACTTGGCCGAGCTGACTGCCGCCTTCGAAAAGAAATACGGCATCAAGATCAAGGTATGGCGCTCCGGCGGCGAGAACGTGGTGCAGCGCGCGGTGACCGAAGGCCGCGCCAACCGCTTCGACGCCGACGTGGTCGAGACCAACGGCATGCAACTGGAATCGCTGCGCCGCGAAAAGCTGCTGCAGGTGGTGGATACGCCCTATGCGGCCGACCTGATACCGAGCGCCGTCACGCCGCATCGCGAATGGATCAGCACCCGCCTGAATGTATATACCTTTGCCTACAACACCAATCTGATCAAGAAAGAAGACCTGCCCAAGAGCTATCTGGACCTGCTCAATCCGAAGTGGAAGGGAAAACTCGGCATCGAGGCCGACGATTCGGACTGGCTGGCCGGCGTGGTCAACGAACTGGGCGTGGCCAAAGGCGAGCAATTGTTCCGCGACGTGGTGGCGGCCAACGGCATTTCGGTGCGCAAGGGGCATTCGCTGCTGATCAACCTGGTGGCCTCGGGCGAAGTGCCGATGGCCATGGACGTCTATAACTACAACGTCGAACAGCGCAAGGCCAAGGGCGCGCCGGTTGAATGGTTCTCGCTGGAACCGACGCTGGCCGCGCCGCAGGGCGTCGCCGTTTTCAAGCGCGCGCCGCATCCGAATGCGGCCGTGCTGTTCTACGATTTCATGATCAGCGACGCGCAGCCGATTCTGCTCAAGCGCAATTACGTACCGACCAGCAAGAACCTGGACACCCGGCTGAACAAGATGCCGATGAAGTTCATCGACGCCAAGATCTCGCTAGACGAAAGCGCGAAATGGAACAAGGTGTACGACGATATCATCATCAAGCAGAGCAAATAGGCCGGCGCGGCGGAACCTGCTATCCGGGTTCCATAGCGGCTTGTTTGCCGCCCATTTCGAGCCCTGTCTCAAGTTGCATTTCAGGCTGCATTTGAGGCTGTACCTCAGGTTCCCCGAAAGAGCAGCCTTCCTCTCATATTTCCAGAACTTCGGTCCGCATATCGGGATACGTCTTTACTATTCATTTCTTTCGGCCCATTATCGTGGCTCTCGGAAAAATGAAGTCGTAGCTTGAATGGACCACCATGATCGACGGACGCATTAAATTTCGGCATCTCCAGTGTTTCCTGGCTGTCGCCAATCACGCCAGCGTTCAAAAAGCCGCGGCGGCCTTGTCCCTGACCCAGCCCGCGGTTTCCAAGACTATCAAGGAGCTTGAGGAATTCCTGAATATCCTCCTGTTCGACCGCGGCTATCGCGGCATGCAGATGACACAGCGCGCCGAGGTGTTTTTTACCTACGCGGAAGCCGCCGTCAATGCGCTGCAGCAAGCCGCCGAATTCATGGGGCCGGCCAGGAAAACGCCGAATTCCGTGATCCGCATCGGCGCCACGCCTTCCATGACGGTATCGTTCGTGCCGCAGGTATTGATGGCGTTCGAGCGCCGCATTCCGAATGTCCAGGTCAGCATCCTGACCGGCGAAACCGGCTACCTGGTGGATCAGTTGCGCGACGACGAATTCGACCTGATCCTGTGCCGGCACCTGGACACCGAGCAGATGATCGGCTTTTCCTTCGAATTCCTGTATGCCGATCCGCTGGTGGTGGTGGTGCGGCCGGGCCATCCGCTGCTGACCTCGCCCACCGATGAAGACGGCGAGCCGCATCGCTTCATTTCCATTCTCCCGCCCAAGACCTCGATCAATCGCCGCGCCGCTTCGCCGCTGGCCATGGCATTCGACCTGCGGCCGATTGCGCACTTTGTCGAAAGCCGTTCGATCTCGTTCGGCCGCACCTATACGCTCAACAGCGACGCGGTGTGGTTCGTGCCATGGTGCGCGGTCAAGCTGGATGTCGAGCAAGGCACGCTGGTCAAGCTGAACCCGCCGGCCAAGGCCGCGGCGGAATCCATCGGCCAGAGCGCCCGCTCCACCGGCCTGATGATGCGCTCCAACTTCACGCCATCGTCCGAGATGCAGACGCTGATCGAAATCATGCGGGAAAACGCGCTGGCGGGACGGGCGTAAAAGCCGGCATAAAGGCAAACGTCCAAGGCAGGCATCAAGCCCGCCCGGTTCAGGCCTTCGCGTTCTTCACTTCGATCGCCGCGTAGTTATAGTTCTCGTCGAGATCGCGCGGCTTGTAGCCTTCCCCACCCGGCATCGGTTCGCTTGGGCGCGGGATCACCTGTTTCTGGAACAGCAGGTTCATGAACAGATACATCGGCTTGGTCTTGATCACCAGCGCGCGCGCCGGCTTGACCGGGTCCTTGTTGAAATGCTGGTGCACGCAGTTGTTGTGCACGATGGCGATGTCGCCGGCTTCCCAATCGTAGCGGATGCCGTCGTGGATTTCATAGCCGGTGCCGTCCAGGATATAAAACGCGGCCTCGTTGACGTGGCCGTGCTTGCCGGATTTTCCGCCCGGGCCGTATTCTTCCAGATGCAAATGGAAAGTCTGCGTGACGCCGTCCTTCGGTTCGATGAAATGGCGGCTGAAGACCTGCGTGCCGTCGGTGAACGGAATCGCCGCGGCCTTGCGCACGCGCGGCATGCCGCGCAGGCGGCTCAGCTCGTCCTTCAGACTGTAGGAACCTTCGATGCCGCGCACAAAGACGCGGTTCTTGTTGGTGTTGTAGGCGCTCGACATGTTTTCTCCGTGACTTCGATAATGATTTCAAGATTCCGATATTCGATATTCGATACTCAACAAGCCGCCATCCCGCGCAGCGCCAGGATGCCGCGCTTGGGCGCAAACAGAAACGCCAGGATGAAGACGCCGGCCTGGATCAGCACGATGCAGGGCCCGGTGGCGCCGTCGATATGGTAACTGAGCAGCGTGCCGGC
>DASYEK010000098.1:0-3653 GCA_036499085.1 Herbaspirillum sp. | reverse complement strand
ATTCCGCGCCGACTACAGCCGCCGCCCGAACGACGCGGCCATGCAGGAATTGATCGACGCGTTGTCGACGCAAAGCCCGCTGTTCCGCCGGTACTGGCAAGACCAGGCGGTGCTGCATCGCGAAGGCGGCGAGCGCCGCTTCCAGCATCCCCTGGATGGCGCGCAGCGCTTTCAGCAAACCACCTTGCTGGCGGCTTCGCAGATGGAATGCAAGCTGGTTTGCCTGGCGCCGATGGCGATGCCGGCGGCGCCTGCCGCCGATTGAATCCGGACCGGCCGCAACAGGTCAGGCTGTAATCGATTCGCCAAAAACGCCTTGCCCGCGCCAGGAAATCCGCCGCACCAAATGTGAGCAAGAAAAAACGCCAATGCAACGGCGATGCAATGCGATGCACCAAACAATGCCGACGCCGTATCGCTGCCGCGGTATCGCCGCACTGCCGCTCCTTCAAAAACAGGAACTGGCATTGTTTCTGCTTATACGAAAAACACCTACATAAATTCGAAAGTCGGAACTACTATGCATAAAAAAATTCATACCATTTTGGATCTGCCTATCGACCGCCGGACTGTTTTGAAAGGCCTGGCCGCATCGCTGGCTACCGGCATCGCCGGTACGACGTTATCGATGGCCAGGGCGGCCGATACCAGCCGCGCATTGACCGACCTGTCAGCCTGCGATGCAGTCGACCATATCCGCAACGGCAGCCTGCGCGCCGAAAATTATGCCGAGGCATTGATCGCGCAATATCATGCGCACGAGGATCTCAATACAGTCACATACATCGACGCCACCCGCGTATTGGAAAACGCACGCGCCGTCGACAAGGCGCGCGCGCACGGCAAGAAACTGGGCCGTCTCGCCGGCCTGCCGATCATGCTGAAGGATAATTTCAACACCGTCGGCTTTGCGACCAGCGCCGGCTCGCCTTTTCTGAAAGGCTATCGCCCGAAAACCAACGCCAGGCTGGCGGACGTTCTTTTCCATAACGGCGCCATCCTGTTTGCCAAGGCGAACATGCATGAACTGGCGATGGGCACTACCAGCAGCAATCCGACTTTCGGCTATGTCAAAAACCCTTACGATCTTTCCCGCATTCCGGGCGGCTCCAGCGGCGGCACTGCGGCCGCGCTCGCCGCGCGCATCATCCCGCTCGGCTTCGGAACAGACACCAGCGGATCTTGCCGAATGCCCGCGCATTTCTGCGGCGTCGCCGGATTCCGTCCATCGAATCCAAAGACGAACAATCCGTATTCGACCGACGGCATTGTGCCCAATGTGCTCGACTTCGATGTGCCGGGACCGCTTGCCCGCAATGTAAGAGATATCGCGCTGGTGCATAGCGCGATCACGAATACGGCGACGATTGCGCCGACGCCGCTGAAGGGGTTGCGCATCGGTGTGCCGAAAGCGTATTTCTGGGACGCCATGGATCCGACTGTCGCCGCCGTCATGCAGGCGTCGATGGACAAACTGCGCAGCGCCGGCGTGGTGCTGGTGGACATCGACCTCTCCACTATCGTGAAGGCGTCGCTGCCGGTCATTGCCATCCTCAACGTCGAAGGCAAAAGAACCGATCTGGCCGGCTTCCTGGCAAAGAATTATCCACGCTTCACGATCCGCGAGGCGCTCGACGGCATTGCCAGCAAGACGATACGCTCGCGAATCCAGGCCGCCCTGGATCGACCGGCGCCGCAAGAGACCGTGCTGCGCGCCCGGGCCAGCATGGAAGAACTGGGATTGCGTTACCGCGCTACGCTGCATGCCAATGGCGTGAGCGCCATCATCTTTCCGACCGTGCCGCTGCCGGCGCCCTTGCTGCCCACCGATGGCGACGCTCTGGCCGCACAGGTCGACATCGACGGCCGGACCTATCCCTCCGCGGTCATCCTGCAAAACGCCATCATCGGCCCGCTCTACCGCGCACCCTGCCTCAGCATTCCCGCAGGGCTGACATCCGACGGCTTGCCGGTCGGCATCGAGCTCGACGGCGTGCCTGGCGGCGATCGCAATCTGCTCGGCATCGGCATTGCCATCGAAACGACGCTCGGCGAATTGCCGCCGCCGACATTCCGATCGGCATGAGGATTCGCCCTGCGAATTAAAGTTCCACTCCCCTGCTTCCGTAAGATATATTCGGGCCAATAAGCCACTCTTACAAGCATGGGGAAAGAATGTTCAACAACGTTACGATCAAATTCCGGCTCGCCGCAACCATGGCTTTCATCGGCGCCATGCTTGTCGTCGGCGGCGCCATGGGCGTATTCGGCCTGAAAAGCACCAACAGCGCCCTGAAGGACGTCTACAGCAATCAACTGGCCTCATCGGTGGCCATCAATATCGCCAATACCCGCATGCTGCAGGCCCGCACCGTACTCGATCGCGTCGGCATGCGTCCGGATGCGCCGGATGCCGCCACCACGCTCAAGCGCGCCGAGAAATTCCAGGAAGACTCGGACGCCGCCTGGAAAGCCTATTTGGCGCTACCCGCGGAGGGCAAGGAAAAGCAGTTGTCGGACGAGGTTAATGCCAGGCGCAATATCTATCTGAAGGACGGTTCCGGCGCCCTGATTGCCGCGCTGCGCGCCGGCAAGACCGAAGAAGCGGAAACGCTCATGCTGGAAAAAATCGGCCGGCTGTCTTCCAACCTGACCGAAAGTTCGGACGCATTGACCGAGTACCAGGTCAAGACCGCCGCCGACACCTTTGCCAGTAGCCAGTCGATGTACAACGTGTTCCTGTACGCGGCAATCGGCGGAGTGGTCTTCGGCCTGCTGATCGTTGCCGTCTCGGCCGTGTTCCTGGTGCGCGCGATCACCCAGCCGCTGAAGACTGCCATCGATCATTTCGACGCCATTTCCACCGGCGACCTGACGCAAAGAATCAATGTCGAATCCAGCAATGAAATGGGCATGCTGATGGACGGCCTGCAGAGAATGCAAAAGAACCTGATCGACACCGTGGCCGCCGTGCGCGACGGCAGCAGCTCGATCGCGTCGGCGTCGTCGCAAATCGCCTCCGGCAACCTCGACCTCTCTTCCCGCACCGAGCAGCAGGCCGCTTCCCTGGAAGAAACCGCCTCGTCGATGGAAGAACTGACCACCACTGTCAAGCAGAATGCCGACAATGCGCGGCAAGCCAACCAGCTCGCCGTTTCCGCGTCCGACGTCGCCACCAAGGGCGGCGCGGTGGTCACGCAAGTAGTCGACACCATGGACGCGATCAACGCGGCGGCGCGCAAGATCGTCGACATCATCGGCGTGATCGACGGCATTGCCTTCCAGACCAATATCCTGGCGCTGAATGCGGCGGTGGAAGCCGCGCGCGCCGGCGAGCAGGGCCGCGGCTTTGCGGTGGTGGCCAGCGAAGTGCGCAACCTGGCACAGCGCTCGGCGGCGGCGGCCAAGGAAATCAAGGGCCTGATCGGCGATTCGGTGGCGAAAGTCGACACCGGCAGCAGACTGGTCTCGGAAGCCGGTTCGACCATGGATGAAATCGTGGTCAGCATCAAGCGGCTGACCGACATCATGGCCGAAATCACGATGGCGTCGCAGGAACAGAGCACCGGCATCGAGCAAGTGAACCAGGCCATCGGCGAGATGGACCAGACCACGCAGCAGAATGCGGCGCTGGTGGAACAAGCCGCGGCCGC
>DASYEK010000097.1:0-18016 GCA_036499085.1 Herbaspirillum sp. | reverse complement strand
CGACGTGGTGCGCTTCGTCGTCGGCGACCAGTCGTTCACCTGGTCGTTCGACGGCATCTACTTCCCGGCCGCGGTCGACATCAGCAAGATATCGAACGGCTTGCTGCATCGGCCGGTGATGGCCTATGTGGAAGGGAATCCCATGTATCAGAAGGATGTCTAGTTGTTGATTCCAGGCATCGATGCATCGGGTTCGAAGCGCAGGATAGGACGCATGGGCGCGTGAGAGCGCATGGAATCGTATTATTTTTCGCGTTGACGATGATGCGGCCCGCCGCTCAACGCCGCCGGCCGCGCTCGCGCAGATAGTCCAGCACGGCATCCTGGCCGCCCGCGAATTCGATGCGCGAGGCCTTGCTGTCGCGCTGGTAGCGATAAATCGGATCGTAGTATTCGTGCAGCAGGATGCCGATCCAGTCGCGATGCAGTCCCACTTCGCCGCTGCGCGCCTGCTCGGCCAGCGCCGCGTCCAGGATCGCCGCGATGCGCTGATAACGTTCGCCGCCAAGGCGCTTGTGCAGCTTGGCGAGCGCCTGCCGCAGATGCTCGCCGTACGTCTCCTGTCCCGTTTCGCCATCCAGCGCCCGGTATTCCGCCGCTAGCGCAATCACATAGTCGCGCAGGATGCGTTCGACGCGCTGCGCCGTGTCTTCCTCCAGCCACACCAGCGGAAAATCCTGCATGCCCTGGTAGAGCGGCAGCGGCAAGGCGCAGCGGCCGATCAGCCGGCTTTCGTCTTCCAGCACGAACTGTTCGATGCCTTGCGCGCGTTTCTTCAGCATGTCGATCGCCAGCCGGTTCTCGAAATCGATGCCGGACGGCTGCGCGGTGGCGCGCTTGCCGAAGCTGGAACCGCGATGATTGGCATGGCCTTCGAGGTCGAGTCCGTTGCGCAACCGGATCAAGACATCGGTCTTGCCGGCGCCGGTCATGCCGCCGATCACCACGAAATCGCACTCGGCGACGGCCTGGTCGATGGTCTCCAGCAAGAAACCGCGCATCGCCTTGTAGCCGCCGGCCACGCGCGGGTAGTCGATGCCGGCGTCCTCCTTGAGCCATTGGCGCGCGATCTGCGAGCGCAGCCCGCCGCGAAAGCAATACAGGCAGCCGTCGGGATTGGCGCGCGCGAAGTCGGCCCAGGCCTGGATCCGCTCGTCCCTGATCCGGCCGCCGACCAATTGATGGCCCAGCACGATGGCGGCCTGCTGGCCTCGTTGCTTGTAGCAGAGCCCGACCTGCTCACGCTCGCTATCGGTCATCAGCGGCAGATTGACCGCGCCGGGAAACGCGCCCTTGGCGAATTCGACCGGCGCCCGGGTGTCCATCAGCGGCCGGCCGGAGAGGAACAGTTCGCGGTAGCCGGCGATATCCTGCGCCATCAGAACACCTCGACGGCGTAACTCTGTCGCTCGACCAGCAGGCCGATCGGCGCCAGCGCCAGGCCGAGTTCGGCAGCCGCCGCCAGGAATTCGGCGTCGCCTTCCGGCGTCACCGCCACCAGCAATCCGCCGCTGGTTTGCGGATCGCACAGCAGTTGCCGGCGGGCCTCGTTGCCGTCGGCGGCGCCGTCAACCGCGTCGATGGGGTCCAGTCCGGCGATCCTGCCGGCGTAGCTGTCGAAGTTGCGCTGCGTGCCGCCCGGAACGCAGCCCTCGGCCAGGTAATGCGCCACGCCCGGCAGGCACGGCACGCGTTCGTATTCGACGCGCGCGGTCAGGCCGCTGCCGTCGGTCATTTCCACCAGGTGGCCGAGCAGGCCGAAGCCGGTGACGTCGGTCATCGCAGTCACGCCGGCCAGCTTGCCGAAGCGGCTGCCGGCGCTATTGAGCACGCACATCCAGTCGCGCGCGACGCCGATGTCTTCGGCCCGCAGCTTGCCTTTTTTCTCGGCAGTGGTGTGGATGCCAATGCCCAGCGGCTTGGTCAGATACAGGAGGCAGCCGACGGTGGCGGTGTCGTTGCGTTTCATGTGGCGTTTTTCCAGCATGCCGGTCACGGCCAGGCCGAAGATCGGTTCCGGCGCATCGATCGAATGGCCGCCCGCCAGCGGAATGCCGGCCGCGTCGCATGCCGCGCGGCCGCCGCGAATGACTTCGCGCGCCACGTCGGGCGCCAGCACATTCACCGGCCAGCCCAGGATCGCGATGGCCATCAGCGGATCGCCGCCCATCGCATAGATATCGCTGATGGCATTGGTGGCGGCGATGCGGCCGAAATCGAAAGGATCGTCGACGATCGGCATGAAGAAATCGGTGGTGGAAACCACGCCACGCTGTTCGTCGATCGCATACACGGCGGCATCGTCGCGCGAGGCATTGCCGACCCATAGTCTGGGATCGAGATTCTGCGCGCCGCTGCCGGCCAGGATTACCTCCAGCACCTGCGGCGATATCTTGCAGCCGCAACCGGCGCCATGGCTGTATTGGGTCAGGCGGATCGGCTCGCTCATGTGAAATCTTTCATTGTCGAAAGCGCAGATTCTAGCAGTCCCGGCCGGTAAGGGCCGGACCGGGCCGCGGCAGCCTCGGCGCGGAACGAATTGTGTACAATCTGCTCAATACCTGGGAAATACAGCCGGATCGCATTTCAGGGCCGTGGCAGGCGGCCGAAATCGGCATGATCCTTTTCAAAATGCCTGGAAACAATATGCTTGGTCGAAATTCACAGAATGACGAACGCCTGATTCACGAACAACGCTTCCAGCTAATGGTTTCCGCCATTACCGACTATGCAATCTATATGCTCGATGTCGCCGGCAATGTGGTCAGCTGGAACGCCGGCGCGCAACGCTTCAAGGGATACACCGAAGCGGAAATCGTCGGACAGCATTTTTCACGCTTCCTCACCCCCGAAGACCAGGCCGCCGGCGTGCCGGCAATGGCCTTGCGCATCGCCGAAACGGAAGGAAAATTCGAGGCCGAAGGCTGGCGCGTGCGCAAGGACGGCACCCGCTTCTGGGCCAATGTGGTGATCGATCCGATCCGCGACGACGACGGCAGGCTGCTCGGCTTCGCCAAGATCACGCGCGACATCAGCGACCGCAAGGCCGCCGACGAGGCCTTGCGCCAAAGCGAACAGCAGTTCCGCATGCTGGTGCAGGGCGTGACCGATTACGCGATCTACATGATCGACGTGGACGGCCGCGTAACCAACTGGAATGCGGGCGCCCAGCGCATCAAGGGCTATACGGAAAAAGAAATCGTCGGCAGGCATTTCTCCAATTTCTATACCGCCGAGGACCAGACCGAGGGCGTCCCGGCCCGCGCCCTGCGCACCGCCATGGTCGAAGGCCGCTTCGAACAGGAAGGCCTGCGCGTGCGCAAGGACGGTACCCGTTTCATGGCGCACGTCATCATCGACGCTATCCGCAACGGCATGGGCGAGCTGGTCGGCTACGCCAAGATCACGCGCGACATCACCGAGAAGCAGGAAGCGGCGGCCGCGCTCAAGCGCACCGAGCAGGCCTTGCATCAATCGCAGAAAATGGAAACCATCGGCAAGCTGACCGGCGGTGTGGCGCACGATTTCAATAACCTGCTGCAGATCATTTCCGGCAATCTGCAATTGCTGTCGCGCGAAATCGCCGGCAACGACCGCGCCGAGCGCTATGTCGGCAATGCGCTGGCCGGCGTCGGCCGCGGCGCCAAGCTGGCCAGCTACCTGCTGGCGTTCGGGCGGCGTCAGGCGCTGGCGCCCAAGGTGGTCAATATCGGCCGCTTCGTATACGGCATGGAAGACATGCTGCAGCGCAGCCTGGGCGAGACGATCGAAGTCGAAACCGTGATCTCCGGCGGTTTATGGAATACCTATGTCGACGTGGCCCAGGTCGAAAACGCCCTGCTGAACCTGTCGATCAACGCGCGCGACGCTATGGAGGGCGTCGGCAAGCTGACCATCGAAATGGGCAATGCCTACCTGGACGACGAATATGCGCGCCTGCACACCGATGTGATGCCCGGGCAGTACGTGATGCTGGCCGTGACCGACACCGGCGCCGGCATGGCGCCCGAGGTATTGGCGCAGGCCTTCGAACCGTTTTTCTCGACCAAGCCGGAAGGCAAGGGCACCGGGCTCGGCCTGTCGATGGTCTACGGTTTCGTCAAGCAGTCCGGCGGACACGTCAATATCTACAGCGAAATCGGCCACGGCACCACCGTGAAACTGTATCTGCCGCGCTCAATGGAAAGCGAGGACGTGATCACCGCCATTGAAACGTCGGCGACGGTCGGCGGCTCGGAAACCATTTTGGTAGCCGAAGACGATGCGGAGGTCTGCGCCACCGTGGTCTCGATGCTGACCGAACTCGGCTACCAGGTCCTGAAAGTCAGCGACGCCGCAGCCGCGCTGACCGTCATCGAAAGCGGCGCCAGGATCGACATGCTGTTTACAGATGTGGTCATGCCGGGGCCGCTGCGCAGTCCGGAGCTGGCGCGCAAGGCGCGCGAACGGATTCCGGACCTGGCGGTGCTGTTTACGTCGGGTTATACGCAAAACGCCATCGTCCACGGCGGCAAGCTGGATGCCGGCGTCGAATTGCTGGGCAAGCCGTATACCCGCGAAGCATTGGCGCGCAAGATCCGGCAGGTGCTTGCCAACCAGAAACCGCGCAACGCCGAATCGGGCGCCGTAAAATAACAGGCAATGCCATCGGCTGGCGCTACAGCGGCGCGCTACTGCGGGAGAAACTGCCGCGCCTCGGCGGCGGCAACTGCCGCAATTGCCTCGGTCGTCTCGATTGCCCCGACCGCGCCGATCACCCCAATCGTACCGATTGCGCCAGCCGGGCCGGCCTCCTCGCCCAGCGCCGCGATGACCTTGATCATGACATGTGTTTCCCGCAGCAAGGCCACGTTCAGGCTTTTCAGCAACATGTTTTCGTTGCGCAGCCGTCTTATTTCGCCGGCCGGGTCCGGCCCCAGGATGGTGTAGCGAAGTTTCCAGCGATACAAGGTGCGCTCGGAGACATCGATGGATTGGGCCAGCGCGGGCAGCGACCCACAGGAATCCGCCATTTTCAGGAATTGCAGTATCTGATTCACCGAGTAGTGTTTCTTCCGCATATCGTTTCCCTTCACCCAGGAAATCATCATATGCCCGAAGCCGCTCCCGCAACAATCCTCATGCGCAATTTTTGTCGGATGAAAATTTTTTGATCGATCCGGCGCCGCTCAGGCCGGCCCGCCCATGAAACGCGAGCGCATCAGCTCGATGTATGCCTCTTCCGAACTTCCGCGGCGCGCCTCGACCAGAGGCCGTATATCGTCGGTGGCGACGTAGCGCAGACGCGGCGTGCCGTCGGTGGCCGCGGCATAAATGACTTCGGCGACATCTTGTTCGCTCGCCAATCTCTGCCCGCGCAAGCCCGCGAATACTTCAAGCGTGTTGGCGGAAAAATCCGCATAGTCATCGATGGCCGCATTGGCGGCGGCTTCCTGCCCGCTGCGATCGCCGAAACTTGTGCTCAGCACCCCGCCCGGCTCGACGATCTTGACCACGATATTCTGCGACAGCAATTCATACGACAAGGCTTCCGAAAAACCTTCCAGCGCGAATTTGCTGGCGCAATACATCGACAGCATCGGCAATGTAAACACGCCGGCGCCGGAACTGATATTCAGGATCGTGCCGCCGCCGTTGGTGCGGAAATGCGGCAGCAGCGCGCGCGTCACGTTCATCACGCCGAATACATTGACGCCGAACTGTTCGGCGATCTTCTCGCCCGGCGTCGATTCGAAAATGCCGAACAGGCCATAGCCGGCGTTGTTGATCAGCGTGTCGATCCTGCCGAAGCGGGCAATGCCAGCCGCCACCGCCGCCGCGATGCCGGCGGGGTCCTGCACGTCCAGGCGCGCGATCAGCACATTGTCCAGCGCCGCCAGCGCGCTGTCGTCGAACGCTTCCGGCCGGCGCATGGTGGCAATCACGTTCCAGCCTCGCGCGGCGAACAGGGCGGCGCAGGTCTTGCCGAAGCCGGACGAGCAGCCGGTAATCAATACGGTCTTGGTCATGGTGTTTCCTCAGGAAGATGGGAGTCGGCGCATTTGTGCATGCATTCATGCATTCGATCCGAATGCATTTCGAAACCAGAATAGCCGGCTGGCATTGTTTCAACAATCGGTTTAATCTTGCATGTCTTGATGCAATAAATCGAACAATCAAATCGTCGATCCTATGGAAAAATCACAAACATCATGAAACGCGCCGGCCTGATCGAATTGAATGCCGTCGTTGCCGTGGCAACGCATCGCAGCTTCCGCAAGGCGGCCGCCGAACTCGGCATCTCGCCGTCCGCGCTCAGCCACGCCGTGACCGCGCTGGAACAGCGCATCGGCGTGCGCCTGTTCAACCGGACCACGCGCAGCGTTGCGCTGTCCGAAGCCGGCCAGCAATTCCTGGCCCGCATCCGGCCCGCGCTGGGGCAGATCGACGAGGCCATGGCGGGCGTGAACGCGTTTCGCGATACGCCGTCCGGCACGCTGCGCCTGAACAGTTCGGAAGGCGCGGCGCAAATGATCCTGGCGCCGGTGCTGCTGGAATTCCTGCGGCGCTATCCGGAAATGCAGGTCGACCTGGTCACCGAAGGACGGCTGGTGGATATCGTCGCCGAAGGCTTCGACGCCGGCATCCGCAGCGCGGAAAACGTGCCGCTGGACATGGTCTCGGTGCTGTGCAGCCCGCCGCTGCGTTTCGTGGTGGTCGGCGAGCCTGCGTATTTCAAGGGACGCCGCAAGCCGCTCGCGCCCGACGACCTGCGCGAGCACATCTGCATCCGCAGCCGGCTGCCCAGCGGTGCCTTGTATCGGTGGGAATTTCAACGCGGCGACGAAAGAGTCTCGATCGATCCGAACGGGCCGCTGACGCTGGACAACCATCACCTGATGGTAGCCGCGGCGCTGCAGGGGGCGGGCCTGATCTGGACCAGCATGTGGCATGTCGAGGAAGCATTGGCGGCCGGCAAGCTGGTCCAGGTGCTGGAACATTGGTCGCCGCAGGTGAGCGGCCTCTGTTTGTATTATCCTAGCCACCGTCATGTCCCCGCGGGCATGAAAGCATTTCTCGCCGTTGTGCAGGAATACGCGAGGGATTTACCGAGAATTCGAAACCAGAAAAAGGGTAAGACATCATGACCATTTCACTCTACGACGTCAGCGTGCTCAGCTATCTCCAGACCCTGGAAGGCGTCGGCGGCTATCTCGACAAGGGCCTGGCGCATTGCCGGCAGCACGGCTACGATCCGGAGCAAATCGTGGAAACCCGCGTCTTCCTGGACATGCGCCCGTTCCGCTATCAGATCCAGGCGGTCTGCCACCATTCGCTCGGCGCCGTCAACGGCATCAAGAGCGGCGTCTTCCAGCCGCCCGGCCCGCGTCCCACGCACGACTACGCCGGCCTGCAAGCGCTGGTCGCCGAAACCCGCGCCGAACTGGGCAAGGTCAAGCGCGAAGACATCGACGGCCGGCTCGGCGCCGAAGTGATGTTCGAGGGCAAGGACAACCAGCGGCGTTTCAAGGCCGAGGATTTCGTCCTGACGTTCTCGCTGCCGAATTTCCATTTCCATGCCGCCACCGGCTACAACATCCTGCGTTCGGCCGGCATCCCGGTCGGCAAGCGCGACTTCATGGGCACGCTGCGGCTGCAACCGTAACGCCGGCGATTAATTACTGTCATTGCAGTCCCGGGCCGCCGCGCGCGGCTCGGCAGGCTTGCCGCCGGCGCGGCGGAGCGCCGTTCAGCCATAGCCCTGCAGGATGCTGTCGCGCAGGAAATTGCGCAGCCACTTGCTGGCGGCGTCGGTCTGTTTTTTCTCGTGCCAGAAGATCGCCACTTCCACCGCCGGCAGTTCGAACGGCAGCGGCAGCCAGCGCAGGTCTGCCATGCGCGCATAGGTTTCGGCGAAGCCGCGCGTGGTGGTCAGCACCAGGTCGGTCGCCAACAGGATCGGCGGGATCGCGGTGATGTGCGGCACCGTCAGCTTGATGCGCTGCTCCAGTCCCAGCTCCGCCAGCAGTTCGATGCCCGGTCCGCTGGCGCGCTCGCGCTTGACCGCGACGTGATCGAGCCCGGCATACAGTTCCTGGCTGATGGCCTCGCCGATCAGCGGATGATCCTGCCGGAACAGGCAGACGAACTCGGTATCGAATAACTTGAATGAACGCAGGCACTCCCTGGGATGCGCGATATAGCCGCAGACCAGGTCGGCCTCGCTGTTTTCCAACTGGCGCAGATAACTGGAATGCGAGAACGGCAGGATGTCGAAACGCACGCTGGGCGCGTGCTTTTGCGCGTGATACAGCAGCAGCGGCACCGAGACCGACTGGCCGATATTGCTCATCAGGATGGTGAAGGTGTCGCGCGCGGTGCCGGGGTCGAAGGCGGCGTGTTCGCGCAGGGCCGCGTCCATCGAGGCGAACGCGGCTTCGACCGCATTGAACAGGGTGCGCGCATAGTCGGTCATCCGCATGCCGCCCTGGCCGCGCACGAACAGGGGATCGTTGGTCAGCACGCGCAGCCGCCCCAGCGCGCTGCTGACCGCGGGCTGCGACAGGCCGAGCCGCTCGGCCGCGACCGAGACGCTTTCTTCCCGGCCCACCGTCAACAGCACGCGCAGGAGATTGAGATCGATGTGATTGATGTCGATGGCGGCGTTATCCGGAAATGTTCAATGCGGACGATTGTACTAAACGCCAGAGGCGTCGAAAGAAAAAATGACGTCGCCGCCAGCCCGCAGAGACCGGCGGCAACGTCGAACGCGGAGGGTTATGCCGCGGGTGGGAACACAGTGTCGGAACCGCTATTTCAGAACGAATACTTCAGGCCGACATTGGTCAGGAACTGATGGTTGCTATTGCTGGCGGGCAGCAGGTTGATCTGCGCGATCTTGGCGGAGCCGCCCGCGATCTGGTACGCATTGCGCCAGTAGATCGACACGCCTTTCGAGAACGCATAGGACGCGCCGAAATTGATCTGGTTGAAATGCGGCCGCGCGCCGTCCGCGCTCCAGTGCCCGTTGGTAAAAATATACGAGGCGCCGAACTGCAGGCGCGAGGTCATGTAGTAAGTGCCGTTGATCTCATAGTTCTGGTAGGCCGCGTTACCCTTGGCCAGGGCGCTGTTGTCGAGCCGGGTATCGCTGACGAGCAAGGCGGCCTTGGCGGTCTTGCCGAAGTTATAGCCCAGCGCCGCGCCGACGGTGCGCAAGGTGCTGGCGGCCTGCAGGCCGGCATAGACCGACGAACCGAAGGTGCCCTTGCCGTCGTACACGGCGGCGGTCGGGTTGGACACATGCAGCATCGACGCCGCCAGGTACAGCGCATCGGTGCGGTAGCGCGTGCCGAAGCCGAAGGTCTGGTTCTTGCCCATGCCTTCGGCCTGCTCGCCCATGCCGTAGAAAGCCCCGAGGGAAGTATTGTTGAAGACCGGGCTGGCGTACTTGATGGAGTTGTCGACGCGGAAATAGGCATTGATGTTGTCCAGGTCGCCGTAATGCGCCGCGGCGCTGCCGCCCCAGGGCGCGACGCCGGCCGAGATCGGCGACAGATAATCGAACATCGGCGTATCCTGGCGCCCCAGCATGATGGTGCCGGCGCTCCTCGATTGCAGGCCGACGAATGCCTGGCGCCCGAACAGCCGGCCGGACTGCCCTGCGGTGCCGTCGTCGCCGTTGAAGCCGTTCTCCAGGGTGAAGATCGCGGCCATGCCGTCGCCGAGGTCCTCGCGGCCGCGGAAGCCGAGCCGGTTGGTCGACGATTTCTCGTCAATCAGCGATTGGCCCTTGGTGTTTGAATTGCCGATGTAGCGTATGCCCAGATCGACCTTGCCGTAGATGGTGACGCTGGTCTGGGCCTGGGCCGCGAGCGGCATGCAGATTGCGCATGCCAGCGCAATCCATCCTGTTTTGGTTGCGAACATTCATGGTCTCCTTGATGTTTTATGTCGTCAAAATGCCGGTGCGAACTTCGGTGGCTCCTGCCGGCTCTTTGCTGTTTTTTGCTGTCACTGCTTGCTTCTGCTGCCGTAAAAATCGTATGCCGCCGGAAAATCGGCGTAGCGAGGCCCCCGCCGAAGGCCGGTGAGGGCGCTCGGCACAGCTGTGTGCTGCGGGAATCGTTCAGGTCAGTTGCATCGGGCCGCCGCCATGCGGCCGCGATCGGCGTCCGATGCCGGGCCTACCGGCGTCCGGCGCCTGGCTGCCTAGTGTCCGGCGCCGCGTTGCGCGCGGCCGCTCTCCTTGTCCAGAACCACCAGCCCATCCAATGCCACGCCGCCTTTTTCCAGCAGCAGGAAAGGATTGATATCGATCGAGTCGAGCCGGTCGCCGGCGTCGACCACCAGGTGCGACAGGCCGATC
This sequence comes from Herbaspirillum sp., assembly GCA_036499085.1. GTDB lineage: Bacteria > Pseudomonadota > Gammaproteobacteria > Burkholderiales > Burkholderiaceae_D > Herbaspirillum. The sequence goes on along the minus strand of DASYEK010000097.1, from coordinate 7,668 downwards.
AGCGCGCGCACCAGCGCCGCCTTGTCCTTCGGCCCCTTGCCGCGATAGCCGTCGATCAGCTGCCCGACGCGGGTCCTGGCGATCAGGGCCAATGCGCGTTCTTCGTCCAGCGGCGCGGCCGCCAGCGCGACGTCGCGCGTCAATTCCAGGTCGACGCCGCCGGCGCCGAACAGGATCACCGGCCCCATTTCCGGATCGCGCGAGGCGCCGAGCACCAGCTCCAGGCCGCCGCGCACCATTTGCGCGATCAGGATGCCCTCCAGCGCCGGCTTGCCGGGCTGCGCCTTGACGGCGTCGGTGATGTCCCGAAATGCCTGGCGCAGCGCCGCCTCGGAATCGATGCCGACCACCACGCCGCCGATATCGGACTTGTGCGGAATATCCGCGCTGACCAGCTTGGCCACCACCGGATAACCGATGCGCGCCGCGATCGCCGCGGCTTCATCGGTGCTCGCGGCCAGCGCTTCCTGCGGCGTGTCGATGCCGTACAGCCGCAGCAATTGCTTGGAAGCGACTTCGTCCACGGTGGCCGGCCCGCCGCGCGCGTACAGCGTATCGAACAGGGCGCTGCCTTGGGCGTTCGGCGCCGGCGTCGCGACCGGCACGGTTCCCAGCGACGTGGCATAGCGGATGATGCCCTGCATGACGCGCAGCGATTTGTCGACTTCCTGCATGAAGGCCAGGTTCGGCAATTGCGCGCGCAGTTCGCGGCTGTAATCGGTCAGGCCGTAGGAAATCATGCTGACGTAGATCACGGGCTTGCCGGAACCGGCGACCAGCTCGTTGACCGAGCGCATATTGGCTTCCTTGCGCGAGCCGCCTTCGCGCGGCAATTCGTCCTGCAGCAACAGGACGTCGATGGCCGGATCGTCGAGCAGGGTCTTGACGCATTTGATGAAACTGTCCGCGTTCGACAGCGCCGCATAGCCCGCATCGAGCGGATTGCCGACGATGGTGCCGACGGCCAGCAGCGCATTCATCTTGTCGCGCGTGGCAGGGCTGAGATCGTTGTAGGCCAGGCCGTTGGTTTCCGCGCAATCGAGCAGCAGGCCGCGCATGCCGCCCGAGACAGTGATCGAACCCAGGCGCGGACCGCGCGGCAAGGGCGTACTGACCAGCACTTCGACCGCTTCCACGATATCGTCCAGATTGCGCATGCGCAGCACGCCGGCATCGCCGGCCACGGCATCGAAGGCTTCCATCGAGCCGGCCAGCGTGCCGGTATGCGCGGCGGCGGCGGCGCGGCCGGCCTTGGTGGCGCCGAGCTTGAGCACCAGCACCGGCTTGCCGGCGGCCCGCGCCAGTTTGCAGGCGGCCAGGAAGGCCGGTGTGTCCTGCACCGATTCCAGATAGCAGACAATGACCTTGGTCTCGGCATCCTGCGCGAAATAGGCAATGTATTCCGCCGTGGTCAGACCGCTTTCGTTGCCGCTGGTGATCAGCTTGCCGGTATTGATGCCGCGTTCCTCCAGCGTGCGCTTGATCGCCATCACGATCCCGCCCGACTGTCCGAACACGGCGACCGGGCCTTGCTGGAAACGATGCGGCCGGTCGTCCGGCATGCTGAAGAAATTGGCCTGCGCATTGAAATTGCCCAGGCAGTTCGGACCGGACACGGCCAGCCCGGTTTCGGCGATCACCTGCTTCAGTTCGGCCGCCAGCGCAATGCCTTCGGCTTCGGTCGATTCGCCGAAACCGGAAGTCATCACGGTGGCGCTGCGGGCGCCGGCCGCGGCGGCATCGCGCAGGGTCTGGCAGACGAAGCGCGCCGGAATCAGCAGCACGATATGGTCGGGCGCTTCCGGCAAGGCGGCGAACGAGGGATAGCAGCGCGTATCCCATACCGTCTCGCGCGATGGATTGACCGGATACACCGCTCCGGAGAAATGATAGCGATGCAGGTTCTTCCAGACCCGCTGCGGCCAGTTGCCGGGCTTGTCGGTGGCGCCGACGATGACCACATTGCGCGGGTTGAGCAATGCGTCGACCTTCTTGATTGCAGCCGCGAACATGGCGGATTCCTGTTTGAACGGCTGTTCGGATAACGATGTCATAAACTTTCCTCAATGAGGTTCAATGAAATTCGAATAAGATTCGAATGCAATTCGCTTGGTGAAATTCGCCTGGTGAATTCGATTCGGTTTCGATCAGTGGCCGTGGATGCCGACGCCGCTCTTGCGCGCGACGAAATGAAACGCCACCACGATCGCCGTCATGCTGGCGCTCCACAGCAGGCCGAGCGCGGCCAGTTCCGGCGTCTGGCCGTTGCTCATCAGATCGAACATGGCCACCGCCATGGTTTGCGAACTGGGGCCGGACAGCAGCACCGGCAGCGACAGCACGCGCGTGGCCAGCAGGAAAATAAATACCCATCCCGCGAACAGCGACGGCGACAGCAGCGGCAGCACGATGCGGGCGAAGCCGACCAGCGGCCGCGCGCCGGACATCAGCGCCGCCTCTTCCAGTTCCTTGTGCAATTGCAGCATGCCGGCGTAGCTATAGCGGATGCCGTAGGGCAGCGTATTGATGACGAAGGCCCAGACGATGATCCAGATCGTGCCGTAGACGCCGACCGGCACGTTGAGGAACAGTTGCATCACTGCCACGCCCAGGATCACGCCGGGAAACGCCAGCGGCATGGTGGCCAGCGAATCGAGGAAGGTCGAGCCCGCCGCCTTGCGCGCGCGCAGCCAGGCCACCAGCGAGGTCAGCAGCATCACCACGGTCGCGCTGACGGCCGCGATGATCAGCGTATTGCCGATCAGGTCCACGTAATGCGAGGACTTGAACACGTTGATGTAGTTGTTCAAGGTCAGCAGCGTGAACGCGGTCGGGCTGGGCGCCTGGTAGAACGGCAGCAGCGAGGCCCAGACCAGCACCGCCAGCGGCAGTACGCTGAGCATGATGAAATTGCCCAGCACCACCGCGCCGGCCAGGTAGCGCCAGCGGCCCAGGTCGACCTTGTTCGGCTTGAAATTCTTGCCGGTGACGGTGGCGAACTGTTCGGCGTTGCGCGTCATGCGGCTGTAGACATAGAGCAGGATCGCCACGATCGCCAGCAGGCAGGCCGACAAGGCGCTGGCCGAACCCAGGTCGGGCGGGATCGCCTGCAGGGTCTCGTAGATGTCGGTGGTCAGCATGCGGATCTGGCCCGGTATGCCGACCACGGCCGGCACTTCGAACGCTTCCAGCGAACGGATGAACACCAGCATGATCAGCGCCAGCACCGACGGCATCGACAACTTCAGCGTGATGCGCTTGAAGATCTGGCGGCCGTTGGCGCCGCACATCTTGGCGGCCTCTTCCAGTTCCGGATTGAAATTGCGCAAGGTCGCGCTGATCAGCAGGAACACCATCGGCGACCACAGCAGGCCTTCGATGAACACCATGCTCGCCATGCTGTAGGCGTTGATCAGCGGATGCGTCGCGCCGGTAAGCTGCCGGTAGTAGACATTGAGCGGGCCGGAGCGGCCGATCAGCATCAGCCACGCGCTGATGTACAGGATGTAGGGCGTGCCCAGCGAGGTCACGGTGGTGACATACGCCAGCCGGGCGAACGGCGCGTTGGTGCGCTCCGTGATCCAGGCCACCACCCCGCCGAACGCCACCGCCAGCAGCGCGCTGCAGACCGCGAACAGGAACGAGTTCGAGATGCTGCGGAAAATACCGTGTTCCGCCACGATGCCGCGGAAGGAGTCGAGGCTGAAAACCAGTTCGCCGGTCGGGGACGCCGTGCTCAGGCTGCCTTGCAGCAGGAACAGCAGCGGCGGAAACACCAGCACCACCAGCAGCAGGCCCAGCACTGCCGCGAAGATGGTCCGGGTCGTAAGCATCGCCTTGCAACGGCGCAGCCAGAGCGGCTGGGCGGCCGCTTCGGCATAGGGGAAGGTATCGACGCTCATCATTGCTGGAAGTACTCTTTGTAGATGTTCATCCATTTCGGTATGCCGACGTCGATCTGCTCCGGCGAGAAATACACGGCGCGCAATTTCGTGCCGTCCGGTTTCAGCTCAGGATGGCGCGGCGGGATCTTGGGATCGACCGGGATATAGTCGGCATCGCGGAAAAGGTTCTGGCCATCCGGCGACACCAGGAAGTCGATGAACAGCTTGCCGGCGTTCGGATGCGGCGCACCCTTGGTCAACGCCGCCACTGACAGCACGCCGGTAACCGGCTGCATCGGAATCCAGGCCACCGGCGCACCTTCGCCGCTGCTGATGACCGCGTGGTTGTTGAAGATATTCAGCGCGATCTGCGACTCGCCGCGAATCACCTGGTTCAACACTTCGCGCGCCGACATCTGCAACGGAAACAGATTCTGGTCGGCCAGCTTCTGCAGGTATTCGCGGCCCTTCTGTTCGCCCATGGTGGTGACGATCATGCCGACGAAGCCGGCCGCGCCGGACATGGTGGGGCTGGCGTTCCAGGTGATCTTGCCCTTCCATTTCGGATTGAGCAGGTCTTCCAGCGTCTTCGGCGCTTCGGCGGCCGGGATCAGCTTGGTGTTGAAGGCCGGCGACAGCACATACAGATTGGTCGCGGTCCAGTAGCCGTTGGCGTCGATGAACTGCTTGTCGAGCCGGTTGACGGAATCCGGCACCCATTTCTCGACCAGGTGGAGTTTCTTCAGCGGCGCCACGCCGGCGGTGCCGTCGAACACATCCGCCTGGACGCGGCCGGCGCGGCCTTCGTTCAACAGGCGCAGCGTGACGGCCTTGGAGTCGGCCCGCACATAACTGACCTTGATGCCGTATTTTTTCTGGAACGCCTCCGCCGCCGGGCGCGCGAACTGATTGATGATCTGCGTCGTATACCAGACGACTTGTCCTTCTTTTTTGGCGGCCGCGACCAGGGCCGCATCGGCAGCCCAGACAGGCGCACCGACGCTCAATAAAGTAGCGACGGCTGCGAAGCGCCAAAGTCGGTTTGACCACGGATGTTTGCTGTTGAACATTGTCTTCCTCCAGAAATTGAAACTGCATTTCAACCACTATCGAGCGCCGAAGGTTCTTTGCCGACGGTTCGCGTTGTTCCCACTTTTTCTGCCGATTGCTTGCTGCTGCTTTCTTGCTGCTGATTGCTTGCTGCTTTTGCCGCTCCTTTTGTCGCTCCTTTTGTCGCTCCTTTTGTCGCTCCTTTTTCCGCTCCTTTCGATTGCACTGCCTGATTCATTTCGGCCGCCGCGCGACAGCGTCGCGTCCCCGCTCCCGCCGCGGCAAGGCCGGCTTGCGGGAGGTGGGCCTGGCGGTGGATGGATGCGCCTTATGCGTCTCTTTTGAATGCGCCCTGCCCCGGCTTGTAGCTTTTCTCGTCGAGGAATTGCGCCATGGCTTTCTTGCGGCCGCCTTCCGGATCGCCGAACTTGAGGGCGTCGCTCTTGCAGTTCAGGTAATCCATGGCCTGGTCCTTGGACAGATTGCGCACGGTGCGCATGGCTTCCTTGGTGGCGCGCAGGCCGGCCGGGCTCTTCGCTTCCAGCTTGCGCGCCAGTTCCATCGTGGTTTCGCGCAGATTGGCCAGCGGTACCGACTTGTTGACCATTTTCATCGCGGCCGCTTCCTTGCCGGAGAACTGGTCGCCGGTGGTGGCGTAATACATCGCGTCGCGATAACCCATGACCTGCGTCACCGCCCAGGCCACCAGGCCTCCGGGGATGATGCCCCAGTTGATTTCCGAGAGGCCGAACACGGCATCGTCGGCAGCCACCGCGAAATCGCAGGCGATCACCGGCGTGAAGCCGCCGCCGAAGCAGAAGCCGTGCACCATCGCGATGGTGGCCTTGGGGAAGCCCGACAGTTTGTCCCAGCGCCATGAATGCGAGGCCTTGCGGGCGCGGGTGCGCAGGATCGGATCGTTCTCGGTGCCGCGGAAGTACAGTTTCAGATCCTGCCCGGCGCAGAAATTGCCGCCGGCGCCGGTCAGCACCACCACCTTGGTCTGCTCATCTTCCGCGGCCCAGTCGAGCGCATCGTTCATGTCCAGGTGTAGTTGCGGGCTCATCGCGTTGCGCTTGTCGGGACGATTCAGGATGATGAAAGTGATGCCGCCGTCGCGTTCGATTTTGACGTTTTCCAGTTCAAGGACGTTGCTTGCCATTTAAGACTCCAGATTGATTGAGGGATTGATGGCTCCCCAATACAGCGGTTCGCGGGGCCGTTGCAGCGGGTTGCCGGTGAATCTTTTACCGACGGTAAATGCGTTAAATTCATTCGATCGCGCGGCGCCTTGCGGGTCCCGCGGCCGACCGGTCTTGCTGTTTGTCTCGAAATCGTTTTACGTTTCATTCAGTCCGCCGCACCGCTACGTGGCGGCGCGGTCGGCGTTGTTACGTTGCAGCCCGACGTTCTGATATACAGACTGGCGTTCTGCATTTGATGATGGACTTTAGCATGCGGGATTTCTTTGTCCAAACGCCGATACGCCTTGCCGAAGGGTGCTTTCGGTACCTAAGCAAAAAATTCGCGACCGCCATTTCTTCCTATGAGAATTGCTTTTTTTCAGGCCGAAAGCAGGCCTCGAAAGGCCGCGATTTTTTGGCGATATTGCTCAGGGTAATAGTGGTTATTGACGTGATCGATAGTCCTCCGGCTGCGCGCCGAAATATCGCCGCGCGCAGAATGAGGCGCGCAAAAAAACGCCGTGGTTTTGCGTGCCGTTTTTGTTTTTTTGGCGGGGATTGCAAATTGATTTGCAGAATTTTGTTTGCTACTGTCCGCGAAAACAACGAGGAGACATCATGAAAAGACACATCGGATTTGCCGCGCGCTTTTGCGGCTTGCGTTCTGCCCTGATGCTTGCGGCGGTCTTGTCCTGCGGCGTTTTCGCTTCCATGGCGCAGGCCGCGGGCAAGGCGCAACAGAAGATCGAAGACAGGGTCGTATCGCGCGGCGACGTGCGCATCGAAACGCTGGCGCAGGGACGCGGACCGGTCGTTGTGCTGCTGGCCTCGCTCGGCCGCGGCGCGGAGGATTTCGACGGCATCGCGGCCGACCTGGCGGCGCAGGGCTTTCGCGTATTGCGTCCCGAGCCGCGCGGCATCGGCCGCAGTGCCGGTCCGATGACGGGCGCCAGCCTGCATGACCTGGCGGCCGACGTGGCGGCCGCGGTCGAAGCCGATCCGGTCGGCAAGCATGGCCGCATCATCGTCGCCGGCCACGCCTACGGCAGCTTCGTGGCGCGTGCGCTGGCGATGGACCGGCCGGACCTGGTGCGGGCGGTAGTGGTGATTTCCGGCGGCACCGGCAAATCCAACAAGACCGGCGCCAACGGCGCGGCGCCCGATCCGGAGCGCCTCAAGATCCGCCAGGCCATCGTCGACAGCGGCAACGATCGATTGTCCGACGACGCGCGCCTGAAGGCCTTGCAATATGCCTTCTTCGCGCCGGGCAACGACCCGCATGTTTGGCTCAAGGGCTGGCACTCGGATGTGTTGGCGGCGCAATTGGCGGCGACCGAAGCGACGCCGCTGGAAGCGTATTACAGCGGCGGCGACAAGCCGGTGCTGGATATCCACGCGCAGGAGGACGCGGTATCGGCGGCGGCGGATGCGCAGAAGTTCAAGAAGCTGTTCGGCGATCGCGTCACGGTGGTGATGATTCCGCATGCCGGGCATGCGCTGGTGGTGGAACAGCCGGCCGCCATCGGCGAGGCGATCGTGCGCTTTGCGCG
>DASYEK010000096.1:0-27142 GCA_036499085.1 Herbaspirillum sp. | reverse complement strand
CGATCCGAACGCTGCATGCGGCACTGCCCATTCCTTCATGATTGCCGGCGCTGTGTAGGCAAGCATTTGCATGTCGAAGCCGTCAAAAAACTGGACCAGGCCGCATAGAAAAATGATGCCGTACTGAAATCGCCCCAGAGGTTGGCGATCGATGATTTCGATAATATTCATTTAGTCTCCTTAATAAAATATTTTAAAATTTATTAAAATTATTTATATATTTTCAGGTAATTATTCTTTAAATATTTTTTTATAAATTTCATGGTGGCATGCTTGAATCGATGCGTCAAGATTGTTTCCATATATTGTTTCCAGGCATTTTTTAATAAAAAATCGCCTTTTATTTATATAAAAACTCATATTGCGAGAATAAATGCAAATTATTGTCCATTTAAGTTAGGAGTGCTTCGAATGTGAAAAATGGTGAAAATTTTAAAAATGCATCGTAACTGTTATAGATCAGTTGAACATTGTTGATATATTCATTCATGTATAATTGATCTAGATCAGTTGAACATCTGATGTCAAAAATTCTGAAATATCGCGGCTTTACTTAGGGAGCACATATGGCAACGACAACCGTATCGGTCCTGCATCCGGACCTGATTCTTCCCACTCAACGCGCGCTGTATTACGGCGGCGCCTGGCACCGGCCGTCAAAGGATGGGATGGCGGAAACGTTCAGTCCCGCCAGCGGCGAGTCGCTGGGGATGGCGCCGGTCGCGCTGCGCGAAGATATCGACCGCGCGGTTGCCGCCGCGCAGGCCGGATTTGCGGAGTGGCGCCGATTCATGCCGGCCGAACGCGCTTCGCGCTTGCGTGCCGCCGCGGAGTTGATCCGGCGCCATGGCAAGGAGCTTGCCCTGCTCGACGCCGCCGATGGCGGCAATCCCGTCAGCGAAATGATTGCCGATGCCGGCGCGGCTTCGCGGCAATTCGACTTTTTTGCCGGACTGGTCACGGAAATGAAAGGATCGTCGATCCCGATGGGGCCTGATGCAGTCGATTTCACGGTGCGCGAGCCGATGGGCGTGGTTGCCCGCATCGTCGCTTTCAATCATCCATTCATGTTTACCGCTGCCAAGATGGCCGCGCCGCTGGCAGCCGGCAATGCGGTCATCATGAAACCGCCGGAACAGGCCCCGCTGTCCGGTTTGCGGTTGGCCGAACTGATCGGGCCGCTGTTCCCGCCGGGCGTCATCAATATCGTCACCGGCGGCCGTGAGGCCGGGGAGGCACTGGCAACCCATCCCGGCGTTGCCATGGTCACGCTGATCGGCAGCGTGCCGACCGGCCGGGCAGTCATGAAGGCCGCCGCCGATCGCTTGAAGCCGGTGATCCTGGAATTGGGCGGAAAGAATGCCTTGATCGCCTTGCCCGATGCCGATCCCGAAGCCGTCGCGGCGGCTGCCGTGTCCGGAATGAACTATACGTGGTGCGGCCAATCCTGCGGTTCGATGAGCCGCGCCTTTCTGCATGAATCCATTCATGACGAAGTGGTCGAACGCATGGCTCGCCATCTCGCGAAATACCGTCCGGGCAATCCGACGGACCCTGCGACCACCATGGGTTCCGTTATCAGCAAGAGCCAGTACGACAAGGTGCTCGCTTATATCCAGGCCGGCAAGGACGATGGCGCGAAACTGACTTATGGCGGCGCGCGTTCGCAAGACCCTGCATTGGCAAATGGCTTTTTCATCGAACCGACGGTATTTACCGAAGTTACCCAATCGATGCGCATCGCCAGCGAGGAAATCTTCGGACCGGTGCAAAGCGTGATTCGCTGGAGCGACCACGCCGCGATGATGCAGCAGGTCAACAGCGTCGATTACGGGCTGACTTGCTCGATCTTCTCCAACGACCTGGCCATGGCGCACCGCACCGCGGCCGAAGTGCAGGCCGGCTACGTCTGGGTCAACCATACCAGCCAGCATTTCCTCGGCGCGCCCTTCGGCGGCTACAAGCAGTCCGGCATCGGACGCGAAGAATGCCTTGGCGAATTGCTGTCGTTCACGCTGGAAAAGAATATTCACATCAAACTCGCGCCTTTGAAGTCGGCTTGAATAACCATTTGCGAAAGCCTTTCATGACAAACTTGGACGTACCGAAAGAAATCGTCGCCGTCGGCGGCAAGGCCGCAAAGGAAACCTGGGGGAGCGACGTCATCGCCGACACCGTCAAGGCGCTCGGCTATCGCTATATCGCGCTGGTGCCGGGCTCGAGTTATCGCGGGCTGCACGACAGCCTGGTCAACCATCTCGGCAATCGCGATCCGGAGATGATCGTGTGTCTGCACGAGGAACATGCCGTGTCGATTGCGGACGGTTTTTCGCGCGTGGCGCAGGAACCGATGGCGGTGGCGCTGCATTCCAACGTCGGCCTGATGCACGCCACGATGACCATTTACAACGCCTGGTGCGACCGGCGGCCGATGCTGATCCTGGGCGCGACCGGGCCGATCGATGCCGCCAAGCGCCGGCCCTGGATCGATTGGGTGCATACCTCGAAAGACCAGGGGGCGCTGGTGCGCCCCTATGTGAAATGGGACGATCAACCGGTATCCGCGGAGGCGGCGGTCGAAGCGATCCTGCGCGCCAACCAGATCACACGGGCGCAACCGCGCGGACCGGTGTATGTCTGCCTGGAAGCCGAGATGCAGGAAACCCTGCTGGACCGCGACGTGACCGTGCCGGATGTCACCCGCTTCCAGCCGCCGCAGGCGCCGGAAGCGTCGGCCGATACGCTGGCCGCTTGCGTCGAACTGCTGCTGAAAGCGCAACGGCCGTTGCTGCTATTCGGCCGCGTATCACGCAGTCAGGCCGACTGGGACCGCCGCGTGCAGCTGGCCGAACTGCTGGGCGCTACCGTGCTCACCGGAGCGCAGCAGGCCTCCTGTTTCCCGACCGAGCATCCGCTGCACCCATTGCCGATCGTCGGCGAGAAAGTCATGCCGGAAGAAACCGACCTGATCGGCCGGGCCGACCTGATCGTCAGTTTCGACTGGTCCGACCTGGGCGGTTTCCTTGGCGGACGCTCCGGCCGTTATCAGTCGCAAAGGCCGGTGGATGCAACCATCGTGCATTGCTCGCTCGACGGCTACCTGGCCAACGGCTGGAGCCTGGATCACCAGGCGCTGGCCGCTACCGACTTGCAGATCCTGGCCGATGCGGATCGCTTCACGGCGCAACTGTTGACTGCATGCTCCACGGCGTTGCAGGGCCGCGAATGGAGGCGTGCGGCGCCGGCGATCCCGGCCGAGAAACACTGGACAGCCTCGGCGCCGACCGCACCGGAAGCCGGCGCCGTATTCAATGTGGAGCAGGTCGGGTTCACCCTGTCGGCTTATGCCTGCGAACACGCCGTGACGTTCCCGCGGGTGTCGTTTGGCTGGCCGCGTTCCGCGGTACGGGCACGCGGCCCGCTCGATTACCTGGGCAAGGACCTGGGCGGCGCATTGGGTACCGGTCCGGGGCATTGCATCGGCGCGGCGCTTGCCTTGAAGGAGAGCGGGCGACTGAGCATAGGCGTACTCGGCGACGGCGACTTCCTGATGGGCTCCAACGCTTTGTGGACCGCGTCCAAGATACGGGTGCCGATGATGATCGTGGTGGTCAACAATCGTTCCTATTACAACGACGAAGTACACCAGGAGCAGGTGGCGAAAACACGTAGCCGTCCGGTCGAAAACAAGGGAGTCGGCCAGCAACTGGACGACCCAGCTCCCGATATTCTCGGCATCGGACGCGCGTTCGGTTTCGAGGCCAACCGGCCTGCGACCTCTGTCGAGGAATTGCAGGAAGAGATCCGGCGTGGCATCGAAATCGTCAAGGCCGGCGGTCGCTACATCATCGACGCGCAGGTCGCTCCGGGGTATTCCCGGCGCTAGTGCCAAGGCGGGATGTATCGGCGCGGCCGGAGGCGAAAGAGGGACGGAGTTGTTATAGAATGCGGTATTCCTGAATTTCTTGACAATATGCGCAAAATCACTCCGGGTTCTTTTCCCGATCTACCGCTTTATAAGGAAGTCAAACGCCAGATGGTAGAGGCTTTGTCCAGCCAGGAATGGAAACCCGGCGTGGCGGTCCCTTCCGGGCGTTCGCTGAGTGCTCGGCTCGGCGTGTCGATGGGCACCGTGCGCAAGGCGATCGACGAGCTGGTGCTGGAGAACATCCTGGTGCGGCAGCAGGGGCGCGGCACTTTCGTCGCAGAGCACAGTCCCGAGTCCCGCATGTTTCGTTTCTTTAACTACGAAACGCATGACGGGGTCCAGAAAGAGCCCGAAGTCGCGATTGTCGGATTTAGCGAAAGCAAGGCTGACAAGATTGTCGCAGCCAAGCTTGGCATCGCACCTGGCGCAACCGTGTTGAATATCCTGACGGTACGCGGCTTCGGTTCTCCGATGATGTTCGACCATATCAGAATACCCAAGAAATTCTTTCGCAAGATGACGCGCGAAAGCTTGCTGCCGAGCGCCATGTACCGGCAATACCAAAGTCAGTACGGGATCAATGTGGTGAGGCTCGAAGAAGCGGTGCGGGCCGCCAATGCTTCCGAAGAACAGGCCGCAATTCTCCAGGTTGCTCCCGGCACGGCGTTGCTGGAGGTGCATCGAGTCGCATATTCCTTTCATGACCGGCCGGTCGAATATCGCATTTCCTACATCAATACTGCGCACCATCAGTACGTTCGCTCGGTAGTGTGACAAGCTGCGCACGATGTTCCCCGACACCGAACCCCATCCGTACGACCCAGCACAAGCAATCCCAAAATTCCCACCCATCATCATTCCAAAAGCCAACACCTACTAAGGAATTGCCTGATTTTCAGCTCCCCCTTTCCCGATCAAAATAAGCTGGTCAATAGGGGACGAAATGTCAGCGACTAAAACACATGCGAAAAAATCCGCAGGTGTTTCTCGCAAGGAATTATCCAGGCATCACATCGATTAATGACCATGCTGCTTAGCATGAGTGGTTTCACCGCGGATGAAACAAAAGATGGGTCAAGCGATGGAACCTGGCGGCATGCCGCTAGCCTGCTTGCGGGTATATTGAAGTTCCACGGGGAAAAAATAAAAAGGAAAAAAGTAAATGAGCCATACAACCACGATTCATAAAGAGGACCAGACCGGCGTCACGGAAGTTTTGTCGTTCAAGCTCGGCAACGAAGAATACGGTGTGGATATTTTGAAGGTGCAGGAAATTCGCGGGTACGATACCGTCACCCAGATTTCCAACAGCCCCGATTTCATCAAGGGGGTTGTCAACCTGCGCGGCATTATTGTTCCCATTGTCGACATGCGGATCAAATTCAATATCGGCCGCGTCACCTACGATCAATTCACGGTGGTGATTGTCTTGCGCATCGGCAGGCAAACCATCGGCATGGTGGTCGACAGCGTGTCGGATGTCGTCGTTCTTACCGCCGATCAGATCAAGCCTGCTCCCGAAATGCACTCCCTGCCCGCGGTCGAATACCTGAATGGCCTCGGCACGCTCGACGGACGCATGTTGATCCTGCTGGATATCGACAAGCTGATGTCTTCGGAAGACATGGGGTTTGCGGACGCGCTGGAAAAACAGGCAGCCTGATTTTCCCTGAACTCCCCTGAACCAGCAGGCCCCCAAGAGACGGGCCTTGCAATCGGATGCGCTCCAGGCTTGGAGACGCATGGATTTGTTACATTCAAAAGAGAGACAAAAGATGTTTAAGAATATGAAAGTAGGAACACGCCTCATTGCCGGCTTTTTATTGATTTCGGCGCTCGGTGCAATTGTCGGCGGCATCGGGATCCGCAACATGAGCATCATCAACGATAAAGCGTCCGACATGTACCAGAAGGAATTGCTTGGCGTTTCGTACGTCAAGGAAGCCAATATCAACCTGGTGTATATCGGCCGCGCCATCAGCAATGCGTTGCTGGCGTCCAGTGCGGAAGAGAGAAAGCAATTCCTCAATCGCCTCGAAGCGTCGAAAAAGAACCTCAAGATGAACATGGAGAAAGCCAGGCCGCTGTTTTATTCGGACAGCGGTCAAAAAATGATGGCGGACTTCGATACCAAATACGCGGCGTATGAAACCCTCCTCGACGATTTATCGAAACAGGTGCGCAGCGAAGGGCTGAACGAAGCCAGCCCGGTCATCGCGAGTTTTTTTGGCGCCTTCAGGACCCAGGCCAACGTCATTGACGATTTGATGACGGATCTAAGCAAGATCAAGGAGCAGAACGGCGCCGATGCGGACAAGATGACCACCGACCTGTATGAAGCCAGCCGTCTTTACATGATTATCCTTGTGATCGGCAGCGCAGCCATCGGCATGGCGCTGGGCGTTCTGATTACCCGTTCCATCGCTCGTCCCCTGAATCGTGCCGTGGTGGTAGCGCAGACGGTGGCCTCGGGCGACCTGACCAGCCAGATTTCAGTGAGCTCGAAGGACGAAACCGGCATGCTGTTGCAGGCATTGAAGGACATGAATGCCAGCCTGGTGAAAATCGTCGGCGACGTGCGCGGCGGAACGGATACGATCGCCGCGGCGTCCTCGCAGATCGCCATGGGTAACCTGGATCTGTCCTCGCGTACCGAAGAGCAGGCCAGCTCGCTGGAAGAAACCGCGTCTTCGATGGAAGAACTGACGTCGACCGTCAAGCAGAATGCCGACAATGCACGTCAAGCCAATCAACTGGCGGTGTCGGCTTCCGGCGTGGCGGAGCAGGGCGGCGTCGTGGTGTCGCAAGTGGTGGAAACCATGAGCTCGATCACCGAATCGTCGAAGAAGATCGTGGACATCATCGGCGTCATCGACGGCATCGCCTTCCAGACCAATATCCTGGCGCTCAACGCCGCGGTCGAAGCGGCGCGTGCGGGCGAGCAGGGACGGGGCTTTGCGGTTGTCGCCAGCGAAGTGCGCAATCTGGCGCAGCGTTCGGCGGCTGCCGCCAAGGAAATCAAGACGCTGATCGATACTTCGGTCGCGAAGGTGGACGCCGGCAGCAAGCTGGTCGGCGAAGCCGGCACGACCATGGACAATATCGTGGAAAGCGTGAAGCGGGTCACCGACATCATGTCCGAAATTACCGCGGCCAGCCAGGAGCAGACCGTGGGTATCGAGCAGATCAATGAAGCGATCACGCAGATGGACGACGTGACGCAGCAGAACTCCGCGCTGGTGGAAGAAGCCGCGGCGGCTTCCCAGTCCTTGCAGGACCAGGCAGCCAAGCTGGCTGAGGTGGTAAGCGTCTTCAAACTGACGGATGAATTGTCCGGCCCGCGGCTCAACACCGTCGCCGCGGCCACCAAGCCGGCCCTGCAAACCGCGCGGCGTCCGGCGCTGCAATCGAGCAGGGCGCCGCAAAGGCAGCTTGCCGAAAGCGGAAATGCAGTTTCCGGCAATGAGTGGGAGCAGTTCTAAGGCTGTAGCAGGCCGCTACGGCGGCTTTCGCAGGAAGCAGTAGCGAAGAAGCAATACCGGAGCCCTTGATTATTCAAGGGCTTTTTTATTGGCTCTCGCCACAGATTGGTATCCAGATAACCAGGATCACAGGATCACAGGATTACGATGTTGTTCGTCCTGTAGATCAATATGATCCTAACTGCATGTGGATATTCTAGTAGCTTCGTTACTCAAGGGTAGTCTTCCCCTCCATGGGGCGGACGACAGCGTAAAAGACGCTTCATGGTCAGCGCCCACGCACGAAAGAAGCCATGCTTTTTCAAAGCGAGTATGGCGTACTCTGAGCATGTCGGCTCAAATCGGCATGCCTGTCGCACTCGATCTGGTGCGAGGAAACGATACAGGGAGATAAGCCAGAGCGACAGCCGAACCATTACGCGGCAGGTTTTCTAAGCGTGATTACGTAGTAGGTATTGAAATCGCCCTTGTTTCCAAAAAGGGCGGCAAGACAGCCTGGCTGGGTTTTAACGCCGACTTCGTCTATACGATAAAATTCCCAACCATCCTGGGCATGTTTATTCACGATATTTTCGAGATACGCAGCTGCTTCGTTCCCTTTGTGCTGCTTTGCTTGAACTTCGACGTTTGGTGGAATTTGAAGCATTTTGTATTGATACATTGCCGCCCCTTTAAATAATTATTTTTAATCCGGCTTGATTATCTCGGATTTTTAGAGGGGGCGTCAAAATTTCGCTAAATCAGCGTCTGCGATTTTTTTAAATGAAGAAGTTATGTCGTATGCCAATGCAATCCAAACCTACACAAAAGACTTGTACTGCCGCTGATCCGATTGCTGAGGTTGCTGAAGCTGCTGCGGTATCGCGATATCCCTGAGCCGGTCGAACGGCCGGGACTTCAGCTCGGATAACAGGTTGCGCGTCGCCGGCTCGTCCATCGGCTTGCCCAGCCAAAAGCCCTGCAGGACATCGCAGCCCGCCGCGCGCAGCCATCGCGCCTGCGCCGCCGTTTCCACCCCTTCGGCGACCACGTCCAGGTCGAAGCTGTGCGCCAGGCCGATAATGGCGTTCACGATGGCGTCTCCCGACGCCGGCAATTGCTGGATGAAGCTCTTGTCGATTTTCAGGCGGTTGAGGGGGAAGCGCTGCAAATAGGCCAGCGAAGAATAGCCGGTGCCGAAATCGTCGATGGAGATGCGTACCCCCATGGCCTGCACCGCCTTCATGAAGTCGATCGCGCCTTCGACATCTTCCATCAACAGGCTTTCCGTCAGTTCCAGTTCCAGTTGCCGCGCCGGCAGTTCGGTCTCTTCAAGAATCCGGATGACATCGTCCAGGAACAGCGGGTCGCGCAATTGGCGCACCGAGACGTTGACGGCCACCTGCAGATCGCCCAGCCCGGCCAGTTTCCACTGCCGCGCATGCTGGCAGGCCTGGGTCAGCACCCATTTTCCGAGTTCGTTGATCAGGCCGGTCGATTCTGCCACCGGGATGAAGTCGGCCGGGCTGATCATGCGTCCGTCCGGCAGGATCCAGCGCAACAAGGCTTCCACGCCGATCACCGCATTGCCCGCCGCGCAGAATTGCGGCTGGTAAAACACGACGAATTCCGATTGCTGCACGCCGCGCCGGATATCGCGCTCAAGCGCCAGCCGGTGCTTGTTCAACTGGTCCATCTCCGTCTGAAATGCATGGAAGGCATTCTTGCCGGATTTCTTGGCGGCATACATCGCCATGTCGGCATTGCTGACCAGCGCGCTGATATCGGTGGTGTCGCCGGGATAGAAGCTACCGCCGATGCTGACCGTGCTGAACACCTGGTTGCCGGCCAGGTTAAACGGCGCCGCCACCGCCGACAGTATTCTTTCGGCGGTGCGCGAGGATTCGGCCGATTCGTGCGAGGGCTGCAGGATGATGCCGAATTCGTCGCCGCCGATGCGGTAGACCGAATCGCCGGCGCGCATGGCGCCGCGCAGCCGGCTGGCCATGGCCTTGAGCAGTTGGTCGCCCACGGCGTGGCCCAGCGTGTCGTTGACCGACTTGAAATTATCGACATCGAGCAACAGGATGCCAAGGCCGGTGCTTTTTTCCGAGTTCATCGCGATCTGTTCCAGCTTGGCGGTGAATGCGCGCCGGTTCGAGAGGTCGGTCACTGGATCGGTGAACGCCAGGTAATCGAGCCGTTGTTCGGCCCTGGCAACTTCCTTGCGCAGCTTGCCGACGATCGGAAACGACAAGCCGATCGCCACGATGGAAGCGGCCAGGTAGGCCAATGCATAGATCAGGATGTTGCTGTACAGCTTCGAGGTCGACGCGACCAGCACCACATACCCGCGGATTTCGTCGTTGACATAAATGGGCTGGGTCACCTCGATCGAGCGAAGCCCGTACCGATAGGTATCGCGCAACAGCGTGTCGTCGGGAAACGACCACATCGGCGCGTTCGGATTGGCGTAGAAAGCGAAGACTTCCTTATCGGTCTGGAAGATGACCGCGGAATTCAGATAGGGTGCGCTCTGGAACGAATACAGGGTTTCCGTCGCCTGCCGCACATTGTCCAGCGCCAGCGACCTGGAGCTGTTCTTGCTGATGACCATGGCGATGATCTCGACGTCCTGCTTCAAGGCCTGGCGCGCCACCAGGAATTGGTAGGTCAATAGAAAAACGCCCAACAGGCACAGCGCCGTGGCGGCGACCACAAGGTGGCTCACCGCGAATGCACGCCCGATGCCATTCGTCTGGTTGGCGGAAGACATCATTTTCCGCGTACGTTCCTGCAGGAAGATATCCATCGGTTTTAGGCCCGTTGCGAGCGGTGCGTGATTGTTGGTACCAGATCCGATTCGGCCGCGAATTGACTGCAAACGCGCATGACCGAATCCCCATTGTTTTCAGAATGTGTCGATTCTCACAAATAGAGGGGGCGGGCGGTATCAGGATTTCCCCGATGGGGAAGGGCTGTATGCGAAGAAAGCTCATTCGCACAAGCTGGCGGCGGCTTGTCTTCTTGATGCGATCGATTAGGCGGCTTGCGCGGCACGGCGCAGTCCTACAAAAAACCTGCGGGCAGCGGCAGGTTTTCGTCGGTATTCCTATACTTCTTCTTTTCTTGCCAATTCGCCTAACAGCCAATTTCGGAAGGCAATGACTTTTTCGGAAGGCGCCGTACTTGCGGGATAAACCAGGTAATAAGCGCTACTGCTTTTAGCGACCAATTTCAATGGTTGAACCAATTGGCCGGACTTTAATTCTTCCTGGACCATAAGCGGGTCGACAACGGCAATCCCCAAACCTGATTTAGCCGCTTGAATCAACAGATTCCGAGTTTCCAAAACCAGGCCTTCATGTCCTTTGAGCTCCGGCATCCCCGCTGCTTGAAACCATGCATCCCATCCTTCCAGGCGATTTTTTTCATCCAGGCGCGAACGGGCGTGTAACAACTGATGGCGAAGAAGATCGGAAGGCGCCTTCAATGGCTTCTCTGCGGTGATGGTCTCGGGTGCGGATACGACGATCAGGCTTTCATCCCGAAGAAATTCCGAGATCGTGCCGGGGCCTCCTTTGCGCCCATAGTAGATAGCGCAATCGATATCGTCGCTCTCGAAATTAACGGACTTGGTTGATACACGGATTTCTATCCGGGCGTAATGTTTTTCAAAACTTGCGAATCTCGGTAACAGCCAGCGTGTTGCGAATGTAGGCAATGTATTCACGACCAATGTGTTATTCGCTTCTTCACGCGAGCCAGCCCTTTCGATGGCCTTGGATATCTGCGTCAAACCGGAATCGACATCATCATGAAGATCCTTTCCGGCTTTTGTGAATGCCAAGCCTCGTCCAGTTCGCATAAACAGCTTGATGCCTATTTGAGCTTCCAAGCGTTTCAGTTGATGACTCAATGCGGAAGGGGTCAGGTTCATTTCTGCAGCTGCCCGCACGAGATTCAGATGCTTGCCCGCCAATTGAAAGCCGCGCAGGTAATTTAGGGGAGGCAAAACACGCATGGGATCTCTGGCGGTATGAAAAGAAATATGACGATACTCTGGAAATCATGGTTGCGAAATGACAAAAATTCAACTCTGTATCGACAAATGGTCGCTTTTCCGTTTCTGTCTGCAGGGTTAATCTGCTCATGCGGCATAGCGACCGCCCATCGACACAATGACAAATCGTTGCCGTTTCCGATTATTGCGAGCTGACGACGATTTGATTGGAAATTTCATTTCCGGTATGCCGTTGGACAGAAAAACTATCGACGGAGACATCATGCGCACAAAGTATTTCATTACCGGTCTGGCTTTTTTGGTGCAGTTAATCGTTGGATCAGGCGTGGCTCGCGCTGCAGACAAGGATGTGGTTCGAATTGGCATTACCAGCACGAGTAGCGATGTTGGATTTTATATAGCGGATAAAAAGGGGTATTTCAAAGAAGAGGGGATTGCGGTCGAACTCATCAAATTCGATTCGGCCGCAAAGATGATCGCGCCCCTTGGCGCCGGCCAGCTTGAAGTCGGCAGCGGATCCGCTTCCGCGGCGTTATACAACGCGGTGGCTCGCAACATCAATATAAAAATTGTCGCGGACAAGGGATCCACGCCTCCCGGTTATGGTTATCAACCTTTGCTTGTGCGTAAGGATCTGGTCGAAAACGGGCGCTATAAAGAGCTGAAGGATTTAAAGGGATTGAAGATCGCGGTCAGCGCCGCGGGCAGCGCGTCGACGTCGACGCTGCATGAAGCGCTGGGTCAAGGCGGCCTCAAGGACGGTGATGTCGATTCGGTATTCATGGGCTTTCCGCAGCAGGTGATGGCATTGCAAAACAAAGCCATAGACGCTGCATTTACCGGTGAGCCGTCGGCCACCAAAGCGGTACAGATGGGTTCGGCGGTACGCATTGTCGGCGATGACGTTATTTACCCTAATCATCAGGTGGGGGTTGTACTTTATTCGGGAATATTTGCGGCCACGCACGCAGATAGCGCAAAGCGCTTCATGCGTGCTTACTTGCGCGCGGTGCGCGACTACAACGACGCGCTCAAGGAAGGAAAACTTGCCGGTCCGAAAGCGGAGGAAATTATCGCCATTTTGACCGAGTACACGAATATCAAGGATCCATCGGTTTATCGCGCAATCAGTCCTCAGGGCTGTAATCCCGAGGGCATGGTCCAGGAGGCGAGCTTGAAAAAAGATCTGGCATTTTTTAAACAAAAAGGCGAGGTAAAAGGGAATGTCAGCGTTGAAGACGCTCTGGACAATTCTTTTGCAAAGGCAGTGACCAAGGAACTTGGACCATACAAGCAAATCGCTGCCAGATAGTTGCGTTGTACATGTCCAGAGCGCATGGATTGAAGGCAATAAGGATTTATTAGGAGAATGGGTGATGATGAAGAAAGAGCAAAACGATTTGCTGACACAAACCGGACCGGGAACGCAGATGGGAAATTTGTTCCGTCGCTATTGGCTTCCAGCGTTATTGAGTGAAGAATTGCCAGGGCCTGATTGTCCGCCGGTGCGCGTCGAACTGTTGTCCGAGCGCCTGATCGCGTTTCGTGACACGGACGGAAAATTGGGGCTTATCGATGAATTTTGCGCGCATCGCGGGGTTTCGCTCTGGTTTGGGCGCAATGAGGAAAGCGGACTGCGCTGTCCTTACCACGGCTGGAAATACGACACGACCGGTCAATGCGTGGACGTTCCGTCGGAGCCGCCCGAAGGCGGATATTGCAAAAAAATCAAACTCACGTCGTATCCGCTGATTGAGCTTGGCGGGGTCCTGTGGACTTATATGGGGCCGCCTGAACATCAACCGGCGCCGCCGGCTTTCGAGTTCACGGAAATGCCGGAGTCGCACCGCTTCATGTCCAAACGTCTGCAAGAGTCGAATTATCTCCAGGCGATGGAAGGTGGCATCGATTCGAGCCATGTCTCGTTCCTGCATCGCGGCAATCTGGAGTCCGATCCGCTGTTCAAGGGGGCAAAGGGCAATCAATACAATCTGGGCGATTTCGCTCCCGTGTTCGAAGTGGTCGAAAGCGAGGCCGGACTGTATATCGGCGCACGCCGCAAGGCGGAAGCCGGCAATTATTATTGGCGCATTACCCCGTGGGTCATGCCGTGCTTCACGATGATTCCACCGCGTGCCGAGTATTCTCTGCATGGCCATTTCTGGGTGCCGATCAATGACGAGAATTGCTGGGTCTGGACCTACGATTATCATCCGACGCGAGCGCTGACCGACGATGAGCGGCAAGCCATGAAAGACGGTTATGGGCCGCATGCAAAGATGGTTCCGAACGCATACGTCACAGTGCAAAACAAGCGAAATGATTATCTGATGGACCGCAATGCACAAAAAAACGGCGAGAGCTATAGCGGCATTGAAGGCTTTGGCATGCAGGATTCATCCATCCAGGAAAGTATGGGAGCGATCCAAGATCGCACCAAGGAAAATCTGGTCGCTACCGATAATGGCATCCACATGGCACGCAAGCGTTTGTTGAGAGCCGCCAAAGCGCTGGCGGAAAACGGAACGTCGCCGCCGGCAACCAATCCGGAATTGCACAAGGTGCGCTCGGTGGCGATTGTTTTGCCACCGGATGTTCCCTTTCCTCAAGGGGCCAAGGAAGATTTGCGCGCTCGTGCAGGCGTTCCGCCTTGCTCTGTTTGATTCGTCAGGCTGCCGCACGAATGCAACATCGGTTCTTGCGGCGCCTGCAAGTCGAATTGGCCGGCGGCGAGGTCGAGTCGAATTGCCCAAGGTTTGCTATTCCTGCAATATCCCCGGCAAACGTCCGTGATCGGCCGCCAAGGCCAGGAAATTCTGCTCCGTGGGCGACAGCATATCGACCCTGCTGACCAAGGTAAGCGGCGCAATCAGCGCCGGCTTGGCATCGCGGATGCGGCAATACACCACGCTGTCGCGATGGAAGTCCTTCATCGACGCCGGCACCACCGAAACGCCGGCGCCGGCCGCGACCAGGCTGATATTGGTCAGCATGCGTTCGACTTCGGAGGCGATCTTCGGTGTAAACCCCGCGTTCTCGCAGGCTTCGATCAGATCGGAATACAGCCCGGGCGCGCCATGTCGGCGCACCAGGATGAATTGCTCGTCGACCAGCGATTTCAGGGACACCGCCGGCATCCCGTTCTTCAACGGCTTCGGCGCCAGCGGGTGGCCGATCGGCAGGATCAGCAGCATTTCTTCCTCCAGCAACGGCAGAAAGCTGACGTTGCGCGGACGGCTCACCGGCTGCCGCAGGAAGGCGATATTCACCGCGCCGTTGTCGACGCCTTCGGTCAATTCGGCGGCGTTGCCTTCGCTCAGTTCCAGGTGCACGCCGGGATACGCCGTGCGATAGGCGCGAATGATGCCCGGAATCAGCGGATGCGCCGCGGCCGAACTGGTAAAGCCGACCGCCAGCGCGCCTTCGAAGCCCTGGGCCGCGCGGCCGGCCCGTTTCGAGGCCAGGTCCACTCTATGCAATATGGTCTTGGCTTCTTCGAGGAAGACCACGCCGCCGGCGGTCAGCGACGCGCCTTTCGGATGGCGCCGGAACAGGTCGAAGCCCAGCTCCTGTTCCAGCAAACGGATTTGCTGGCTCAGCGGCGGCTGCTGCATATTCAGGCGCTCGGCCGCGCGCGTGAAATGCTGCTCCTCGGCGACCACCAGAAAATAACGCAGATGCCTCAGTTCCATGGCGCAATCCTGTACATGTGCATGTCTCTTGCTGTTCGGTTTATCGTCATCTTCCAAATATATCGAATCGTGGGTTTCGACATTTTGCGCATATCATACGACGGAATATTCCCCGGCCGGATTTTTGTGCAATGCGGCGTGCGCAGCAGGGTAGAATCGCGGTAAAACGCCGCCCGAGATGATTAAAAAACTAAGCAAAAGCGCGATTGCGCAAATGATATTGGCCATTGCCGTGGGCATATTGCTGGGGCATTTCTGGCCGTCGGCCGGCATCGAAATGAAACCCCTGAGCGACGGTTTCGTGCGCCTGATCGGGATGTTGATCGGCGTGCTGATGTTCTGCCTGGTGGTGGCGGGCATCGCCGGCATGCAGGACAAGATGCAGGCGGCCAAGGTCGGCGTCAAGACGATTATCTATTTCGAAGCCATGACGGCCATTTCGCTGGCGGCCGGCATCCTGGCCGCCTATCTGCTGCAGCCGGGCAAGGGTTTGCAGCTGGATCTTGCCGCCGATGCGGCCGAAGCGGCGGCGCTGCATTTGCCCCGCATCGCCGCGGCGCCGGCCGTGGATGGCGGCAGCGTCGCCGCCTTCCTCCTGAATATCATTCCCGATTCCTTCTCCGGCGCCTTCCTGCACAACAGCAATCTGCAAATCCTGTTGCTGGCGGTGCTGTGCGGCGTCGCGCTGGCGCGGCTGGGGCAGCGCGGTCGCGCGCTGCTGGCGTTGACCGAAAACGTGCTGCAGGTTCTCTACGGCATGATCAATATCATCCTCAAGGTCGCGCCGCTGGCCGCCTTCGGCGCAGTGGCCTTCACCATCGGCAAATACGGCGTCGGCTCGATCCTGCCGCTGCTGCGCTTCGTGGCCGATATCTACCTCGCCAGCATCCTGTTTGTCGTGCTGCTGATGGCGGCCGTCATGTGCTTCGCCGTGCGCGTGGCCGGCTGCAATATTTTTCGCCTGCTCGGGTATATCAAGGAAGAGATATCGCTGGTGTTCTTCACCACCTCGTCGATGGCCGCCTTGCCGGGCCTGATCGCCAAGATGGAGCGCCTGGGCTGCGCCAAGCCGGTAGTGCGGCTGGTGCTGCCGACCGGCTATACCTTCAACCTGAACGGCACCAATATCTATATCGCCATGGGCGCCATGTTCCTGGCGCAGGCCGCCCATGTCGATCTGAGCCCGTGGCAGATGCTGTCGCTGCTGGCGATCGGCATGCTGACCTCGAAAGGCGCCACCAGCATCACCGGTTCCGGCTTCATTGCGCTGGCGGCAACGCTGGCCAGCCTGCAGATCGTGCCGGTGGCGGGCATTGTCCTGCTGCTTGGCGTGGAACGCCTGATGAAGTGCCGTTCGCTGACCAACATGATCGGCAATTGCCTGGCCTGCATCGTGATCAGCGCGTGGGAAAATGCGCTGGACCGGGACCGCATGCGAAGCGAACTGTCGGGCCGCGCTCAGGGCGCGCCGGGAATGGGGGCGGGAACGGCTGCAGGAGGGAAGGCCGCAGCGGGCGCGGATGTCGCGCCGACGGTCGCCGACGAAATCTGATGCAGCCGCCGGCCCAGGTATTCGGGGCGGCCTTCGAACAGGACGTCGAGACAGCCCGGCTGCGATAGCTGCCGATAGATTGCCGCTCTTTCTCCGAAGTTGTCGGCCATGCGCACCGCGGCCAGGATGTATTGCTCGACGGTCGCGGCAATCGTCCAG
The DNA here is from genome assembly GCA_036499085.1 of Herbaspirillum sp. GTDB lineage: Bacteria > Pseudomonadota > Gammaproteobacteria > Burkholderiales > Burkholderiaceae_D > Herbaspirillum. Next base: position 10,326 of record DASYEK010000096.1, on the reverse strand, counting down.
TCCGGCAGTCCGAGGCGCCGGAACAGGGCCTCGTCGATATGCTCGAAGACTTCCGGTCCGGTCTTGCAGACGCCCGGCAAGCCGACCATTACCGCATCGATGATGCCGTTGGTATTGCCGAACGGGAACGGATTGATGAACATGTCGCAGCGGCTGAATATCGTCATGTATTCCTGGTAGGGCTGGTGCGCATGCACGTCCGCGCCCGGCAGGTAGCGGTGGATCAGCCGCACGATCTGCGGATAGATCAGGCCCTGCGCCTGGCCGATCAGGAAATGGAAATGGATCTTCCGTTGCGACCTGTTGCGGATTTCCCGGCAAGCCAGCAGGAAGCGCGGATTGATTTTCATGGTGGTCGCGGCGATGGCCACATTGACGTAGGGCTGGTCCTCCCTCGCCACCGGCGGCGTCGAAAATTCGATGGCAGACGGGCGATACGGCTGGCCGTCCTTCGGCAGGCGCAGCAACTGCTCGCTGAAGCAGGCCGGATCGCCGACGAAATCGTCCTCGACGCTGATGTAATCGATAAAGTCGGAATGGGTGGTGGCGGGATGCCCCAGCGCGCCGACCTGCAGCGGCGCCAGGCGCAGATTGGCGGCGAACATGGTGATCGGGAACATGCCGATGCTGGGCATGTAGAACACCGCCGGCTTGCGCGCATCGGCCAGCGCGTGCAACTGGCGCAGGCAGGCGTGCATGTCGTTGGGCGCGTCGAACGTCGCCACTTCGTCGAACACGGCGCGGCCGAGATCGTCGATATTGCTGCCGTAGGCGATCGCCAGCAGATGGAAATGCGCGCGCGCCGCCGCCAGGCTTTTCGAATGCGTGCGATAAATGGAATGGCCGCCCGAAAACCATTCGAGCAGCACCAGCATCACCGGCTTGCCCGAAGCGGCAAGGGCGGGAGCAGAGGCAGGACCAGGAACAACCACCGCCGGCGCCACATCCTGCAAGCCGCGCGCCAGCAGTTCCTTGCGGATCAGGCGATTGATCGGCCGCTTGATCGCATGGCGCTGCGGCAGATCGGCATAGCTGCAATGCATGTAGGCGTCGTGCAGGATGCCCAGCGGCAGGATATTGAGCGTCTCGATTTCTTCAAGATGCGCGGGCAGCCATGCCAGCAGGGCTTCGCGCTTGGAATGCGCGGCCTGCGTGCCGAGGAAGCGCGGCGACAGCAAGGCCATGAACAGGGCCGCCGCCAGCGGCTTGTTTTGCCGCCACAGCAATTCCACGTCGAGCGGGATTTCCGATTCCGGCGAATACAGGATGCAGAACTTCACCAGGTCGCGCTCGGTGACCTGGAATTCGCGGGCATTCGGGCCGAGGAAATTCAGCGACTTGAGGATATGGTCGCAGTTGATGAAGGGGCTGGCCGCAAACAGCGCCGACAGCCAGCGCTGGAAGGTGATCAGTTGGCCGAACCCGTCCGGCGAGATCTGCATCGTGGGATCGGAAAACAGCGCCGAAATGGCGCTGGTGATGCGCGTCAGGCCATGCAGGTCGCGTTCTTCCGCGCCCACCGCCGCCGCCAGCGTCAACGCGAAATTGCCGTCGAGCTTGCCGTAATTGCGGTCGATCAGCAGCAGCAGCTTGACCAGTTCGCGCGCCGCCGGCTCCTGCTGCCTGGAATAGCAAAGGTATTCGAACTGTTCCAGCGAGAAGGCGGGAGCGGGCGTGTCGGTTGTCATGTTGCTTGCGTCATATTGCGCATTATGTGGTGTGCCGGGGAAAACAAGGAGAACCGGCTGCCAGCATAATTGTTTTCGGGATGGTTTTGCGGCTTTTTATTTGGCCTGCCCGTTTTCGATCCGATGGAAGGTCTGGTCCAGGTTTTCCTGGGCGCGGGCCAGTTTGTCCTGCTGCGTCTTGAGCCAGGCGGCGTCCTGCCGCAGCTTGTCCCGTTCGGCCGCCAGCATGCGCTCGGTTTCGGCGCGCTGCGGTCCGCCCAGGCCTTTGCTGGAGGACAGCATATTCTGCGCCGTCAGCGATTTCCGGTAGCGTTCCTCTGTCAATGGAAACACGGTGTCGGTGAAATCGAAGGCCTTGACCGCTTCCGCGTATTTCTGCTGCACGACGTCGAATGGAATTTCGATCGGCTTCATCTTGTTCAGGCGGCCAAAGGTCACCAGGTCAGACGCAAAATGATGGCCGACGCGGAACGGGATATTGGACTCGCGCTGCAGGATGTCGGCCAGTTCGGTGGTGGTGGAATAGTCGTCGTCGACTTCTTCCAGCGCGCGTTTCTTGTCGATGATCAGGTTGTTCATCAGGTCGGTCAGCTTGACGAACGCGCTGGCGGTCAGGTCCAGCGTCTTTTCGACCTGGTCGCGCTTGTAGTCCGGCATGCCGGGCGTGACGTTATGCGCTTCGAGCTGATACGTCATCGCGCCGCCGACGATATCGCTGGATTGCAGGCGCAGGATGTTCAAGGCATAGGGATTGCGCTTCTGCGGCATGATGCTGCTGGTGCCGGTCAGGTGGCCTTCCTGGATCATGATCCACGGATGCGGCTGGTGGTACTGGGTATGGATATCCTGGATCAGCAGGCCGATGGTCAGCGCGGTATTGCTGCACAGCGTGATCAGTTCCACGCCCTGGTCGAGCGCGGCAAGCTGGGCGGCGTCGTAGGAGTTTTCGACCACGCCGTCGAAGCCGAGCAGTTCGGCCAGGCGTTTGCGGTCGACCGGGAAACTCGAGGTGCCCAGCGCGCCAGAACCCAGCGGGCTCAGGTTGAGCCGCGCATAGGCCTGCTTGAGGCGTTCGCTGTCGCGTTCGAAGACCTCGGCGAACGCCAGCAGGTAATGGGCATACGTGGTGGGCTGCGCCTGCACGCCGTTGGTGTAGGCGGGCACGATGGTATCCATGTTGCCGGCGGCCAGTTCGAGGAATTGCGCCTTCGACTTGTTCATCGCATCCATCAGCTTGAGGGCGCGCTCGCGCTGCATCAGGCGGCGATTGGTCGACAGGATGTCCTGGCGGCTGCGGCCCGAATGCATGCGCGAGCCGTCCGGGCCGGCGATGGCCAGGATCAGCGGTTCGTATTGCAGATAGTCGCCGGGCCGTTTGCCGCCGGGCTGGTTGCCGTCCTTGATCACCTGGTCCACGGCCGAAGCGATCCTGGCGCCCAGGTCCGGCGGCACGATCTTGGTTTCCACCACCATTACCGTGGATGCCTTGTTCATCTCGCCGAGAAAATGGAAATTGTCGTGGCGATCGCGGCCGGCCGGCTTGTCGGCCGCCAGGCCGGCGCCGGCCAGCGACAGGCCGATCAGGCACAGCGACAGGCGCGGCAAAGAAAACAGTGCCGGCGCGCCTGTGCGGCGCGGGCGCGAGTCCGCTTTCGGTTGCGGATGTGAATATGAATGCGATGCGAAATTAGAGTGTGTCATCTTCTTTCCCTGATTTTTCGTTGTCGGGGTTGGCATTGAAATCGATTGCGGAGGGGGTGCCGGAGCCGTCGTCGATCGAAACACTGACCTTGGCGGCCCTGTCGTTGAACGGCGCAAGCGGGTCGCCGCCGGCGATCGGCGCCGTCCAGTCGCCTTCGGTCATGGCCGATTGCACCGAGGTAGTGGTGGCGGCGGTCGCCGGATCGGTCAGGATATTGCTGAGCTGGCCGCCGAAATTCTTGATGACGGAGCCGGCGCCGGTGGCGGCGATCGTGGTGGCGTCGGCCGATTGCGCGAACGCGGTGCCGGCGGCGGCGCTGGCTTCGATATACAGCGTGCCGTCGACCACGGTCAGGCTGTTGGCGCCGCCGTCGAAACGCAACCCATGGCTGCCGCTGCCGATGGCGGAGATATTCATATTGCCGCTGCCGCCGGTGGCGATGGTGGTGGTGGCGTCGGTGCTGCTGCCGATGATGGCGACCGCTTCGCCGCTGCCGGCGGTGGCGCCCTTGAGCGTGATGTCGCCGGATGCCGACCGGATATCGATGCCGTTGCCGCCGGCCACGCTGTGCAGCGCCAGCCCCGGCGCGGCCGAACCGGCATTACTGCTGCCGTTGAGCGCAAGCGCGCCGGTGACGGTGGAAATGCTGACGCTGCTGGCGGCGGTCGAGGGGAAGATTTCGATGCCGCTGGCGCGGTCCGAGACACCGGTCAGCGTGACCGAACCGTTACCGGTGGCGCGGATCTGCGTGGTCCCGGTCTGGAAGCCGATGCCGTCCTTGAACGCGCCGTTGCCGTTGATCTTCACGGCGCCGTCCTGCACGCTGATCAGGTTATTGCCGCCGTCGTAGAAACTGACGCCATTGCCCTGGCCGGTGGCGGTGCCGGTCATCGTGATATTGCCGGCGCCGGTGGTTTGAATCACGTTGCTGACGTTCAGCATGGCGATGCCGTGGTCGAGCTCGGCCGCATTCGGCGAATGGAAATTCCCGTCGAGCGTGATGTTGCCGCCTTGCGAGGAAATATGATTGGTCGATGTCGCGCCGTCGCCGCCCAGCGCAATCGCGTCCGAGGTGCCGATCGATTCCCCGTGCAGGGTAATGTCGCCCGTGGTCGTGGTCACGTTGACGCCGCTCGACGCGCCGGTGGAGTTGAAGAAAATACCGTAGCCGCCGAAGCTGCTGGTGCTGTTGCCCTTGAGCAGGATCGGCCCGCTGGTAGCGCTGATATTGATGACGGCATTGTCGCCGGAAGGCGCGATATCGAGGCCGCGTCCGGAGAAGCTGGTGCCGTCCAGCGTGAGCGCGCCGGCCTGCGTCCCGATATTGATCGAGGCGAACGCGCCGCCGGCGTCCAGCGACAGCCCCTTGAAGGAACTGGTGCTGGTGTTGACGACGGTGTTGTTGCCTTTGATGCTGACATTGCCGCCGCTGCTGGCGACGTTGATGCGGGACGCGGTGGCGGCGCTGGTGCCGTCGCCGGAACTGATCAGCGCCAGCGCCGGCGTGCCGCCGCCGGAGGTGCTGCCGGTCAGCGAGATATCGCCTGCGGTGGTGATGCCGATGACCGCGCCGGCGGCGGTGGCGTTGAGCACGATGCCATAGCTGCCGGTGCTGCTGCCGTCGAGCACGATATTGCCGCCGGCCGTGGCGCTGAGATTGACCGCGCCGCTGCCGCTGGAGGCCAGGTAAATCCCGCGTCCGGCACCGGCGAAGTTGCCGGTGTTGGCCTGCACCGTCAGATTGCCGCTGCCCACGCGGATGTTCTGCGAGGAGGTGGCCGAGGTGGAGCAGATCAGCACGCCATAACCGCTGCTGGCATTGCCGCTGATGGTCACGTCGCCCGAACCGCTGGCGGCGATGGTGTTATTGGTGCTGAACACGCGCGTGCCGTTGCCGCTGCCGAGATTGACGGCGTCGATGGCGATCGAGCCGGCGCCGCTGGTGAGGATGCTGCTGCCGCTGGTCAGGATCACGGCGTCGCCGGTGCCGGTGGCGCCGACATTGCCGGAAATCGTGATGTCGCCGCCGCCGGCATCGAGCACCGAACGCGTGGCGATCTGCACCGCGCTGCTGTTGGAATTGCCAGCGACCGCGCCGCGGATGGTGATGTCGCCGCCGGCCGTGGAAATGGTGGTGTTGGACAGCGACACGCCGGACGTGCCGTTTTGCGTGGTGCCGGCATAGCCGGTCGCCGGATCGGTGCCGCCGCCGATGGTGAAGGCGCCGCCGTTGGTCGCGATGGTGCTGTTGGTCAGCGCCACGGAACCGTTGCCGTTGCCGCTGAAGTTCGAAAACATCGAGACATTCAGGGTCTTGCCGGCGCCGCTGGTAATGGTGTGGTCTTTCATCACGATATTGCGGTGCGCCTGCAAGGTCAGCGTGGCATTGCCGATGCCCTGGATATTGTCTTGCACATTGATGTCGCCCGAGTTGCCGCCGACGTTCGTTGTGATGACCAGCACATTCGCGCCTTCCGACAGCGAACTGTTGAGCGTGGCCGAGCTCAGGGTGGAGCTGCCGGATCCGCTGGAGCTGAACTGCACGGTGCCGTTGACGTTGGTGCTGCCGGAGCCGGAACTGGCGGCGCTGGTGATATTGATATTGTAGGGATCGATCAGCCAGGAGCCGCCCTGGCCCGAGGCCGCGCTCAGGTTGACCGAGCCCCAGGCGTCGAGCTGGTGGCCCGAGGTTTCGACGATGCCGCCGCTGCCGCCGTTGCTTCCGCTGCCGCCGCCGAGCACGCTGATCGCACCGTAGAAGCCGGTGCTGCCGGTCGACCACAACACCACCTTGCCGCCGTTGCCGCTATGGATGGCGTCGGCGTGGATGCTGGCGTTGGCCGCCATATAGGTCGAGTCGGACTGGTGTTCCGTGCCGCTGCCCTGGTAATTGCCGCCGACCAGCACCGTGCCGCCGCCGGCGTCGCCCGAGGCGTCGATGCGCGCGCCGTCGAACACGCCGGCATATTGGCCCAGCACCTTGACCGTGCCGCCGGTTTCGCCGGCATTGCGGCCCGACACATCGATCGTGCCGCTCACCGCCGCGACGCCGGTTTCCCCGCCGTCCAGCAGCACCGTGCCGTTGCGGTTCTGCAGGCTGGTGGCTTCGATGACGCCTTCGTTATTGACTACATTGCTCAGCAGCGCATCGCTGGAGCGGGCCGACATGACCACCGTGCCGCCGTTGGCCTGCAACAGGCCCTGGTTGACGGCCGCCGCACCGGCCAGGGCGCCGTCGACTTCCATATTGATCAGGCCGTCGCCGTTGAAATCGAGCGTCACCTGCTCGCCCGCGCCGAGCATGATGCGCCCCAGTCTGGCGACGATGGCGCCCTCGTTGCGCACCTGCGAGCCGAGCAGCGCCACATAGCCGCCGTCGGCCGCCGTGATGGTGCCGCGATTGATCACGGCGCCGGGCGTGCCCGAGTCTGCCGAGGCATGGAAACGGGCTTTGCGGGCCTTGAAGTCGGCGTCCGAAATCGGCAAGGCGCTGGCGACCAGCCCGCCCACGTTGACGGCGGCGCCCTGGCCGAACAGGATGCCCGACGGATTGACCAGGTAGACCTGGCCGTTCGCATTGAGCTGCCCCATGATCTGCGAGGCGTCGCCGGAGGTCACGCGGTTCAGCGCCACCGAGGACGATGACGGCTGGACGAAATTGACCTGCGCGCCGCTGCCGATGTTGAAGGTGTTCCAGGTCGCGGACATGCGGTCGCTGCTCTGCAGCACGTTCATCACATTGCCGTTCTGGTTGATGGTGGCGGCGCCGGAAGTGACCTGGCCGTTGGTCGGCAGTTGGTTGGCGTCGAGCGCCAGCGCCTGGCCGGCGTACAGGCAGCACAGGGCCGATATCACGGCGCATGTCAGCGGATGCAGTACGGGTGTCGCAGGATGGAGGGTTCGCATGGCCGCCTCTTAGAAAGTGTAGTTGAAGCCGACGCCGATGGCGCGGATCGCGGTGCCGGCGCCGGGCGAAAAGCCGGTGGCGCCGAACACGCCGGAGACGCCGTAGTTGTAATTGGCCAGCGCTTGGTTGCGCAGCAATACATACTGGCCGAACAGCTTGAATTGCCGGTTCCAGTTGTAGACGAAGCCGAGCGCGTCCGAGGTGGCGCCCATGCCGTCGGTCGAGCATTGCACGTTATTGGCCGAGATCATGCCGCAGTCGCCGGCAAAGGCGCGGGCGTGGCTGCCGCGCAGCAGCCAGCGGCCCATCTGGTGCGAGGCGCCGAGCAGATAGGCGCGGCGGCGATAGTGGGAAACATCGGTCGAGGTGACGCTTTTATTGATCACGCCGGATTCCGAATAGGAGATATCGTCGACGATGGCGGAAAGCTTGGTCGCGCCGAAATCGTAGGCGACGCCGTAGCGCACGCTGAAATCGTTGGACGAAGTGCCTGCGGTGACGTGCGTATTGCTGCCCACGCCGCGCGCGTCGCGCCCGATGCTGGCGACGCCGAAATAATTGATGTGCTGCTCGGCCGCGATCACCGCCGAGAAGCCGCGCCGGTCGTAAGCCAGGCTGCCGCCCCAGAGATAGCCGGTATCGACATCGGGCGCGGCCTTCATGCTGTTGTCGGAATAGGCCAGCTTGCCCTGGAAGCCGGCCAGCTCCGGCGTCCAGTAGGCAAACATCCCGGCCTGGCGCCGGTTGAAGGCGGCGTCGTCGTTATTGGCGGTGTCCGCGGTGCCGACCGGGCCGCTGTTCTTGGTGATGCTGGTGCTGAAGCCGGGCGAGCCGATGATGTTGTACTGCGCGGCGCTGGTGGTGGAGGCGAAGGGATCGAAGCTGTTGGTGCTTTCCTTCAGCGGCATGTCCCAGTTGCCGTACATGAAGGTGCCGGCGCGCGGTTCGGTCAGCGCCAGGCCGGTATTGCGCAATTCCTGGGTATGGGTCCAGTCCGGCACGGAGGCGGCGCTCGGATTGGTGTAATTGAGCGAGAGGCCGAATTCCAGTTGCCACAGCATCTTCCATTGATCGGCCAGCGCCACGCCGCCGTGCGCGCCGATGTAGGAAATGTTGTCGCGCACGCGCCAGAAGCCGGACATATTGCGGCCGTTGGGCGTGGCCATCTTGCTTTGATCGGCCGGCGCCGCGGCGGTGGCGCCGTAGCGCTTGACGTATTCCGGTATCAGGCCGAGCGAGCCGTAGAGAACCAGGTCGGTTTCCGGCTGCTTGAAGTCCTCGCCCTTGTTGTCGGTGTCGCGGCCGAATCCGCCGAACGCCTGCGGCGCGCCGGACACCGATACCCACAGCCGGCGCGCATTGCGCGACTCGCTGGTCGGCGTCACGCCCGGCGAGAACGCATAGCCGGCATTGAACACCAGGTCCTTGTTATATACATTCACGCCCACGCCGTAACCGTGGCGCGCGGCGCGGTTCTCGCTGCTGTCCCATGGGTTCTTGTTGACGGTCACGCGGCCGGCGTCGGCGAACAGCGCCGCTTCGACGATCGAGTTGCCGTACACGCCGAGCAGCTTGCGCAACTCCAGCCGCGCCAGGATGCCCTCGTCGCCGCTGGCCTCGCCGACCGGATAGGCGCGCACGCCGTTCGGTCCGCCCAGGCTCATTTTTTCCGAGGCGTCCAGGTTCTTGCTGGCGTATTGCGCATTGACCGCGCCGAACACGGCGAAGCCGCCGCCGATCTGCTGCAGCCGGCTGAACGCCAGGTTGGTCTTTTCGTAGTGGCCGGCGGCCTTGGCGGTGAACTCGTCGAGCGAGAGGTCGTTGGCCGTCATTTTCTCCAGGTTGCCGCCGCCCCAGCGCGCGCTCCAGTAATTGCTGGCCGGCTTGCCGATCAGGCTGTCGCGCCAGTCGCCGCTCAGGCCGATGCCGCCGAAGGTGGCGATCTTGCTGACGCTGGTGCCGGCGGTATTGTCCTTGAAGTAGCGCCGTTCGGCCGATACATTCAGGTTGACGTTGGCGCGCCGGCTGCGATACAGCGAGGCATTGCCGAAGATGGTGAAGATCCTGGCTTCGCCGAAGGCTTCGGCGGTCTTCAGGTTCTTGCCGACGTTGTATTGCAGTTCGGCCATGTTGGCGCCGACGCTGACGCCGGTGCCGGGGATCGGCTGCAGATAGCCGAGCCCGAAAATGCGCAGGCCTTCGAAGGAGTTCTGCGTGTTCACGCTGAAGGTCTCGCCCAGTCCCAGCGCATCGTTGAGCGCGAGATTGGCGGACAGGCGATTCGAGCCGGTGTAGTAATTGCCGTAGTTGTCGATGGAAAAGCGCGAGGTGATCGCCGTCATCTCGCTGATCTTGACGACGATATCGGCCGCGCCCGGCGCCACGGACGGACGCAGGACCGCCTTGACGCTGACGCCGGCATTGTCGGAAAGGCGCAGCAGGGTGCTTTCCAGTTCATGCTCGCGGATGACGTCGCCCGGGCGCAGTTCGGCCAGGTAGCGTTCGACGATGCCGGGACTGAGGCGCACATCGTCGTCCGGCGCGGCGATCACCTTGCCGATGACGCCTTCGCGAATGCCGATGCCGACCACGCCGTCCTGTATTTCCTGTTTCGGCAGATAGGCGCGCGCCACCAGATAGCCCTGGGCGCGATACAGCGAGGTCAGTTTGGCGGCGGCCTGGCGCAGGCCGGCGAAATCCAGTTCCTGGCCGATGTATTCCTGCAAGGCCTTCTGCAATTGGGCGTCCGGCAGGGACTGGTTGCCGCTCAAGGCAAAACGGCTGACCTTGATCTTGACGCCGCCCGCGGCCGGGGCAGCGCTTTCGTCGGCGGCGTCCGAATCCTTTTCGATGCGCACGCTGTTGGCGTTGCGCCGGCTCGACGCCGGCGCGGCATTGTTTTCGGTCGGGGTCAGCTGCTGGCGATTGTTGTCGAACAGCGTGCCGGAATTCGGCTGCTGCTGGGCATTGGCGGCGAGCGGCGCCGCCAATGTCAGCAGCATGGTCATCATGGGCGCGGTGGCGCGTGG
>DASYEK010000095.1:0-3054 GCA_036499085.1 Herbaspirillum sp. | reverse complement strand
CGAAATACCGGCACCCCTTCTTCTTCCATGAACGCGTCATACGGCGTCGGCTGCTTGTCGAACTTGCCGTAACCGGCCTTCTTGCCTCCCGCCGGTTCGTGCCAGTGGGTGCGGTCTTTATCGTGGGGCATGGTGACTCCTCCGTGGTTGCTTCATTGCTTCACTATTGTTCTGATATAGGGAACGTCGTTCCTATTTAGAATTCGATGCTAACCGCCGACCTTTCAAATGTCAATTTCGCGCGGGACGCATGGCAATTGCCGGGCCGCGCATGTCTTCGGCGCAATAAATAATTTGTTATAGCGATAAGAAAATTGATTCCGACATGAGGGACAACGTTCCTCTTAATGGAACCAAGCTATTGACAATCGCGGATAACGAACCCTATGATCGATTCACAAAACATATATATCAGTAGACGTCGCCCACCGATAAACGGTGGCGTGTTGCGCATGCCAAAAGGAGACAAGACCCATCACTCGCCGGTGCCGCGCCGGCGCGCGTGACGTCAGGCACATCGTGCCCGGACGCAACGTCGACCCACATCCGAACCCGCCCTGTCCTGCTTTCGCCCGTAATTTTCGACTCCCTCTTTTTCACAAGGAAGCGCGTTTCATGATCCGTACCGTCACTGGAGACCTCGCCAATATCACCGGCCCGATTCTCTGCCACGAACATTTGCAAATCGATTTGTGCTGCCAAAAAGGCCCCGACGTGGTGCTCAACGAAGGCGACCGGGAAGATGTCATCAACGACCTCGGCCAGGCCATGAAACTGGGCCTGAAGGCAGTGGTGGACCTGAGCGTGTTCGGCTCCGGCCGCGACGCCGCCGGCCTGAAACAGATAAGCGAACGCACCGGATTGCCGGTGATCTGCGCGGCCGGTTTCTATTGGGATCCAACGCCGCAAGCGGTCTACGACTCCAGCGCGGAAGCGCTGTGCGACATCATGGTCAAGGAACTCACGGAAGGCGTGGAAGGCACCAATATCCGCGCCGGCATCATCAAGATCGGCACCCATCGCGGCACGATCATTCCCGAAGCGGACCGGCTGTTCAAGGCCGCCGCCATGGCTTCGCTGGCCACCGGCGCGGCCGTGATCACGCATACCTCATCGGTCGACCAGGCATTCTGGCACCTGGATACGCTGGAAGCCGCCGGCATGGACCCATCGCGCATCCTGATCAGCCATATGGGCGCCGCCACGGACATCGACGAACTCATGGGAGTGGCGCGCCGCGGTTCCTTTCTCGGCATCGACAAGGTCGGTTTCATCGCGCGCCGCTCCAACGCCGAACTGGCCGACCTGGTGCGCGACGCATGCGCGGAAGGGCTGGCGCACCAGATCATCCTGTCGTCCGACGTGGCGCGCCGCGATCGCCTGATGCGGCATGGCGGCTCCAGCTACGGCGCGGTGTTCTCGGACTTCTTTCCGATGCTGCGCGAACGCGGCGTCGGCGCCGACCAGATCGACGTCATGATGTGCCGCAATCCGCAGCGCCTCTTGAATTTCGCGGCTTGAACGCGGAACGTCGAAGTTGCATGCCGAACGACGCGGCGGGTATCGAATTATAAAAAAATAAATCAAAAATGCAATCCAAGGAGACAGTAATGAATCGGCAAAAACGGCAGTTCTGCCTGTTGGCTTGTGCATCGGCGCTGGGTCTGGGCGCCGCGTTTTCGGCAATGGCGCAAAGCGCGCCGCCGGCCGCCGCCGGCGTGGCGACCTATGACGGCCCCGACCGCATGGAGCGCCTGATCGCCGGCGCCAAGAAGGAAGGCGCGTTGACGCTCTATACCTCGATCGCCGCCGGCGACGTGTCGCTGATGACCAATGTGTTCGAGCGCAAATATGGCGTCAAGGTCACGGTCTGGCGCGCCGCCAACGACAAGGTATTGCAGCGCGTGATGGCTGAACAGGCCGCGCACCGCTACGACGTCGATTCGGTGCAGATCGCCAGCGGCGAACTGGAAGCCCTGACCCGCGAAAACGCGCTGCAGGAAGTGCATTCGCCAAGCTTCGCCAACCTGATTCCCGGCGCCGTGCCGAAGCATCACAAATGGGCGGCGCACTATCTGAATGTCTGGGTGCAGGCCTATAACACCAACAAGGTGCGCAAGGACGAGCTGCCGAAGACCTATCAGGACCTGCTCGATCCGAAATGGAAAGGCCGCCTCGGCATCGAAGGCAATAACGAAGAATGGTTCTACACCGTGGTGGACGGCATGGGCGAAACCGCCGGCCTGAAATTCTTCCGCGACCTGGTCGCCAAGAACGGCCTGTCGGTCAACAACGGCCATTCGCTGCTGAACAACCTGGTGGCCGCCGGCGAAGTTCCGCTGGCGCTGACCGACTATAACTACATGCCGGAACAGTCCAAGAAAAAAGGCGCGCCGATCGATTGGTTCGTGATCGAGCCGGCGATTGCCCGCGCCAACGGCATCGCGGTCGCCGCGCATGCGCCGCATCCGAATGCCGCCACACTGTTCTACGAATTCATCCTGAGCGACGACATGCAACGCGCCATGAGCAAGAGCGGCTATGTGCCGACCAGCCGCAATGTCGAATCGCCGATGAAGAAGATACCGCTCAAGCTGATCGATTCCAGCAAGGCGCTCGACAACAGCGAAAAATGGACCTCGGCATTCAACAAGATCATCAAGGGCGTCAAGTAAGAACGCTCCGGGAACAAGGCATTGCAGCATCTATTCCGGTTCAGGAACCGGGTTTTACATATCAGGAGAAAAAATGAGCAACAGACTTAAAGACCGCGTCGCCATCGTCACCGGCGGCGGCCATGGCATCGGCAAGGCGTATGCAACGCGGCTGGCGTCGGAAGGCGCGAAGGTAGTGATCGCGGAGATCGACGAGAAGGCGGCGCTGGCGGTGGCCGAGGAATTGCGGGCGGCCGGGCACGAGGCGCTGGGCCTGGGCACGGACGTGTCCGATCCGGCCAGCCTGGAGAAGATGGCGGCGGCGGTGGTGGCCAAGTTCGGGCGCATCGACGTGCTGGTCAACAATGCGGCGATCTTCGCCACGGTGCCGATGTCGCGT
>DASYEK010000094.1:0-3429 GCA_036499085.1 Herbaspirillum sp. | reverse complement strand
TTATCCGCGACGATCTTGATTTCGATGCCGCGCGCAATCGCGTTGTACAGGCCGACCGACGGCGAACCGGCGCCGACTTCAATCTGGCCGGCGCCCAGCGGGGCAACCATCTTGGCGGCCGAATCGAAAGGCGTGAAGCTCACCGACAGGCCTTCCTGCTTGAAATAACCTTTTTTGTCGGCGATGAAAAAACCGACGTCGCTGCTGGCGTTGGCCAGACCGACACGCACAGGGACCAGGTCCGCTGCTTTGCTGGCGACGCTGACGAAAGCCAGGCAGGCGCCCAGGCTGACGGCGATGCGTCGGATTAAACTCGAATGCTTCATGCTGCTGTTTCTCCAGAAGATCAATTGTTGCCGGCATATGCCGGACCATCTATCGGCTCGATGACCCGCAATCCGCAGACGCGATCTACGCCTGCCTTGCGGACTTCACGCGAATCTGGCGAACCGACTCTTCGGCGCGCCGGTATTCATGGCCGGGCAGATCGCGCATGCGCCCTGCCAGACTGAATTACCCGGACGCTGCCGCGCTTTATTCAGGTCACCCCACAAGATCGTGGGTGCCTGCCGCGAACAGCTCTTCTACTGCAAATGGCTGTTTGACGATGCCTTGTTCTCCAGCGAGGCGAATAACCATTTCAATCATTTTGCGGTTTGGCTCGATACCGTACGGCAAGGGATCGCCGCCGGTAATTTCCATCACTCGCGCATACGTTTGATCCGCGGGCGTCGGCTGCGCGATCTGCTTGTTCCTGAGTTGTTCGATGTATTGCTTTTTCGCTTCCGCGAACAGCATGAACAGTTCCTTGGCCAGGCCGGGCTGCGCCGCCAGCAGTTCGTCGCGCACCACGACGGTATGGTTGATCGGGTAATAGCCGGTGGCCTTGAGCGCCGCGAAGCCGGCTTCCTTGGCGTTCGGGATCAAGGGCTTGATGATCGGGTTGTCGATGGTCATGCCGGTGGCGGCCACGACTTCGCCGTCGATCAGCATCTGTTGCAGGTCGCGGCCCTTCTCGACCGGCTGCACATTGGCCGGCGCCTTGTATTCGGCAACGTGTTCGTCGCCCGAGAGAATCCAGTTGATCTTGTTCAGGTCGACGCCGTACTCATGCTGCAGCACGCCGCGCGCCCAGACGCCGGTGGTCACGGTGTAGCCGCGATTGACCGCGACCTTCTTGCCTTCCAGATCCTTGGGACCGGTCAGGCCGACCTGGGTGTTGTGCAGGATTGCGCCGTGATGGAAGGCGCGCACCAGGAACACCGGCAGCGCGGTGATGCGCTTGCCGGCGGCGCGGGCGCACATGTAAGTCGTGATCGCCATCTCGCTGATGTCGAACTCATAGCCGCGCACCATGCGCCGGAAAGCCTGGATGATCGCCGGCACTTCTTCGAATTCAAAGTCAAAACTTTGCGGCTTGAGGGTGCCGTCTTTCAGCGCTTTGGTATGTCCAAGCGTCTGGAACGCCGTCTTCAGTTTCTGTTCGGCCATTCTGGTCGTCTCCGGTAAATTATTCGGCGCTGGGCCGCTTCAAAAAACAATCGCCGCCGGACCCCAAGAGGGCGCGGTCGGCGACTACATCGGGCAGACAGGGACTTGAGAGCGTCCCGTTTAAACCGAAGTCAAAGGCTGGCCTTCGTGCGCGATCAGCGCATCCTTGGCGGCATCCTTGAAGGCTACGTCAGGCGGCAGCACCAGCGAGGCGGAGCGCACGCGGTGGTTGACCGGATCCAGGCCTGGAGGCGCGATGCCTTTTTGCAGGGCCTGGACGGCCTTGCGCAGACGGTGACGCGCCATGATGATGCCGTTGTCGGTCGAAACCAGGTTCTCTTTGCTGCGATCGGCAATCGGGCCCATGCTTTCCTGCAGGGACGAATCCTGGATCGCGATGCCGGAGATGCCGCTGTAGCTGACCTTGGCCTTTTGCGCGGCGCGGTCCATCAGGTAGTCGTTGCTGCTGTTCTGCACCGGGATGAAAGTGCCCGGGATCAGCTTGACGTGGATGCCGTGGCCGTCGTCCATCGCCTGCACTTCTTTTTCGCTCAGATCGCGCGCTGGATGGTAGTCGTAGCTCCACGACCAGCAGCTGTTGTCGTCGATAGGAATCCAGAAGTGACCGTGGATAGGATGGTCGCCGCGCGGTGGAATCGCGGTGAAGCAAGGCATGACCCATTGGGTGATGCGCCAGTAGTAGTTGCCGTTTTCCGCATTGCGGCGCGCGCCGATCAGCAGGCCGCCTTCGGACTCGACCACTTCGAACTTGACCTGGAAATCCTGCAGATTGTATTGATTGCCCTTGGCGCCCTTGAACAGGGGATCGTGTTCCAAGGCGCCGCTGTGCAGGAACGACACGTGGCTGGAATCGATGCCGCCTTCCATTGCCTGCAGGTAGTTGCATTCCTGGTGACGCTTGGAAACATAGCTGCGCTTTGGACCGACCATTGCGAATTCGTATTCAGGCAGCGGCGGTTGCAGTTCTGGAGGACCCATGTAAGTCCACAGGATGCCGCCGCGGTCGATCATCGGGTAGGCCTTCAGCTTGATTTTTTCGCAGTAGCCGCTTTCGGCCGATTCGGACGGAACGTCGACGCACTGGCCGGTCACATCGTATTTCCAGCCGTGGTATGGGCAGCGCAGGCCGCTTTCTTCGTTGCGGCCGAACCACAGCGAAACGCCGCGGTGGGCGCAGAATTCATCGATCAGGCCATATTTGCCTTCGCTGTCGCGGAACGCGATCATGCGCTCGGACAACAATTTGACGCGCACTGGCGGGCAGTCGTTTTCCGGCAGTTCGGACGACATGATGGCTGGTATCCAGTAACGACGGAACAGATCGCCCATCGGGGTGCCTGGGCCGGTCTGTGTCAGCAGTTCGTTTTGTTCGCGTTTGGTCATTTCAATTCCTCAAAAGAGCTTCTTCGTCTATCAAATTTGCGTGCGCGGCCCACCCGCCTTCGCCGATCGGCGTGGTCGACTTATAATTATTGTTCTTTTATGCGGAACAACGTTCCTAAAAGGTCTCAATAAGATATCATCGGAAGCGCCGATTTGTCAATGGCGGCCGTGGCGCAGACCGGTTAAAATTGTCTCTTTTTTAACTTTCCAATTCGCGCCGATACGCCGATATTTCGCCCACATGAACGATAAATCCGATTCCAATTCCGCCAATCTCATTGAACTTTGCCCCAGCACCGACGTCGCGGAAAATGCCGCGGCCAAGATTGAAAAGGACGGCATGTGCCTGGCCGTCTTCAACCTGGCGGGCAAGTTTTATGTCACGGACGACCTGTGCACCCACGGACCGGGTTCGTTGTCCGAAGGCTACATCGACGGCGACGTGATCGAATGCGATTTCCATAACGGCGCATTCAACATCCGTACCGGCGAAGTGGTGACCCCGCCGTGCATGATCCCGCTGAAAACCTATGC
>DASYEK010000093.1:0-3654 GCA_036499085.1 Herbaspirillum sp. | reverse complement strand
CTGGCCCACCACTTCGCCGCCGCGCTCGGCGATATCGGATGCGCTGCCGGCCAGTTGCCCGGCCTGGCGCGCATTGTCGGCGTTCTGCTTGACGGTCGAGGTCAGTTCTTCCATGCTCGACGCGGTTTCTTCCAGCGAGGCGGCCTGCTGCTCGGTGCGCGAGGAAAGGTCCAGATTGCCGGCCGCGATTTCGCGCGCGCCGATGTTGATCGAATCGGTGCCCTGGCGAATCCTGGCCACGGTGGTCGACAGGTGCTCCTGCATCTGGCGCATCATGTAGAGCAGGCTGCTGGTGTCGTTGGCGCCGATTTCGACGTGCAGATTCAGGTCGCCCGAGGAAATCTGCGCCGCGATTCCGGAGGCGTAGGCCGGCTCGCCGCCCAGGCTGCGTTTGACGCTGCGGATGACCAGCATGGTAAACAAGGTCAGGGCGCCGCCGATGACGGCCAGGAAGATGCCGAGCCGTATCACCGACCGGTTGAAATCGGCATCGATGTCTTCCACGAACACGCCGGTATAGACGGTCCATCCCCACGGCGCGAAATAGCGGGCGTAGGCGATGCGCGGGCGCGGAACCGTTTCGTTGCGATGCGGGTAGTTGTAGGCAATAAAGCCGTCGTTGCCGGCGCGGGCGCGCTTGGCCATTTCCTGCACGTACATCATGCCGTTGGCGTCTTTGTTGTTCGCCATGTTCTTGCCGACAATGGCCGGATTGGGATTGAACAGGCCGATCAGGTTGTCGTCGAAGCCGGTGTAATAGCCTTCCACGCCGAAACGGATCTGCAGCAGCCGGGCCTTGACCTGTTTCTGCGCGTCCTCCTTGCTCAGTTCGCCGCGGCTGGCCTGTGCCGCGTAATCCTTGAGGATCGATTCCGCGATTTCAACATTCGTCTTGAGCAATTCCCGCCGTTCATGCAGCATGACCTGTCGTGTATTCCATGCCGACCAGCCTCCCAGCATCAGCAGTCCCAACCACATCAGGGCCAGGATCAATCCCAACCTACGGCCTACGCTCAGGTTCTTCATTTTGTTCCCCAAAAAATATTGTTTTTGAATACATGCACCGGGCGGAGCATCGAATCAATCGCTATCCCTTCATGATCCCTTCAATCGTGATCCCTTTGTCAGACATATTACGACATACGTTTATGTATAACGACGTAATACGTCATATCTTTAGTGAATATTACAGGAAGGGGGAAACGGCCGGGAAGGCGGCAGCGCAGCCGGCAGGCCGGGGGCCGGGGATGCGAGAGAGAGAAGGTAGGGCAGAGGGCAAGCAGAAGGTGGAACAGAGGAGAAACAGCATGCCGGTTCCAGCGTCCGGACATGGCGGCCGGACATGGCGTCCGGTCAGGAGCAGTTGCTTATCGGCACTACTTTCGGTCCAACAGGTCGATATAGGCCTGCACGTCCTGGATGGTTTCCTGCACGCTGAGGAAATTATCGACCGACAGGTCCTTGAGATTCTTCAGGCCGTCCAGTTGCGCCGCGAGGGCCGCGCGCATCGCCGCTTTCTGTGCCGGGTCGAGAACGGAACACAGCGAGGTCAGCACGATGTTCAGGCTGCTGAGCGTCACCCAGACATTTTTTTGCGAATCGGAATTTTCCATGATGGGACTCCTTGATCGGTATTCGAATCTGCATGAGGGTGAGCGAAGCTGCATGAATCTGCAGGAGTGGGTAATCTATCACGAAGAGAGGCAGCGTCGACGGCCGATTGCGCTGACTCGTAATTATTCTCAATCGGATTAGCACTACCTTCGATGGCTTATCCACGGGGAAGTTTGTAGAATCGCCTCATCGACGGCAACTCTCGCAACTTCCCGACGGATCAACATGGCCAAGCGGCATCACGAACAGCATCGCATTGAAAACATCGGCTGGCTGCGCGCTTCGGTGCTGGGGGCCAACGACGGCATCGTCTCGACCGCCTGCCTGCTGATCGGCGTGGCGGCGGCGCATGCCGATCATCGCACCATTCTGCTGACCGGCGTCGCGGGACTCGCGGCGGGCGCGATGTCGATGGCGACCGGCGAGTATGTTTCGGTCCATTCGCAATCCGACAGTGAAAAGGCGGCGCTGGCCCAGGAGCGCGCCGAACTGGCCGACGACTATCCCGCCGAACATCGCGAACTGACGTCCATCTACATGAGCCGCGGCCTGGACGTCGCGCTGGCCGGCCAGGTCGCCACGAAACTGATGGCGCACGATGCGCTGGGCGCGCATGCGCGCGACGAACTCGGCATTTCCCATAACAACAAGGCGCGTCCGCTGCAGGCGGCAGCGGCATCGGCCGCCAGTTTTTCGGTAGGGGCGCTGGTGCCGCTGATCGTCGCCGCGCTGGCGCCTTTGGATTATGCGATCCTGTCGATCGAGGCAGCCGCCCTGGTTTCCCTGGCCCTGCTCGGCTGGCTGGCGGCCCGGGCCGGCGCCGCCAAGGTGTTGCCGGCCGTGGTGCGCGTCACTTTCTGGAGCGCGCTGGCGATGGTGGTGACCTCGGGCGTGGGTTTTCTGTTCGGCGCGCCCGGCTGATTTCAGAATTGCCGGGCCGGCTGGTTCACGATCTTGCACAGCCCGGTCTCGGACTTGATCGATCCTTCAATCGCCACGGTACGCTTGAACGTCAAGTCGATACGGCTGATCTGGACCGTGTCGAAGGTCACGCTGTCTCGCGTGAATGTGCCGTGGTAGCGGTACGATGCGCCCAGCGACGGAATCGAATAACTGACGTTGCCGGTGGCCTCGTCCAGCGTCACCTGCCAGGTCACCGCGCTGGAACCGTTCGACACCGCGCATTCCAGGAACACGGGCGCAGCGGCGCTCGGGGCCGCCGCCGATATGCAGGCGATGCAGGCCAGGCCGATGACGCAGAACAGTTTCGGAATCGTTTTCATGGATGGCTTTCCGGGGCTTTGCCTGTTGTTCATTATTGGTATCGCCGTTAAGCGCTATCCGCTGTGATCGAATGTAAGGCGGCAGTGCATTATTTGTCAATCGATGGCTTGGCCGCGCAATTATCCTTGGCGTGAATAACAACGCAGCCGGCCGTCGGCGCCGCGCACCCGCCGGCCCGGAACGCGGTAGACTGGCGCTCTGTTGCCCGGGCATTGACGGGAGAGCGGCGGCCGTCGCGACCATTTTGACCGCGGCGCGCCGGCAAATATCCTCACAAGCCAGCATGAACAAGCACAATAATTTCGAGACATGACCGCTTCCGACCACTTCCAGCGCGCGCCCGGCGCCCCCGACCTGCCGCGCACGCCAATGCGCTTCGTGCTGCATTTCTTCCTGTGGTTCAAGGGCTGGTATGTGCTGATGATTGTGCTGGAAGCCTTGAACGCTGCATTCGGCATCACCATTCCGTATGCGTTGAGCCGCATCATCCATACCGTCACCGCAACGGCGGCAACGACCGCGACCGGCGCAGCCGCGCGGCAGGCGCCGGACTGGAGCGGCGCACTGCATGCGCCGATCATCCTGTTCGTGGTCTTGTGCATCGGCGAACTGGTATTCAGCCGCATGGCCGGCGCGATCCAGGTGCGGCTGGGGCCGCGCCAGCGCCAGAACGTCACGCGTCATATCTACCATTACCTGCAATTGCATTCGCATCGCTACATGACCAACAATTTCGCCGGCGCGCTGGCGCATCGC
>DASYEK010000092.1:0-40962 GCA_036499085.1 Herbaspirillum sp. | reverse complement strand
AGACCACCTGCCGCCGCCAATCCGGCGCCTTCATGCTTTCCCTCGATTGCCCGTACAGCGAGACGCTGCCGCTGTTCAAATCAAGGTCAGCGATCATTCTGAGCAACTGGCTCTTGCCGGACCCGGAAGGCCCCTGCACCGTCAGGCATTCCCCGCTTGCCAGCGATAAGGAAAACGGCCCGGCCCAGGCCGAAGCCAGGCCGCGCACTTCCAGCGCGGGTAACGATACAGGGGATGGTGCAATGCCGGCTTGCGCGCGCGCCGAAGACATCGATATTTTCCTCGCAGATAACTGGGTACAGGTAAGCCGGTAGGCATGTTCGCCGACATCATTGTATTGATTGCACCGTCATTGCGCTACAAGCGTTCCATGCCTCGCCAATAAGGAATCTCCGACCGTCTACACTGTGCTGCGGCAGGATACGGAGCGCGATAGCCTTTAAAGATCCAGCACCAAGGCATTATCGACGCAACCCGAGACACAGGTCAGCACATCCTCCAGCCGTTCCTCGTCGGACAAGATCAGATCCCTGTGAATCGGCGAGCCGGCCAGATAGCGCACCTTACAGTTGCCGCAGACGCCGGCTTCGCATGCAACCTTCAGCGGCGCGCCGGCGGCCATTAGCGCCGCCGACAGGGGCTGATTTGCCGCCACATGCACGATGCGGTTCGAACGCGCCAGCCGCACGTCATAGGCCGGGCTTTCAATGGCCGTGGTGTCCTTGCCGAAGCGCTCGTAATGCACCGACTCAGCCGGCCAATCCTGCGTGGCCTCGATGAAGCCGTTGAGCAGGCGCTCCGGGCCGCAACAATAGGCATGGTCGCCCGATTGCCGCGTCTGGAACAAGGCCGGCAGGTCCAGGGCACGGCTGCCAGGCCCGCCGCGGTGATAAAAATGAACCGCGCCGCGCGTGGCGCGCGGGGTAAGCATCGCCATGAAGGCGGCATCTTCGGGGCTTCTCGCGCAATAGTGCAATTCGTAACGTCCGCCACGCCGCTCCAGCTCGGCGATCATCGAAATGAACGGCGTGATGCCGATGCCGCCGGCAATGAAAATATGCCGCGCGGCAAAAGGGCTCAGCGCGAACAGGTTGCGCGGCAGCGACACCGGCAGCACCGCCCCCGGCATCAGCTTCTGGTGCATCAACTTCGAGCCGCCGCGGCCGGTGTCCTCGCGCAAGACGGCGATCTGGTAGCGGTGCCTGTCGGCCGGATCGCCGCACAAGGAATACTGGCGCGAATTACCGTCCGGCAGCACCACATCGATATGCGCGCCGGCCGTGAAGGGCGGTAGTTCCCAGAAGTCCGAACAGGAGAGTTCGTAGCGGTTGATGCGCGGCGTTTCGGCAACGACGCTGCGCACCACGGTCGTTACATGAGAATTGAGTGCCATGCCCTTACCTCTTTATAAAATGTGGATGGTGTCGCCGACGCGCACCATGCCCGGCAGGATGATCCGCGCATTCAATCCCGGCGACAGCATCATCAAGGGCACAATGCGCTTGCCGATCATTTCCTCGATATGTTTGCAAGGCGTGGTGGCGAAGCCTTCCAGCGTGGCCTCGCCGATGCGGAAATACTTACCCGCCAGGCTCGGCAGCGAAATGCCGCGCGTGGTGATATTGCGGCGATGTTCTTCCATCGTCATTGAAACGCCATGTTCGTTGAACAACATCTGCAATGCCTCATCCTCGAACAGCGTGACCTGGCGCTGGTCGGTGGTGCCGAGGCCGGCCAGCTTTTCGGTCAGATAACCCTCGCCGGTCGAATAGCGGTCGCCCTCCACGCCCTTGCCCATGATCAGGCGCAATTCAGGAAACGATTTCATCGGCAGCATGCCGCGCGGCGTGCGGTGCAAGCCGACGATTACGCCGGTGGCGCGGGCGGCCGGCGTAACTGACGCGTCGGGCTGTGTGGCGCCTTCTTGATCTCTCAACATGGTTTTCTCCTTTATTCAATGCGATCGGCACGGCTCAGGCGTGAATCTTGAAGCTGTCGGCATAGATTTTCGGCTTGCCCGGATCCCAGACGACGCCGTCGATAAAGGTCGCGCCGCGCATGTCGGACTTCGGCAAGGGCACGCCGGCTGCCGCCGCTCCCTGCTTGTACAGATCGATGCGATTGACCGTTTTCGCCACCGCCAGGTAGTCGAGATGCTCCTTCAACTGGCCCCAGCGCTTCTGCTGTGTCAGGAACCACATGCCGTCGGACAGATAGGGGAAATTCACTGCGCCGTTGTTATAAAAACGCATCGGATCGGGATCGTCCCAGGTCTTGCCGAGGCCATTTGAGTAGCGCCCCAGCATGCGGTCGACGATCACGTTCTCGTCGGTATTCACATAGGATTTGACGGCGATGGCAGAGGCCGTTTTCTGACGATTGCCGACCGAGGCGTCGATATAGCGCGACGCTTCAAGCACCGCGGCGATCATGGCGCGGCAAGTGTTCGGATAGCGCTCGGCGAATTCGGCCGTGACGCCGAGTATCTTTTCCGGATGGCCTTTCCATATCTGCTGCGTGGTGACGGCGGTGAAGCCGATCTTGTCGACCACGGCGCGTGCATTCCACGGTTCGCCCGCGCAATAGCCGTCCATATTGCCGATGCGCATATTGGCCACCATCTGCGGACCGGGTACGGTAATCGAATGCGCTTCCGTCATCGGATTGATGCCGTTGGCCGCCAGCCAGTAATACAGCCACATGGCATGAGTGCCGGTCGGGAAAGTCTGCGCAAACGTATATTCGCGCTTTTCGCGTCGCATCAGTGCCGCCAGCGAGGCGCCGTCGGTCACGCCCTTTTGCGCCAGTTGCATCGACAAGGTGATTGCCTGGCCGTTCTGGTTCAGCGTCATCAGGTTGGCCATGTCTTTTTTCATGCCGCCGATGCCGACCTGCACGCCGTAGAGCAAACCATACAGCACGGCGGCCGCATCCAAATCGCCGTTGACCAGCTTGTCGCGCACGCCGGCGAACGAAGCTTCCTTGCTCGGGATGATCTTGATGCCGTATTTCTTGTCGAATCCCAATATCGAGGCCATTACCAACGAGGCGCAATCGGTCAGCGGCAGGAAGCCGATTTTCACTTCGCTCTTCTCCGGTGCGTCCGAGCCTGCTGCCCATGCGCCGCTTCGAATCGCGGGATCGATCAGACTCATGATGCCTACTCCTGCCGCCGCCTGGGCGGCCTTGGTCAATAATTTGCGCCGGCCGGCATCGGGTGGCGCTTCGTTTTCTGCCGTTGTTGCCTGCGTTGCCGACGTCATGCCTGTGCCGGCGGATGATGAATCATTGCGCTTCATGTCAATCTCCCTTGGCAAAAAAAAAGGCGTCCCGAAACGCCGTTTTCCAACCGCAATCGCTTGCAGCGGAAGAGTCGTTTCGGGACGCCGTTATCCCAGCGGCACGCCCATCACATCGAGCGCACCGAATCTGTTGTGTTAGGCCGTCATTGGCCTTGGTACTGCTGGCGATGCATGCAAATCGCATGCCAGCCATGTTTCCGATGCCTGCGGCGGAGGCGCCGCCCGAATCATTGAATGTCTTCGTTTCGGCGCTGCATCGCAGTGCGCAATCAGTGCATATCGATGCAATCCTTGCACCGTCGGAGTGCCGCGCGCGACGCCGGAATTTCGCCCTTCTTATTCAAGCGCCGTCGCGATATCGATCACGCGTTGCGCCGCATCGGCGATGCGGATATTTTTCTCCATCGATAGTTTGCGCAGCTTGCGGTAGGCGTCGTCTTCGGTTACATGCAATTGCTGCATCAGCAAACCCTTGGCGCGTTCGATCGCCTTGCGTTCGTGCAATTTGTCGCGCGCCTCGACCAGCTCGCTGCGCAATTGCTGTTCAAAACCGAAGCGTGCGTAAGCCACGTCCAGCACCGGCTTGACTCGCTCCGGCTTGAGGCCGTCGACGATATAGGCGGTGATGCCGGCGGCGATCGAATGCCGGATGCTCTCGCTGTCGTTGTTGCCGGTAAACAGCACGATCGGGCGCGGCGCATGCTGGGTGCTTACGCACACGTGTTCGACCAGATCGCGCGCGGCGGCTTCCGATTCGATGATCAGCAGATCCGGTTCGGTGGCCTTGATCAGGCGCGGCAGATTGAGGTCGGCATTGGCGATGCTGACCAGTTCGTAACCTGCATCGGCCAGCCCGGCGCGGATGGCGCTGACATCGCCCTCATCGCTATGGAATGCATCGCGCACCAGCAAGATGCGCAAAGGCGTGGCGGAAGCGGATGGCGGCGGCTGGTTCATGGCTGGTGCGTCACGTGTTGGCGTCGGCCGGGTCATGGTCGGCGTCGGCGTGGAAGTGTTGCCGGTATTCGATCGGGCTCAGTTGGAAGCGGCGCACGAAGACGCGGCGCAGATTGTCTCCGGTGTCGAAGCCGCAGCGCCGCGCGATATCCTTGATCGCCAGGTTACTGTTTTCCAGATGCCGCCGAGCCGCGTCGAGCCGCGCATCGCTGAGGAAGTTCATCAGTGTGACGCCGCTTTCCTGTTTGAAGACGCGCGACAGATGGCGCGCGCTGATGCCCATCTTCAGCGCCAGCGATTCCAGCGTATGCACATCGGCCAGGCGGTCCAGGATGAAAGCCTGTACCGCTCCCGAGACCGAATCGGCGGTGACCTGCACATCCAGCAAGGGACTGAATTGCGATTGCCCTCCGGCGCGGCGCAGATGCACGATCAGGTATTTGGCGACGTCGCGCGCCATGGCGCGGCCGCTGTCCTCCTCGATCAGCGCCAGCGCCAGATCGATGCCGGCGGTCACGCCGGCCGTGGTGTAGAGCGATTTATCCTTGACGAAGATGCGATCGGCTTCGATCCGCGCCTTGGGAAACATGCGCGTGAGTTGCGGCACGTCCATCCAGTGCGTGGACACCGTCTTGCCGTTGATCAGCCCGGCCGCACCGAAGGCGAAGACGCCGTTGCAGATGGCGCACGTGCGCCGGCTGGCGCGGTCCTGCGCCTTGAGCCAGTCGATCAGCGTTGCGTCTTCCAGCAGATCGAACACGCCCAGGCCACCCGGAAAGATAATGGTGTCGAATTCGGGACAGGGATCGAAGATGGTCCGGTCCGGCATCATGGTCAGGCCGCTGGAGGACTGCACCGGGCCGCGCGTGGTGCCGATCGTCATGATGTCGTAGCGCAGCTCGCCGCCGCTGAGGTTTTTAACCTCTCCGAATGCGTCGCCGGGCCCCGCGATATCGAGCATCTGGAACCGCGGAAACAAGACCATGCCGATACTGATTTTGCGCATACGCTCTCATTGTTCAGGTGGTGATCGTTTCAACGCCATTCTGCGCGCATTCCAGAAATCCCTGTTGCAAAGTTTTTGCGTCCAGATCGCGGCCGATGAACACGAAGCGGCTGGCGCGCGGCTCGCCATCGCGCCAGCGCCTACCCGGCTTGGCGTCGAGCAACATGTGCACGCTGTGGAAATGGAATTGCCGCGCTTCGCCTTCGAAATCCAGCACGCCCTTCATGCGCAGCAGCTTTTCGCCGTCGCTCTGCGCAAGACGGTTGACCCAGCGGTTGAAGCGCACCGGATCGAGCGGCGTATCGGTGACCACCGAACAGGAACTGATCGATGCATCGTGCTCATGGTCGTGCTCATCCTGGAGGATGCCGGGTTCGATCGCCAGCAGATTCGGCAGCGAGAAACGTTGCACGCCGAGCACCGCATCGGCGTCGACCGCGGCGTGGTTGACATGCACCAGCACCGCATCCGGATTGAGCTGCCGGATCGCCTTGCACGGCGCGTCCAGCGCAGCTGGCGCCAGCAAACCGGTCTTGTTCAGGATCACCAGATCGGCAAAGGCGATTTGTTCGCGCACGATGTCGTCCTGCAGTTGCCCCAGGATATGCATGGCGTCGACCACCGTGACCACCGATTCCAGCTCGACCCGCTCCAGCAGGTCGGCATCGGCCAGGAATGTCTGCAGCACCGGCGCCGGATCGGCCATGCCGGAGGTTTCGATGATCAGCCGGTCGATCGGCACGTGACTACGCGACAGCAGCTCCTTCACGCCCAGCACCAGGTCGGTGCGCACCGTGCAGCAGACGCAGCCGTTGCGGATTTCAATCAATGCTTCGTCGTTGGCGACGATCAGTTCGCCGTCGATGCCGACCTCGCCGAATTCATTGACGACGATGCCTATGTTGCTGCGCTTGTATTGGGTCAGCAGGTGATTGACCAGCGTGGTCTTGCCGGCGCCGAGAAAGCCGGAAATGACGGTGACGGGAATTTTAGATTGGCGCATGGGAAGCCTTTTTTAATGGTGCTTCGGTGGAGTTGAGCAAGGCGGCCAGTTCATTCTGCGACAACAGGCCTTGCGCGCTGAGCACATTGAGCAGCGCGCTGGTGTAGCAGGCGTAATAGTCCCAGGGCGTCTGGCTCCCGCCGCAGGCGTCGGCTTCCCAGGCGGCGATGGCCGAGATCAGGCTCTGCCGGAAGTCTTCCCATTCGAAATAACCTGCCTTGGAAAGCGCCATCGCCATGCCGTAGACCGTGCGCTGCCAGTCCTGGCTGAAATACAGTTTGCCCTGCGTGCGCGGCGGGGAGTCGGGTTGGCCCAGCATCTGCGAGGCGGCATATTCTTCGAAGCGGGTAAACATGGCCTGCTTCTACCCTGCCGCGCCGGCTTGCGGCAGCGCTACGCCCATCATTGCTTCGGGCGTGACCAGCGCGGCCAGTTGTTGCTCGCTCAGATGATCGGTGCCGGCCGGACGCTCGGGAATGACGAACCAGCGAATCTGCGCGCTGCTGTCCCATACCTTGACTTCCGTGGCGGCATCGATCGGCACGCCGAATTCGCGCAGGACGGCGCGCGGCTCGCGTACGCCACGCGCGCGGAATATCGGGTCCTTGTACCAATACGGCGGCAAGCCCAGCACCGGCCACGGATAGCAGGAACACAATGTGCAGATAACCAGGTTGTGCACCGTCGCACTGTTGGCTACCGCCTTCATGTGTTCGCCTTCGGCGCCGTCCATGCCGAGCGGGAAATTCAGTTCGGCGATGGCGGCCGGGGTGTCGTCGACCAAGCGCTGCTTGTAGTCCGGATCGACCCAGGCACGCGCCACGATGCGCGCGCCGTTGAATGGGCCGGCCACGGTTTCGAAATGCTGCAGGACGGTATCCACCGAATCGCTGCCCAGCACGCCCTTGGCGATCAGCAGCGCTTCCAGCGCGCCGACCTTGGCCGCGCTGGCGGCTTCGCGATCGTCGTCATAGTCGAATAGAGCTGTCATGGTTGGTCTCCGCTCATAAATAAATCACACTGAAAAGTCACGCCAGAAGGTCACGCCAAAAAGTCATGCCAGATACACACCGAACAAGTCGGCATAGATGGTGGTGTTCGGCTCGCACATGTCCGCGCCCCAGATATCGGCGGCGTCGAACGCCACGCAAAAGACATGCTGGGCGCCTTCCAGGCCGTCCGGGCCGGTCGAGACAAAATATTCGAAAGCGCCCGGATAGACTTCGCGCACCACGCCTTTCTTGTTGCGCAGATAGCCGAGCAGCCGGGTATGGTCGGCGGCTGCAGGATCGGCCACGGTCACCGTGTCGCCGGCGGCAAAGCGCGGCGTGGCGGCGAGCGGCCGAAGGCCGGAATCGCCGCGGTTGAGATAGTCGAGAATCTGATGCTTCAACGCCGGATTCGGCTTCTGCGGGAAACCGGCGGTTGGATTGGCGCGATAGTCATCCATCAAGCGCCGGAATTCATCGGCTTCGATGTAGCCGCGATCGATGAAGTACTGGCTGATGCCCATCAGCCATTTTTCGTAATAGCGGTATTTGAAATATTCGAACGGCTGCATGCCTTCGGCGCCGGTGCGCAGTGACGCCCAGGTCCAGGTTTCCTTGAAGGCAGTGGGCAATTGCGCCACCGGATAGCGCGGCAGCGATTCGGCCAGATGCGCGCTCTCGGCCATCATGACGGTATGGATGCCGAATATGCGTTTTTCCCATCCCTGGACGAATACCCTCTTCTCCAGATTGACCGGTCCCAGGTTCTCCAAGCCGCCCAGTGCGTGCTGTAATTTCATGGTGCTCCCGCCTTGTGATTGTCTCGGCTACGATAATTCAGCTGATTGTCCAGGGCAATATAGGCAGGTTCCGCGCCTGCACATGAAACAGGGCCGGATATGTCAGCGGCAACAGCCCAATCTGCAGAAATAATGTCTTTAATTGTCGTTTATTAATTTTTTAGCCATTTATCGCTGCAAAATGACAAATTACGGCGTGTTTTTATCGAATTTTTTCATCTGAAATTTTTCTCGAATGCGCTTTACGCACTGCAATGGACATTTTGTGCGCATAAAAAGGGCAGGAAAAATCGGAAGGCAAGAAAAAAGCCCTTGAAACCGATCAAGGGCTTTCGGATGGCCGACGTTTACAGCGCCGATGTGGTTCAGAACGACTTGGTCATCGCCACATACATCGCGCGCCGCTGCCCGTATTGCGGCGCGCCGACGCCGATGCCGGAGCCGTCGCGGATCTGGTAGACCTTGTCCAACAGGTTGACCACCGCGAGCCGCACGTTGACCTTGCCGATCAAGGTATCGTTGAAGGCATGGCTGGCGCCGAGATTGACTTCGGTGTAGGCCGGCAAATGATCGCTGTTGACGAAGCCGCTGCGCAGGCCGGTGCCGAACAAGGCATCGGCGCTATACAGCGTGCCACCCCATTGATACGAGGCGCCGGCGGAGGCGGTGATGGCCTGGTCGTGATCCACGTGCACCCACTGGTTGGCGATCACATCGAGTTCATCCTGGCCGATATTGTATTGGCTGGAAACGATGTTCTTGCCCAGGGCCGTGGCGCGCGCCAGATTGAAGTAAGCGCCGAAATCGTCCTTGCGGTAGTTCACGGTCAGTTCCACGCCATAGACTTTGCCGTCGGCATAATTGAACGGCGTGTACAGCAGCGCCGAACCGAACTGGCCCTCGTCCAGCATGTTCTTGATCTTCTTGTAGTAGCCGTCGACGCCGACCGTCAGGTTTTCGGTCAGGCGATGGCTGACGCCGAGATCGTAGTAATCCGAGCGTTCCGCCCGCACCGGATCGTTGCTGCCGCTGGCCGATGCATTGGTGGTGCCGTCGAAGGCGGCCACGGTGTTGGAGGCGATCAGTTCGCTGGTCGGCGGCGTGAAGTAGCGTGCATAGCCGGCATGGAAGGTGGTGCGCGAATTCATTTTATAGACTAGGCCGACGCGCGGGCTGAACTGGCTGGCCGTCACATACGCGTTGATCCAGTCGGCGCGCGCGCCGTAGTTGAGCGTGAGCTTGTCGTTCAGCTTCCATTCGTCCTGCAGGTAAAGCCCGACCTGGTTGGTGATCTTGCGGCTCTGGTCGCTCAGTCCGAACGGCACGTCGCTCAATTGAGCCCCGCTGCCGTCGGCGGCGAAGGTCTGCGAATCGCTGCTGTTGTTCAAGGTCTCGCGGGTATAGGCGATGCCGGCGCGCAGCGTGTGGCGGTCATTGATCTGGTAGCCCGCGTCCGCCTGCAAGCCGTTGGCCAGGCCGGTGCGCAGCACGCGCGAAGCGACGCCGGTATAGATCAGGTCGCCGATGGCATCCGGCTCATACAGCACCTTGGTGTAGCGGCTGAACGCGGCCACCTGGTAGTCGATCTTGTCGCCCAGCACGCCTTGCAGCGCCAGAATGCCGTAGCGATTTGTCTCGCGCTGGTTGGCATTCAGGCCGGTCGATGGATAATCGGTCACGCCATCGAGCATAAAGGCGGGCGTCTGGCCGGGCGAATTGGGAATCTGGAAACGGCTGTCGGTGTTGGCCAGGATCAGGCTGACGCGCTGGTCGGGATTCAACAGATAGGAGAAATAGCCGAATGCCTTGTTTTGCAGCGTGCGATCGTGCAGCGTCGAAGACGAACCGGTCGGGCTTTCGATGCCCAGATTGTTGGCATCGAAAGAGCCGTTCAGGTAATAGCTGAAGCCGTCCTTGGTACCGCCGACGTCGCCGCTGACACGGCGCGTATTGTTGCTGCCGATTTCCACGCCGACATTGCCGCCGGCGGCCTGCTGGCCGGTCTTGGTGCGGATGTCGACAATGCCGGCGGTGCGGTAGCCGTACTGCGCCGGCAGCGCGCCGGTGATCAGGTTCATGCTGTCGACGAAGCGCGTGTCGAGCGTCTGGCCGAAGCCGGAAATGCTTTCCGGCAGCACGATACCGTTCAGGCGATATTGCAGATCGGCGTGATCGCCGCGCACATGCAGCTGGCCGTACGAATCCTGCGCCACGCCGGGCGCGCGCAACAGGAATTGATTGAAAGCGGTGTCGTTGCCTTGCGGCAGCGCGTCGATGTCTTGATGACCGAAGTGATATACGCTGCTGCCGGTTTCCACGGAAATGCTGTTGCGGGCGCGATCCAGGCGCTCGTTGACGACGATCGGGTCGAGCGCCTGCGCGGCGTCCGGCGCAATGCCGGCAGAGGCGGACGGTGCAGGATTGGACGCGGAACCGGGTGCGGATGGCGATGCCGATGGCGTCGCGGCCTGCGCATAGGCAGCAGGTGCGGCGGAAAAACCGTAGGCCAGCGCAATCAAGGCGCCGAGCCGTAGCAAACGTGTATTCATGATGCATTCCTAAAGGACGTACTGGCCGTGCCGGGCGCACGGATGCCATCGGCGTCGAAGACGTCAATGCAGCCGGCCCGGCAGGGACCGATTTAAAAACGGAAAGAGTAAAAACGAAGAAAATGCGCCGAACGGCGCTCAAGCCTGCGCAGCAGGATGGCGCGGCGGCGCCTGCGGGTAGGGACTCAGATAAGGCCTGACGTCGAGAGGAAGGAACAAGGCCGGCTCGACCATGGCCAAAAACGTGAAGGCCCGCACCGGCACCGTCACGGCAACCGGCGCGGACGGCGCCGGCGCGGGGTGCATCGTATCCAGTTGGCAGCTCGGGCAATCGCTATCGATGTCGAACAGGCTATGGCGATGGAATTCCATCGCCAGCAATTGCACCAGCAGCACGCCGATCAACAGCCATATCGTCAGGCGCGCCCTGGACCAAGCGCGGCCCCGTTGCCGGCGCCCGCGCATGCGCCCGGCGGCGGCCGGCCGTGCCGTCGACGGGATCGAAAGAGTATCGGGGAGCATGCGGGACATCATGTTGGCAAATGCGTCTTTGTCGTTTTTTGTGCAACAGTGTTGCGGAATGACGGCAATTCTACGCGTATTCGCTTACGTTTTGCAACACAATTGCAATAATGCGGATTCGAAACAGGGCCAGGCCGCGATCAGCCGGCGCTGTTGGAGGCTATCGCAATCGACGGCCCCGGCTGTTCCTGCCGCTCTCCCCTGCCAAGCACATAGGTCAGCACGGCGCTGATTGCCGCCGCCAGCGCCGCGATCAGCATCGCCGCCGCGAACGCCCGCGCAAAACTCGACTGCAATGCCTGCGCCGCAAATGCGCGCGTGCCAGCCGGCCAGGATTGCAGCGCCAGCAATCCGTCGCCGGCCACCGCATGCTGCACGATATCGCCGGCATCCGGCGGCAATGCGATTTGCGCGGCGCCCAGGGCCTCGCCGAAATTCGTGCCGGTATGCTGCAACAGCACGCCGCCGAGACAGGCAATGGCCAGCACGATGCCGGCGAAACGCGTCGTGGTGCTGATGCCGGAGGCCATGCCGGAACGCTCGATCGGCACATTGCGCACAATGGCTTTCTGGGTATTGCCGTTCAGGATGCCGGCGCCGCTGCCGGTGACGATCATGCCGATCAATACCAGCCAGTGCGATGCAACCGCCGCGGCGACGGCGACGATCACATTGCCCGCGCACACCATGCCCAGCGCCAGCGACATCAGGCCATGCAGCGGCATGAACCGCGTCAGCAGCGCGCCCACGCGCGGAAACAGCATCATCGCCAGCGCGAACGGCAGCATCGCCAGGCCGGCCGAAATGGCGGAATAGTCGAAGGCGTTCTGCAGATACAGCGGCAGGAAGGTCATCATCACCTGCGCCGACGCCGCATAGCCGAACATGCTCTGGACCGATCCGACGAAGCGCGGTGAACGGAACAGCCGCAGGTCGATCATCGGCCGTTGCTGCATCAGCTCGACCGGAACGAACAGCGCCAGCAACAGCAGCCCGGCGCCGGCGCGGGACAGCGTGAGCGCACTGCTCCAGCCGGCCTCGCTGGCGCCGATCATGGCCCAGATCAGGCAGCACAGTCCGCCGCTGAAGGTCAGCCCGCCCCAGATATCGATGCGCGCCGCGCCGGCATCGCGCGACTCGTCCACATACCGCCATACCAGCGCGCCCAGCACCAGGCAGACCGGCAGGTTCAAAAGGAAAATCCAGCGCCATCCCATCAATTGCGTAATGGTTCCGCCCAGCAGCGGCGCCAGCGTCGCCGACACGCCCATGCAGGTGCCCCAGATGGCCCAGGCATGCGTGCGTTCGCGTTCGGTGCGATAGGTGTGGCCGATCACCGCCAGCGCGGAGGTCAGCAGCAAGGCTGCGCCGACGCCTTTCAGGGCGCGCGCCCACTGCAATATTTCCACCGTCCACGCCGCCCCGCACAGCAGCGAAGCAGCTGCGAACACGCCCAGCCCGACCAGCAGGGTGCGGCGCCGTCCGAACAGATCGGCGATGCCGCCGGCCGGCAGCAACAGCGAAGCGAAGGCCAGCATATAGGTGCTGACCACCCATTCGATATCGCTGAAGCCGGCCTGCAGCGAACGGGCGATCGACGGCAGCGAGACCGCCACGATATTGGTATCGAGCGTAATCAGCGCGCATACCGCCGAGCAGGTAATGAGCAGCAAGGGGCCAGGACTCGGGTCGGTGCCTGGGCTGGGGCTGGGGCTGGCGTCGGAAGAACTGGACATGGCGGGCAATTTCTGAAAAGAATCGTCCGATTCTATTCCTCGTTATAATTATTTCTATTACAGTTCTATCGCGTTTTAATTTCCTTCCAGTTAATTATCGGGGGCCGTCATGGAGTTGCGCCATTTCCGCTGTTTCGCGGCGGTTGCCGAGAATTTGCACTTCGCGCGGGCCGCCGCGCAGATCGGCATTTCGCCGCCGGCATTGACCAAGCAGATCCAGGAAATCGAGCGCCTGCTGGAGGTCCGGCTGTTCCAGCGCACCAAGCGTTCGGTGGCCCTGACCTCGGCCGGGGAAATTTTCTGGGTCGAGGCGCGGCGCACGCTGGAACAGGCGGCG
Organism: Herbaspirillum sp.; assembly: GCA_036499085.1. Classification (GTDB taxonomy): domain Bacteria; phylum Pseudomonadota; class Gammaproteobacteria; order Burkholderiales; family Burkholderiaceae_D; genus Herbaspirillum. The sequence goes on along the minus strand of DASYEK010000092.1, from coordinate 27,761 downwards.
CGCGCGGAAGAAGCCGCGCGCCGCGCCGGCCGCGGCGAGATCGGCCGGATTGAAATCGGCTATGTGGCGTCGGCCGCGTATTCCGGCCTGCTGCAGACCGAAATCGCGCGCTTCCGGCAAACCTATCCGGACGTCAAGCTGAATCTATCCGAAACCCAGATGGACAGCCTGCCGCAACTGGTCGGCGACGGCGGCATGGACCTGGCCTTCATCCGTCCGCCCATGGACTGTCCGGGCAACGTCACCATGACGAATCTGCTGAGCGATCGCTGGATCGTGGCGCTGACCGAAAACACCGCGCTGGCGCAAACCCCATCCACGGCCGCGGTGCGGCCGGCGGAACTGGCGGGACAACGTTTCATTTTGCCGGAGCAGGCGGCCGGCGCACTGGAGGTCGGCCGGCGCGGCCGTTTCGTGCCGAACCTGGGGCCGCGCCCTGGCGGCCTGGTGGCGGTGATCACCTTGGTGTCCCTCGGCGAAGGCGTGGCGATCGTGCCGGCGTCGGTCCTCGACCGCATCTGCATGCCGGGCGTGGTCTATCGGGAAATTTCAGGCAAGCCGATCCAGACCGGCATCGCCGTGGCCTATCGGCGCCATGAGAAGTCGCCCGCCGTGCGCGCCTTCATCAGGCAGATCACGCCTCGACGGAACTGAAATGCGGCGCGCGCAGTATCAGCAGCGGTTCGGTCTCGCCCTTCAGGATCAGGTTGCGGGCGACGTTGTGGATTTTCGGTTGATAGGCCTGATAGACGTGCTGGATGTCCAGCGTGGTGCCCTCGAACGCATACAGGCGTTTCAAGGCGCAATCGGCGATCAGGCAGGAATGCTCCGTGCCCTCGATGCGAATGGAAAATACCACGCCCTGCGCGGGCACCTGTTGCCTGGACAAGGATTGCAGCGAGGTCGATTGCTGGGATGCGGGTTGCAGAGGTAAAGGTAGTAATTCAACAGTCATGACCGATCTCCTACGATTTACTTACCATGTCCGCTTCTGATCGCGGCACGTTTCCCAACGCATCGATCGCGGATCGCCAAAGCAAAACAGCATAAGCGAGACGCGGCAAAATTGAAACGATGCGAAAGTTTGTTTTTTCTGATATTTAATGCCAATCGGCGCTTGCCGTTGCAACAACTTTCCACGCGTAAATGATTTAGCAATTTTCGGAACGACGCCGCAACGAGAACTTGCCGATGCTCATGGCCACGCCTCGGCAAACCGCTTGGTTGCGCCAATGAGCTGATGCAGGATGCCCGGCTCGTTATAGGCATGACCTGCACCTTCCACCAGGTGGAACGCAGCCTCGGGCCAGGCCCGATGCAGATCCCATGCGGTGGCGGCCGGCGTGACGACGTCGTAGCGGCCCTGCACGATCACGCCCGGGATATTGCGCAATCTGGAGGCGTCGCGCAATAACTGCCCTTCTTCCATGAAACCGCGGTGCGTGAAGTAATGATTTTCAATGCGGGCGAACGCCAGCGCATAAAACGCGGCGCCGTGCGCGTCGATCGCATCGTCGTTGGGCAGCAGCGTGATGGTGCCGCCCTCCCAACTGCTCCATGCCAGTGCGGCCTTCAGCTTTTCGGCCTCGTCGCTCCCGGTCAGGCGACGGCGATAGGCGGCGATGTAATCGTGCCGTTCCTCCGGCGGAATCGGCGCGATGAAATCGGCCCACAAATCCGGAAACAGCGCCGATGCGCCTTCCTGGTAATACCAGTGCAATTCCGCGCGACGCACGCAGAAGATGCCGCGCACGACCAGTTCGCTGACGCGTTGCGGGTGGGTTTCGGCGTAGGCCAGCGCCAGCGTGCTGCCCCAGGAGCCGCCGAATACCAGCCATTTTTCGACGCCCAGGAAACTGCGCAGCGCCTCGATGTCTGCCACCAGGTGCCAGGTCGTGTTGGCTTCGAGCGAGGCGTGCGGCATGGAACGCCCGCAGCCGCGCTGATCGAACAGCAGGACGCAATATTTGTTCGGGTCGAACAGGCGTCGATGCGCGGCGCTGCAGCCGCTGCCCGGTCCGCCATGCAGAAACACGGCCGGCTTGCCCTCGGGATTGCCGCACAGTTCCCAGTAAATCCGATGGCCGTCGCCGACATCCAGCATGCCGGAAGCAAACGGTTCGGTCGGCCGGTACAGGGTATACAAGGCGTTGCCTGATCTGGAATCCATACAAGTCCCCGATTGATTGCAAGTGTTCTAAATTACCCAGGCGCCATCGCGATACACCACGGCATCGTCCAGCAGCACCGATTCGGTGACGGCGAATACGTCGATGTGATAGCGCGCGGCAGCGCGCCGGATTTCCGGCTTGCTGTAGACGCCATGCTTGGCGCCCAATGATAAATGAATGCCGCACATGCGCTCGTAGGTGCCGATATCGCTGACCATGCGCTCGCGCGTGAACGCCCGGTTCATGCCGAACCCCAGTTCGCGCAGCCAGACCTCGCCTTCGTCGGCACGGATATTGGCCAGCACCCGGTCGAATTCGGGCGTCGAATCGATCGCCTCGACCAGCCGGCCGCGCTCGACCGCCAGCGTGATCGGACGCGGCGGCCGGTTTACGCGAAAGGCGGTGTCGCCGAATACGGCGATGCGCACCCTGCCGCTGACGGCTTCCAGGTCCTGCGCCTCGGTGAAGACTTCGCCGATCGGGAATTGGCCGCCGACGTTTTTCATGCCGCTGTAATCGCCGATATTCAATTTGGCCGCCTCGAATGGCGAGCCGAACACCAGCCGGTTTCCTGCGCCGCTGTCGACCACGCCGCCGCGCGCGCCGTCGATACGCGCCTTCAAGGCATGGCCGACGCCGCGAAAATAAGCCGGGTCGTAGGCCAGCGCATCGATGTAATACAAGGACTCGCGGCCGGGCATGCGCGACAAGTGCGGATGCTCGATCACCTTCAGGCCGCGCTTGAACAGTTCCACGCGGATGCGGTACGCCTCCAGGCGGAAATTGGTCGATTGCACCAGCACCACCAGATCGTTCTCGCGCAGGCCGGCGAACCCGGCCAGCACGGCGTCCGGCCCGGCGGTATCGAAATCGATGCATGCCGCGTCCGGCAAACAATGCCGGTATGCCGCCGTCAACAGATCTGCCAGCGGGCATTGGCGGTCGTACACGACCACGGCGGCCTGCGCCGGCGTGTGCATGATCGCCTGCGACAGGATGTCCCGCAGATGCCGGCTGGCCAGCGCGAGGGCCGCCGGCGGGAGTTCGACGCAATCCGCGGCCGGAGCGGCGCCGCCATCCTCGGCGTCATGGCCTGCATCGGATGAATCGAGTGCATCGGATGCAGCGGGTGCGGCGTCATGAGAAGTCATCGATTTAAGGCCATTTCCATCTTGCTTGCCATTCCGGTTTCCATATTTTGTACAGTGTCGATTCGCATTTATAACAGTTTACTTGGTGCGCTTACCAATCGCGAGGATTAATGATACGTTAGGCCCTGCGTCGGCGCCCGGCGCGAATTCGTCAGGAGACCTTTTATGGCAAGCAGCGATTTCACGACCCACGCCGTCACCAACCAGCCCACGCCGCTGGCGCCCTACGATTTGTATGCCACGGATTTGCCGCTGCGGCAGGCGCTGGCGCGGGAAGGCGGCGGCTGGGCCGAAACGCAGATAGCCGACTTCGGGCGCATCGCCGGCGACGAAATGATGGCGCTGGGCGTGCTGGCTAATGAGAACAAGCCGAAATTCCATCCCTTCGACCGCTACGGCAATCGCATCGAACAAGTCGAATTTCATCCGGCCTATCACCGCCTGATGGCGCTGGGCACCGCGCATGGCGTGTCCAATTTCAACTGGCGCCATCCCGACCGGGCCGGCGCCAACGTCGCGCGCGCCGCATTGTTTTACCTGCACTATCAGGCCGACCAGGGCACCTGCTGTCCACTGACCATGACCTATGCCTCGGTGGCGTCATTGCGCCTGTCGCCGCAACTGGAGCAAGAATGGCTGCCCCGCGTTACCTCCGATCAATACGACGGCGCGGCGGCGCCGGCCTGGCGCAAGGCCGGCAATACCATCGGCATGGGCATGACCGAAAAACAGGGCGGCTCCGACGTGCGCGCCAATACCACGCGGGCTTATGCCGTTGGCGCCGAGGGGCCGGACCAGCTCTACGAACTGGTCGGCCACAAGTGGTTCATGTCGGCGCCGATGTGCGACGCCTTCCTGGTGCTGGCGCGCACCGAGGCCGGCGTGTCCTGCTTCCTGACGCCGAAGTTCGCGCCCGGCGGCGATGCGAACGCGCCGCGGCTTAACGCCATCCGCCTGCAGCGCCTGAAGGACAAGCTGGGCGATCACAGCAATGCCAGTGCCGAGGTCGAATTGCAGGGTGCGCTCGGCTGGATGCTGGGCGAGGACGGCCGCGGCATCAATGCCATCCTGGAAATGGTGGCGCTCACGCGCCAGGACTGCGCGCTCGGCTCCAGCGGCCTGATGCGCCAGGCGCTGGTGCAGGCCATCCACCATGCGCGCGGGCGGCAGGCGTTCGGCAAGCATCTGGCGCAACAGCCGCTGATGCAGAATGTGCTGGCCGACCTGGCGCTGGAATCGGAAGCGGCGCTGGCCTTGTCGCTGCGCCTGGCGCGCGCCATCGACGCCGCGCCGCGCAATCCCAACGAGGCCGCCTTTGCGCGCCTGGCCACCGCGATCGGCAAATACTGGATCTGCAAGCGCTGCACGCCGTTCGTCAATGAAGCGCAGGAATGCCTGGGCGGCGCCGGCTATGTGGAAGATTCGACGCTGCCGCGCTTGTACCGGCAGGCCCCGCTGAATTCGATCTGGGAAGGCAGCGGCAATATCCAGTGCTTGGACGCGTTGCGCTGCCTGGCGCGCGAGCCCCTGAGCCGCATCGCGTTTTTCGACGAATTCAAGGATCTGCACGGCCACTACGCGGCGCTCGACGCAACGCTGAAGGAACTGTTGAGCCTGCTGGCCGATCACGCCAACCTGGAAATGCGTTCGCGCTACATCGTGGAACGCATGGCGCTGGCGCTGCAAACCGCGCTGCTGATTCGCGGCGGCGATGCGCAAGTGGCGGATGCATTCTGCCGGTCGCGGCTGGGCGGCGTGCATGGTTCGGCCTTCGGCACGCTGGCGCCGGATGCGCCGCTGGCTTATCTGATCGAGCGGGCGTACGCCTGATGCGCCGTTGCGTGATAATGCCGGCCTGTCGCCAATAAAATTTCCGGAAAAACATATGCCGAAATCCGCCGCCGAAGTCCAACGCTGTGCCTGGTGCACCGCCTCGCCGCTCTACATGGAATATCACGATACCGAATGGGGCCGGCCGAATAACGACGACCGCTATCTGTTCGAGAAAATCTGCCTGGAAGGATTCCAGGCCGGCCTGAGCTGGCTGACGATCCTGAACAAGCGCGAGGCATTCCGGCGCGCCTTCAAGAATTTCGAGGCCGAGAAAATCGTCAGGTTCGGCGAGAAGGATATCGCCCGGCTGCTGGCGGACGCCGGCATCGTGCGCCACCGCGGCAAGATCGTCTCGACCATCAACAATGCCGCGCGCGTGATCGAATTGCGCGAGGAGTTCGGCAGCCTGGCCAACTTCATCTGGCAATTCGAACCGCCGCACGACACGTGGCCGCTGCATCTGTCGATCGAGGTCTTGCGCACGATGACCACCTCGCCGGAATCGATCGCGCTGTCGAAAGCGCTGAAAAAACGCGGCTGGTCCTTCGTCGGCCCGACTACCATGTACGCCTTCATGCAGTCGGTCGGCCTGGTCAACGACCACGTCCACGATTGCAGCTTCCGCGCGCCGGCGCTGGCCTTGCGCAAGCGCTTCAAGAAACCGTAGCGGATCGACTGCCGCGCCCTGCCCTGTCTTCCCCCATTCTTCTTCAGGCCTGCGCGCTGGCCTTGTGCACGAACGGGATGGCGTCGCGGTTGCCGCTCTGCAGATGTTCGACCAGGATCGCCGAGGCGCCCGCGAAGGCCGGATATTGCGCCGTGATCATGAAGGTCGGAATGCGCTGCAGGTAAGCCTGGAAGCGGCCCTTGTCTTCGAAGCGCCGGCGAAACGGCGAGGCGGCGAAATAGTCGCCCAGGTGCGCCAGCACGCCGCCGCCCAGATACATGCCGCCCAGCGCGCCCAGCGTCAAGGCCACATTGGACGCCACGGTGCCGAGCATGCCGCAAAAACAGTCCAGCGTTTCCTTGCACAGCGGATCGTTTTTCTGCAACGCCTGCGCCACGATCTGCGCCGTCTCCAGCGGCGCGACCCGGCCGGCCTGGCGCAGTTCGGCCAGCCCCAGGTAGATGGTTTCCATGCCCGGCCCCGATACCAGGCGCTCCGCCGACACATGCGGATAGTTGCGCCGGCAATACGCCAGCAACGCGTCTTCGCGCTCGTCGGCCGGCGAAAACGATGCATGGCCGCCTTCGCTGCCCAGCGCGATCCAGCGGCCCTTGTCCGGAATCAGGCCGCCCACGCCCAGCCCGGTGCCCGGCCCCACCAGCCCGATCACGGCTTCCTTCTGCGCGCTGCCGCCGCCGATCTGCACGAAATCCGACGCCTGCAGGTGCGGCAAGGACATCGACAGCGCCGTGAAGTCATTGACGATCAACAGAGTTTCCAGCTTCAGGCGCCGGCGCGTATCGCGGATCGAAAACGCCCAATCGTGATTGGTCATCTTGATCCGGTCGCCCTGCACCGGATTGGCCATGGCGATGGCGGCATGCCGTATCGGCGGATGATCGTTGGCGGCCAGGTAGGCTTCGACCGCCTGGGCGAATTCGGCGTAGTCGCCGCCATGCAGGGTCTGGATCGAATCGAACCGGCCCGGCGCGTATTCCAGGGCAAAGCGGGCGTTGGTGCCGCCGACGTCGCCCAGCAGGCGCGGGCCATCGGAATAAGCATCTGAATAAGCAGGCGATGCAAGCGGGACAGAGTCGGATTTTTTCTGGGCTGGCGATGAAGGCATGGCTGGAACGCTTTCAATAAAATCGGGTAAACGATACTACTGTGATGCAATTTCCCCCCAATACGTTCACTGGGCAACAGCATCTTACGGCGTGCTTGCAATTCTTTACGCGTAAGTGGGGTACGCTGCACCGTTCGGTTCCCATCCCTCGGGAGTTTCGCCGCAATTTCGCTGAAATTCAGCGAAATTCATCGGGGCGCCACCGGACCTTGGGCGGTATTTCGCCGCGCCGAGCGCTTCCACGGTTGCCTGCAATGGAAATTCTAAACGCGCTGGAACACCATCAGGCCGGCCGCCTGGCCGAAGCGATCGATATCTACCAAGCGATCCTGAGCGCGCAACCCGATAATCCCGACGCCCTGCACCTCATGGGCAATGCCGCCGGCCAGCTCGGCGACGTCGATTTCTCGATCCAGCTGATCACCCGGGCTTGCGCGCTGGCGCCGCTGAACACTACCTACTTGCTGTCGCTGGCGACCGCCTACCGCGTCAAGACGCAATTCGAGCAGGCGCTGATCTGCTACGCGCGCATCCTGGAAATCGATCCGAAGGCGGTCGCCGCCCATTACGGCGTGGGCAACACCTTGCAGAACTTGGGCCGGCCGCGGGAAGCCGTCCACAGTTTCGCCTCCGCGCTGGCGCTCAATCCGGATTTTATCGAGGCGCGCTACAACCTGGCCAATCTGCAAAAATCGCTCGGCAACCTGGCCGAGGCCGTGCAGCATTACCAACTGGCGGTCGCGCTGAAACCCGATTTCGCGGACGCCTATCACAATATGGGCAGCGCCCTGCACGCCCTGGGACAATTCGACCAGGCCCTGGCCAGCTACGAGCAAGCGCTGTGGTGCGACCTGCCCGAAACCCATAACAATATGGGCGCGGTCTATTTCGACCAGGGCCGGTTTGCGCGCGCGCTGGCCAGCTACCGGCTGGCCATCGTGGCCCGGCCCGATTATGCCGAAGCCTATAACAACGTCGGCAACACGCTGCGCAAGATGGGCGAGTTCGACGCCGCCGCCGCGGCATTGCGCAAGGCGGTCGAACTCGCGCCGGCATATTGCGTGGCCCATCTGAACCTGGGCGACCTGCTGCTGGAATGCGAGCTGCTGGACGATGCCGCGCAATGCTACGAGAACGCCATCGCCATCGCAATTGCGTCCGCCACCGCGCCGAGTCTGGCGCAAGCCCATTTCCAGCTCGGCATTGTCCGCAGCAAACAGAATCGCCTGCAAAGCGCCATGGACTGTTTCGAGCAGGCGCTGGCGCATCGTCCCGGCCATGCCGACGCGCTGTACAACCTGGGCCTGGTCAATGCCCGGCGCGGCCAGGCGGCGCAAGCCGAATGCGCCTATCGGCTGGCGCTGGACGCGGACCCGGATTACCTCGATGCGCATATCAACCTGTCCGCCATCCTGCTGCAGGACGGGCGCGCCGCGGAGGCCAAGCGCCATCTCGATCTCGCCTATTCGCAAAAGAACCTGTTCGAGCGGCATGCGCCCGGCGCCGACAAGACCGTGCTGATCCTGTTCGACGCCGGCCAGGGCAATCTGAACCTGACCCATCTGTTCGACGAAAACGCCAACAGCACCATCGACTGGATGATCGAATACGCGCCCGACGACCAGGCCGCGCGGCTGCCGCATCACGACCTGGTGTTCAATGCCATGGGCGACGCCGACCTGACCGGCGACACGGCCCGCCCGCTCGCCAGATTCCTGCAATCCTGCGACAAACCCCTCCTGAATCATCCGGACCGGGTGGCGCGCACCGCGCGCCACAAACTGCCGGCCCTGCTGGCCGGCATCGACAAGCTGCTGGTGCCGGCGGTCTGGCGCTTCGCCGATGCGGCGGCCTGGCTGCCGGCCATGGAACAGCACCTGCCCCTGCTGACACGCCCGGTGCACACCCAAGGCGGCATCGGCCTGGAGCTGGCGACCGACGCCGCGCAACTGGCGCAATGCCGGGCGATGCAATCCACGCCGCTGTATGCGGCCTGCTACGTCGATTACCGCTCGGCCGACGCCTTTTTCCGCAAATACCGGGTGATCTTCATCGATCGCGAGCCGTATCCCTATCACCTGGCGATTTCGCCGCACTGGATGGTGCATTACGACACCGCGGACATGGAAGATTTCCCCTGGAAGCTGGAGGAAGAACGGCGGTTCCTGGAAAATCCGGAAGCGGTATTGGGCGCGGCCGGCATGCAGGCGCTGCGCGCCATCGGCGCCGCGATGGATTTGGATTACGCCGGCATCGATTTCTCGCTCATGCCGGACGCGCGCCTGCTGGTGTTCGAAGCCAATCCGACCATGCTGGTGCACCCGGAAATCGTCGACGGCCCGCTCGGGCACAAGAACCCCTACATCCGGCGCATCTACGCCGCCTTCGAAAACCTGCTCAAGCGCGCCGCCGCCTCCAGTACCGCCGGGACGGCATGATGTAATGGAATGTAATCGCCGCAGCGGCATGCCTGCGGCACTACGGTAGAATATGCCGGCTATCCATTTCCCGACCCGTCCCTTGAAAAAAAATACATCGCGCCGCGCCACCCCACGTACAGAGCAACAGGACCGCATGCATGCCCGCATGCAGTCGCGGTCGAGCGCCGCCGGAAACAAGGGCGGCCATCTGCAACGGCGCATCCTGCTGATCCTGGGCGGCCTGATATTGGCCGGCGCGCTGATCGTGGCCCTGCTCGGCGCCTACGCCGTGATTTTCATGAAACCGCGCCTGCCGCCGCTGGACGCCATCATCGACTACCAGCCCAAGGTGCCGCTGCGCATCTATTCCGCCGATCATGTGCTGATGGGCGAATTCGGCGAGGAAAAACGCAGCCTGGTAAAACTGGACGAAATACCGGCGAATATGAAAAACGCCGTGCTGGCGATCGAGGATGCGCGCTTCTACCAGCATGGCGGCGTGGATTATTTCGGCATCGCGCGCGCGGCGGTTTCCGACCTGCTGCACGGCGGCGCCAAGCAAGGCGCCAGCACCATCACGATGCAGGTGGCGCGCAACGTCTTCCTGTCCAGCGAAAAAACCTATTCGCGCAAGATCTACGAAATGCTGCTGGCCGGCGAAATCGAGTCCGCGTTGACCAAGGACCAGATTCTCGAAGTCTATATGAACCAGATTTACCTGGGGCAGCGCGCCTTCGGCTTCGCCGCGGCCGCCCGCGTCTACTTCGGCAAGGACCTCAAGGACATCACGCTGGCGCAAGCCGCGATGCTGGCCGGCCTGCCGAAGGCGCCCTCGGCCTATAACCCCGTCATCAATCCGAAACGCGCGCAGATCCGCCAGCAATACATCCTGAAACGCATGCTCGACCTGGAATTCATCACCCAGGCCGAGTACGACCAGGCGACCAAGGAAGACATCCAGGTCAAGCGGCCCGGCAACCAGTACGGCGTGCATGCGGAATACATCAATGAAATGGTGCGCCTGATGCTGTATCCGCAGTACAAGGACGACATCTATACGCGCGGCCTCAACGTCACCACCACCATCGACGCGGCCGACCAGCGCGCGGCCTACCTGGCGGTGCGCAACGGCGTGATGGATTACGATCGCCGCCACGGCTATCGCGGTCCCGAAAAAACCGTCAAGCTGCCCAAGGACGAGGACGACCGCGCCGACGCCATCGACGACGTGCTCGACACCTACCCCGATAACGACGACATTGTCGCGGCCGTGGTCACCGAAGCCGATCCGAAACATATCAAGGCCGTGATGCGCGACGACAGCGTGGCCACGCTGACCGGCGAATCGCTGCGCTTCGTGGCCGCCGCGCTGAGTCCGAAGGCCTCGGCGGCGGTGCAGATCGGTCCCGGCGCGCTGATCCGCCTGCGCCGCGACGCCAAGCAGAATTGGCAGATCGTCCAGTTGCCGCAAGTCGAGGCCACCCTGGTGGCGCTGCGGCCGCAGGACGGCGCGATCCGTTCGCTGGTCGGCGGCTTCGATTTCGTGCAAAACAAATACAACCATGTCACGCAGGCCTGGCGCCAGCCGGGCTCCACCTTCAAGCCTTTCATCTATTCGGCGGCGCTGGAAAAAGGCTTCGGCCCGGCCAGCATCATCAACGACGCGCCGGTCTCGTATCCGGCCGGTCCCGGCCAGGACAACTGGGAGCCGAAGGACGACGAGGCGCCGGCCGGTCCGATGGCCATGCGCACCGCCTTGCAGAAATCGGTCAACCTGGTCTCGATTCGTTTGCTGGACAGCATCGGCGTGCAGTATGCGCAGCAGTTCGTGACCCAGCATTTCGGCTTCGATGCCGACAAGACCCCGCCCTACCTGCCGCTGGCGCTGGGGGCCGGACAGACCACCCCGCTGCAGCTGGCCGCGGCCTACTCGATCTTCGCCAATGGCGGCTATACCATCAATCCCTATCTGATTTCCCAGGTCACCGATGCGCACGGCAAGGTGTTGTCGCAGGCGCAGCCGCTGATTGCCGAGCAGAATGCGCCGCGCGCGATCGATGCCCGCAACAGCTATGTCATGACCAGCCTGCTGCAATCGGTGGCGCAGCGCGGCACCGGCGCGCGCACCAATGTGCTCAAGCGCACCGACCTGGCCGGCAAGACCGGCACCACCAACGATGCCTTCGACGGCTGGTTCGCCGGCTACCAGCGCAACCTGGTCAGCGTGGTGTGGATGGGCTACGACCAGCCGAAGAGCCTCGGCACCAAGGAATTCGGCGCGCAGCTGGCCTTGCCGATCTGGGTCGAATACATGGGAACCGCGCTCAAGGGCGTGCCGAACTACACCATGCCGATGCCGGACGGCGTACAGAACATCGGCGGCGAACTGTATTTCGACAACTTCACGCCGGGCAACGGCTTTGTCGCCTCGCTGGGCGTGACCGACAATCCGGTCTCGGATGCCTTGTCGGGCGTGGCGGAATTCTTCGGCTTCGGCAGATCGGACAACAAGCCGAATTCCTCGCCGCCCCTGCCTTCTTCCCCGTCCCCATCCTCCAATGCCGCAACGCCGTCGCAGCCGCCGCGCCTGATCGATCAGTACGGGCATTGATGCCGAATGCCGGCGATGCCTGGCGTCGGCAACGTCGATCGAGTGCAGCGCCTGCTGACGTTGCCAGCTGACGTTGCCTGCTCGAGCCTATCTGCTTGATCTGACCCGCCCGACCCTGGCGCGCTAGTCGGGCCGTATCTGCTGCACGGCACGTTCCCATTGTGCGATCAACTCGCGCGCCTGTTCCCGCGGCATCCGCGGCTCGAAAGTGCGCTCGATGCGCCAGCGCGACGCCAGTTCCGCCGTATCGCGGAATACGCCGGTCGCCAGGCCCGCCAGGTAGGCCGCGCCCAACGCGGTGGTTTCGGTGATTTGCGGCCGCACCACCGGGATGCCGAGCAGATCGGCCTGGAATTGCAGCAGCATATTATTGGCCGCGGCGCCGCCGTCGACGCGCAATTCGGCAATCGGCGCCACGGCGTCCCGGTCCATTGCCCGCAGCAGGGCCGCGCTCTGGAATGCAATCGATTCCAGCGCCGCACGCGCGATATGCGCCACCGTGCTGCCGCGGCTCAAGCCCAGGATGGCGCCCTTGGCGGCCGGGCTCCAGTACGGCGCGCCCAGCCCGGTAAACGCCGGCACGAAAATCACCCCTTCCGATCCGCTCACCGATTGCGCCAGCGCTTCCACGTCGGTGGAATGCTTGATCGCCTTGAGTCCGTCGCGCAGCCATTGCACCACCGCGCCGCCGATAAAGACGCTGCCTTCCAGGGCGTATTGCACATGCGTCCCAAGCTGGCAGGCGGCGGTGCTGACCAGGCCGTTTTGCGATTGCGCGAACTGCTCGCCGGTATGCGTCAACAGGAAACAGCCTGTGCCATAGGTATTCTTGGCCATGCCGGGCGCGAAGCAGGCCTGGCCGAACAGCGCGGATTGCTGGTCGCCCGCGATGCCGCCGATGACTACCGGCGCGCCCAGGTGGGCGGCGTCGATCTCGCCGTAGAGATGGCTGGATGGATGCACTTGCGGCAGCAGCGCCGCCGGAATGTCCAGCCATTGCAGCAGTTCCGCATCCCAGCACGACTGTTCGATATTCCACAGCATGGTGCGCGAGGCGTTGGTCACATCCGTGACGTGCAAGCGGCCGCCGGTCAGGTTCCAGACCAGCCAGGCGTCGACCGTGCCGAACGCCAGTTCGCCGGCTTCGGCGCGGGCGCGCAGGCCGGGCACATGGTCCAGGATCCAGCGCAGCTTGGTTCCGGAAAAATAAGGATCGAGCACCAGCCCGGTCTTGCGCCGGATCGGATCGGCCAGTCCGCGCTCGCGCAGCGCATCGCACAACGCCTCGGTGCGTCGGTCCTGCCAGACGATGGCGTTGTGCACCGGCCGGCCGCTGGCGCGTTCCCATACCACTGTGGTCTCGCGCTGGTTGGCGATGCCCAGCGCGGTCAGTTCGGCGGCCTTGACGCCGGCCTGCCGCAAGACATCGCGGCAAGTCTGCAACTGGCTGTGCCAGATCGCCATCGGGTCGTGCTCGACCTGCCCGGGCTGCGGGAACAATTGCGGAAATTCCTGTTGCGCGACGGCGACGATGGCGCCGTCCTGATCGAACAGGATGCTGCGTGAACTGGACGTGCCCTGGTCGAGGGCCAGCAGGTAGGCCATATGCTTCTTTCCGATGCGTTACTTGTATCCGTCAGTGCGACGGCGCCGCCTGTTCGCCCAGCCAGGCGCTCAGCCGCGCCACATGCTCGGGCGTGCAAAACAGGCCCAGCTTGGTGCGGCGCCAGAGAATGTCCTCGGCGCTGCGCGCCCACTCCACCGCCACCAGATAGCGCGCTTCGGCGGCGAACAGGCCCGGCGCCAGTTCCTCGCCCAGGTCCGACATCTGCGTGGCGCCGGCCAGCATGCGTCCGGCGCGCGAACCGTAGGCGTGCGCATAGCGCCTCGCCAACGGCAGCGGCAGCCACGGGCAAGCCTCGTGGAAGCGCTTCAGGAAGGCATCGAAATCGACGCGGCCTACCAGCTTGCCGGCATAGTCCAGGTCGCCGCCCGGCAAGGGCGCGGCGGCGGTCCAGGGACCGGTGCGCACCTTGAGCCGGTGCGCCAGCATCGCCATGGCCTCCTCCGCCAGCCGCCGGTAGGTGGTGATCTTGCCGCCCCAGACATTGAGCAGCGGCGCGCCCTTGTCGTTGCATTCGAGCAGGTAATCGCGCGTGAGGGCGGAGGCGGAAGCGTTTTGCGCGCTGTCGTCGAGCAGCGGACGCACGCCCGCATAGGTCCACACCACGTCCCGCGCCGCTATCTGCCGCGTGAAATAGCGGTTCGCCATTTCGCACAGATAGGCGATTTCATCGTCGTCGATGGCGACATGATCCGGATCGCCTTGATATTCGAGATCGGTGGTGCCGATCAGCGTGAAATCGTCCTGATACGGAATCGCGAAGATGATGCGTTTGTCGGGATTCTGGAAAATATAAGCATAAGGGTGATCGAACAGGCGCGGCACCACGATGTGGCTGCCCTTGATCAGTCGCAGCCCGTGGCTGTGTTTGCGGGGGCCGGCATTCCCGGCGGCCTGCTCCACGCTGTCGGCGAATTGCGCTGCCCACGGACCGGCGGCGTTGACGATGACACGCGCTTCGACGTCGTAGCGCACGCCCTGCTGGTCCTCCAGCATGGCGCGCCAGGTCTCGGCTTTCTTGCTGCCCTCGCCATTGCCCTTGCGCCTGGCCGAGACGCATTTGGTGCGCGTCATGATGCGCGCGCCGAGTTCGCTGGCGTCGAGCGCATTGAGCACCACCAGCCGGGCGTCGTCGACCCAGCCGTCGGAATATTCGAAACCGCGCCGGTAATCCCCTTTCAGCGGCGCGCCGGCGGCATGCTTGTCCAGCATCACCGCGCGCGAAGCCGGCAGGAAACGCCGGCGCGCCATGTAGTCGTAGAGGAACAGGCCGGCGCGAATCATCCACGCGGGACGCTGGCTGGCATCGTGCGGCATCACAAAGCGCAGCGGACGAATGATATGCGGCGCGGCGCGCAGCAGGACTTCGCGCTCGGCCAGCGCCTTGCGCACCAGCGCGAATTCGTAATATTCCAGATAGCGCAGCCCGCCATGGATCAGCTTGGTGCTGGCCGAGGAAGTATGCTGCGCCAGGTCGTGCTGTTCGCACAGGATGACTTCCAGTCCCCGCCCCACCGCATCGCGAGCAATGCCGACGCCGTTGATGCCGCCGCCGATGATCAGCAGATCGCATGAGCGTTTTTGCGGCGGCGTCCAGGATGGCGTCGGCGTTCTTGCCGCCGCCGGCGTAGCTATCGATGCTGCTACCGGGATTGATGCTGTCGTGCTCTGATCCAAATCGACTCCAAGTTGATTTTTTCAGCACAATAGCATCTGTGCCTCATCGGCAACACCAAAATTCCCACGTCAAGCAGATGATGATGGAAAGCGATGGCGAAATCAGCGTTATCCGCAAGGAGCGGTGACGAGGGACGCGGCCCACGCCGATCGCCACCGCCAACGTTCTACCAGCTGGTTTCGCGCTCCGCGGTCGACGATATCTTGTGAATCGACAAATCCGCGCCTTCGAATTCCTGCTCCGGATCGAGGCGGATGCCGACAAACTTCTTCAGCAAGCCATACACGGTAAAGCCGCCGATCAGCGCCACCGCAATGCCCATCAGCGTGCCGGTCAACTGCGCCAGGAAAGAGACGCCGCCGATGCCGCCCAAGGCCTTCTGCCCGAAAATGCCCGCCGCCAAGCCGCCCCAGGCGCCGCACAAACCGTGCAGCGGCCACACGCCCAGCACATCGTCGATCTTCCATTTGTTCTGCGTGCGCATGAACATCCAGACAAAAATCATGCCGGCCATGAGGCCGGTGACCAAGGCGCCCAGCGGATGCATCAGGTCGGAACCCGCGCATACGGCGACCAATCCCGCCAGCGGACCGTTGTAGACAAAGCCCGGATCGTTTTTTCCCATGAACAGCGCCGCCAGCGTGCCGCCGGCCATCGCCATGAGCGAATTCAGCGCAACCAGGCCGTTCATCTTGTCCAATGTCTGCGCGCTCATGACGTTGAAGCCGAACCAGCCGACCGTCAGGATCCACGCACCCAGCGCCAGGAACGGGATGTTCGACGGCGGATGGGCAGCGACGACGCCTTCCTTGGTATAGCGGCCGCGCCGCGCGCCCAGCAGCAATACCGCCGGCAACGCTACCCAGCCGCCGACCGCATGCACCACCACCGAACCGGCGAAGTCGTGGAACTCGGCCGAAAACGTCGCCTGCAGCCAGGCTTGCACGCCGAAGTGATGATTCCAGACGATGCCTTCGAAGAACGGATAGATCAAGCCGACCAGCACCGCGGTCGCGAACAATTGCGGATAGAAGCGCGCGCGTTCGGCGATGCCGCCGGAAATGATGGCCGGGATCGCGCCGGCGAAGGTCAGCAGGAAAAAGAATTTCACCAGCTCGAAGCCGCTGCGCTGGGACAGCACGTCGGCGCCGCTGAAAAAGCTGACGCCGTAGGCCACGTAATAGCCGACGAAAAAGTACGCCATGGTCGACACCGCGAAATCGGCCAGGATTTTTACCAGCGCGTTGACCTGGTTTTTCTTGCGCACGGTACCCAGTTCCAGGAACGCAAAACCGGCATGCATCGCCAGGATCATGATCGCGCCCATCAGGATGAATAACGCATCGGCACCATTTTTGTGATTTTCCACGCCTCAAAACTCCCTGTAATTGTGCAATAAAGTAAAAGTGATCCCCTCTTTAAGCAAAAATCGTTCCTAAATCAATACCTTATAAGTCGTTGAAAATTAACAAGAAAATATTAAGTCGTTCAGACGGCCGGGAAGAATCGCACCGATTGCGTGCAAACGGCAACGGCGGACGCATTAAATTAATGCGGCCCGCCTTTCGCTATCGTTTCTATGGTGGCGGTCCAGCCAGGCGTGGCGCCCATGGCTTGGCGAGGCGGCTGGATCGGCAATGACGAATAGGAGGATTGTCTCGCCAACCCATACAGTCTTTCAAAGATTCCCCTATTTATCTATCCCAGGCCGATCCTTATAGTGAAGTCATCGCTTTGCAAGAACAAAACGATAACCGCAAACAATATTTTGTTAACAGGATCGTCAATCGCTCGAACGAGCGGCAGGAGAAGAATATGAATCTCACACAAATCATCGCCGACATCGTCGCTTCGCTGTTCGACGCCCCACCCAAATTACGCGGCCGCCGCCGGCACTTTGCCAGGACCGGTTTCGGCCGCGCCATTTTTCATTGATCGATCAGGCGGCGGGCGAAGTGTTGTCCGCCGCGGCCGGCCTATCCGTGGATGCGCCGGCCGTTTCGCGCAGCATGGCCCGGATGCCGCGCAGCCCCTGCCGGATCCGCGCTTCGTTTTCGATCAGCGCAAACCGCACATAATCGTCGCCGTATTCGCCGAAACCGATGCCGGGCGAGACGCAGACCTTGGCCTTGTCCAGCAATTGCCTGGAAAATTCCAATGATCCGAGATGCAGATAGGCTTGCGGTATGCGAGCCCAGATGTACATCGATGCCTTCGGTTTCTCGACCGGCCAGCCGGCTTCGTTGAGGCCTTTGACCAGCACGTCGCGACGGCGCTGATATTGCGCGCAAATCTCCGAGACGCAGGCCTGGTCGCCTTCCAATGCAGCGATCGCGGCCACCTGCACCGGCGTGAAGCTGCCGTAATCGTGATAGCTCTTGATGCGCGCCAGTGCGCTGACCAGTTCCTTGTTGCCGACCATGAAACCGATGCGCCAGCCGGCCATGTTGTAGCTCTTGGAGAGCGTGAAGAATTCGACCGCGACATCGCGCGCGCCCGGCACCTGCATGATGGACGGCGCTTTCCAGCCGTCGTAGACGATATCCGCATACGCCAGGTCGTGCACCACCAGGATGTCGTGTTCCTTGGCCAGCTTGATCACGCGCTCGAAAAACTCCAGTTCCACGCATTGCGCGGTCGGGTTCGACGGGAAACCCAGCACCATCATTTTCGGCTTCGGATAACTTTCGCGAATGGCGCGTTCCAGTTCGGCGAAGAAATCGACGCCCGGACTCATGCGCACCGAGCGGATATCGGCGCCGGCAATCACTGCGCCCCATATATGAATCGGATAGCTCGGGTTGGGCACCAGCACCGTATCGCCGCGATCCAGCGTGGCCAGCATCAGATGCGCCAGCCCTTCCTTGGAGCCGATGGTGACGATGGCTTCGCTATCGGGATCGATATCGATCTCGTAGCGCTGCTTGTACCAATGGGAAATGGCGCGCCGCAGGCGGGGAATGCCTTTCGACGCCGAATAGCCGTGGGTATCCGGACGCTGCACCGTTTCGACCAGCTTGTCGACGATATGCCCGGGCGTGGCGCCGTCGGGATTGCCCATCGACATGTCGATGATGTCCTCGCCACGGCGGCGGGCGGCCATTTTGAGCTCGGCGGTGATGTTGAAAACGTAGGGAGGAAGACGATTGATGCGCGAGAAAACGCGCGCAGGCTTGGCTTGCGACATGGGTGATTTCTTTCACGTAAGCGCCCGGAACCGTCCGAGCGACGTTGCCGTCAATGTGTGACAGCAGGTTGATTCTAGCGTACAACCACCCTGTGCCGTCAATCCCCGCCAGCGCTATCCCAACAGATGCCGATCCATGTTGCAATACAGCACGCTCGCAAGCCGCCGCCATCGCTGCGCGTTGCCATGAATGCGCCAGCCGTTTCCAACAAGTTCTCGCTGCGGGGATCGAAGGTTGAACCCCTGCCGCAAATCGTGGTCAACCATCCGATACGCCAAACTTACCGACGGAAAAAACAGAATCGAGACCATGTTTGACGAAAAAATTGCCCCATTGGCCGACGCTATCCGCGGTCGCACTTCCTTGACGGCTATCTATAAATCCGAGCCGCGCGAGTTCAGCCCGCATGCGCTCGGCAAAGGCCGTTATGGCGAAGACGTGGTGCTGGTATATCAATATGCCGGCATGTCGGGCGGCCGTCCGACGGCGGGACTGCCGCCGGAGCGCTGCTGGCGCATGTTCGTGCTGGAGGATTTGCGCGACCTGGCGCCGGCCGATGGCGGCTGGCATAGCCATGAAAGCTACCAGGCCGCACAGGAACGCCTGACCGGCATCAGCATTGCCGTCGACTTCGACGCCGGACTCAAATCCGAATCGAATCCCCCTGCTGCCACCGGCATGCAGGACGGCAATGACATGGGCGAAGGACAGCGCCCCGCCTAGCGCAAAAGCCTATGCCGCCAGCTTGCTCGGCACGGCCGACAGGTCACGCATTTTATTGACGGTATCCGCGCAGGCGCGCGCCGCTTCCACGCCCTTGACCACGAAATGCTGATGGAAATATTGCTGGTGCTCTTGATGCGAATGAAAGTGATGCGGCGTCAGCACGGAAGAAATCACCGGCACCGAAGTTTCCAGCTGCACCTGCATCAATCCGCTGATGACAGCCTGCGCGACAAATTCATGACGATAAATCCCGCCGTCGACCACCAGGCCGGCAGCCACCACGGCATCGTACTGCCCGCTTTGCGCGAGCAATTTGGCATGCAGGGGAATTTCAAACGCGCCGGCGACTTCAAAGAACGCAATATCTGTCTCGGCATAACCCAGGCGTTGCATTTCGGCTAAAAAAGAATCGCGGCATTGATCGACGATCTCGCGATGCCAGCAGGATTGGACAAAGGCGATGCGCCGGCGGGCGGCATGCGAGGAAACTGCTTGTTGCTGAACCATTCTTGAAGACTCCTATTTATGGATGAACTATAAATAGGGCGCACGGGACGACGACGACCGACTCCGGAAACCCGGGAAGCGGCGATGCAATGATCCCGTTCTCTTTCATCCGGACTATACCGTCGGCCCCGGAATCGAACCGGGTCTGCTGACCTTGCCCGCACTGCGGCAAGCGCTCGCGGGCTAGGCAATCCTTCAATCAAACTCGGATAAACAAGTCGAACGAATGCATCGCCATTACCGCCGGTGGGGAATTGCGCCCCGCCCTGAGAACGTTGCGCGCATGAATCCGGGGACGCATGCGCGCAACGAAATATAGCATGCAGGGCGAAACGACGCTGGCAATCCTTAGAAACGGACCTTGATATAGGCCGATGGACCGACCAGCTTGATGTTCAAATCGGCGTCGCTGCTGCCGATATCGCGATGCAGCAGGATCTTGCTGATGCCGTAGTCGGCCGCCACGCCGACGTTCTTGAACGGGAACCACTCCACGCCGATGGCGCCGTTATAGATATGGCCGTTCAGGTTGCCGCCGTTTTTCTTGATGCCTGACGCCTCGGCATACAGCCGCAGATTATTGCTCAGCGCGGTGCGCCATCCCAGTTCCAGCAATGGCGCGAAGGCGTCGCCGTCGCTGCTGCCCGAAGCGCTGCCGGGAATGCCGCCGACCGAACCGCTGGCGGTGTAGTTCACCTTCCCCCGGTAATATCCGGCGCCGACGCCGATGCCGAACACCGTGTTGCCGGAACCGATCCACCATTTATAGGCCAGTTGCGCCAGATCGACTTTCAGTCGCGCTGCGGCCGATCCTGCCGCGGTCACGGGCACGCCGCCCACCGTGCCGGATTGCGCAATGGACGCATTGAAATCGTTGTCGTAATGGTAGTAATCGAAGGACAAGCCCTGATGATCGAAGAATAGCATTTCGGCGCGTACGCGGCCGAGCGTGGTGTGATCGCGGTCCAGGTCGCCGGTGTCGGCGCGGCCGTATGGCGTGTTCACGCCGACGCGAAAAGTCGGATCCACATAGTAGCCGCCGGCCGACAGACTGAAGCGGTCTAGGGCCGGGGACGGGTCGGCCAGCGCGCCGGCCGAGGCGGCGCACAGCATGGCAAACACAGATTGTTTTACCAGCAGGAGCGGGCTTGTATTTTTATTGAACATATTCTTCTCCGAAGAAATTTTGGTCCATGCTCGGACGAGCGGCGTGGTTTTTTATTGCCTATTTATCCGTTACCGAATGTCGAAAAGAATACCAATTGTTGCAATTGATCCACGTCGGAAAAGGCCGGTTTTTGGTGTCGGTGTGCGCCGACAGAATTGCGGCATAATGAGGCGCACCTTGTCAGAAAATTTCACCCCAGGAACCGATGCCCAAGCATATCGACACCCGCCTGCTGCACGCCGGCACGCCGCCTTTCACCGACAAGACCGCCCCGGTCAATCCGCCCGTGGTGCGAACCAGCACCGTGCGTTTCGAAAGCACCGCAGCCTACGAAGAGATCTATCGCCGCCGCGCCAAGGGCGAAGTGCTGCCGACCTACGGCCGCCAGGGCATGGACACGCACCGCGCGCTGGAAGAAGCGATCGGCCTGCTCGAAGCGGGCAGCCATACGGTGTTGACGCCATCCGGCCTGGCCGCGATTTCACTGACTTTCCTGGCGCTGCTGGCGCCGGGCGATCACGTGCTGGTGGCCGACAACGTCTATGCGCCGGTGCGCCGGCTGCACAAGGATATGTTGCAGCGTATGGGCATTTCGTTCACTTATTTCTCGGCAAGCAAGGATGATGTGGAAGCGCTGATCGCGCCCAACACCAAAATGATCTATGCCGAATCGCCCGGTTCGCTGCTGTACGAAACCCTCGACATGCCGCATATCGGCGCCATCGCCAAACGCCACGGTTTGATCGTGGCCACCGACAACACCTGGGGTTCCGGCTACCTCTATCAGCCGCTGGCGCTGGGCGCCGATGTCTCCATCATCGCCGCGACCAAATATATCTCCGGCCATTCGGATGTGATGCAGGGCGCGGTCGTCGTCAACGATGCGGCGCTGGCCAGGAAAATCTATGTTGCGCACGAAAGCATCGGCCTGGCGATCAGCGCGGACGATGCCTATCTGGCGCTGCGCGGCGTGCGGACCATGCCGGTGCGGCTGGCGCAGCATCAGCGCAATGCCTTGCAGGTAGCCGAATTCCTGGAACAGCATCCGCTGGTGCGCAAGGTGTTTCATCCGGCGCTGCCGTCGGACGCCGGTCATGCCATCTGGCAGCGCGATTTCAATGGCGGCAACGGGCTGGTGTCGTTCGAATTCAGCCGCCCCGGCGTCGGCGCCGCGCGCGCGTTCGTCGATGCGCTGCAATTCTTCAGCCTCGGCGCGTCCTGGGGCGGCTATGAAAGCCTGGTGCAGATCATCGAGCCGGCGCGGCTGGCCGAACAATCGTATTGGAATGGCGCCAATCCCGCCGTTCGACTGCACGTGGGGCTGGAATCGGCGGAAGACCTGATCGAGGACCTGGCTCAGGCATTCCGGGCATTTGACGCGTTCGACGCCGGGGAACGGCAATAGCAATAAGGAAGCAAGGGTGCGGCGGAAACGGCGCGAATGTGGTTAAATAAGAATCAATAGCAAAAATAAATAGGAATTCCAGTTTCAATAAGCAATTACCTATCAGCGCAATGCAAACAATCAATTTCACAAATTGATCGTTAAAACCTATGATTCATCTCAACGCGATTGCTTTAGTAAATAAATAGCGAGGCAAGCGCAGAATCGATTGAATCATCATTCATCACCATCATTTCTGAGGAGAAATACCATGGCAACCCAAGACAACGGCATCAAATCGGTCACAATCGAAAACCTCGAAGCCGCCTTCGCAGGCGAATCGATGGCGCACATCAAATATCGCTACTTCGCCAAACTGGCGCGCGAAGCGGGCGCGCTCGACGTCGCCAAGATTTTCGAGGAAACCGCCGACCAGGAAGTCATGCATGCTTTCGGCCATCTGGACCTGTTGTATCCGAAAGCCAAGCTGACACCGGCCAAGTCGCTGGAAATCGCGATCGAAGGCGAAACCTACGAATACACCGAGATGTATCCGAAGTTCCGCCACCTGGCAGTGGAAGAAGGCAACCAGGCCGCCGTCGCCGAATTCGACGAACAGATCGCCGAATCGAAGGAACATGCCGCCGCGTTCAAGCTGACGCTGGAAAAGGCTGCCAAACGTTTCGCCGCGCTGGCCAAGGTGGAAGAGCGTCACGCCAATCACTACAAGGATGCGCTGAACGCATTCAACTCGGCAGCCTGATCGAACCGACCGACCCAACCGAACCGACCTTTTAACTAATACAGATACAGGAAAAAATCATGAACAAATATCAATGCATCGTTTGCGGTTTCATTTATGACGAAGCCATCGGCATGCCGGAAGAAGGCATTGCCGCCGGCACCAGGTGGAACGACATCCCCCAGGATTGGGAATGCCCGGACTGCGGCGTGGCCAAGGCCGATTTCGAAATGGTCCAGATCTAAATCCGATCCTACAGGCTAGCCATGAAACCTATCATCATCGTCGGCGCCGGGATGGCCGCCTATACAGTGGCGCGCGAATTGCGCAAACTGGATAAAGCCGTCCCGCTGCTGATCGTTACTGCCGACAACGGCGGCTTTTATTCCAAGCCGATGCTGTCGAACGCGTTTGCGCAGAAAAAGCATGCCGCGCAATTGATCACGCAAAGCGCGGTGCAGATGGGCGAACAGCTCAATGCCAACATCATGACCGGCGTGCGGGTCGAGAATATCGACCTCGCCGCCCGGAAAGTGGTGACCGGCGCCGGTGCTTTCGAATACGGCAAGCTGGTGCTGGCGGTGGGCGCACAGCCGATCCGGCTGCAGATCGGCGGCGATGCGGCGCACGAGGTCATGTCGGTCAACCATATCGACGATTACACAACGTTCCGGGCCAGCCTGTTGCCTGAACTGCGCGATGCGGCACGCGTCGCCATCCTCGGCGCGGGCCTGATCGGGTGCGAATTCGCCGATGACCTGGCCGCGCACGGCCATGCGGTGACGCTGATCGATCCGAACGCCCTGCCGCTGGCGGCGCTGGCGGCGCCGGCGTTGTCGCAAGGCCTGCATGCAGCGCTGAGCGCGCGCGGCATCGATCTGCGGCTGGGCACGACCGCTGCCGCGATCGATCGCAAGGGCGACGCGTTGAACCTCACGCTGGCCAACGGCGATTCGGTGCAGGCGGATGTCGTATTGTCGGCCGTGGGCCTGCGCCCCGATTTGCGCCTGGCCCAGGCCGCCGGCTTGAAGACCGAACGCGGCATCATGGTGGACGCCTACGGCCGCACCAGCGCCGAGGATGTGTATGCCCTGGGCGATTGCGCCGAATATGCACTTGACGACGAAGGCCGCAGCAGTCCCTTGCCGTATATCGCGCCGCTGATGAGCGCGGGACGCGCGATCGCCAAGACCTTGCTGGGCGAGCCGACGCCGATCGACATGAAAGATGCGCCGGTGATCGTCAAGACGCCAAGTTATCCGCTGGCCCTGGTCCCGCCGCCGCGCCACGCGGTCGCCAACGGCCGCTGGGAAACCGAGCAGGATGGCGAACGCACCATCACGCGCTTCATCGACGGAGACGGCAGGATGGTCGGGTTCGGCGTGGCGCCCCAGGAAGCCAAATCGCGCGGGGCCCTGCTTGCCGCGCTGGGAACGATGATAGCGGTAACGGCGGTTTAGCCTGGCAGTAGAACGAGGCAGGAAGAGATGGAAAAGGAAAGCCCCGGCATGCGCGGACCATTGCGCATGCCGGGGCTTATTGCATTTATTTAGACGCAATTTTCATACGCCAGAAAGACAAAAGGGTCCATCTTGCGATGGACCCTTTAACGTCTGGTGCGGCTGGCAGGAATCGAACCCACGACCCCTTGGTTCGTAGCCAAGTACTCTATCCAGCTGAGCTACAGCCGCGAAAAACGAGATTATAGCAGGGGTATTTCAGAAATGGAAGAATTTAAATCAGGTTTATGTAACGCTTCATGCACGATTCAGGCGCCAGCCGTCCTACGCTTGTGTAACGCGATGTAATGCCCGTCAACGACTGGAACGCAGCTATCGTTTTCCGTTCTGTAGCACCTGGGCATGCGCCCGCCAATCACAACATCGTAAAGGATTTCAAAATGAATAAATCACTTGCTGCCTTGATCGCCGGCCTGTTTGCTGTTTCCGCATTCGCTCAATCGCCCGCGTCTTCCTCGCCTGCAACGCCTGCGCCGGCCTCGACTGCCGCAGCGAAGAGCGATGCCAAGACCGATGCAGGCGCGACTTCCGCAAAGACCCCGGCCAAAAAGGCCAAAGCCAAGGCCAAGAAGTCCCGCCAGAAAGAAACGGCAAAGCCCGCGCTCAAGACCGATACCAGCGCCTCGGCGGCAAGCGCCACTACGGTCAGGTAGATTCGATGCGCCATAAAAAAAGCCGGCGCTTCAGGCGCCGGCTTCGTTTTACAGCGTGACCGAATCACGCGGTCATCACTTCTTCATCAACAATTCATTCCACAACTTGGTCCATTTCTCGCTCTCGTCCAGATACGCGCCGGTATCGATCATGACGTGCGGGAAATCGTTCAGCTTGGTCTTTGCCTTGGTGCTGGTCGGCACGCGTCCCAGTTTGGCATACATCATCTGATTCTCCGGCGACAGCACGTAATCGGCGAACAGCAAGGCCGCATGCGGATGCGGCGCATTCTTGGCCACGCCCATGCCTTGCGGACGGCCCACCACCGGTTGCACCGGCGCCCAGTCGATCGGCGTGCCCTTGCGCTTCAGGGATTCCACTTCGCCGTTATAGACCGTCAACGCCACCGGCACTTCGCCGGCGCCGACCATTTGCGCCAGCAGGATATGACCGGCGCGCATCTGCGGATTGGTTGCCGACAGGGCCTGGAAGAATTTCATGCCCTTGTCGTTGCCCATTTTCTTGACGATAGTCGCCAGCCATTCGATATCGCTGGCTTCGATGCTGACCTGCCCTTTCCATTTCGGATCGAGGAAGCCTTCGTAAGTCGTCGGCAGGTCGGCGCGCTTTACCTTGTTGGTGTTGTAGGCGACCACAATGAAGTTCGAGCGGTCGGATACCCACAGGCGATTCGGGGCGATGGCATCCGGCGGCAGGTCGGCCAGGTAAGGGCTATAGAATTCCGACAGCAGCCTTTCGCGCGCGGCCATTTCGACTTCGGAACCGTTGGTTTCCAGCACGTCCACCACATAGCGGCGCGCCTGCCCTTCGGTCATCATGCGCTGCGCGACCTGATCGCTGTTGGCGCGCCAGAAATTGACCTTGATGCCGTATTTTTTCTCGAAAGCCGCGATCAACGGCGTCGACTCGCCGCTGGACAGGGAACTGTAGACCGTTACCGAACCTTCTTTCTTTGCTGCCTCGACCAGTTTCTGGTCGCGGTCGGCGCCCTTGTACATGTAGATGGCGTCGTTCGGGCCGGGAGCATTCACCGCCGGCGCGCCGTACGCCGACGCGCTCAGCGACATCGCGACGGCCGTCGCGATACCGCACACCACCTTCAAATACTGCGCGCCGCGCGTATTGCCCTGCTTATTTGCCGCCTGAGTCATGCCCTGCTCCTAAAAGTTTGATTTATTCATATAGCCTCCCGGTCGACGCCTGCGATGCCCCTGGAATATCTATGCATGTCTTGGATATTGCGCTATCATCCTATTCACTGTATAGCTAGACTAATTATTTAATAATAAATATAAACGCCGGCCTGGATGTTGTCAATGTTCGACGACACCGCGACCCGCCGCGACACCGTCTAATTGACATATACTACGGCGCTTCATTTGGAGATCCCGGGCGTGGTCCGCCTCGATCTCCCGCTGTGAAAAACGAAGAACGCGCGCAAGAATCGCGCATGCATTGAAGACATCACGCATAACGGCAGGCAACGACATGACGGTCCACAAAAGAGGCGACAAGGATTACAAGAGCAGCACTTTCGTGATTGCGCTGGCGCGCGGTTTCGAAGTCTTGCGCTGCTTCGACGCCAAGCAGCGGGATCTGACCACCATGGATATCGCCAAGTCCACCGGCCTGCCGCAGTCGACCGTCTGGCGCCTGTGCAATACGCTGGTCGAACTGGGCTGCCTGGTACGCCATCCGAACAGCGACCGCCTCAGCATCGGCCTCGGCCTGCTGGGTTTCGGTTATTCGGCCTTGCCTTCGCCCGATCTGGGCGAGCTGGCCACGATCGAAATGAAGCGCCTGGCCGACGAATTCCATGCCGGCGTGTCCTTGTGCATCCCCGACAAGCTCGACATGCTGATCGTCAAGCGCGTGCGCGGCAATGAAGGCCTGTTGTCCGGCGGCGCGGTCGGCACGCGCGTGCCGATGGCGCGTTCGGCGGCCGGCTGGGCTTATCTGGCGACCTTGTCGGCGGCGGACCTGGCGGCCCTTTCCGACAAGCTGGAACAGCAGGCCGGCGACAAGTGGATTGAAGTGCGCAGCATCATCGACGACGAATTCCGCCGCTACAAGGAAAAAGGCTTCCTGGTCAATGCCGGCGTCTACCGGCCCGAGATCAATTATGTGTCGGTGCCGATCGTCATCGACAGCAATGTCTACACGCTGCATTGCAGCGCGCTGGCCAGCGTCTTGCCGGCATCCAAACTGAAGAACGAAGTCGGCCCGCGGCTGGTGGCGCTGGCCGATCGCATGCGGCCGGGACTGGCCCGCAACGACGAAATCTACTGACAAAAAAAATCGCGCGGCAGGCAATGCGCCGGCCGCGCGATCGGGTCTGCCGCGGTTGGCGGCAGCCCATGTTTCAAATAATTTTCAGCCGATTTCAGGTATTTTCAGGCAATTCGCGCCATCGCCTCGGCCTTCACGGTTTCTTCCCGCACCCCCACCGCGCTCGACGTCGGAAACACCAGCGACTTGATCACCACCGGCACCGCGCCCGAGGTTTCCAGCATGGCGCCGATATCGATGAAGTCGAAGGCCTTCAAGACGATGCCGTCGATCGACACCAC
>DASYEK010000091.1:0-22685 GCA_036499085.1 Herbaspirillum sp. | reverse complement strand
CCTGCCCGTCTCGGTACTCCTCTTTCGCCTTCCGCCGTCAAGGTAATGCTGCTGGGATCCGGCGAACTCGGCAAGGAAGTCATCATCTCGTTGCAGCGGCTCGGCGTCGAAGTCATCGCCGTGGACCGCTATGCCGACGCGCCGGGCCACCAGGTCGCGCATCGCGCCCATGTCATCGACATGACCGACGGCGTGGCGTTGTCCACGTTGATCGCCAAGGAACAGCCGGACCTGGTGGTGCCGGAAATCGAGGCCATCGCCACCGAAACCCTGATGCAGCTGGAGCAGGCCGGCGTCGTGACCGTGATCCCCACCGCGCGCGCGGCCTGGCTGACCATGAATCGCGAAGGCATTCGCCGCCTGGCCGCCGAAACTCTATCACTCCCGACCTCGCCCTACCGCTTCGCCGATAGCCTGGAAGAATTGCAGGCCGCCTGCGACCAGATCGGCTACCCATGCGTGATCAAGCCGGTGATGTCCTCTTCCGGCAAGGGCCAGTCGAAGATCGACGGCCCGCAGGAAGTCGCGGCGGCCTGGAATTATGCCGCGGCCGGCGGCCGCGTCAATGCGGGCCGGGTGATCGTCGAAGGCTTTATCGATTTCGATTACGAAATCACGCTGCTGACCGTACGGGCGCTGGATGCCGACGGCAGCGTCGCCACCCATTTCTGCGCGCCGATCGGCCATGTGCAGGTGCAGGGCGACTATGTCGAGTCCTGGCAGCCGTGCGCGATGCATCCGGGCGCGCTGGAAAAGGCCCGCGATATCGCCGCCAAGGTGACGGGCGAGCTGGGCGGGCTCGGCCTGTTCGGCGTCGAGCTGTTCGTCAAGGATCAGATGGTCTGGTTTTCCGAAGTCAGCCCGCGCCCGCACGACACCGGCATGGTGACCATGGCCAGCCAGGCCCAGAGCGAATTCGAATTGCATGCCAAGGCCATCCTCGGCCTGCCGGTCGATGTGTCCTTGCGCTCGCCGGCCGCCTCGGCGGTGATCTACGGCGGTCTGGAAGCCAAGGGCGTCGCGTTCGAAGGCGTGGCCGAGGCATTGCGCACGCCCGGCGTGGATATCCGCCTGTTCGGCAAGCCGGAATCGTTCCTGCGCCGCCGCATGGGCGTGGCGCTGGCCGCCGCGGCCGACGTCGATACCGCGCGGGTCAATGCCAAGGCTGCCGCCGCCAAGGTTAAACCGGTATTAAAATAGCAAAACAACAATACTCCGGAATTCTATGAAATTCGATGTCGTCATTGTCGGCAGCGGTCTGGCCGGCCTCACGGTTGCGCTGAATCTGGCGCCCACGCACAAAGTGGCAATCGTTTCCAAGGGCGCGCTGCCCGACGGCGCCAGCAACTGGGCTCAGGGCGGCATCGCGGCCGTGCTGGATTCCGGCGACAGCTTCGAGCAGCATATCGCCGACACCCATGACGCCGGCGCCGGCCTGTGCGATGCGGACGCCACCCGTTTCATCGTCGAAAACGGCCGCAAGGCGATCGACTGGCTGATCGAACGCGGCGTGCCTTTCACGCAAGACGACAGCGCCGAGCTCGGCTATCACCTCACGCGCGAAGGCGGCCATTCGCAACGCCGCATCATCCATGCCGCCGACGACACCGGCCATGCGGTGCAAGTGACGCTGGAACAGCAGGTTCGCACGCATCCGAATATCACCCTGCTGGAGCATCACTGCGCCATCGATGTGATCCGCTCCGGCAGCGGCGCCTCGGCCCACTGCATCGGCCTGTATGCGCAGGATATCGCCAGCGGCGAAGTGATCGGCATCGCCAGCAATCGCGTGGTGCTGGCCGCGGGCGGCGCCGGCAAGGTCTATCTGTACACCTCCAATCCGGACTCTTCCACCGGCGACGGCATCGCCATGGCATGGCGCGCCGGCTGCCGCGTGGCCAATATGGAATTCATTCAATTCCATCCAACCTGCCTGTATCACCCGTATGCCAAATCGTTCCTGATCAGCGAAGCGCTGCGCGGCGAAGGCGCCCTGCTGCGGCTGCCGGCCGGCGCAGGCAAGGATGCCGGCCAACGCTTCATGCCCGCCTACGATGCGCGCGCCGAACTGGCGCCGCGCGATATCGTCGCACGCGCCATCGATTCCGAGATGAAGAAGCGCGGCCTGGACTATGTCGATCTCGACATCACGCATCAGCCGCCGGCCTTTTTGCAGGAACACTTCCCGACCATCCTGGCGCGCTGCCTGGAATTCGGCATCGACATCACCGCCCAGCCGATTCCCGTCGTGCCGGCTGCGCACTACACCTGCGGCGGCGTGATGGCCGACGACCACGGACGCACCGACCTGCCGGGACTGTATGCCGTGGGCGAGACCGCCTACACCGGCCTGCACGGCGCCAACCGGCTGGCCAGCAATTCATTGCTTGAATGCCTGGTGATGGGACGCGCCGCCGCCGATCATATCCGCGGCCAGCCGCACAGCGTGCAGGCCGACCTGAAGGCCTGGGATCAAAGCCGCGTGACCGATGCCGACGAACAGGTGGTGATTGCGCACAATTGGGACGAGTTGCGGCGCTGCATGTGGAATTACGTCGGCATCGTGCGCACCGACAAGCGGCTGCAGCGCGCCGGCCATCGGATCGCCTTGCTGAAGCAGGAAATCGACGAGTATTACGCCAATTTCCGCGTCACGCGCGATTTGCTGGAGCTGCGCAACCTGGTGACGGTGTCGGCGCTGGTGGTGGACAGCGCATTGGCGCGCAAGGAAAGCCGCGGCCTGCATTACAGCCTGGATTATCCGAACCTGCTGCCGCAGGCCTTGCCGACGATCCTGACGCCGGCGAACTGAATGCGGCTGTGATCCATCGATACGGGCGGCAAAGATCGAAATGTTTTATCGCTGTCCCCGAGCAGTGAAGCCGCCCCGAGAGCCGCGGATCAGGCCGGGCCGATTCCCGCAAACAATTTCTGCTCCCGCGCCAGGTCTCCCGACGGCCGGACGCGCTTTTTCTGTTCGGCCGCAAAATCCAGCATGCGATCGATGCACAGCACCGCCCTGGCGGCAATAGCGGGATCGACATGGATTTCATTGCTGCCCGATTCCAGCACATCGATCAGGTTCTGCAATCCATTCATCGCCATCCATGGGCAGTGCGCGCAACTCTTGCAAGTGGCGCTGTTGCCGGCGGTCGGCGCGTCGTAAAAAATCTTGCCGGGCGCGGCCATGCGCATCTTGTGCAGGATGCCGTTGTCGGTCGCCACGATGAACTCTTTGGCGTCCATGCCTTGCGCGGCCGCGATCAGCTGCGAGGTCGAACCGACCGCATCGGCCTGCGCCACGACAGCCGCCGGCGACTCGGGATGCACCAGGACCTTGGCCAGCGGATGCTCTTGCCGCAACAGTTCCAGTTCCACCCCCTTGAATTCGTCGTGCACCAGGCAGGATCCCTGCCACAGCAGCATATCGGCGCCGGTTTGCTGCTGGATGTAGCCGCCCAGGTGCTTGTCCGGCGCCCACAGGATTTTTTTGCCCTGGGCATGCAGGTGCGCCACGATATCCAGTCCGATCGACGACGTCACCATCCAGTCGGCCCGCGCCTTCACGGCCGCGCTGGTGTTGGCGTAGACCACCACGGTGCGATCCGGATGGGCGTCGCAGAAGGCGGTGAATTCATCGGCCGGGCAACCGAGGTCGAGCGAACAGGTGGCGTCCAGGTCCGGCATCAGGATGCGTTTGTGCGGGCTCAGAATCTTGGCGGTCTCGCCCATGAAGCGCACGCCGGCGACTGCCAGGGTCTGGGCCGGATGATCGCGTCCGAAACGCGCCATTTCGAGCGAGTCGGAAACGCAGCCGCCAGTTTCCTCGGCCAGGTCCTGCAGATCGGCGTCGACGTAGTAATGCGCCACCAGCACGGTGCCTGTATCCTTCAGCAGTTGCCGTGCGCGTTCCTTGAGCGCGCTGCGCTGGGCCGGGGTCGGCGTTGCCGGCACGCGCGCCCAGGCGTGGGCGGTGCAACTGCCGCCGTCGGCGGGACGTTCGAATTCGATGGTCTTGATCGGGACTTCCATTGGCGCTTCAACCGTGGCTGTGATCATGATGATGGGTCAAAAAAACTATTCGATGCCCTGGCTGCTCAGGTAATCCTCGTAGCTGCCCTGGAAGTCGACGACTTCATTTTCCTTCACTTCCAATATCCGCGTTGCCAGCGAGGAGACAAATTCGCGATCGTGCGAGACGAAAATCAGCGTCCCGGCATATTTCTCCAGCGCGATGTTGAGCGACTCGATCGATTCCATGTCCATGTGATTGGTCGGCTCGTCCATCAGCAGCACATTGTGCCGCCCCAGCATCAGCTTGCCATAGGTCATGCGGCCCTTTTCACCGCCGGACAGCACTTTCACCGATTTCTTCACGTCGTCGCCCGAAAACAGCAGGCGGCCCAGGATCGAGCGCACCGCCTGGTCGTCGTCGCCCTCCTTGGTCCAGCGGCCCATCCAGTCGGTCAGCGTGGCGTCTTCGGCGAAATCTTCGGTCGGGTCTTGCGGCATGTAGCCGACATCGGCATTCTCGGCCCATTTGACCAGGCCGTGGTCCGGCGTCAGCTTGCACAGGTCGGCGCCGCCGATGCTGCGCAACAGCGTGGTCTTGCCCGCGCCGTTGGCGCCGATGATGGCGATTTTCTCGCCGGCTTCGACCATGATACTGAAATTCTTGAAGATCGGATGATCGTAGGTCTTGCTGATGGTCTGCACTTCCACTGCCAGCCGGTGCAGCTTCTTCTCGCCGTCGAAACGCACGAAGGGATTGGCGCGGCTGGATGGCTTGACGTCCTCGACCTTGATCTTTTCGATCTGCTTGGCGCGCGACGTGGCCTGGCGCGCCTTGGATTTGTTGGCGGCGAAGCGGCGCACGAAGTCCTGCAGTTCCGCAACCTTGTCCTTGGCCTTGGCGTTGGCCGACAACTGCTGCGCGCGCGCCTGCGACGAGGCCAGCATGTATTCGTCGTAATTGCCCGGATACACTTTCAGGGTGCCGTAATCCATGTCGGCCATGTGGGTGCAGACCTGGTTCAGGAAATGGCGATCGTGCGAAATGATGATCATGGTCGAATTGCGCTGGTTCAGCACATCTTCCAGCCAGCGGATGGTGTTGATATCGAGGTTATTGGTCGGTTCGTCCAGCAGCAGGATATCGGGATTGGAAAACAGCGCCTGCGCCAGCAGCACGCGCAACTTCCAGCCCGGCGCGACATTGCTCATCGGCCCCTGGTGCTGGTCGATCGACACGCCCACGCCCAGCAGCAGTTCGCCGGCGCGCGCTTCGGCGGTATAGCCGTCGTATTCCGCGAACTTGGCTTCCAGGTCGGCCGCCTTCATGTAATCGTCGTCGGTGGCTTCCGGATTGGCATAGATCGCATCGCGTTCGGCCATCGCCGCCCACATTTCGGTGTGGCCCATCATCACGACGTCGAGCACGCGCATTTCTTCGAACGCGAACTGGTCCTGGCGCAGCTTGCCGAGGCGCTCATGCGGATCGAGCATGACATTGCCCGCCGACGGTTCGAGATCGCCGCCGAGGATTTTCATGAAAGTCGATTTGCCGCAGCCGTTGGCGCCGATCAGGCCGTAGCGGTTGCCGTCGCCGAACTTGACCGAGATGTTTTCAAAAAGCGGCTTGGGGCCGAACTGCATGGTGATATTTGCTGTGGATAACATTTAGATATAGGTAATAAGCTAGAAATTCGGTATAAATTCAGCGGAAGTATCGATTCGGCGTATAACGCATCGGATGTTGAAGTGATGCTTGAATTCGAGGAAGCCGCGATTTTACCATTGTGCGGCCCTGAAATTACCTTGGATTACCCTGGGGATTTATCCGGCCCGAACAGGTTCATATGCAGTTCCAGCCATTTAAGGATTGCCAACGATGCAAAAGACTCTGCGCCACCGCGCGTTCCGAACCGGAACCCTATTTGAAACGATATGTAAAACAGGCCGGAAGATGCGCGTCCTGCGATGGGTCCTGGCCGCCACCCTGGCCTGCGGCGCCTGCGCGGCACAGGCCGGCTATAACGTCTGGACCAGCGACTATACATTCACGCGGCAAGAACTTGAAAATGGGGTCAAATCCCGCTTTCCGCAAGACCTGCGCTATCTGCAAGTGGTCGAAGTCAGGCTCGGCAACCCGGAATTATCGCTGGATCCCGCACGCAACCGCATCGTCACCAAAGTGAAGGCGCATGCCGTCAGCCCTTTCCTGGCTTCGCCGGTGGATGGTTTCCTGACCATCAGCAGCGGCCTCAAATACGATGCCGCTGCCCGCGCCGTGCGGCTGGACCGCCCGATCATCGAACGGGTCGACGCACCCGGCATGCCGCCGGCTTATGCGCAATTGCTCAACGATGTCGGCAAGAGCGCCGCCGAACAGGCATTGGCCGACTATCCGCTCTACACCTTCAAGCCGGAAGAATTGCAGTTGAATGGGCAGCAGTTCGAACCCGGTGCGATTACCGTGACCGCCGACGGCCTGAAGGTCGAAGTACGGCCGCTGTAAGGCGCATTGCCGGAACGGCCTAGCGCATCCTGCGATCGAGCTGCAGGTCTTCGTAATACCGCACTTTTTCCCGGTACATATCGCGATCGGCCGCATTGATGCAGGCCTCCAGCTGATGGCCAGCATGGCAGCAGGCCATTCCCATCGACATGCTCAGCGTCTGACCCGGATAGAACTGGTTGTTCAGTTCCAGCACGGACAGGATGCGTTCCTTCAAGGCCTGCGCCGCGCGTTCGTCGGCGCCCGGCATCAGGATAATGAATTCGTCGCCGCCGATGCGCGCCACGCAGGAAGTGCCTTCCGCGCTTTCGGCCAGCACCTCGCCGGCGCGGCGCAGCATTTCGTCGCCGGCGGTGTGGCCCTGTTCGTCGTTGACCACTTTCAGCCCGTTCAAATCGATCGCCAGGATCGCCAGCGGCCATGGCCCCTTGCGCGACAGGCGATTCAATTCCTCGACATAGAAGGTGCGGTTGCGCAGCTTGGTCAGGGTATCGTGCTTGCCCAGGTATTCCATATAGGCTTCGGCCTTCTTGCGCGCGGTGATGTCGACCAGCGACACCAGCACCAGGTCCCAGGCCTGCTCATGGCCCGCCAGCACGGAGAACTGCATATGGATGTTGATCAGCGAACCGTCCAGCGAATAATTGATCACCTCGCGCTGCTGCGCGATCATGCCGTTCCAGAGATCGCTCAGCTGTTCGGCGAAAGAATCCTGCATCTCGTCGCGGAACACGTCGCCGAGACGATTGAACAAGGTGACCTTGTCGGGCGAGGCGAACATGCGCAGGGTATGCTGGTTGACGTCGTACACCTGGATTTCCTGCATGCAGCGCGTGATGAATTCGGGATGTACGTTCAGGAAGGTGCGAAAGTCGACGATGCCGCGTTCGCGCACCTCGTCCATCAGCTTCTTGACCACGCTGAAATCCTCGACCCACAACGACACCGGCGAATGCTCGAACAGATCGCGCGCGTATTGCTCGCTCAGCGCCAGGCGGCGCGTGGCCTGCACCCGCGCCGTGATGTCTTCCAGCGACACCAGCACGCGGCTCCAGTCCGCTTCATGACCCGGCATGATCTGGATGCCGAGCTGGATGTCCATGCGCCGGCCGTCCAGCGCGTAGTTGATGGTCTGGTTGCTGATATGCAGTTCGCCATTCCACAATTGCGCCAGTTCGTGCGTGACGTGCGCCATCATTTCGTCGCGGAACACCAGGTGCAGGTTGTCCACCAGCTGCTGCTGATCCTTGGCGGCGAACAGCGTCAGCGTGCGCCGGTTGACCTTCAACACGCGCAGTTGCGCGGTGCAGGCCTCGATCAGGTCGCGCCGCTGTCCCACGTGCGCCTCGAAATCGGTCACGCCGCCGGCACGCCATTCATCGAACAAGCGCTTCAGGCCGCTGTAGTCTTCCAGCCAGAGCGATACCGGCGCCAGTTCGAACAGATCTTCGTATTCGGTTTCGGTCGGATTCGATGCATTCTTTACCATGGAGCGGTCTACTTTGACAGATTGGGATAAGCGTTGAAGGAAAGCGACCACATTTCGCCATCGGTGCGCAGGCGGGCCGGTGCGCCGACGGCAAGCGTGGCGCGATCGGGAATGTGGCCGAACGGCAGGCCGGTCAGTATCGGCAGCTTGAGTTCGGCGCGCAGATACGCCAGCATCGCGTCGAAATCGTAGCCGTTGTCGTGCGGCGCCAGCCGGTAGCCGGAAAAATCGCCGAGCAGGATCGCCTGCTGGTTTTTCAGCACGCCGGCGTGATGCAGCTGCAGCAGCATGCGTTCGATGCGATAGGGATGTTCGCCGATGTCTTCCAGGAACAGGATGCCGCCGTCGACTGCCGGCAGATAGGGGGTTCCCGCCAGATGCGCGACCATCGCCAGGTTGCCGCCCCACAGGATGCCCTCCAGGTCCAGGCCGGGACTGCACACCGCGAGCACATCGATGGCGGTTTCCGTATGCGTGATGCACTGCCAGAAGCTGTCGATGGTGGCCACGCTGGGCTGTTCGGCGCCGAAATCGCCGCACAGCATGGGGCCGGCAAAACTCACCGCCCCGGTGCGCGCCAGCAGCGCCAGATGCAGGGCCGTGATGTCGCTGAAACCGACGAATAATTTACCGCTGGCGGCCAGCGCGTCGTAGTCGAGCGCGTCCAGGAGGCGCGACATGCCGTATGAGCCGCGCACCGCCATCACGATCCGCACATCCGGGTTGGCGGCGGCGTCATGCAGATGGGCCGCGCGCGCTTGGTCGTCGGCGCCGAAGCGCTGGTAACGCTGGTGATGGTCGTAATAGTTGTGCACCCGGCACCCTTGCGCCTGCAATAACGCGACCCCGCGCTCGACCGCTTCGGGGTCCAGCGCCGCGCCGCTCGGCGCCACGATCGCCACGCCGACGCCGGCAGCGATCGTCGCCGGCGCCGTCAGGCTCTGCGTCATGGTGCCGAGCGGCGCGATCGCTTCCTCTTCGGCCCTGCGGTTCATTGGCCGTCCTGGCCGGCGCCGGCATCCGTTCCGGTGCTGCCGTTGCGTTCACGAACGGCCGCGCGCCTTTCCGCGAAAAACAGTTTCAGCAATGCCGCGCATTGTTCTGCCATGACCCCTCCCGACAGTTCCGTATGATGATTCAATTTCTCTTGTTCGAACAAATTGACGACCGAGCCGCAGGCCCCTGTTTTCGGATCGGCGGCGCCGTAGATCACGCGCGCCAGCCTGGCATGCATCATCGCGCCGGCGCACATGGCGCACGGTTCGAGCGTCACATAAAGTTCGCAGCCGGGCAAGCGGTAATTGCCCAGCGCCTGCGCGGCGGCGCGCAAGGCCATGATTTCGGCATGCGCGGTCGGGTCGTGGCTGCCGATCGGACGGTTGTATCCCGTGGCGACCACCACCCCATCCTTGACCAGCACCGCGCCCACCGGCACCTCGCCCAGCTCGCGCGCGGCCTGGGCCTGCGCCAGTGCCAGTTGCATGAAGCCGGCATCCGCCGCGGTATGCGCCGCCATGTCAGTCCGCGCTGATTTCGGCCCAGCAATTGGGCGTTTCGTGCAACACCAGTTTTTGCAGCCGCAAGCCGGTGCCGTAATGATCCTTGTATGCCGCGCCCAGGATCTCGAACGCGGTCTGCGCCAGGTTCTCGACGGTTGGAATGCGTTTGATGATGACGGTCTTGTGGCCTGGAATGCTGTCCAGGAAAGCCCGCACGGGCGCATCTTTTTCATAGACCAGGAAGGCATGGTCCCAGACATCGACCAGGTGCGCCTTGGCCAGGGTCTTGATATCGGAAAAATCCATGATCATGCCGTTGTCGGAGCTGCCTTCGACGTCGATCACCTTGCCGACCAGCGTGATTTCAAGCGTATAGCGATGCCCGTGCAGATTGCGGCACTGGCTTTTATGGTCGGGGATGCGATGGCCGGCGTCGAATTCGAGTTTGCGGGTAATGGTGAGCATGTGTATTTATTTGACTTAAGGTATTTGAAGCAGTTTGTGCGTTTGTATGCTCAGCTTCCATTTCGGATTGCTCTTGCAGATCTCGATCGCCTTGCGCGTATTTATCGCTGCCAGCGGGCCGTCCATCGGCTGCACGAAGAAATGCGCGAAATCCAGGCCTTCGTAATCGGCCAGCACCTGGTTTTCCTGCGGAATGACCACTTTCAATTCGTTGCCGCGCCGGACTTTCAGTTCGGCGCCCATCTTCGGGCTGACGCAGATCCAGTCCACGCCGGGCGGCACGTCGATGGTGCCGTTGGTTTCGATCGCGATTTCGAAACCGGCCGCATGCACCTGGCCGATCAGTGCGGCATCCAGTTGCAGCAACGGTTCGCCGCCGGTAAACACCACATATTTGCTGGCGGCATGGCTGGCCGGCCACAAGGCGTCGATTGTCGCGGCCAGCGCGCCGGCGTCCTTGAATTTGCCGCCCCCCTCGCCGTCGACGCCGACAAAGTCGGTATCGCAAAACCGGCAGACCGCCGTGGCGCGATCGGCTTCCCGGCCGGTCCACAGGTTGCAGCCGCTGAAACGGCAAAACACCGCCGGGCGTCCGGCATGCATGCCCTCGCCCTGCAGTGTGTAGAAAATTTCCTTGATGCTATATGTCACGACGCGATCCTAATGTTGCCGGCGCGACACTATTTTCCAGACGCGCGCAGGCATTGCTGCAAGTCGCTCATTGTAAACTGCTTTGCGCCCATGGAGAGAAGTCCGGCGCCGGACGCATTGAAGATTTCAGGCCGTCCAAGGCCTCAGGGCGCCGGATGCGCCAGGTGCAGCGCCGTATAGACGCAATCGCCGCGCAGCGCATAGCGCACCTGGAGCCGGCTGCCGGCCGACCATTGCGGGTGCCAGTCCTCGACCAGCCACAGGTCCAGCACGCCGGGCGTCCACGCGCCGATCCTGGCCGCGCTGAAATCCATGAAGCGCCGCACTTCGGGATAAAGCGCCTTATAGAGGGATTCCTTGGCCGAGAACAGGATGGTCAGGGCCTGCGACAGGTCATGGCCGGGAGTATCGCCGAAGATGCGTCCGGTCAGCAGCGCCAGTTCGCCCTCCAGCGTCACCAGCGCGCCGATGCCGTCGACCAGCGCCGGATCGATCAGTTTTTCGACGTCGATGCCGAGCAGCCGGCTTTGACTGGCGCTGCCGGCCGCCGCAACGGCCCGCCCATTGCTGTGCGTGATGCAGCCCAGCCAGCCGGACGGCCAGATCGGCAGGCGATCCCCATCCATTCCCGGCGGCGCGGCGGCGTGGCAGCCGGCGGCCGCCAGCGCCTCGGCCGCGCAGCGCCGGCCGGCCAGGTATTCGGTCTTGCGCTTGGGGCTGGCGCGGCTCAATGCAGGCGGGAGAAGGTGCTCGTCGTCATCGAAATCGCCGACGGACACGTCGCGGCCGACGATCTGAACCGACGCCGGCAATGCCAGCGCCTGCTTCAAGCCGCCTCCCCACCAATCGCTGTCGTTATCCTTGTTATTCAATTCGACTCCCGCCAAGAGCCCGAATTTTAGCCGAATCGCGCCGGGCGAAGGAATTTTGGCGCCGCACGCTTACGATTTTGACGATTTATCGATTAATGCGACAAGCTTGTTTACACCGGCCGGCCGAAAAACGGATAACTCGGATCGTTATAACCCGGCGTCGACGCATGCCCTTTCGCGACCAGGCTGTCGACCAGTTTCTCTTCCTCGGGGCCGATGACCAGCTCGAGGGCGGGATAATAATCCTCCCATTGTTCAAGCGTGCGCGGGCCGGCGATGACCGAGCTGACGACCGGGTTAGCCATCACCCAGGCCGCCGCCATCTGTCCCAGACGCCAACCCTTGGCCTCGCAATAACTCTTCAATTTGGCGGCGACCACCAGCGATTCCTCGCGGAACTCGGTCTGCATGATGCGGCGTTCGCCGCGTCCGGCGCGCGAGTCTTTTTCCGGCGGCTGGCCCGGCGCATATTTGCCGGTCAGCACGCCGCGCGCGATCGGGCTGTAGGGCGCGACGCCGATACCGTAGTGGGCGCAGGCCGGCAGGATTTCGACTTCGGGGCCGCGATTGAGCAGGTTGTAGTAAGGCTGGCATACGATCGGCTGCGGCACGTTCAGCAGCCCGCACAGACGCATCAGTTCGGCGATACGCCAGCCGCGGAAATTGGAAATGCCGTAGCCGCGGATTTTGCCGTCGCGCATCAGGTCGCCCAGCGCGCGCAGCGGCTCTTCCAGGTCGCCCTCCGGAAAATCGCGGTGCAGGTACAGGATATCCAGATAATCTGTCTGCAGCCGTTGCAGGCTCTGCTCGGCTTCGCGCATGATCCACGTGCGCGAATAATGCGATTGATTCAGCCCTTCCCCCATGGCATTGCCGAGCTTGCTGGCCAGCACCCAGTCGTGGCGCTGCCCCTGCAGCAGGCGGCCGACGATCTGTTCCGAAACGCCCTTGCTGTACACATCGGCGGTATCGATGAAATTGACGCCGTGCTCGCGCGCCGACGCGACGATGCGCCCGGCCTCGGCTTCGGTGGTCTGGTCGCCGAACATCATGGTGCCCAGGCAAAGGGCCGACACCTTCAGATTGCTTTTACCCAAACGACGATAGCGCATCGCAAATTCCTTCAAATAAAATCAATGAAAAACGGATCGTAGCTGCAATGACTGCAATAACCGCAATCGCTGCAACAACCGCCATGACAGCCGCGCAGCCTTGCCGGCCGGCCGCGGCCTCACATGGCGGGCGTGGCGACGCCGATCCAGGCACGCATTTTCAGATACACGGGTTTCAGCCGCCTGCGCAGCCAGGGCTCAATATATACCGCAACCAGGCCGCCGGCGCCGATCACGATCAGAATCGGCAGCAGCGGCATCAGGATCGCCGGCAGCCACGGCGTTGCGCGGCCTATTTTAACGATCATCGCGACCATCATGTTTTCGTGCAGGAGATACAGCGGATAACTGATGAAACCGAGGAACAGCAACGCGCGCCGGCTCAACAATGCCTGCACCCATGGCTGCAACACGGCCGCCGTGAACAGCAGCGCCACGATCAGGGCGGCGACGCTCTGATGCAGGCGCAAACCGCCGGTGGCGACCGCCGCCGCCGTCGCCACGCCGATCGCCGCCGCCAGCAGCACCGGCTTGCGTTCATGGAAATACCGGTAATACAGCGCGCCGGCGGCGAACCAGCCGAACTGGCCGGCGCTGGCGGCCTGCAATATCAGCTCGGGCACGCGCAATGGCGACGCCGGAAAGAGATGCTGCAATTTGGCGAGGCCGGCCGCGCACACGAACAACGCCGCCAGCGCCACGATCATCTTGCGCCCGCCGACAAGGAAATACAGCAGGCCGGCGATGAAATAGAATTTCACTTCGACGAACAGGGACCAGAACGCCCCCTCCAGCACGCCTTGCGGCGACCCCAGCACAAAGCCCCACCAGGTCGGCTCGATAAAGGTCAAGCCCGGCAGCATGTCGCGCCACAGCGGCGCGCCGGCCGGCCGCTCGGGAAACAGGCCGACCGAAACGAACACCAGGATCGAACAGATCAGCATGGCCGGAAAAAGCCGCAGCCAGCGGCGCAAAATGAAATCGCGAAAGTTGTCGCACTTTTCCAGCGTCATGAAGATGACGAAACCGGAAATCAGGAAAAAAAGATCGACGCCGAGCCAGCCGTAAAAGAACAGCGGGACCCGCTCGAAACGCGCGCCGAACGGCAGCAGTTCCGGCCAGCGGGCATAGGAATGAAACAGCATCACCACCAGGATGGCGATGCCGCGCAAGCCGTCGAGGAAAGTGAGGCGATGGCGCTGGTCGGCGCCGGCCGGTCCGGCGGGCTGGTCGGGCGTCACGCGCTGCGCTGCGTTCGGGCCGCGGGGCGTGCCGCGGTACGTGTTGCCGTGCGGCCGGCCTTCCCCGTCGGCGCCGCGCGGGCCTTGGCTTTCGGCTTGGCTGCGGTTTTGCGTTTCGGCGCGGCGCGGGATGCCGGCTTGACGCTCTCTTCGTCCTCGCCCTCGTCCGCCGCTATCTCCTTGCCGCCTTTGCCGCCCTTGCCCGCGATGCTCTTTTTCAGCAAGGCCATCAAGTCGATCACCTGCGCGCCGCCGCGGCTGCCCTCGGCATGCGCATGATCGGCTTCCGCCACCGCATGCGTCTGCCTGCTCTTGATCTTCTTCTGCACCAGCGCCAGCACATCGTCGCGATAGGTGTCGTGGAAATCGTCGGGATTCCATTCGGTCGACATGCTGTCGACCAGCGATTGCGCCATTTCAACTTCCTTGGCGGTCACCCCGGCCTGTTTGGCCGCGCCGGGAATCTGCAAGTCGTCCGGCGCCTTGAGTTCGGTCGGGTAGCGCAGCGTGATCAGGTTCAGGATGTTATCGAACGGCATCACCGCGGCGATATGCTGGCGGGTACGGATCACGATCTTGGCGATCGCCATCTTGCCGCTCTTGCGCAGCGTTTCGCGCAGCAGCGCATAGGCCTTGTTGCCGGCTTTCAGCGGCGCCAGGTAATACGGCTGCTCGTAATAGGTGATCGGCACCTGGTCGGCATCGACGAAGGCCTGGATGTCGATGCTCTGCGTGGCCTCGACATTGGCGCGCCGCAGGTCTTCATCGGACAGCAGCACATACTGCCCGTCTTCGTATTCATAACCCTTGACGATGTTGTCCCACACCACTTCCTTGCCGTTCTTCTTGTTGTAGCGCTTGTAGCCGACCGGCGACAGGTCGCGCTTGTCGAGCATGGTGAAATCCAGTTCGTCGCGCTTTTCGGCGGCGTACAGTTCGACAGGAATATTGATCAGGCCGAAACTGATCGCGCCCTTCCATAATGCCCGTTGCATGACGTTCTCCCGGAATTGCGGTGCATGCAAAAGTATGACCAAAAGCGCGGGGACGCTCCGTCAGCCTGGGACTGATCGTTGCGTAGGAATTCAGGCAGCAGCGAGCATGGACAGGTGGTCGCCGAAACCGCCGCGCGCCCGGCTTTGCGTTCTGGCGCTGGTCGTCACGCGCGGGGCCGCGCTCCAGGCAATCGCCGCGCCGCTCGATACCAGCGCCTGCACCAGCGCCACGTCTTCGCTGCACGGCAAGGGCCGGAAGCCGCCCACGCGCAAATAGGCCTGCGCCGAGACGCCGAGATTGGCGCCATGCACATGCCCATGGCCGTCGGCGTCGCGATAGGTGGCGCGCAGTCGCGCCCGCACCAGCGCATGCCGCTCGCCATGCGCGCTCCAGTCCTGCACGGCCACGGTGCCGCATACCGCGTCGGCGCCCAAGCCGAGCTGCGTCGCCAGCCAATTGTCGGAAACGATGGTGTCGGCGTCGGTAAAGGCCAGCCAGCGCGCGCCGGCGTTCAAGAGATGCTCGGCTCCCGCCGCCCTGGCCATGCCGACATTGCGCGCGCT
Source organism: Herbaspirillum sp. (assembly GCA_036499085.1). Classification (GTDB taxonomy): domain Bacteria; phylum Pseudomonadota; class Gammaproteobacteria; order Burkholderiales; family Burkholderiaceae_D; genus Herbaspirillum. The sequence continues at coordinate 7,280 of DASYEK010000091.1, read as the reverse complement.
CTGCACAATAACGTCGACAGCGAAGGCGGCTGCGATCGCATGCGACGCGTCCGAGCAATCGTCCAGCACCACTGCCACGCGGACTTCTTCGCCACCCAGTGCGGCATGCGCGGCCGCGGCCTGTATCGCGCAGAGGCAGGCGCGCAGGTATTTTTCCTCGTTATGCACAGGAATGGCGACGCCGATCACAGCAGGCCTTCCCGCTGCGCCACGGATTTCCCCTGCGCGGTCCAGATATCGAGCAGGAAATCGGCGTCGCGATAACCGCCGGCGCGATGCAGGCCGGACTGGTGATCGAAGACCGCATGCACGGCGTCCGTGGTATTCACCCGCTCCTCGAAATCGTGCCGCCAGTGACAGGCCACCAGGCAGCCGTCATCGGTGAGCGTGGCCGCGGCCAGTGTCGCCAGCATCTGCAATGCATCATCCGAAAGATAGTAGGCAAACTCGCTGATCACGATCAGGTCGAAACGATTGCCGGCGGCATCGATCCGGGCCGGGTCGGCGGCCCGCAGGGCATTGGCGGGCCACGGCCAATCCTCGGGAACGGCATGGCGGCAAAGTTCGATGTTGGCTGCCTCCCCCACCCTTCGGCGCGCGGCCGCGATCGCGCTTTCCGAGAAATCGGCCGCCAGCACCCGGTCGCAACGCGTCGCCAGCGCGGCCGTCAATTCGCCGTTGCCGCATCCCGGCTCGTAGGCATACGCAAAACGGGCGCGCGGAAGCGCCGCCAACAGCAGATTGCGCTTGCGGATTTCATACCAGCGATCGCCGACCCGCCATGGATCGGGATGGCGCGCATAGAGCGTATCGAAATGCGGCTGCAATGCGGCTGGCGGCGGCGGACGAAAAATGGATGAAGAAGCGCACGGGAAAGCCGATGACGCAGCCGAAGCCGGCGACGAAGCCGGCGATGCGGCGAATGCCGATGCGGATTGACCGTTCATAGGAAAAATACCTCATAGGGACGATAAAAATGGGCCAGATCTTCATCCGGCAGTATGGCGGGCTTGCCGGTCGACAGATCGGCCTCGATCTGGCTGCGATAGCATTGCAGGGCGGCTTTCTTTTTTTGCATGGTGGCGCGATCGAGCGGCAGTTTGCGCGCGCTCTGCCACGCCATGCGCGCGTCGCCGGGCTTGGCCCAGTGCCAGGCCCAGATGGGAATTTCGATCAAGGTGCATTCGATTTCCGCCGCCACCGCCGCGGCCGCCGTGCCGACTGCTTCATGATCCGGATGGCCATCCATGCGCCAGCTGGCGAACAGGACGTCGGCCGGTCGCAGATGCATTCTCAACAGCGCTTCCAGCCGGCGCCGCGGAACTGGTTGGCCGAGGGCGCCATCGGGCAGCCGCGCGCGCACAATCGAAATGCGTCGCACGCCCAGACGCGCCAGGGCTGCCGAGGTTTCGCCGGGCCGGGTCTGCGCCAGCAAGCCCGCGCTCCATGCCGAACCTGGGCCATGGCTCTTTTCGCCATCCGATACCGCGATCAACAGAATGTCGCGCTTGAGCTGCGACAGTTGCGCCAGCAAGCCGCCGCAGCCGAGCGCCTCGTCGTCCGGATGCGGCGCCACGACCACGGCGCGCGCATGCGGCGGCACCAGTTCGGCTGCATCGATCAACGGCAATGCGTTGAGCGTCGGATGACGGCGCCAACTGCGTTCGGGGGTGCCATGGCCCGCCACGATCTCGCGCGCGGCCGAATCGCGCCCAAGCGGATACGGCGAATCTTGCCGCTCGTGCGGACCTTGCCGAGCCTGTCGAGCCTGGATATGCGGCTTCATAAAATCCATGGCGATGCATTGCTTTCCAGCGTTATGCCGCCCACCGCCGCCAAGTCGTTTTCGGCATGGCTTTGGCGCAGGAAGACCGGCAGATCGGCCAGCATGCGGGCACTGTCCGAATCGCGGCAAAACGCGGCGGCGCCCATGGCGCGTCCCGCCGCGCCGATGACTTCGCCGGCGGCCTTTTCCACCGCCAGGCGCGCGCGCAAGGCCGGCAGCCGCGCATCCTTCGCGGGAAAAGCGTCGATCCATTGCGCGGTCTCGCGCAGGCAACCGGCGGCGGCCGACAAGGCAACGTCGGCCGCGCCGAGATGCGCCAACGCGTGCGGATCGCGACTGCCCGGCGCCTTTTGCCGCAGCTTGCCGTGTAGCATATCGGCCAGCGCCGCCGCCGCGCCGTACCAGCATGCGGCAATCCCGGCGCCGCCATGCCAGAAGCCCGGCCGGCCGGTATAAAAGCCGGGGCCGCCGATCATTTGGCCGCGCGCCGCTTCGAACCGCACATTGACGCTGGCGGTCGCCGCCATGCCGATGGCGTTCCAGCCCTCGCCGGTCACGACGACGCCGGCCTGATGCAATTGCACCGCCGCCAGGCACTGCCGGCCGCAGGCATCCCAGCCGCTGACGAGGGCGTGGCTCAGTTCGGCCGCGCCGGAACACCAGGCCTTGACGCCACTGATGCGCACCGCCCCTTCCCCGCCGGCCGGATCGGCCGAAATCGACAGGCGGGCATCGGGCGGTTCCGCGCACCAGACACCCCATGCGGCCGACCCTGGCGCATCCAGGGCAAGCGCGCCGGCTTCGGCCAGGATCGCCAGGGCGTCGGTATGGCCTTCATAGAGTTTGAGCAGGCTCAGGTCGCGCCCTGCGACTGCCGCCAGCGCGCGCCAGCGCTCCAGCGTGGCGCCATGGCCCGGCAGGCTCAGGCGATCGTGTCCGGCGGCGATCATCGATCGCAACAGCAGGCCGGGCGTGGCGATTTGAATTCCCGTTGGCGCCGGATCGATGCCGGCTGCCGCGGCGGCAATCGCTTGCCCCGCAGTGGATTGGGTGAAAAGCCGTTCGCTGAATTTTGCCGTTTTCATACGTCTCTTGGCCCTGGATGAATCTTGACGACAGGCTAAAAGAGAAACGATGAAGTCGGGATAAGATGAAATCTTGTTCCGTTGTAAGACTTGGAGAGGGAAAAAAAATAGGCCGCGGAAGCGGCCCGATAGGTGCGGAAAATCTGGAAATTATGCGGGCGTCTGTTTTTTGAGCGCCTCTTCCAGTTGCGCCAGCCGCGTACGCAGCCCGCGTTCCTCGGTCCAGCGCACGGTTTCGTCGCGCACGATGGCGACGATGGCGCTGACCTTGCCGTCCGGCGCATGCAGCATCGCCACCGTGAAGGCGATCGATAACGGCTTGCCTTCCTTGTGCAGCGCAGGCACGCGCAGCACATCGTTGCCGTAACGCGTTTCGCCGCTCTTCATGGTCTGGTGATAGCCGTCCCAATGACGCTGCCGCTGGCGTTCCGGGATGATCAGGTCCAGCGATTTTCCCAGCGCCTCGCTTTCGCTGAAGCCGAAAATGCGCTGCGCCGCCGGGTTCCATGCGATGATCGCGCCGGACGCATCGCATACCACCACGCCGTCGCCGAGCGCCTCCACCATTTGCTTGAAATCCACTGATGCTTCCATTGCATGTCTCCCGATAAGAATTATTCCTGGGCAAAAAAACGGCGTTCAAAGAGCATCAAGCCCCATGAACGCCGTTTCTGTCAAGGCCGCGGCCTCGACGCATTTGGCGATGTCTTCGATCAGACCGCTTGCGAGGCGTGCAGGCTGGCGATCTGTTCCTTGGTGTATCCCAGGTCGTTCAGCACTTCGTCGGTATGCTCGCCCAGCAGCGGCGAACCGGTGATCTCGACAGTCATGTCCGAGAACTTGATCGGGCTGCCCACGGTCAGGTACTTGCCGCGTTCCTTGTGATCGACTTCGGTGATCGTGCCGCTGGCGCGCAGCGACGGATCGTTGGCGATTTCCTTCATCGTCAGGACCGGCGAGCATGGAATGTCGAACTTGCGCAGGATGTCGACCGCTTCGAACTTGGTCTTGTCGGCCAGCCATGTCTCGATGGTCGCGAAGATATCGAAAATCTTGTCCTGGCGCGCTTGCGCTGTCATGTAGGCCGGATCGGTGGTCCACTCTTCCTTGCCGATCGCCTTGCAGATCGGCGCCCATGCATGGCCCTGGATGGTGAAATAGATATACGCGTTAGGATCGGTTTCCCAGCCCTTGCACTTCAGCACCCAGCCAGGCTGGCCGCCGCCGCCGGCATTGCCGCCGCGCGGCACCACATCGCTGAACTTGCCGTGCGGATATTGCGGATATTCTTCCAGATAGCCGACGCGGTCCAGGCGCTGCTGGTCGCGCAGCTTGACGCGGCACAGGTTCAACACGCTGTCCTGCATCGAGACGGCGACCTTCTGGCCCTTGCCGGTCTTGTTGCGGGCATGCAGCGCGGTCAGGATGCCGATCGCCAGGTGCATGCCGGTGTTGCTGTCGCCCAGGGCGGCAGCGCTGACAGTTGGAGGGCCGTCGTCGAAACCGGTGGTGGAAGCGGCGCCGCCGGCGCATTGCGCGACGTTTTCGTAGACTTTCAGGTCTTCGTAATGATGGCCGTCGCTGAAGCCCTTGACCGATGCCACGATCATGCCCGGATTCAGTTCACGGATGTGTTCCCAGGTGAAGCCCATGCGATCCAGCGCGCCCGGACCGAAGTTTTCAACCAGCACATCGCATTCCTTGATCAGCTTGGTCAGGACTTCCTTGCCTTCCGGCTTTTTGGTGTCCAGCGTCAGCGAACGCTTGTTGCTGTTGAGCATTGTGAAATACAGGGCGTCGACGCCGGGGATGTCGCGCAATTGCGAACGGGTCACGTCGCCCGAACCCGGACGCTCCACCTTGATCACGTCGGCGCCGTACCATGCCAGCAGCTGGGTACATGCAGGACCGGCCTGGACGTGGGTGAAATCGATGATCTTGATACCTGACAATGGCTTGCTCATGATGCTCGTTCCTTTTTTCAATTATTATCTTGCTTGGATGTCTCTGAAAAATTATTTGACGAAGTGGTCTCCGTGCGCCACGTCATGGTGCGCAAGGGCCGTTTTTGCTGCCGCCGGCCCGGCGCACCTGCTCTGGAACGCAAATCGTCATACGCGTCCTAAGGTGAAGCCATGATAGCCAGCCGGCCTCGTTTCTCTCATTGACCGTGGTCAATTTTCCCCGCATCATGTTTTATTCTTCCGCTACTTGTTAAATCGTTATGTCGCTTGTTGCAAACCATCCCGAAAAAAATATCATCCGCGTCCAGCTCAAGCACAATCTGGTGCTCAAGGACATGCGCGAGAGCGAAATGGCGGCGCTGGAGCCATACCTGACGGTCGTCAATTATCAAAAGGGCGACATCCTGCTACACCAGGGCGTGCATGAAATGGAGCAATATTTCATCCTGGACGGCATTCTGAAGCGGGTGGTGACCAACCAGCAGGCCAAGGAAATGATTTTGCGTTTCGGCAACGAAGGCGACATCGAAACCAGTTATGCCGCATGGCGCCTGAAGACGCCGACGCCGTACAGTATTGTCTGTGTAACAAAAGCGCGCGTGGCCAAGATGCCTCTGCTGCAATGGGTCGCGTTCATGGAGAGCCATTCGCAGGTGAAGGCGGCCTTTGAATACGAAGTCATGCACCTGATGAGCGAAATCATGGCGCACACCATCACCCTGCACCTGCTGGACGCGCCGGGCCGCGTGCATCGCTTCCTGCGCAAGCATGAGGAATTGTTTGATCGGATTCCAAAGAAGGAATTGGCGTCGTACCTGAATTTGTCGCCGGAAACGCTCAGCCGTCTCAAGAATCAAGGCAAGATTTAAGGGTTGTTGATTTGAGGTCCGGGGCGGCCCTTCGATACGGCCTTCGGCCTACTCAGGACGAACGGGCTTCAGCTAAAATTTAAAAAAATTCTTTATTCAAAGTGGACCGCAGGCCGTTTGGTGAAATTTCAAAAAATCCGTTTTATTCCTGGCAAACCGCAAGTCGTTTGGTAAATTTCAAGAAATCCGTTCGCCCTGAGTAGGCCAAAGGCCGTATCGAAGGGTCACCGCCGCGGACAGCGCTGGATGATGCACATCAAGCAAAGCGATTGCTCAGCTTCCCAATCCCGTCTATCTCGATTTCAATCAGGCTCCCCGGCGGCATCGGCGCCGCCCCGGCCGACGTGCCGCACAGGATGATATCGCCGGGATTGAGCGCGACATCGCGTGAAATCATGCTGACCAATTGCTCCACGGAAAAAATCATGTCGTTGACCGGGTAATCCTGGCGCGCCTGGCCATTGAGCATGCTGCGCACCACCAGCATGGCCGGATCGAGGCCGGTGGCGATGACCGGGCCGATCGGGCAGAACGCATTGTCCTGCTTGATCTGCGTCCATTCCGCATAGCTCTGGTGCCGCTCCAGCCCGCCCTGCAGTGCGGCGTCGTTGACGCAGGTGTAGCCGAAGATGTAATCGTGCGCATCCGCTTCGGCGACGTTCTTGCAGGCGCGTCCGATGACGATGCCCAATTCGCCGTCGAACACCACCGGGCTGCCGCAATCCGGCTTGCGCATGGTTTCGTTCGGATTCGGATGGGCAGCCGGCTTCTTGAGCAGGTATTTCGGCGTGGCCGGCGCCGTCAATCCCAGCGCTTGCCCGAGCGAACGGAAATTGTTCCACAAGGCCAGCACCTGCCCCGGCACCGCCGGCATCAGCAACTTGACCTCGGCCAGCATCATGGTGATGTTGGTGGGTTCGGGCCGGTCGAACATATCGCCTTCGTAGACACGGATTTTTTCGCCTTCGAGCGTGCCGAAACCGACTCCGTCGCGATAATTGAAACGTAGCCAGCGCTCTACCATTTCGTACTCATTTCTTGCTCATTTCTACGCGTTCGTCTCGGTAATCGTCGCGCGATGCGAGTGCAGCGTTTCCGAGACGATCGCCATGAGTTCGGCGCCGCCATGTTCATCGAAATACCACATCAATGCGTGCCGCATGCGCGGCGCCCAGAAACTGCGGATATGCTTGGCGATGTCGATCCGCGCCTGCTGCCGGTTCGACATGGTCTCGAAAAACGAGCCGATCTGGTTGGCCATCTTGATCAGGTTGTCCGGTTTGCCGCTGTTCGAATGTGCCGTCACTTGGTCACCGCCGCTTCCGCCTGTGCCGGCACCGGCACGCCTTTAAGCAACGATTCCTGCGTCGCATTGAACTGCTGATACTCCCTCTGCCACTGCGACGGCTGCGCCACCGGCAGCACCTGCACCGCCGTCACCTTGTATTCCGGACAGTTGGTCGCCCAGTCCGAATTGTTGGTCGTGATCACATTGGCCCCCGATTCCGGGAAGTGGAAGGTGGTGTACACCACCCCAGGCTGCACCCGCTCCGTCACATCGGCCCGCAACACCGTA
>DASYEK010000090.1:0-71747 GCA_036499085.1 Herbaspirillum sp. | reverse complement strand
AGCAGGTCCTGGTACAGCTCTTTGTTCTCGGTGCCTGTCAACCAGGCTTTCGATTCGCTCCATGCCATGATGGCCTCCTTTGATGTTCGTCTAAAAAATTGTGAAGCCGGCGATGCTCCTTCGATACAGGGCGTTGCCCTTGCTCAGGATGAACGGAGAATTTTTAGCGCTGCAAAAGACCGTTCGTCCCGAGCAGGCGCAGCCGTATCGAAGGATATTCGGCGCCTGCTTCCTGTGTTGCTCAATGCCGTGACGGCATCCTTACTTGTAATCGCCGTGGTTGTAATCGACTTCCTCTTCGCGGCCGGCAAATCCTTCGCCGGCCGGCACCGCCGCCGCGCGCGAACGCGGTTCAACTTCTTTCTGGAACAGCAGGTTCATGAACAGGTACATCGGCTTGGTTTTCAGGACCAATGCGCGCGCCGGCTTGGTATTGCTGGCGTTGAAATGCTGGTGCACGCAGTTGTTGTGAACGATCGCGACGTCGCCCGCGGTCCAGTCGTAGCGGATGCCGTCATGGATTTCATAGCCGTCGCCGTCGAGGATATAGAACGCGGCTTCATTGACGTGGCCGTGTTTCTGCGAACGGCCGCCCGGCGCGTATTCTTCCAGATGGATGTGGAACAACTGGGAAATGCCGTCTTTCGGCTCGACATAATGGCGGCTGTAGGCTTGCGGGCCGTCGACGAATTTGATGTCCTTGGCGCGGCGTACGCGCGGCATGCCGCGCAGGCGTTTCATTTCGTCGCCGAGGTTGTAGGCGCCGGTAATGCCGCGCACGAAGACGCGGTCTTTTTTGCTGTGATAGAGCTCGTTCATTGGAAAGTCTCCTTGGATGTGGCTGGGGGCAGCGGAATATAAATGACGATAGAACGATAAAACGTATAAAAAGTTATGTATATTGATATTTTTTGCTGATCAACATAACTAAAAATAGACCCTGGAAGGCGCCCATGAACGACAGCCGCATCAAATTCCGCCATTTGCACTGTTTCTTGACGGTGGCGCATCACCGCAGCCTGCAAAAAGCCTCGGAAGCCATGTCGTTGACCCAGCCCGCGGTCTCCAAGACCATCAAGGAGCTGGAGGAAATCCTGCAGGTGCAACTGTTCGACCGCGACCGCAAGGGCACGGTGCTCACGCGCCAGGGCGAGATATTCCACGAACACGCTGAAACCATCGTCAATGCGGTGCAGCACGCCACCAGTTCCATGGCGCAAGCCAGCGTGTTTTCGGCGAGCATGATCCGCATCGGCGCGGTGCCGTCGCTGACCGCCTATTTCCTGCCCGAGGCGCTGGTCGAATTCCGCCGCCGTTCGGCCAATGTGCAGGTCAGCCTGCGCACCGGCACCACCGCGCATCTGATGGAGCAGTTGCTGGACCGGAAATTCGATTTCGTCCTGTGCCGCCATACCGACCCGGAAGAAATGAGCGGGCTGTCGTTCGAATATCTGTATGTCGATCCGCTGGCGATCGTGGTGCGGCCAGGGCATCCGCTGCTGAGCACGCCGACCGTCGATTTCGCCGATACCCGGCGCTATCCCGCGCTGTTGCCGATCAAGGGCTCGATCAACCGCCACGCCGCCGATATGTTCGCAATCCGGCAGGGCCTGGGCGTGCCGACCGATTTCCTGGAAAACATTTCGATTTCGTTCGGCCGCAACTACACGATCCGCAGCGACGCGATCTGGTTTGTGCCGTGGAGCGCGGTCAAGCACGACCTGGACGACGGTTTCCTGGTGGCGCTGCCGCTGCCGGTCAAGGTGACGGAGCAGAGCGCCGGCATGATGGGGCGCGCGATCGGCATCATGATGCGCGCCAACAGCGTGCCGGCGCCGGCGACTCAGATGCTGATCAATATCATCCGCGAGACTGCCGCCGATCTGCGCACGCAGGTTTTGTAGACGCCAGCAAATTCCGCGAAGCGCGTCGGGTAAATTGTCGTAAAGCCGCGCCGGCGGCAAGCTTGAATTCGCTTCGATTTTCCTTCTTGTCATAAACCGGTCACGGTTGGATGCAACAATCTGCGCGTTCATAAAAGTCCGGGCCGCCTGTCGCCGGCAGCGCCATCACAAGGGCATTGCCCACACCGGTCCAGTCCACAAACAAAGGGAATCGCATGACTATTCGTCTACGCATTACGCTGCTCGTCATATTGGCGCTGGTCGCCACCTCGATCATCGGCGGCTACGCTGTCTTCCAGTCGCGCGCCAGTGCGATCCAGGTCAAATCCGTGACTGAAGGCGTAGTGCCGAGCGTGCTCGCATCGGCCGACCTGGTGGCGCAACTGAAGACCGTCCAACTGCTGGCGATGGCGATGGTCATCGAGCCGGACGCGCAATTGGCGGTGCAGGATAACCAAAAGCTGTCGGTCAAGCGCACCGCGCTGGAAAAGGCGCTGGACCTGCAATTGAAGCAGGCCGATGGCGTCGCGCAGCGCGGCCTGGTCGAGCAGGCCAAGGAAAGCCTGGGCAACTATTTCGGCGCGATCGACAATACGGTGAAATTCAAGCTGGGCGGCAAGGACGAAATCGCGCAGGCAACCTTCTTCGGCAACGTGGTGCAATATGAAGCCGAACTGGAAGGCATCGTCGAAACCTTGCGCGTCGAGAAAAACCGCAGCAAGGATGCCGCCATCGACGCACTGAACACCAATCTGTCGACCACGACCACGGCCATTTCGATCGTGACTTTCGCCGCCGCCGTGATCCTGGCCGCACTGGGGTATCTGCTGTACCGCCAGATCGCCGGTCCGATCGGCCGCATGCAGCAGGCAATGAGCGAGATCGCCGCCAACCAGGACTTTACCCGCCGCGTGCCGGTTACCCGCATGGATGAGGTCGGCCATTCGACCGTCGCCTTCAACGGCATGATCGAGAAGATCCAGCAGGCTTCGTCGCAGCTCAAGCAGAAGACCGCCGACATCCAGACCATGCTGCAGAACATTCCGCAGGGCATCCTGACGGTGGTCGACGGAAACAAGATTCATCCCGAATATTCGGCCTATCTGGAAACCGTGTTCGAAACCGGCGATATCGTCGGCCGCGACCTGATGGACCTGGTGTTTGCCAATACCAACCTGGGCGCGGACCTGCTGTCGCAAATGGAAGCGATCGGCGGCGCCTGCATCGGCGAAGACGTGATGAACTTCGAATTCAACGAACATTTGATGGTCGGCGAAATCCAGAAGACCATGCCGGACGGCCGCATCAAGATCCTCGACCTGAGCTGGTCGCCGATCACCGACGATGCCGACATGATCATTCGCCTGATGCTGTGCATCCGCGACGTGACCGAGCTGCGCCACCTGGCCGCCGAAGCCGGCGAACAGAAGCGGGAACTGGAAATGATCGGCGAAATCCTGGCCGTCTCGCCGGACAAGTTCAACCAGTTCATCACCGGTTCGCTCAAGTTCATCGACGAGAACGAAGCCATCATCCATCAGAATCCGGTCGCCAACGGCTTCGCCATCGCCAAGCTGTTCCGCAATATGCATACCGTCAAGGGCAACGGCCGCACCTATGGCCTGCTGCACCTGGCCAACATCGTGCACGAAGCCGAACAGCGCTACGACGAGCTGCGCCATGCCAGCAATACCGCCGATGTCGAATGGAATCGCAGCGAACTGCTGGAGGAACTGGCCGGCGTCAAGACTGCATTGCAACGCTATGCCCGCATCAACGACATCACCCTGGGCCGCGCCGCCAGCAATCAGCGCAGCGCCAGTTCGGAACGCTATCTGACCATCGACAAGCTGCATATCCAGGAAAGCCTGCATCGCCTGGAAACGGTGAATACCGCCAACCTGCACGAGCTGGTCGCGGTGCGCAATTCGGTGCGCAAGATGCTGCGCATGCTGGGCACGGAAACCATTGCCGAAACATTGTCCGACGTGCTGGCATCCTTGCCGGAACTCGCTGAAGACCTGGGCAAGCCGGCGCCGACGGTCGCCATCGACGACGGCGGCTATGTGGTGCACAGCCACAGCAGCGGCATGCTCAAGAATGTCTTCATGCATCTGATCCGCAACGCCATGGATCATGGCCTGGAAACGCCGGAAGTGCGCGTGGCGCAGGGCAAGCCGGCAGCCGGCGCGATCAACCTGGATATGGCGGTGTTCGACGGCATGCTGCGCATCGCCTTGCGTGACGACGGCCGCGGACTGGCGCTGGCGCGCATCCGCAAGACCGGCGTCGAAATGGGCCTGGTCGAGTCGCCGGCGGCACTCAGCGACGAAGAAACGGCGCGCCTGATCATGCGTCCGGGCTTTTCGACCACCGAAACAGTGACCGAAGTCTCGGGGCGCGGCGTCGGCATGGATGCGGTGCTCGACTTCGTCACCCGCGAGAACGGCACCATCGATATCAAATTCGAGGACGACGCGGCCGGCGCGGATTTCCGCCCGTTCACCATCATCGTGTCGCTGCCGGAGAACTTCGCGGTGGAAATCGACGGCGACGATTACGCGCCGTTGGACGCCTTGGCTGCAGCGAGCGGCGCCACGGTCGACAATCTGAACGGATCGGAAGGCGAGCAGGTCGCTTGAACATGATGATGATGATTTCAGTCGGTTTTTTTGTGCTGGGTTTGCTGTGCGCGGGAGCGCCGTTGTGTTGGCGCATTCTGCGCGACAAGAAAAGCCTGGCCGCCATGGTGCATGTCGAGCGGATGACGACGCTGGAGCAGAATACGCAGCAAGCCATCGCCCAACTACAGCAAAGCATCGAGGAGCATCAAGCTTCGTTGGCGCTGGAACGCAATCAGAGCAGCGATCGCCTGGCGCAGATGCAGCGCGAACATGAAAAAATGGTCGAGCAGCTGACCAGGAGCAATACGGAAAACATCGAGCGGGCGATGGCCAGCTGCGACGGTTCGGCGCAGACCATCGAGATGTTGATGGGCCTGGTGAAGACCTTCGAACGCTGGCATGACGATATGAATGTGCTGATCCGGCACAATCGCGAAATGCATCGCAAGAACGACGAGTTCGCGCTGATCGTCAAGCAGGTCATCATCGTGGCGCTGAACGCCTCCATCGAAGCGGCGCGCGCCGGCGAGCATGGACGCGGTTTCGCGGTGGTCGCCATGGAAGTACGCGGGCTGGCGCAGCGCGCCGAAACGCTGTCGAAAGCCTATCGCAGCAACTTGTATGAAAACGACCTGATCACCACCGCCACCTTCCAGGACCTGCAGGCAGGCGGAAAAATGATCATCGGCGCCGTCACCGGCCTGGGCCTGACCAATCAGAAGACCAGGGAAGCGCTGGCCGCATGATTCAGAACAGCCTGGAACAATCATGATCAGCCAATCAGCACGCGAAGGTTTCGACCATCTGCTTACGCGGGCCCTGCGAGCCAGCCTGACCGTTTCGGAAGAGCAGGCCTGCGACATCAATGTGATTCCCGGCCTGGACCTGGCCGAGTCGTCGACCATGGTGGTCCTGACGGTGTCTTCCTATCTGTTTCGCCTGATCGTCATGCTGCATTTTTCGTCGGACCAGGGCACGCGGGATCATGTGGCAGGCGTCAACAAAATCGCGCCGGAGGAGATGAGCGAGCAGTCTTTCCACGATGCGATCGCCGAGTGCGGCAATATCTGCTGCGGCATCCTGAACCGCGACCTCGGCCCGATCTTCCCGCATATCGGCATGTCCACGCCGAACATGATCGATACCCGCTGCGCCGCCTATCTGGACATGCTCGACGGCGGCCATATCCAGCACTTTGAAGTCAATATCGAACAGGCGCCGATGTTCCGCGTCAGCCTCTGCGTCTGCGATTATGCGGACCTCGATTTTGTCATCGACGTCGACGATGCCGGTGCCGAGACCGGCGAACTGGAACTGTTTTAACGTCGATTGCGCGTAAATGGGCAAGCGGAATGGATGCGATTCGGCGAGAGCGAATTATTTTGAATTTTTAAACTATTGACAGGGACGATCATGGCACAAATTTTGGTGGTTGACGACTCCAGCACCGTCCGCAACGAAGTGGGCGATTTCCTGAAGAAGAATGGACTGGAAGTCCTGCTGGCCGTGGATGGCCGCGACGGCCTGGCGAAACTCAAGAGCGACGCCGGCATCAAGCTGGTGGTCTCGGACGTGAACATGCCGAATATGGACGGCCTGACCATGGCGGAAAAAATTCGCAGCGAATTGGGCAACAACAGTGTGAACATCATCATGCTGACGACCGAAAATTCGCCGATCATGAAAGAGCGCGGCAAGGCGGCCGGCATCAAGGGGTGGATCGTGAAGCCGTTCAAGGGCGATGCCGTCCTGGCCACTTTCAAGAAGCTGGTCGCCTAGAACTACAATTCCATCTGCGCCTTCAGCCAGAACATGCGCCCGGGTTCATTGATGCGCATGGTCTGGTCGTAGCCGGACAGGGCAGCGCCGCCGCGGCTCAGGTGTTCGGCATAGAGCTTGTTGGCAATGTTGTCGATGCCGGCGCTGATCAGGATATCGTTGCGCGCCCTGTGCATGCGCCACCCGGCATTGACGGAGAATACGGTGAAGCCGGTGCTGGGGCCGAGGTCTTGTCCGGCGATATTGCCTTTGTTCAGGTCGAAACGGTTTTGCGCCGCGACCGAGCGCATCATGGTTCCGAGCGACCAGGTGCGATCGTCGTAAGTCAGCCCGATGCGGGTTTCCAGCGGCGGCATCTGCGTCAATGGCGTGCCGTCGGTGCGGTTGTTGCCGCGCACATAATTCAGCGCGCCGTCCAGCTTCCAATGCGCGGCCAGCGCGTAAGTCGCTCCCAATTCTCCGCCCCAGCTTGACGCATCGACATTGCGTGCGACAGTCACTCCAGAGCGCGCGCCTTTGCTGACCTGCGACTGGATCAGGATGTAATCGCCGATATCGTTATAGAAGGCCGATGCGGACAGGGTCAGCGCATCGGTCCGGTACAGTGCGCCGATATCGACTTGCCGGGTGGTTTCGGGCCTGACGCCGAACGCGCTGGCGGTATTTGCGCCTTCCTTTGAAATCAGCTCCCAGTAGTCCGGAAAGCGTTGTGCGCGGCCGGCGCCTGCGTAGACGGTCATCGGCAGGTCGCGCAGATCGTTTTCGATGCGGAGGAAGCCGCTGGTCAGGGTTTCATTGCGCGTGAGTGGTGCGTTATTCGCTACGCCAGACGCATTTGCCGACGCAGCGCGTGTGTCTTCGGCATGCCAGAAATCGCTGCGCAGGCCGCCGACCAGGCGCCGGCCCGGCTGCGGGCCGATTTGCCGGGTGAGTTCGCCGAACAGGCCGATGTTCCGAAAGTTCGCATCCGGTTTGCGCGGCAAATCCGGATAGGCCGAAGCCGCCTGCGCGCTCATGCCCATCCCCATGCGCGAGGCATGCCGGTTGCGTTGCACGTCGAAGCCGGTCGCCAGTTGCGTCGTGTCGGATAGGCGCAGCCTGACCGCGGCCCGTCCGCCTTCAGTGCTGCGGTCTGGATTCATGGCGGCATACTTGCCGGCGGGCGGGGTGCGCAGGGTGTAATTGTCCATGACATGATCGATATCGTTGCGATACAACTGCGCCTCGAGTTTTTCCAGTATCGGCGAGATATTGCGCTTGACGAACTTCAGGCCGATGTTGCGGCGCGCGAAGCGGGCGCCGTCCACGCCGCGATCGGCATAAGCGGCATGGCCGTCGCTTTTGGCCACCGACAATTCCAGCAGGGTATCGTCATCCGGCGTCAGCCCGATCGCGGCGCGGCTGCTCCAGCGGCGATAGGCGGAATGCACCGCCGCGCCGCTGCCGTCGCGATAGTCGCCGGAAAACGATCGCGTGACCCCGGCCTCCACATAAAAATGACCGCCGCCGTAACGCGCATCCGCGGCCGAGTCGTTGCGTCCGAAACTGCCGAACATCTGGCTGGCGCTGCCGTGCATGCCGGGCTTGCCGCGCAGGTCGGTGCGTTCGAACAGCACGGTGCCGGCCGAACCGACCGGGCCGTGCAGAACGGTTTGCGGGCCCTTGATGACGGTGATGCGGTCGTATTCGGCAGGGAAGATATAGGCCGTCGGCGGGTCCATGCGATTGCCGCAGCCGCCCAGCAGAGTCTGGCCGTCGGCGGTGATATTCAGCCGGGAGCCCGCCATGCCGCGCAGCACCGGATCGCCGTCCGCACCGCCCTTGCGGATGACGGCAAAACCGGGAACGGTCTTCAGGTAGTCGGCGCCGTCCTGCGCCGGCACCGGCTGGCGCGGCGCACTGGGATCGGTGACCACATTCAGCGGCGAGGACATCTGCGGCGCGGTCACGACGACCTGCGGCAGCGGCGCTTTCTGTTCGGCGGGCGCGGCGACAGCTTGGATTGCGGTCTGCCCCGCAGCCAATGCAACTACGGGAAAAGGATTGCAAAGGAGGCCGATGGCCAGGGCGGCGGAAGTGCGGTGAATTCGATTCATGTCGCGCATTGTGCCGTTTCGAGCGCGTATGGAAAATCGGATATGGCCCGATATTTCGAGAGAAAATTCTGAATCGTCTATATGCGAATGATTGTGGAAAAAATCAAATAAGAGTATTCCTAAATTCGGATGTCTCAGGCGATGGCGACGATGCTATTGTGCGGCCCATTATCGAACACGGGATACTGTTTTGAAGTGGCGAGAGCTGAGGCGCGCACGTTTGCGCACCGAAAAGGCGAGTATCGCCAAAAGCCTGTTTCTGGCTGTTGTCAGCCATGAAATAAGGACGCTGCTCTACGGCATGCTGGCGTCGATCGAATTGATCGGCAAGACGCGGCTGGACGAAGCGCAGGCGCAATTGTCGGCGGCGATGGCGTGTTCGGCGCGCACCTTGAAGGACGTCCTGAACAATACGCTCGATTTCACGCGCAGCGAGAGCGAGTCGATCCGGGTGGCGCGTCAGGAATTCGATCTGCGCCGCGCGCTGGAAGCCACGGTGCAGGCCTTTGATGCGCAGGCTGCATTGAAAGGATTGCAATTGCATTGCCGGCTCGATCCCGCGCTGGCGGGATTGTGGTGGGGCGATTCCGTCAAGCTGATGCAGATCCTGAATAATCTGTTGAATAACGCCGTGAAATTTACCGCCCAGGGCAGCGTGACGCTGATTGGGGAGCTGGTCGCGGAACCCGCCGGCGCCGGCGATTATGCGGAGATCGCATTGGCGGTGCGCGATACCGGCCCCGGCATCGCCGCCGAGGACATCGACCGGATTTTCGGATTGTTCGGCCAGGCGCGTTATGCTGCGGCGCCCTCGGTTTCCGGCGCCGGGCTGGGCCTGTATATCTGCAGGCAATTCGCCACCGCGATGGGCGCCACCATCGATCTTGCTTCCACGCCGCCGGACGGCAGCACGTTTACCCTGCGTCTCGCGCTGCAACGCAGCGGCGCGGCGCTCGCCGGCATCGATACGTCCGCCGATTCCTGTGCGTCCGTGCCGGCCTCGGGAGATACGGCAGATACGGCAGATGCGGCGGTCGCGTCCGTTGCATCTGCCTTGTCCGCCATATCCCGCAAGGCCGGTCAAGCATGCGGCAAGGAGGCTCCCTGGGTGCTGGTGGTCGACGACCAGCCCATCAACAGGTTGCTGCTGGAAAGGCAATTGCGCCATCTGGGCTGCCATGCCGTCACCGCCGCCGACGGCGCCGAAGCGCTGGCCGGTAAAAAGCGCTTCGACCTGATCCTCACCGACCTGCGCCTGCCGGGCCTGGACGGCTATGCGCTGGCGCGCATTTGGCGCGCCGGCGGCATGGATTGCCCGATCGTCGCCGTCAGCGCCGGCCATGCCGCCGTCGAACGCGAGCGCTGTGCGGCCGCCGGCATGGACGGCTATCTGGCCAAGCCGTTCACGATGGATGAGCTGGCGCAATTATTGCGCAAGCACCTCGGCCCGCGCGCGCCGCCGCGCAGCGCGCATCCCGATGGCGGATGGCGCCGCTGGGAACCCGGCATGATGCGTATCGTCGTGACGACCTTGGCGTCCGATCTGGAAGCTTTGGCGGCCTGCGCGGCAAATGCCGACATCGCCCGCCTGGGCCGGGTGGTGCACAGGATTCACGGCGGCATGGCGCTGCTGGAGATGCGGCCGGCCGCCGCCTTGTGCCGGACCATCGAGGAATGCATTGAATTCGAATGGCTGGAGGAGTCCTTGCAATTCGTCCCCGCGCTGCAGGAAATGCTCAGGCAGATCCGGGACGACATCGACCCGGATCAAGCCGGCGAGGGTGGTGGCCGAGCGAATTCAACCGGCGATGCAGCCGATCATCCGGTATAGATCGCTGTCGTTGTGCACGCCAAGTTTTTCCATGGCCCGCAATTTATGGGCGCTGACGGTCTTGATGCTCAGGCTCATGCTGGCGGCGATATCCGTCAGGCGGCTGCCTTTGCCCAGTTGGCGCAGCACTTCCAGTTCCTTGGGGCTGATGTTGGGCGTTTCGCGGTCATGGTGCAGCACGCTCCTGAGCAGGCGATGCTCGATGAATGTGCCGCCCTTGATCACCGTTTCGATCGCCAGCCCCAGCGTATCGACATTGGCCGCCTTGCTGATATAACCATGCGCGCCGGCCTCCATGGCGCCGCGGATGATGATCGGCGAATGATGCATCGACACCACCACCATCGGGATGCCGTACTGCTTGCGTATATAACGAATCAGCCCTCGGCCGTCCAGCGAGTGCAGCGGATGGCGAGCTTGATCCGGTTCGCTTTCCGTATTCAGGGAGTAATCCAGCAACAGCAGGTCGGGCGCGTGCGAGGCGAGGACGGCGAATAATTCCTTCGGATTGGCGACATCGGCCGTGACGCGGTAGGGCGGCTGGCGGCCGGCCGCCACGTCGCAGAAAACGCCGGGGCGCGGCAGATTGTCGACGATGGAGGCCAGCCCCTTGCGGACCAGTGTGGAGTCTTCGACGATAACGATATTGATGGGCATGGTTCGGTTTTTGTCGGTTGATTGCCGGGTGCAGGGTATTCGCGATGCAAGGCGCGTGTAATGGGATATATCCCAAACCAAACCTAGTCATTGATGCGATTGTTTTTGGGATTTGCCCCATATTCGCTTCCTTCTATCCTGCTCGACACTGCCCGCATCCGTCGCCAGATTCAAATCGAACAGGTATTGAACCGGCATTGAATCGACCGACGGCGATGATTCGGGTGTTTGCCTAAGCTCGATTTTGTATGGATGTTTTGTGTCTGCGGCGAGGGCGAAAAATAGCTCTTAAAGCGTCTCCCGCCGCACCTTATAATTCCACCTGGCAATATTACGGATGACAGCAAGATATGCATGGACGCCAGACCAAACTGCTGATCGCCGACGATCATCCCGTCATGCTGCTCGGCATCAAATCGATTTTGCAGTCGGTATCGAACACGACCCTGGTCGGCACGGCGGAAAATTCGACCGACCTGTTCGCCATGCTGGAACGCGAACAGGTCGATGTGGTACTCACCGACTATGCGATGCCCGGCGGCGATTTCGGCGACGGCATGGTAATGCTGGAACGGCTGCGGGCGCGTTTTCCCGACCTCAAGGTGATTGTCTTCACGGTGCTTACCAGTCCCGCGCTGCTGAGCAAGATCATGCAGCTGCAGGTGCACGGCATCCTGAGCAAGGGCAGCGATCTGAACGAGATTCCGATAGCGTTGCAACGCGTGGCGTCCGGCATGACCTATTTCAGCCGCGACCTGGAAGACGGCATGGCGGCGCAGAACAGCGGCCCGTGCATCGACAAGATCACACTGCTGTCCAAGCGCGAACTGGAAGTGCTGCGGATGTTCCTGGGCGGGATGTCGGTGCAGGCGATCGCGCTCCACCTGCGGCGCAGCAGCAAGACCGTGAGCAACCAAAAACGTATGGCGATGCTGAAGCTGGCCTGCGCCAACGATGCCGAATTGTTCCTGTGGCATTCCCAGGCGGGCCTGACGGATGTGGCTTCAGCGGCGAATTGAGGCCGGTGATAGACTGCCTTTCCCACCCTACATTCCTGAGGATTTCCCATGTCATTTCGCTCGAAAGTATTGTTCGGCGCGCTTGCCGTCGCCATCTCCGCCGCGGCTGCGCTGCCTGCGGCTCCCGCACTGGCCCAGGATCAAAAAGCGCAGCCGATGCGCATTCGCGGCACGATCGACAGCGCCACGCCGCAAAGCATTTCCATCATGACGCGCGACGGCGCGCATCGGACGCTGGCCCTGACCGACGCTACGCGCTATTCGGCAGTCAAGGCAATGAAATTGTCGGATATCAAGCAGGGCAGTTTTATCGGCAGCGCAGGCAAGCCGGGCCCGAACGGCCAGATCGAAGCGCTGGAGGTCGTGGTGTTTCCGGAAGAGGCGCGCGGCACCGGCGAAGGACATTACGACTGGGACCTGCTGCCGGGCAGCAGCATGACCAATGCAACAGTATCGGCGGTGGTGTCCGGCAAGTCGGGACGCGATCTGGACCTGAGCTACAAGGGCGGCAGCGCCAAGCTGAAAGTGCCTGAAAACGTGCCTGTGGTGACCTTCGTGCCGGCCGCGGCCAAGGACCTGAAGCCTGGCCTGGCGGTATTCGTCATGGCCGCGCCGGCCGCCGACGGCAAGCTGAGCGCCGCGCGCGTCATGATGGAAAAGGACGGCGTCAAGCCGCCGATGTAATAAGCGGTGCGGCCGCCAGGCATCCCTGATGCGGCCCGTTATGCACTAGACCGCCCGGAAGATGGCCTGGAAGCCGTCTTTCGGCTGTTTGCCTTCGAGTTCGTCTTCCAGGCCCAGGTCGATCAGTTCTTCGATCGCATTGGTATATTTGTTGGCGCCGGTAGTGCCGATGATGCGATAGATCTCGCCGTCCTCATTGCGGATGGCAATCAGTTTTTCTTCTTTCTTGATCGTTTCCAGGTCGACCGTGGTGATCAGCAGGTTGCCCATGATCTGGGAGTCGAACGTGCCGCGTTCAAGATTTCCGATGGTGGTTGTTTTCACGTATGGTCTCGCTGGTTGCAGCGCAGGCACGGGGCCGCGCATGATTGATTAATTGATGGCACGACTTGCAGGCCGGCGCCGGGATCGCGGGGAATATAACAAATTTTCTTCCGATCCGGCGCGTTTATTGCCGTGTGCCTGCCTTAATGCCATTGACCCAGGATTTCGCGGGAAGTTTTGTCGCAGTGACAATTTCGGCGGCGCGCGCATGCAGCGCCGCGAAATCCAGTTGGGGAGCATCCTTGAACGCAATCGCGACCACATTGCCGTCATGCACTTCCGGCAACGCGACGACTTCGGCGAAGGCGAAACGCATGGCTTTCAGGTTCCTGGCAAAGCTGGGATGGTCGCCGAACAGGTTGACGGTCATGATGCCGCCGTCGCGCAGGCAATCGGCGCAGGCGCGGTAGAACTCGGGGGTGTCCAGCACCGGTCCGCGCGCGGTGGCGTCGTACAGATCGACCTGCAATACATCGATGGCGCCGCGATGCGCGGCATCGTTGACGTAATCCAGCGCATCCATTTCCAGCACGGACAGCCGTTCGTCGTCGGGCGGCAATTTGAACATCGAGCGGCAGATGGCGATCACCGCCGGATTCAGTTCGATCGCGGTGGTGCGCGCCTGCGGGAACTGGCGATAGCCGAACTTGGTCAGCGCGCCGGTGCCCAGGCCGAGCTGGACGATACGCGTCGGTTCGCGCAGGAACAGCATCCACGCCGTCATCTGCTGCGCATATTCGAGTTCGATCGCATCCGGCTTGCGCAAGCGCATGGCGCCTTGCACCCATTCGGTGCCGAAGTGCAGATAGCGCACGCCATCCATCTCGGACAGCGTCACGGGCGCGTATTTAACCTTGCGCGGGGCCTTGCGCACGACTTCCGGAGGGGTTTCCTTGGCGGCAGCGCGTCTGCCGGGGCCGCTTTTGGTATTGGCGTCGGCCTCGATGGATTTTCTTCTGATAAGCATGGCGGTGCGGCCGAAAGTTTCTGGGAAGGTCGCCATGATACCTTGCCCGGGCCGCGCGGAGGCGGCGCCGGATGAAATCAGGCCGCGTTTTCGGCCTGTTCCCGCGATTGTTCCGTGGCGATGATCTTGTCGAGGATCTTGCGCGATTGCACGCCGCCGGCATCGATGTTCAGCATCAGCAGTTTGCGCTGCGGATTGGCCAGCAGGTTCTTCTGCTGCCGTTCCAGCATTTCCATGTCTTCGCTGAAAATCTTGCCCTGGCCCTCCCGGATCGAGGCGGTCAACGCGGGGTCGTCCGGCTTGAAGTTGCGCGCCATGCCCCAGAAATACCAGTGCGAGGTTGCGGTCTCCGGCGTGATGAAATCGACCACGATGCTGGACGCCTTGTAGCGCGGATCGGCGTTGTAGCCGCCCTTGCCGGCATGCGCCACGCCGACTTCGATCAGGACGTGGCTGGGCGCGGTGAAGCGGCAGATCTGCCAGCGATCGACCGGCACGTCGTCGGCCAGGCCGTTGCCGCGCAGCGCCATCTGCCAGAACGGCGGCGGCATGACGTTTTCCATGAAGCGGCTGGTGACCACTTCTTCGCCCTCGAGTTTGGTGTTCACCGGCGCTTCGTCGATTTCCTTCTGGCCGATGCTGGAACTATGCACATAGGTTTCGTGCGTCAGGTCCATCAGGTTGTCGATCATCAGGCGGTATTCGCAATTGATGTGATACAGGCCACCGCCGTAGGCCCATTCGGGATTGACCGCCCAGTCCAGATGATGGATCAGCGCCGGATCGGCCAATGCCTCGTCGCCGGGCCAGACCCAGATAAAGCCGTAGCGCTCCTCGACCGCAAAGCGCTTGACGCCCGGAAAGCCGCCGACCCGCTGGCCCGGCATGGACACCGCCTTGCCGTTGCAGCCCATGACCAGGCCGTGATAACCGCAGGTCAGTTGGCCGTCCTTGACCGTGCCCAGCGACAGTGGCGCGCCGCGATGCGGGCAGAAGTCTTCGACCGCCGCCACCTTGCCTTCGGGGCCGCGGAAAAACACCATCTTCTCGCCGCAGATTTGCCGCCCCAGCGGCTTGCCTTCGATTTCGTCGGGCATGCAGGCCACGTACCATGTATTTTTAGGGAACATTGTTTTCTCCTTGTTCAGCAATTTTCAATGATTTGCCTGCCCGGGCGAGCCGCGCGATCGATAGCGCGATCAGACGCGCCGGATCAGCGGCGCGCCGACGACGTGGCGCAGCGCATCGTTATTCAGCAGGGCCAGTTCCAGGTTCTTGCGCGCGATGCGGGCATGCTCGCGCGCCAGGGCCTCGGCGCGACTGCCGGAGCGCGCTTCGATCGCCTCGACGATGTCGCGATGCTGCGCTTGCGCCATTTTCAGGATGTCGAACGAACCGGGGATCTTGGCCTGGGCCAGCACAAAGGCGTTTGGCGAGGAAAACGGCAACGAGATCACGCGCGACAGGGCGCGCTCCACGACAGCGCTGCCGGCGGCGTCCAGCATCAGCGCGTGAAAGCGGGCATTGCTGGCGCCGTACTGGATGAAATGGGCTTCGTCCCAATCCTCTTGCTGTTCCAGGATGCGGTCGATCTGCGCCAGGCATTGCTTCATCTCGTCCAGCATCAGCCGCGAAACGCCGCGTTCGGCCGCCAGCCGCGCGGCCAGGCCCTCGATGGTGCCGCGCACTTCGATGGCGTCGAAGATATCGGTTTCGGTAAAGCTGCGCACGACATAGCCGGTGGATTGCGCGGCTTCCAGCAAGCCTTCTTCTTCCAGCCGCTGCAGGGCGGCGCGGATCGGCGTGCGCGAGACGCCCAGGCGAGCCGCCAGTTCGACCTCGGACAGCCGTTCGCCGCCGCGGAAATCGCCGCGCAGCACCATATCCCGGATGCCGAGCACGGCGCGTTCGGTTTGCGAGGCATCGCGGGCGGAAGAGAGTTGGGTCACCATGTTGTGGAATCTCGAATGTCTGGATGGTTCAAATTTGTATACATACTGTATTCAAAAAAATCTCATGTCAATTCTTACTATCATAGCAAGGCGGCAATTCTGATCGCGATGTCGGTAAGAATCATCTATGAAATTCTATAGGGTTACGTCAATTCCAGTATTTATGCGTATTCAGGATTATCCCTAAAAATTCAACTAGATGTATACATTTAAATATTTAGTCTCATATAATGCGATTTTTAATAAAACCAAAATGGCATCCTGGGGTCAGGATCGATCATGAATCTAGAGGAGACGACTATGTCGCAATCGCAGCAGGCGCCGATGGGCGTCCAGGCTTTCGTGGATGCGCAACCGCTCAACCGCTACCACTGGCTGGTGTTCGGATTATGTGCGCTGTGCCTGGTGTTCGACGGTTTCGACGCGCAGGCCATGGGTTATGTCGCGCCGGCCTTGCGTGAAAGCCTGGGCCTGAGTCCCAGTGCGCTAGGTCCGATCTTCAGCGCCAGCCTGGTCGGCATGCTGATCGGCGCCCTGACGCTGGGCATGCTGGCCGATCGCATCGGCCGCCGTCCGGTGCTGATCGGTTCGCTCGCGTTTTGCGGCCTGGTCATGTGCTGCACCATCTATGTGGAAACGGCGCCGCAGTTGCTGGCGATGCGCTTTATCACCGGCCTGGGGCTGGGCACGCTGCTGCCGACCGCGCTGGCGATGACCTCCGAGTTCAGCCCGCAGCGCAGCCGTCACACCATTACCATGCTGATGTCGCTGGGCTTCGTCTCGGGCGCGGCCCTCGGCGGCGTGATTGCATCGCATATCATTCCATCGGTCGGCTGGCAGGGCGTATTCCTCCTGGCCGGCGGCGCTTCCCTGGTGACCGCGCTGGTCATGCTGCGCTGGCTGCCGGAATCGATCCAGTTCCTGGCGGCGACCGAAGGCGGCGTGTTCCAGCGCACCATGCGCGTGGCGCGTTCGCTGTCGCGCGATCAGGCGCTGGCCAATCGCAGCTGGTTCAGCGAGAAAGACCTGGCGGACGAAGCCGGCAAGACCAGCCATGGCCTGTCGCACCTGTTCAAGAACGGCTACGCCGTTACCACCTTCATGCTGTGGATGCTCAATTTTGCCAATCTGCTGGATTTGTATTTCCTGTCGAACTGGCTGCCGACGCTGCTCAAGGAATCCGGCCTGCCGATGAAGACTGCGATTATCGGCAGCGCGGTGCTGCAATCCGGCGGCATCCCGGCCACCATTTTGCTGAGCCTGCTGTCCAAGCGCATCAAGCTGACGCACCTGCTGATCGGCAATTTCGTGATCGGCGCGATTTCGATGGCGGTGATCGGCATCGCGGTCAACAGCAGCGTGCCGTTGCTGTTCGTGGCGATCTTCTTTGCCGGTTTTTGCGTGGTGGGCGGCCAGTCCGGCGTCAATGCGATGGGCGCGTATTGCTATCCGACCGCGATGCGCACCACCGGCATGGGCTGGGCCAACGGCATCGGCCGGCTCGGTTCGGTGACCGGGCCGATCGTGGGCGGCGCGCTGCTGTCGCTGAACATGGGCGTGCATACCGTGATTTTCGCGGCGGCGCTGGTGGGAATCTTCTCGATCATCGCCCTGTTCGTGCTTGGCTTCGGCCGCGGCGGGGTGCGGCAGCAATAGCGGGGATCTCCGCTGCGTAAATACCGGTAAATATTTGCGAGCGATTTGATGAACGGCCACACTTTTTGCGGAGTTGGCCGTTTTTTCATGTTCCTGCTTGTCGCCACTTCGGTTCGCACATATAGTGTCAATTCGCTAACAGAATCGATGGGGGACATTAATGAAGCTGGACGCACTATTTCAACATCCTGACGCTTTGCCTACGGCACCGAAACTTGTCCAGGAACTCATCGAAAGTTTCAATAGCGATAATGTGTCGACCGAGGAAATTGTCCGCAAACTGGCGATCGACCAGGTATTGAGCGCAAAGCTGCTGCGTCTGGCCAATTCGGCTTATTTCCATGTATCGCGCAGTATCGGCACGGTGGAAGATGCGGTCTCCATGCTGGGTTTCGTGACGGTGCGCACGCTGGTGATCAGCAATGGCCTGGTCAACGGTTTCAAGGCGATGCCCGGTCTGGACCTGAAAAAATTCTGGCGCTATGGCCTGCATACCGGGGTGGTCGCCAAGTGGCTGGCCAAGAAAGCGCATCAGAACGGCGACCAGGCATTCACGGTCGGCCTGATGCATGGCATCGGGCAATTGGTGATGCATACCGCGATGCCGGAGCAGATGCTGCAACTGGACAAGATCGCCGCGCCGCTGGATCCGCGCCGGCTGGATATCGAAACCACGTCGTTCGGTTATAACTTCGCCACGGTCAGCGCCGAACTTGCCCGCCGCTGGAAATTCCCGACCAGTTTTTCTTCGATCATCGCCGCGTTTCCGGATCCGCTGGAGCATGCCCCGGTCGATCCGATGGCTTGCATCATCCACCTGGCGGCCTGGCGTGCGCGGGCCGAGAGCAACGGCCTGGATGCGAATGAACTCGCCGCGACCTTTCCGGCGGATGTGGCCGCCCAGATCGGCGTGACGCAGGAGATGGTTTGCGAGGAAATGCCGCCGCTGTCGGAATTGGTTGAAGGATTGGATCAGCTGATTTCGTAGGGGTTGAAACGGATCAGGACGGATTGACATTGAATTGAAGCAGCGGTAATCGTCGGACTGGAGCGGCCTGCCGGGAATTGGGATTCCCGGCAGGCCGTTTTTTCATTGGTGAATTTATCGATGAATTCAGGGGTAAATTTATTGACGAATACTGATTGCCGTTTGATGCATGCAGTTATCGGTCTGCTGGCGATGCCTTTGCTGTTTGAGGAGATTGTGATGGAGGAGGGGGCAAGCGGTAATCGAATTTCTATTGTGCCTCGAATGCCCCGACGATGCCGCGCCAAACCTCCAGCTTCCGCTCAAACGACCAACTCGCATTCGCCGGCGACGAAGACGGCAGCACCAAGGTCTCGAACCCAGCCTCTGCAAACGCCGCTTCCAATTTCCCTGAAGCCTTGCCGTTGAAGCAAACGCGCTTCAATTTCGGACAGCGCTTTTTCAAGGGCGCAAAATCGTTATGCTGCGCATTGCGAATTGCGCTGTCCAGGCTGCCGCTGCGTTCGCAGGCGGCAATCACATCCCATACGCCGATATTGTTCGCCAGCAGTGCCTTGAGCCGTTGCGGGTAGGGCATTGCCACCAGGTCGGTATCCAGCACGGCGGATAACAATTTCCAGAATTGATTTTGCGGATGGCCGTAGTATTGTTGCGCCGCAAGAGACGCCGCGCCGGGAAAGCTGCCGAGCAGCAGGATGCGGGTCTGCCTGTTCAGCACCGGCGCCAATCCGGTCAATGTCGGCGCGATATCGGCGGAAGCGGTTGCGGTTGCTGCCGCTTGCGGGGAATCGGTGGATCGCATCGAATTATTTCCTTGTTTTAAAATAGCCTCGTTCGAGACATATTAATGCCGAATGCATTTCAGGTATTGACGGCGCATTATTGCGGCTTCACACTGCTAAGGCGATAGTTATCTAGGAGTAAACATGAAAAAATTGATAGTGGTTGCGGCAGTGGTCAGCACGTTGGCCGGTTGCGCCTTGCCATCGGATTCGGGAAGCTCGTATCGTTCGAGCCAGGCGCGCGGCGAACAGACTGTTCGCATGGGCGTGGTCGAGTCGGTGCGCAACGTGTCGATCGAGAAGGGTTCCAGCGGCGTGGGAACATTGGCAGGCGCCGGCCTGGGCGCGCTTGGCGGCGCAGCCATCGGCGGCGGACGCGGTTCGATTGCTACCGGCATCCTCGGCGCGGTCGCCGGCGGCGTGGTCGGCAATCGCGTGGAAGCCGCTACTTCCAACAAGCCCGGTTTGGAAATCACCGTCCGGCTCGACAACGGCACGCTGACCGCCATTACGCAGGATGCCGACGAAGTCTTCCGGCCGGGCGAGCGCGTGCGTTTGCTGTCCGGTAGCGGCATCACCCGGGTAACGCATTAATCGCGTGGCCGGCCGATTCTGACCGGCGCTTTCGACGGATGTAGATCGATGCAGGCAGATGTAAAAAAGGGACGCATTTCGCGTCCCTTTTTTCATTGGTTGATCCTGCTGCGTTAGCGGAATCTTACGGCGGGATATTATTTCCCCGCCATTCCCAGCAGCATCTCGTTCAAGCGCTTCACAAAGCCGGCCGGGTCGGTCAATGCGCCGCCTTCGGCCAGCAAAGCCTGGTCGAACAGGATATGCGACCAATCGTCGAACTTGGCGTCTTCATACTGCAAACGCTGCACCAGCGGGTGGTCCGGATTGATTTCCAGGATCGGCTTGGAATCCGGCGCGTCCTGGCCGGCGGCTTTGAGCATGCGCATCAGGTTGCCGGACAACTCGTTTTCGTCCGCCACCAGGCAGGCCGGCGAATCGGTCAGGCGGAAGGTCACACGCACGTCCTTGGCCTTGTCGGCCAGCGCGGCCTTGATCTTTTCGACCAATTCCTTGAAGCGCGTTTCGGTTTCTTCGTGCTGCTTCTTCTCTTCCTCGTTTTCCAGCGTGCCCAGGTCCAGGTCGCCCTTGGCCACCGACGCCAGTTCCTTGCCTTCGAAATCCTGCATGAACGACAGCATCCATTCGTCGACGCGGTCTGTCAGCAGCAGGACCTCGACGCCTTTCTTGCGGAAGATTTCCAGGTGCGGGCTGTTCTTGGCGGCCTGGTAGGTTTCGCCGGTGACGTAGTAAATCTTGCCTTGGCCTTCCTTCATGCGGCCGATGTAGTCGGCCAGTGAAACGGTCTGCGCGTCGCCGTCGTTGTGCGTCGAGGCAAAGCGCAGCAGCTTGGCGATGCGTTCCTTGTTGCCGGCGTCCTCGCCGATGCCTTCCTTGAGCACCTGGCCGAATTCTTTCCAGAAGGTGGCGTATTTTTCCTTTTGCTCGGCTTCGTCGCTGTTGGCCAGTTCTTCCAGCAGGCTCAGCACGCGCTTGGTGGAGCCTTCGCGGATCACCTTCACGTCGCGCGATTCCTGCAGGATTTCGCGCGAAACGTTCAACGGCAGGTCGCTGGAGTCGATCACGCCTTTGACGAAACGCAGGTACACCGGCATCAACTGCTCGGCGTCGTCCATGATGAACACGCGCTTGACGTACAGCTTGATGCCGCCGCGCTTGTTGCGGTCCCACAGGTCGAACGGCGCGCGCGCTGGCACGTACAGCAGCTGGGTATATTCGCTGCGGCCTTCGACGCGGTTGTGGGTGTAGGTCAGCGGGGCTTCGAAATCGTGCGAGACGTGTTTGTAGAATTCAACGTATTGCTCCGGCGTGATCTCGGATTTGTTGCGCGCCCACAAGGCGCTGGCCTGGTTGACGGTTTCGTATTCGTCGGTGACGACGGTTTCTTTTTTCTCTTCGTTCCATTCTTCCTTGTGCATGCGGATCGGCAGCGAGATGTGATCCGAATATTTGCGGATGATGGATTTCAGCTTCCACGCCGACAGGTATTCGTCTTCGCCCTCGCGCAGATGCAGAATGATGTCGGTGCCGCGGCTTTCCTTGGCGATGGCTTCGACCGTAAAGTCGCCGGCGCCTTCGGATTCCCAGCGCACGCCTTCGGCGGCCGGCGTGCCGGCGCGGCGGCTTTCGACCGTAATGCGGTCGGCGATGATGAAGGCGGAATAGAAGCCGACGCCGAACTGGCCGATCAGGGCGGCATCTTTTTGCTGGTCGCCGGACAATTTGGAGAAGAATTCACGCGTGCCCGATTTGGCGATGGTGCCCAGGTGCGCGATGGCGTCGTCGCGGTTCATGCCGATGCCGTTGTCGGAAATGGTGATGGTGCGGGCGGTCTTGTCGAAACCGACCGTGATCTTCAGTTCCGGGTCGTTTTCAAAGAGGGCGCCGTTATTGATCGCCTCGAAGCGCAGCTTGTCGGCGGCGTCGGATGCATTGGAAACCAGCTCGCGCAGGAAAATCTCCTTGTTCGAATACAGGGAGTGAATCATCAACTGGAGCAATTGCTTCACTTCTGCCTGGAACCCCAGGGTTTGCTTCTCTTCTGTTGATTGCTGTTCGGAAACTGTCATTTTTGCCTCGTTGGGTATTTCGTGTTGATTGGAACGGGAATCATGCTGCGCATGCCGCTGGGCGAGCCCGGTGCGCGCATTGTAATGAATTGGGGCTGAGTCGGCCAGTTTCAAGCGGTTTGATTGAGGAAATGCTTTTTCAAGGAGGGGCTGGGCAGGCCGGATATCGGCTATCGGTGTGTGGATAACCACAAAGCGAAAAAACCCGTCCTCGCGTTGCCATTTCGTTATGGGCATGCCGAGGAACGGGGTTTTTAGCATTTTAGAGCGGATATTGGCTTGGAAATGAATCGATTCGAATTGATTCCGTACGTACCCAGATCATTCCTCGCATGCCCCTAATTCTGCAAGAGAGTCTTCCAGCATTTTGAGTCTTATGGTCACGGCGTCCCAACACAGGAGGCTGGAACTTGAGTATGAGCACATCGTGACGGCAGTGTCATACATCATGAAGTTATGATTGACTTCCGCACGTATTGCATCGCATGCGGATTCTGAAAAAGCCGGCATGCTGAATGCCAGGCCGCCAGTCAAAAATATGGCAGCGGCAATTCGCCTGTAAGAATTGGCAATAAGACAAGATTTTTTCATATTGTTCTCCTCAATGAATGGAAGAACATAGTGAAACCTTGGCGGTTATATGCATACTGGCAGCTCTGCAAGCCTGAAACATCGTAGTTATATCCAAAATGCCAAGCCACCAGCTCTCTAAGAAGGCTCTTAAACACAGCCCTCCCAATCGAGATAGAGATATAAGGCAACAGAGCGATTATCCTTCTGGACCGCAATACCGCTGTCGCATGGATTCCAGCGCCTTGGACACGATCGATGGCCTTCTGATTTGACTGCGGGAAGCGCGATATGGAAACTTGGCGCTCCGATTCCAATGTCTTGAAAGTAATGCCATGAATTTATCGCCGGTGTTTAGCTTACCTCCCTTGCCTGTCTCCCAATCGAATATGATGAGGGACTTGAAACCTGCGACCGAATGTTGTGCGGAAGATCTGAAACAATACCAAGCGGCGCATGGCGGCCGGGATATTGCGATGCAAGGCGACTATCATGCCGAATCGAAGTTGATCGCATTGCTGATACAGAAGGCTCTGAGTCGTTTCCTGCGTGATATGCAAGTGGGAAGTCCGAAGGATGCCGCGATGTTGTTTCAGCTTTCGATGTCCTCACTTGCCGAGGGCGACGGGATTTCTGGTGAAATTTAGGAGAAATTCAGCAAAACGCGGCTTGTCATTCACTTGGATGCGCATCCCAATTCCCGCTCCAGAAACCCGAATATCCCCGCATCCTCCATGCTCGCCACATTGATCCGCATGAACGTGGACGGCAATTGATTCGGGGAAAACAGACTGCCGGGCGCCAGCAGGTAACCTTCCGCCATGGCCTTTTCGGCCAGTACGTTGGTGTCGCGCCCGGCGTCGACCCAGATGAACATGCCGGCCGGCGTCGGCGTGCCGGTATCCAGTCCTAATTTCTCAAGTTGCCGCACGGTTTTTTCGCGTGAGCGGTCGAGACGGATGCGCAGGCGTTCGACATGCTTGCGGTAATGGCCTTCCGACAGGATCTTGTAGGCGATCCGTTCCCCGAGTTCGCCGCTGGTCAGCGTCGACAGCATCTTGCGGTCGGCCAGATGCGGCGCCAGTTCGGCCGACGCCGCGATAAAGCCGACGCGCAGATTGGCCGACAAGGTCTTCGAAAATCCACCCAAATAAACGACCCGCTGCAACTGGTCCAGCGAGGCGATGCGCGTGGCGGGCTGGACGGCCGCGCCGGGATGCATGTCGCAATAGATATCGTCTTCGACGATCATGAAATCGTGTTCCTCGGCGATGCGCAGGACCTGGAAAGCCTTGGCCGCGGAGAGCGAAGTCGAACTTGGATTGTGCAGCACCGAATTGATGACGAACATCCGGGGCTTGTGCGCGGCGGCCAGCTCGGCCAGCTTGGCGATGTCGGGGCCGTCGGCTAGGCGCGGGATGCCGATCACCTTGGCGCCCAATGCAGTAAATGAACCGAACATGAGGAACCATGCCGGGTCGTCCACGAAGACGACATCGCCCGGGCGCAGGAAGTGGCGCGCCACGATATCGAGCGCCTGGGTCACGCCCGCCGTGGTGACGATCTGTTCCGGTGCGGCGGCGATTTCCAGTTCGGCCAGTTTCAATTGCAGTTGCTGCCGCAGCGGCAGAAAGCCCTGCGGAATGCCATAGCCCAGCAACAGCGACTGGTTCTGGCGGCCGATGTGGCGCAGGCTGTTGGCAATCAATTCGCCATCCAGCCATTCCGGCGGCAGCAGTCCGCCGCCCGGCATCTTCTGCGCCGGCATCTGGCGGAACATGTTGCGGATCAGCCAGACCACATCGATCTGTTGGGGCGCGCCCGCAAGGACACGCGAATTTCCATTCGCGGCGCCGCTGCCGACCGGCGAGCGTTCCCGCACATAAAAGCCGGAGCCGCGGCGCGATTCCAGAAATCCCCGCGCCACCAGCCGGTCGTAGGCCTCCACCACCGTGAAGCGGGATACTCCGTGCGTTACCGCGAATTCGCGGATCGACGGCATGCGGGCGCCGCTGCGCAAGAGCTTGTCGTCGATGCGGGCCTGGACCGTGCGCACGATCTGCTGCACCAGGGAGTCGCCGCTTTCGCGCGACAGCAGGGCTTGATTTGTATTGGTCATATTGCCGTGACAATTCTATGAACTATTTGATGAATTGTACCGGTACTGTACTGTTCCTGTCGATTAAGATTTGTTTCGCCGTGAAGCGATGGGCTGTCACGGGGCGCCGCGAATCGAAAGGAATGGCAATGAATCAGGAAATCAAAGGCATGTGGCACGGCTTTATCGGCGTGGCGATTTTCAGCCTGACTTTGCCGTTTACCCATATGGCGGTGCGGGAACTCGACCCCTTGCTGGTTGGATTCGGGCGCGGCGCCCTGGCCGGGCTGTGCGCGCTGGCGCTGCTCTGGTACCTGAAGGCGCCATTGCCGACGCGCGCGCAATGGGGGCCGCTGGCGATCATCGCGGCCGGCGTGGTGATCGGCTTTCCCGTCCTGTCCTCGATCGCCATGCGCACCGCGCCGGCCTCGCACGGCGCCATAGTGCTGGGGATGCTGCCGCTGGCGACCGCGCTGGTAGGCGCCTTGCGCTTCGGCGAACGGCCTTCGCGCTGGTTCTGGGCGGCAGCGGTTGCCGGCAGCGCGCTGGTCATCGGTTTCGCCCTGCATGAGGGCGGCGGCAGCTTTCATGCGGCCGACCTGGCGCTGTTCGCGGCGGTCGCCCTGGCGGCGCTGGGCTATGCCGAAGGCGGACGGCTGGCGCAGGCCATGGGCGGACCGCAGGCGATTGCCTGGGCCTTGCTGCTATGCCTGCCGGTGTCGCTGCCCTTGACGCTGTGGCTGGGCTGGCGCACCGGGATCGATGTCTCGCCGCGGGCCTGGATCGGTTTCATGTACGTCTCCCTGTTCTCGATGCTGGTCGGCTTCTTTTTCTGGTACAAGGGGCTGGCGCTGGGCGGCATTGCGCGGGTGGCGCAGATCCAGCTGTTGCAGCCGTTCCTGACGCTGCTCGGCGCGGCGCTGCTGATCGGCGATCGTCTGCGGCTCAGCAACCTGGTTTTTGCGATGGCGGTGATCGCCGTGGTCGGACTGGGGCGGCGCGCAGCCGTGCGCAGGGTCGCCGTCGCCTGAATCAATCCGGGGCGTTTTAAAAATCCCCGGTTCGCGATTTTTGCGGCAATGCCCGATATAATTACGGATTCCCTCGCCGTAATGACTATCTGGAGTTCGCATGTCCGTCTATACCACCCTGAAATCCCTGAATATCGCGCTGCCGGCATCGGCCGCGCCTGCCGCCGCCTATGTGATGTCCGCGCAAACCGGCAATACGGTATTTCTGTCCGGCCATATCGCCAAGAAGGATGGCGCGGTCTGGGTCGGACAATTGGGCAAGGATGTCTCCACGGATGAAGGCAAGCTGGCCGCGCGCAGCGTCGCGATCGACCTGCTGTCGACGTTGCAGGCCGCATGCGGCGGCGACCTGGATCGCGTGCAGCGCATCGTCAAGGTCATGAGCCTGGTCAATTCGACCAGCGATTTCATCGAACATCACCTGGTCACCAATGGCGCTTCGGAATTGCTGGTCGAGGTATTCGGCGAGAAGGGCAAGCATGCCCGCTCGGCATTCGGCGTCGCGCAACTGCCGTTGGGCGCCTGTGTTGAAATCGAAATGATTGTGGAAATCAAATAAACATTTCTCGGAATCGGCCCAGAATCAGTCAAGAGTCGGCCTAGCGTCACTTACCCGGCAGTATCTAAAGCGCTGTTGAAGCGCGATCGAAGCAACGTCATATGAAAATCGAAAATCCCAATCCGATGCAGTGGCAATTCGCCCATCGCACCGAACGCCTGAAAAGCTCCGCGATCCGCGAGATCCTGAAGATCACGATGCAGCCGGAGATCATTTCCTTCGCCGGCGGCCTGCCGTCGCCGGCCACGTTCCCGGTCGAGAAGATGCGCGCGGCCTACGACACGGTGCTGTCGCAGCATGGCAAGGTGGCGTTGCAATATGGCCCCTCGGATGGCTTTGCGCCGCTGCGCGCCTGGGTTGCGGATTCGCTGTCGATCGACGGCGCCCGCATTCTGCCGGAACAGGTCCTGATGGTGTCGGGTTCGCAGCAGGGCCTGGATTTGCTGGGCAAGGTGCTGATCGACGAAGGCAGCAAGGTGCTGGTGGAGACGCCGAGCTATCTGGGCGCGCTGCAGGCGTTTTCGGTTTACGGGCCTGAGTTCGTTTCGGTGCCGGGCGACGAGGGCGGACTGATTCCGGAGGAAGTGGCGTCGATCGGCCGCGATGCGCGTTTGCTGTATGCATTGCCGAATTTTCAGAATCCGACCGGCCGCACGCTGTCGCTGCAGCGGCGCCGGCAACTGGTCGAAACCTGCGCGCGGCTCGGCCTGCCGTTGATCGAAGACGATCCTTATGGCGCGCTGAGCTACAACGGCGATCCCTTGCCGAAAATGCTGACCATGAATCCCGGCGGGGTGATCTACATGGGGTCGTTCTCGAAGGTGCTCACGCCCGGCATCCGGCTGGGCTATGTCGTGGCCCCGACTGCGCTGATTCAGAAGCTGGAACAGGCCAAACAGGCCGCCGACCTGCATACCGCGCAATTGACGCAGATGGTGGTGTATGAAGCGGTGAAGGACGGTTTCCTGCAAACGCATATCCCGACCATACGCAAATTGTATGCAGACCAATGCCAGGTCATGCTGGACGCGCTGCAAGCGTATTTCCCGGCCGGCACAAGCTGGACGCGGCCGGAAGGCGGCATGTTCATCTGGGTCACGTTGCCGGCGCATATCGACACCATGCAGTTGCTGAGCGAAGCGGTGGCGGCCAAGGTCGCTTTCGTGCCGGGCGCGCCGTTCTATGCCGACAATCCGCAATCGAATACCTTGCGCCTGAGCTTCGTTACCGTGCCGCCCGAGAAAATCCGCGAAGGCGTGCAGAGCCTGGCCAGGCTGATCGCCGCCAAGCTCTAGGAGTTACCACTTCAATGTTTGCCCCTGCCGCAGCGCAATGAACTGCTGCGGCGGCAAGCCGGCCTTTTCCATTTCACTTTTCAACAGTTTCGGCGGTTCGTCCAGCGGTTCATCGCTGAGTTCGAAGGTGCCCCAGTGAATCGCGACCGACTGCTTGGCATGGACGTCGCGATGAATCTGGACGGCCTGGGCCGGATCGACATGCTGGTTGCTCATGAACCAGCGCGGCGCATAGGCGCCGATCGGAATCATCGCCAGGTCGAAGCTGCCGTATTTGCGGCCGATGTCGGCAAAATCTCTGGAGTAGCCGCTGTCGCCGGCAAAATAGAATGAAAATGGGCGGTCGCGCTTGCCGACTGGAGCGGCGCTGCCGGCGACGGCCGCGGCCGAGCGCACCACCCAGCCGCCCCACAATGTTTCGTTGCGATCGAACAGCCCGCGCGCCGACCAATGCTGCGACGGCACGAAATCGATCTCCAATCCCTGCACCGAAGCCCGTTCCCACCAATCCATTTCCCTTGCGTTGTCGATGCCCTTGTTGTGCATCCAGTCCTTGACGCCGAGCGGCACCAGGAACAATGGCGGGCCGCCAGGCTGCGCGTTCAGGCGGCGCACGCTGTCGACATCCAGGTGGTCGTAATGATTGTGCGAGATCAGCACGACATCGATATGCGGCAATTGCGCAATGGAGAGCGCCGGCGGCACCTTGCGTGTCGGACCCATGAAGCCGACCGGCGAAGCGCGATCCGAAAAGATCGGATCGGTGATGAGGTTGACGCCGTTGCTCTGCAACAGCATGGTCGAATGTCCGATCCAGGTGGCGCTGGGAACAGTCTTATTGGCTGCCAGCCAGGCCAGGTCGGGTTGGTCGATCGGGAAACGGTAGCCGTTTTCGGGCGGTTTCGGCAGGCCTTTGAGCAGGCGTTCGAATTGCCATTTCAGCAGCGAGGGGCGGGGCGCATCGGCGGGCAGGTAATTGTTCCGAAACCCGTCGCGGCCGCGATGCGGCTGGTCGGGATCGTAATATTTGTTCGTGGCGCCGCAGCCGGCCAACAGCCAGGGGAGGCACAGCAGGAACCACAGGGCGGCGGCGAAGCGCCTGGCCTTGCCCGGATCGTTGCGCCATGCCGCCTGCCGCGCCGCGCGCATATCGCGTCACTCCTGGGCGCGCAGCGCGCTTGCCTTCAGTTTCGATTCCAGCGCGCGCCCCTTGCGTGCGCGCTTGCCGATATGCGGCGCCAGTCCGGCGGCCGACAGGCCGATTTCATGCGGCGTGCCGTTGCGTTTGAGTACCGACACCGCCACGCCTTTCTGGCTGATGGCCTGCGCGGCAATCAGTTTTTCCTTCGGATCGAGATCCATCAGGATCACACCGCGGCCGCCGCTGGACAAGGTCTTGCACTCGTCCATGCCGAACACCAGCAGCCGTCCCTTTTCCGACAGGCAGGCCACGGCGCTCGCATTGGCCGCAAGCGGACGCGGCGGCAAGGGCAGGTCGCCCTGGTCCAGCGTAATGAAGGTCTTGCCGCCCTTGACGCGGCTCAGCATGTCGCCCGCCTTGGCGATAAAGCCGTAGCCGGCGTCGGAGGCCAGCAGCAGGCGCACCTCGCCGTTGCCGGCAAAGTAATGCAGGACCTGGCTGCCGCTGGCCAGATCGATCAGGGTCGTGATCGGCACACCGTCGCCGCGCGCGTTGGGCAGCAGCGCCACGCCGACCGAATAGACCCGGCCGTTGGAGCCGAATACCAGCAACGGGTCGACCGTGCGGCATTCGAAGGCGCCGTACAGGCCGTCGCCGGCCTTGAAGGTGAATTGCGCGGCATCGTGGCCGTGGCCGGTGCGCGCGCGCACCCAGCCTTTCTGCGACACGATCACGGTGACCGGTTCGTCGATGATCTTTTGCTCGACGACCGCCTTTTCGGCCGCCTCGATCAGGGTGCGGCGCGCATCGCCGAACTGCTTCTCGTCGGCTTCGATTTCCTTGATGATCAGGCGCTTCATCGCCGACGGATTTTCCAGCAGGTCCTGCAGGCCGGCTTGCTCCTTGCGCAGGTCGGCCAGCTCTTGCTGGATCTTGATGGTTTCCAGCCGCGCCAACTGGCGCAGGCGAATTTCCAGGATGTCCTCGGCCTGGCGGTCGGACAGGCGGAAGGCCTCGATCAGCGCCGGCTTCGGTTCGTCCGATTCGCGGATGATCTTGATGACCTTGTCGATATTCAGCAGGATCGCTTCGCGGCCTTCCAGGATGTGGATGCGGTCGGCGATCTTGCCGAGCTTGAATTTGCTGCGGCGGGTGACGGTGGCGAAGCGGAAGGCGACCCACTCGCGCAGGATTTCGCCCAGGCCTTTCTGGCGCGGACGGCCATCGCCGCCGATCATGACCAGGTTGATCGAGGCGCTGGTTTCGAGCGAGGTCTGCGCCAGCAGCGCATGCATGAATTCGGTCTGGTCCTGGTTCTTGGACTTCGGCTCCAGCACCAGGCGCACCGGCGCGTCGCGGCCGGACTCGTCGCGCACCGCGTCCAGCAGCGCCAGGATGGTCTGCTTCTGCAGCAACTGTTCCGGGCTCAGGGTTTTCTTGCCGAGCCGGATCTTCGGATTGGTCAGTTCCTCGATTTCTTCCAGCACCTTTTGCGACGAGACGCCGGGCGGCAGTTCGGTCACCACCGCTTGCCACTGGCCGCGCGCCAGCTCTTCGATTTTCCAGCAGGCACGCACCTTCAGGCTGCCGCGGCCGTTGGCGTACATGTCGGAGATGGCCGCCGGCGAACTGATGATCTGGCCGCCGCCGGGGAAATCGGGGCCGGGCACCAGCGCCATCAGATCGGCATGCGACAGCTTTGGATCGCGGATCAGCGCCACCGTGGCCTTGGCGATTTCGCGCAAATTATGCGAAGGAATTTCGGTCGCCATGCCGACCGCGATGCCCGAAGCGCCGTTGAGCAGGGCGAACGGCAGCCGCGCCGGCAGCAGTTTCGGTTCCTGTGTCGAGCCGTCGTAATTCGGTTGGAAATCGACGGTGTCCATGTCGATTTCATCGAGCAGCAGTTTGGAGATCGGCGTCAGGCGCGCTTCGGTGTAGCGCATCGCCGCCGCGCTGTCGCCGTCGCGCGAGCCGAAATTGCCCTGGCCGTCGATCAGCGGGTAGCGCAGCGAGAAATCCTGCGCCATGCGCACCAGCGCGTCATACACCGACTGGTCGCCGTGCGGATGCAGCTTGCCGAGCACTTCGCCCACCACCAGCGCCGATTTGCGCGGCTTGGTGGCCGAACCCAGGCCGAGTTCGTTCATCGCGAACAGGATGCGGCGCTGCACCGGTTTCTGGCCGTCGGCGCCGTCCGGCAGCGCGCGGCCCTTGACCACAGAGATGGCGTAGTCGAGATAGGCGCGTTCGGCGAAAGTGGTCAGGGTCAGCGTTTCGCCTTCCGGGGCAGGCGGTTCGGGCGGGGCAAACAGGTTGGCTTGTTCAGACATGAGGCGGTATCGGTTTTATTCTAAAGGGATCGAAATTTACTTGTGGATTCGGTAGCCGGTCAATCCATGGCGGCCGGCGTATCCGGCATCAGCTTGACGCGCGGCGCGGGAATCACCATCGTGACGCGGGTGGCCTTGGCGTTGCCTTCGTCAGCGGTTGCAGCGGCGTCGAGATTGCGGTTGTCGTTGCCATGGCCGCGCGCCTGCTTCGGACCGGATGCGTACAGTTGATAAAACTGCGATACCAGCTGCACGTAATTGCGCGTCTCGGGGAATGGCGGAATCTGGTTGCGGTATTTTTGCACCGCGCCTTCGCCGGCATTGTATGAGGCGACCACCAGCTCGGGACGTTGCGGAAACATGTCTTCCAGGTCGCGGAGGTAGCGCGCCGCCAGCCGGATATTGATGGCGGGATCGGTCAGTTTCTTGGCGATCGAACGTTTCCTGTCGGCCTGCAGGCCGTAGCGTTCGGCGGTGGCGGGCATGATCTGCATCAGGCCGATCGCGCCCTTGGCCGAAACCGCATTCGGATTGAAGCCGGATTCGGCCGCCATGATGGCATTGAGCAGCGCCGGTTCGAGCGCGAATTCCGCCGCGGCGCGATTGATCATGCTTTCGTATTTCTTGCGATCGGGATGGCCGGCGAGATAGCGCAGCACAGGATTGCCGGAACGATCGGCGCCGGCGTCCGCGCCGGCAAGCGGCGGTCCGCGGCCGATGGTGCTGGAGTCGAAGGCGCCGTCGCCGCGCATGAGCAGCCGGTAGCGCGCATCCAGCGCTTCGGTGGCGAAGTGGCCGTTGCCGTCGGCGTCGAAATAGCCGTAGATATCGGCATGCGCGAACTGGCTGGCCAGGCCGAGCAGCATGCTCAGCGCCAGGCCAGCCATGGTTTTCGCGCATGTCCGCATCGTTTTCATCAGATATCCGCTTCCGCTTCGTTGCCGTGTTCCTCGATCCAGGCCCGGCGTGCCGCCGCTTCGCCTTTGCCCATCAGCATGGTGAAGCGCGCTTCGGAGGCGATCTGGTCGAATTCGCCCAGCGCCACCGGCAGCAGGCGGCGGGTGTCCGGATTCATGGTAGTTTCCCACAATTGTTCGGCGTTCATCTCGCCCAGGCCCTTGAAGCGCGAGATGCTCCAGCCGCCGTCCTTGACGCCGTCCTTGCGCAGCTTGTCTTCGGTGGCCAGCAATTCGCCGTCGTCCAGCGCATAGATTTTCTGGGCCGGCTTCTTGCCGCGCGCCGGCGCATCGACCCGGTACAGGGGAGGGCGCGCGATGCAGATATGGCCGCTGGCGATCAGCCTCGGGAAATGCCTGAAGAACAAGGTCAGCAACAAAACCTGGATGTGCGAGCCGTCGACGTCCGCATCGGACAGGATGCAGATCTTGCCGTAGCGCAGGCTGCCGAGGTCGGGATTGTCGTTGTGGCCGTGCGGATCGACGCCGATCGCCACGGCGATGTCATGGATTTCATTGTTGCCGAACAGGCGATCGGGTTCGGTTTCCCAGGAATTCAGGACCTTGCCGCGCAAGGGCAGGATGGCCTGGAATTCCTTGTCGCGGCCCATCTTGGCGGAGCCGCCGGCGGAATCGCCCTCGACCAGGAACAGTTCGTTGCGGGCGGTATCGCTGGATTCGCAATCGGTCAGCTTGCCCGGCAACACGGCCACGCCGGAGGACTTTTTCTTTTCGATCTTCTGCGCCGAACGCAGCCGGCTTTGCGCCTGTTTGATGACCAGTTCGGCCAGTTTCTTGCCGTACTCGACATGCTGGTTCAGCCACAGTTCCAGCGCCGGCCGGCAATAGCCGGACACCAGCCGCACCGCATCGCGCGAATTCAGCCTTTCCTTGATCTGGCCCTGGAATTGCGGGTCGAGCACCTTCGCAGAGAGGACGAACGAGACGCGCGCAAACACGTCTTCCGGCAGCAGCTTGACGCCTTTCGGCAGCAGCGAATGCATTTCGACGAAGCTCTTGACGGCGCCGAACAGCCCTTCGCGCAGGCCCGATTCGTGGGTGCCGCCGGCCGAGGTCGGGATCAGGTTGACATACGATTCGCGCACCGCATTGCCTTCCTCGGTCCAGGCCACCACCCATGCGGCGCCTTCGCCCTCGGCAAAGCCTTCGGCCTCGGCATTCGCATATTGTTCGCCCTCGAACAGCGGGATCAGCGGATCGGCATGGGACGCCTGGGCCAGCGACTCCAGCAGATAGCCGCGCAGGCCCTGGTCGTACTGCCATGTCTGTTGCTCGCCGGTACGCGCCGTGACCAGCGTGACCTTGACGCCGGGCAGCAGCACGGCCTTGGAGCGCAGCAACCGTTGCAGCTCGGGCTGGGAAATCAGCGGCGAATCGAAATATTTCGGATCCGGCCAGACTGTGATGCGGGTGCCGCTTTTCTTGTCGTCGCGGCCGGCGGCGCGCGAGGTCAACGGCTCCAGCACGTCGCCGCCGGCGAATACCAGCTTGTGCACGCCGCGGCCCTGGTCGTCCTTGCGCCAGACTTCGATTTCCAGCCGTTTCGACAGCGCATTGGTGACCGACACGCCGACCCCGTGCAAGCCGCCCGAGAACGCGTAGGCGCCGCCCGAGCCCTTGTCGAACTTGCCGCCTGCGTGCAGCCGGGTGAAGACGATTTCGACGGTCGGGACGTTTTCCTCGGGATGCATGCCGACCGGAATGCCGCGGCCGTCGTCTTCCACCGCGATGCTGCCGTCGGTGTTGAGCGTGACCAGGATATTGCGGGCATGACCGCCCAGCGCTTCGTCAGAGGCGTTGTCGATGACTTCCTGGATGATATGCAGCGGGTTTTCGGTGCGGGTGTACATGCCCGGGCGCTGCTTGACCGGTTCCAGGCCTTTCAGGACGCGGATCGATGATTCGCTGTAGTCGGACGGGGTATTTTTCTTGGTTGCCATGCGGTGAAGTGGTTGTTCCGGATGCCGCCCGGCAAGCCGGACGGGGGTGATTTTCCTGCATTCTAAATGAAACGAGGCGAGGGCATGCTGTTATGGATGTTTCCGGGTGTAAATTCGGCTGCAATCAATGATGCCAGCCGAGTGCTATCAGGGGTGTCGCATCCTGCCATTTGCCACTATTTGCTCAACATCCGCATCGCCTGTTCCAGCCCGTCGATCGTCAGCGCATACATGCGATTGCCGACCAGTTGCCGGATCAGCTCGATCGAATGGCGGTATTGCCACAGGTTGTGCGGTTCGGGATTCAGCCAGACGTGGTGCGGGAAGGCACTGGTGAAGCGCTGCAGCCAGACCGCGCCGGCCTCGGGATTGCTGTATTCCACGGAACCGCCGGCTTGCAGTATCTCATACGGACTCATAGTGGCGTCGCCGACGAAGATCAATTTGGTGTCGGCCGGATAGGTTCTCAAGACCTCCCAGGTCGAAAACCGCTCGGCATGGCGGCGCCGGTTGTTCTTCCATAAATGGTCGTAGACGCAGTTGTGGAAGTAATAAAACGCCATGTTCTTGAATTCGCTGCCCGCGGCCGAAAACAGCTCTTCGGTGCGGACGATGTGATCGTCCATCGATCCGCCGACGTCCAGCAGCATCAATACCTTGATGTTGTTCTTGCGCTCGGCCTGCATCCTGATGTCGAGATAGCCGGCGTTGTGGGCGGTGGCGCGAATGGTGTCGTCCAGCGCCAGTTCTTCCTGCGCGCCGGCGCGGGCGAATTTGCGCAGCCGGCGCAAGGCTACCTTGATGTTGCGGGTGCCGATTTCGCGGTCGGCATCGTAGTCCTTGAAAGCGCGCGCGTCCCAGACCTTGACCGCGCTGCGCTGGCCGCCGCTGCCGCCGATGCGGATGCCTTCCGGATTGACGCCGCCGTTGCCGAAGGGCGAGGCGCCGCCGGTGCCTATCCATTTGCTGCCCCCTTCATGCCGTTCCTTTTGTTCTTCCAGCAATTCTTTCAGGCGCGCCATCAGCTTGTCGTAGCCGAATTTTTCCAGTTGCGCGCGCTGTTCCGGCGTCAGTTCGCGCGCCAGCCGCTGCAGCAGCCAGTCGGCCGGAATCTCCATCGTTTCGTCGAAGATGGTTTCGACGCCCTTGAAATGGCGGCCGAAGGCCTGGTCGAACTTGTCGTAAAGGGCTTCGTCCTTGACCAGCGTGGTGCGCGCCAGGAAGTAGAAATTATCCAGCGAGGGTTCGATCACTTTCTTTTGCAGCGCTTCCAGCAGCATCAGGAACTCCCGGATCGAGACCGGCAGCCTGGCGTCTTTCAGTGCGAAGAAGAAATCGATCAGCATGATGGATGTCGGGGGCGAAGGTTGGCGGACCGGCGGCGTCAGGCGCCGCTGCGTCCCAGTTTGTGCCGCAGGTGCGAGCGCACCGCCGGCCATTCCGGCGCGACAATCGAAAACACCACAGTGTCGCGCAGGCTGCCGTCGGCCATGATGCGATGCGCGCGCAGCACGCCGTCCTGCTTGGCGCCGAGGCGGGCGATGGCGGCGCGCGATTGGTGATTCATCGAGTGCGTGCGGAATTCCACCGCGATGCAGTCCAGAGTATCGAAGGCATGCGTGAGCAGCATCAGCTTGGATTCGGTATTGACGCCGCTGCGCTGGGCGCTGGCCGCGGTCCAGGTGGAACCGATTTCGACGCGCCGGTTGGCCGCATCGATGTCCATGTACGTGGTCATCCCGCAGATGGTGCCGCTGTCGTTGCGGCGCACGGTAAACGGCTGCATCGCGCCGTTCTCCTGCAGCGCCAGGCGGCGTTCGATTTCCGCTTCCATGCGGTCCGGCGTCGGCACGGTGGTATACCAGAGCTTCCACAGTTCGCCGTCGGCGACCGCGGCGCGCAGGCCGTCCAGATGGGCGGCGGCCAGCGGTTCCAGGGTGACGTGTTCGCCGCGCAGCGTGACGGGCCGAATGGGAACGATCGGTTGCGGCATATGCATTATCCTCGCGATGATATTGTTGCCGGTGCGCGGTTGACCACGAACGGCCTAGCGATTCTGGCGCGCCATCTGGACCAGGCGTTCGAACAGATGGATGTCCTGCTCGTTCTTCAGCAGCGCGCCGTGCAAGGGCGGCACCCGCACCTTGTCGTCGCTGCCGCGCAAGGCCTGCGGCGCGATTTCCTCGGCCAGCAGCAGCTTGAGCCAGTCCAGCAGTTCCGAGGTCGAGGGCTTCTTCTTCAGGCCGGGCACGTCGCGCACTTCGTAGAATATCTGCAGCGCCTGCGCCAGCAGATCGTTTTTCAGCGTCGGGAAGTGGACGTCGACGATCTGCTGCATGGTGTCTTTTTCCGGGAACCTGATGTAATGGAAAAAGCAGCGGCGCAGGAAGGCGTCCGGCAATTCCTTTTCATTGTTCGAGGTGATGATGACCAGCGGCCGGTGCCGGGCCTTGACCATCTCGCGCGTCTCGTAGACGTAGAATTCCATGCGGTCGAGTTCGCGCAGCAGGTCGTTCGGGAATTCCAGGTCGGCCTTGTCGATTTCGTCGATCAGCAGCACTACCGGCTGCTCGGCGGTGAAGGCCTGCCACAGTACGCCCTTGACGATGTAGTTGTGGATGTCCTTGACCCGCGCGTCGCCCAGTTGCGAATCGCGCAGGCGCGACACCGCGTCGTATTCGTACAGCCCCTGCTGGGCCTTGGTGGTCGACTTGATATGCCATTGCAGCAGCGGCATGCCGAGCGCGGCGGCGACTTCCTCGGCCAGCATGGTCTTGCCGGTGCCGGGCTCGCCCTTGATCAGCAGGGGCCGCTGCAGCGTCAGCGCGGCATTCACCGCCAGTTTCAGATCGTCGGTCGCAACGTAGCTGCGGGAACCTTCAAAGCGGGTCTGTGGTCGCATGGCGTCTTTATTATCTGGATATTGTCTGGAAAATTAAATCGAGTATAAGGGATAATAGCGGCTATCCGCTGCGAGCGGCGGCGCGCCGGCGGGGCCGGGAGCCCCTGGGGCCGCCGCCGGGGTATTGTTCGCGGCGCGCCTGTTGCAGGCTTGCAGCGTACTTGCAGCACAGCCGGTCGTCCGGCATTGTCGAGGCGCCATTCGATATAAAGTGAATCCGGCCATGGCATGGGCATCCTGGCGGATGTCGAGATGCCTGGATATCGCGCGATGCCGCAAGGGCGCAAGGGCGCAAGGTCGCAAGGTCGGAATCCCCCTCCCGAATTTGAAGCAAAGTCTGAAACCGAATCCGAAGCTGAAGCAATGAAATTATTTTTTCTCAAGATGGCCGTGTTCTGGCGCCGCCTGCGCGGCGGGTCGCCGGCCCGCCATGACCGTTTTGC
Source organism: Herbaspirillum sp. (assembly GCA_036499085.1). GTDB lineage: Bacteria > Pseudomonadota > Gammaproteobacteria > Burkholderiales > Burkholderiaceae_D > Herbaspirillum. The sequence continues at coordinate 34,532 of DASYEK010000090.1, read as the reverse complement.
GCAAGACGAGCGGCGGGTCCAGGCCCTGATGTTGCGCGCCGATCCGCAGGCGCCGTGGCACGAACGCGCCAACTGGATGATCGACGTGGCCGAATGGGTGCGCCACCAGCCCAAGGTCTCGCTGCGCGACGAGCAGGCCTGGCGCAGCATCAAGCATGCCCGCCTGGCATTCCTGCTGACCTGGCTCGACGGCAACAAGGATGTGCGGCGCACCGTGCGCACAACGCTGCAGCGCACCTTGCGCGAAGCGTCCGGGCCGGAACTGTTTTCCGCCACCGGGCTGCCGTACGAATCGGCGTTCTTCAGCGAGCTGACCGAGCGCATCGCCACCGCGCTGTTGCCGCGTCCGCTGTCGCCCTCCGATCTTTCGGGCCTGTTCACGGCCATGTTTCCGGCGTCCTCGGATGCGCAGTGGATGCTGGAACTGGACCAGGAAGTCCTGGCGCGCCTGTGGAAGCTGGCGGCCGACGACGGCATCGCGCATCTGTATCGCCAGCAGATCGACGAAGCGCTGGTCTATCTGTGCACCGTGATCATCGCGGAGGGCATCAGCCCCGCGTTCCGCCAGCGCCTGGAACCGAAGATGCCGCTGCAGGCGACGCCGTTCATGGTCTTGCGGCGCGAGCTGGAAGGCTATCTGCGCGGCGCGCCGAACGACGAAGGCGCGTTGCGCAGTTTGCGCATGCTGATCGCGGTATGCCAGGCGCAGACCGATCGCATCTACGAACATCTCGACGAATACGGCGTCTCGGTCAGCCTGGTGTACCGGATCGAGCGCATGCGGGCGCAGTTGCTGCGCATGAGCTATCTGATCGACATGCGCATTGCCGGCACGGCGAGCACCACGGGCGGGCGGGTGCAACTGCTGCTGGCCGACCTGATCGACGCGCATCACAACCGCTCCTCGGTGCAGGCGCTGGTGCGACGCAGTTTCGCACTGCTGGCGCGCAAGATGGTGGAGCGCAACGGCGCGCACGGCGAGCATTACATCGCGCGCGACCGCGCCGCCTATCGCGCCATGCTCAAGGCCGCGCTGCGCGGCGGCGTGGTGACGGCGGGCACGGTGCTGGTCAAGACCTTGTCGGGCGGCGCCGGCTCGCCGTATTTTTTCCAGGGGCTGTTCGCATCGCTCAATTACGCGGGCAGCTTCCTGCTCATCAGCGCCATCGGCGGCGTGCTGGCGACCAAGCAGCCGGCAGTGACCGCGCCGGCATTGGCCGCGCGCATGGGGGAACTCGATACGGTCGAGGGACTGCGCAAACTGATGACGGAAATTGCAATGCTGCTGCGTTCGCAGGCGGCCGCCGTTTTCGGCAACGTCGCGGCGGTGATCCCGGCCATGCTGGCGATTTCCTTCCTGTTCATCTGGCTGGATGGCGCCGCGCCGATGGATCCGGCCAAGGCGCGGGCCGCTATCGGGTCGCTGTCCGTGATCGGCGCCACGCCCTTGTTCGCCGCCTTGACCGGCGTGCTGCTGTGGCTGGCCAGCCTGGTGGCCGGCTTCGCCGACAACTGGTTCGCCCTGCGCAAGTTGCGGCAGGCGCTGGCGCATCAGCGGCAATTGGCGCGGGTGCTCGGCGTGGCGCGCGCGGACCGGTTCGCGGCCTGGCTGGAGCGGCATATGTCGACCATCGCGGGCAATGTGTCGCTGGGCCTGCTGCTGGGCATGACGCCGGTGCTGGCCGGCTTTTTCGGGCTGCCGATCGATGTGCGGCACGTCACGCTGGCCAGCGGCACGCTGGCGGCGGCGGTAGCAGGCCTGGGTTGGCAGGTGATGGCGACCCCGCCGTTCTGGCTGGCGGTGGCGGGCGTGGCCGCGACGGCGCTGTTGAATGTCGGGGTGTCGTTCGCGTTCGCGCTGGGACTGGCGCTGCGCGCGCGCGAAGTGCCGCGCCGCACCCGGCGCCTGGTGTTCCGCGTGGTGTTGCGGCGTTTCATGCTGTCGCCGTTCGGCTTTCTGTTCCCGTCGGCGACCGTCGAGGCCGAGGCAAAGACGGTCGATGCGGCCGACACGGCATCCCGCACCGATGGCGCTGCCGGCAAAACCGGGGCCGGCTATCCTTCCGCCGACGGCGCCGGGCCGTCGGTCGGGGATCTGCCCCTGACCAAACGCGAGCTGGAACGCATGCGGGAGCGGCAAATGGAATCGGAGTCGGAATAGTCTCCTGGTTCCAGCGCCAGCGGCCGCGATGCGCCAATGGCGCAAATGCCACAAAAATCGCATGGAAATGGGGACGAAGCATGCCGAAGCGGAGCAGAAGCGGGGTGTTCGGCGCATTGGCGGGGCGGCAATGGAAAATTAGGTTAATTCCATCGAGGGCGCATGGACTGCTTGCGCGTCTTGGGTTAGAATCAAGCACTTTTTTGCCGAGCTTACCGGGGAACACCGGGCGTGCCGGCAGCTGGTTTTTATTAATTACCTCGCTATCATGAAAAAACTATTAGTGCTTCTCGTGTTCGCCGGTGTCGCCGGTGCGGCGTCCGGTATTGCGGCTGCCGCCGACATCGTCGGCAACGCCAAGGCAGCCGAAAACAAGGTGTCGATGTGTATCGGCTGCCATGGCATCCCGGGGTACAAGGGGACTTTTCCTGAGGTTTATCAGGTGCCGATGCTGGGCGGCCAGTCCGCCAAGTACATTGAAAATGCACTGAAGGAATATCAGAAGGGCGATCGCAATCACCCGACGATGCATGGCATCGCCGCCAGCCTTTCAGAGCAGGACATGGCCGATGTTGCCGCCTATTACGCACAGCAGAAATAACGGACGGATGATGAAAAAAATAATGACTCTGGCGGCTGTCCTGGGCGCCGCAAGCATTTCCTTTAGCGCATACGCCGCCGGCGATATCGAAGCAGGCAAGACCGCGGTGCAGAAATATAACTGCGCCACTTGCCACGGCGCCGATTTCAATTCGCCGATCGATCCGACCTATCCGAAGCTGGCCGGCCAGCATCGCGATTACCTGCAGCATGCGCTGACCGCCTACAAGCGTGGCAATGCCGCCGGCGTGATGAACGGCCGCAGCAATCCGATCATGGGCGCGCAAGTGGCGCCGCTGTCGGAAACGGACATCATCAATATCGCGACTTACCTCAGCAGCCTGCCTGGTTCGCTGGTATTGCGTAAATAAACGGTTCGAATTTGCAGCAGTAAAAAAGCCCGGATGCGCAAGCGTCCGGGCTTTTTTTTGTTCGTCTTCGGCTTGTGTCCGCGTCGGCGCCCGGCCATCTTGATCGGCAACAAGCCCTTATTTTCGCTTGACGCAATCGACATACGCCGCGCCGTCCGGCGGCGTGCCGTTGCGCTGCGACGACCAGATCATTTCCCCCAGGCATTCCATGATCTCGTGATGCGCTTCATGCTCCGAGCCGCGCCGCTGCGCCAGCGCCAGATAGGCGGCGCGGATGCCGGGCGGCTGGTCGATCGAAATCTGCTCGGAGATCGACAGGTGCATCGACAAATGCAGGAAGGGATTGCTTTGCCCCTTTTCCACCGAGTAATCGGCCTCCAGCGCGGCTTCGACATCGCGCAAGGCATCGTCGTATTCGGGATGCTGCAGCAGCCAGTCGCGCGCGATGGCTTCCAGCGGGGTCAAAATCTGGTTGGCGCGGTGTTTGGCGTATGTGCCGCAGAAAAAACGGCGGACGTCGTCTTGCGATGGGTTGAACATGGTGGGAGGGCTGTCGATCTAAACCGGTATTGTACGTGGCTTGGCGCCGGGTTGTTTGCGTCCGGTCCGTGTGCTGTTTTTGTGTTGCCTGCGGCTCGTTCGCCCGCCGATGCCGCCTCAGACGCCCTTGAGCGGTAGCGGCGTTTTCTCCTTGTAATCGCAGAGGTCGGCGATCAGGCAGTTCCAGCACTGCGGCTTGCGCGCGATGCAGGTGTAGCGGCCATGCAGGATCAGCCAGTGATGGATATCGAGCTGGAACTCGGCCGGTACCACTTTCAGCAATTTCCGTTCGACGATTTCGACCGTCTTGCCGGGGGCGATGCCGGTGCGGTTGGAAACGCGGAAGATATGCGTATCGACGGCGATGGTGGGATGGCCGAAGGCGGTGTTCAGAATCACGTTGGCGGTCTTGCGGCCGACACCGGGCAGCGATTCCAGGCCCTCGCGCGTTTGCGGCACTTCGCCGCCGTGCTCGGCCAGCAGCAGGCGGCAGGTTTCGATGACGTTCTTGGCCTTGGTGCGGTACAGGCCGATGGTCTGGATGTAAGGAATCAGGCCGTCGACGCCGAGCCGGTAAATCGCGGCCGGCGTGTTTGCTAACGGGAACAGTTTGCGCATGGCCTTGTTGACCGAAACGTCGGTGGCCTGCGCCGACAGCATCACCGCGATCAATAATTCGAAAGGGCTGGTGTATTCCAGTTCGGTGGTCGGATGGGGATTGGCAACCCGCAGTCGCTCGAAAATGGCGCGGCGTTTTTCTGCATTCATGGCTTATCGGTTTTTTTCTGGTCCTGGTCTTTTTGGGCGGTTTCTTTTTGCAGGCGGGCGCGTTCGATGGCGGCCTGGATTATGGCTTTCTTGCGCGCCTGCTCCGCTTTCTGTTCGGGTGTTTGCGTGTCTTCGGCTTCCGTCTCGCGCAGTTTGGCGGCGGCCTTGGCGGCCAGCCTGTCGTCGTTTTCCTGTTTCTCGCGCAGCAGGCGCCGCGTCCGGAAGTCGTGCCGTTCGCGGGCGGCGTCGGCCTGTTCCTGCGACCAGGCATCCCAGCCGGTCAGGCCCGGCGTGACCTCGATCATCGAAATGCAATCGACCGGGCAGGGCGCGACGCACAGATCGCAGCCGGTGCACAGGTCCGGCACCACCGTATGCATCTGCTTGGCCGCGCCGATGATGGCGTCGACCGGGCAGGCCTGGATGCACAGCGTGCAGCCGATGCAGATGGCTTCGTCGATATAGGCGCGCGCGCGCGGTTTTTCGATGCCGTTGACGGGGTTGAGCGGGATGACCGGCTTGCCGAGATAGTTGGCCAGCCTCGCGATGCCTTGGCGGCCGCCGGGAGGGCACTGGTTGTAATTGGCGCTGCCGTCGGCGATGGCTTCGGCGTACGGGCGGCATGCCGGATACCCGCATTTGGTGCATTGGGTTTGCGGCAGCAGGTCTTCGATGCGATCGGCGTGCGAAGGTGACGGAGGCTTGGACACGAGGCAGTCTGGCTACGGAAACCCGTATTATAAACGCGGCAGCCCTCGGGCTGCCGCGTTTCAGATGCTGGCTGGATAATGATTCGGCAGGCGATTCACCGGGCGATCATGCTTTGTCGTCCGACGCCAGGCATCGGCGTCAGGCGTTGGCCTTGATGAAGTCCGTGATTTTCGGACAAATGATTTCGCGCCAGCGGCGTCCCGAGAAAATCCCGTAATGGCCGCATTTTTCGGCGGTGAAATGCTGTTTCTTCGCCTTCGGAATGCTGCTGCAAAGGGCTTGCGCGGCCTGGGTCTGGCCCGATCCGGAGATATCGTCAAGTTCGCCTTCGATGGTAAACAGGGCGACGTTCTTGATGTCCTGCGGCCGCACCAGCTGGCCTTCGATTTCCCAGGTGCCGAGCGGCAGATTGAAATCCTGGAATACGATCTTGATGGTTTCCAGATAGAACTCGGCGGGCAAATCGATGACCGCGTTGTATTCATCGTAAAACTTGCGATGCATCTCGGCCGATTCGTTATCGCCTTCGCGCAGGTGCATATAGAAATCCCAATGGCTCTGGGCATGGCGTTTCGGATTCATCGCAACGAAGCCGGCATGCTGCAGGAAGCCCGGATAAACCTTGCGGCCCGCGCCCGGATAGTTGGGCGGGACGCTGTAGATCACCGTGTTCTCGAACCAGCTGAACGGCTTTTCGGTGGCCAGGTTGTTGACTTCGGTAGGCGATTCGCGGCCGTCGATCGGGCCGCCCATCATGGTCATGCTCTTGGGCAACTTGCTGTCCTTGGCGGTCGCCATCAAGGCCACCGCGGCCAGCACCGGCACGGTCGGCTGGCATACCGAGATCACATGCACGCCGGCGCCCATGGTGCGGATGAAATCCTGCACATAGAAAACATAATCGTGCAGATGGAACGGGCCTTCCTCGACGGGCACCATGCGGGCGTCGGTCCAGTCGGTGATGTAGACATCGTGTTCCGGCAGCAGGGCGCGCACGGTGTCGCGCAGCAGGGTGGCGTGGTGTCCCGACATGGGCGCCACCAGCAATACCTTGGGCTGCTTCAATGCGTTCAATTGCTTGGCCGGCAGGTCTTTCTTGAAGTGCAGCAACTGGCAGAACGGCTTGGCGACGACGATCTGCTCGACGATGCCGACGGCCTTTCCGTCGATCGAGGTTTCGTTCAGTTCGAAATGCGGCTTCTCGTAGTCCTTGCCGAGGCGGTACAGCAATTCATAGCCGGCGGCCACTTTCTGTGCGTACGGCAGCGCTGCCAAGGGCGAGGCCGGATTCGAATACAGGGTTGCCGTGGCCTCGGCCCACTGCATCAGCGGCGCCATCAAGGTGCGGTTCAGTTCATGAAGTTGATAAAGCATTGGCGAACCTTTTCAAGTTGTTTGACAGGTCTTTGCGGTTTCCACAGCGGCAGCACTCTGTTGGCCCAATGACGCATGCTTTTGCTACACATGGCTTTGTTGCGTTGCAATATATTATAGCCGGGAATGCCCTACAAGCTCGCATGATGAGAAATTTATAAATTACCAGGCAAAAAAATACCTCTGAATTCAGAGGTATTTTGTGAAAAATACGTTTAAAACGTATTAAATTCGGCGAATTTAGTCGAACACCGGCGATTCAACGCCGAGTATCTTGTGCAGCTTCGGCGACGTGGTGGTGTACTGCATATGGATTTTCTTGTCGGGGAAAATATACGGCGCCGCGCCGAACGCGGCCAGCGCCGCCTCGTGAAAGCCGGACAGGATCAGTTTTTTCTTGCCTGGATAGGTGTTGATGTCGCCGACCGCGAAGATGCCGGGTACGTTGGTCTCGAATTTCTCGGTATCGACCACCTTGAGCTGTTTGCGTTCGATGTCCAGGCCCCAGTCGGCAATCGGTCCCAGCTTCGGCGACAGGCCGAAGAACACCAGCAGCATATCCAGCGGCATGCGGCGGGTCACGCCGTCGGCGCCGGTCACCTTGATTTCCTTGAGGGCGCCGTCGGCGCTTTCCAGGCCGGTGACCTGGCCGACCATGAATTGCATTTCATAGCTGTCGCACAGTTCCTTCATCTTGGCCACCGACGCCGGCGCGGCGCGGAAGTCCTCGCGGCGATGCAGCAGGATCACCGATTCGGCCTTGCCGACCAGGTTCAGCGCCCAGTCCAGGGCGGAGTCGCCGCCGCCGCAGATCACCAGGTTCTTGCCGTGGAAGCTGGCAGGGTCCTTGACCCGGTAGAACAGTTGCGAGCCATGGAATTCGTCGATGCCGTCGACCTTCAGCGTGCGCGGCTGGAACGAGCCGACGCCGGCGGCGATGAAGATGGTCTTGGTGATGAAGCGGGTGCCGGTGGACGTTTCGAGATCGAAGCGGCCGTCTTCGCGCTTTTGCACCAGCGTGACTTCCTGCCCCAGGTGAAAGGTCGGCGAAAACGGTTCGATCTGCTTGAGCAGGTTGTCGGTCAGTTCCTGGCCGGTGCACATCGGCACGGCAGGGATGTCGTAAATCGGCTTGTCCGGATACAGTTCCACGCATTGGCCGCCGACCGACGTCAACGAGTCGATGACATGGGCCTTGATTTCCAGCAGGCCCAGTTCGAAGACCTGGAACAGGCCGACCGGACCGGCGCCGACGATGACGGCATCCGCTTCTATTGCTTGGGGGGTGTTGATGTCCATACGATGATCAAATTCCTGTTTAATTGATTCGATTCTGTGCGCCGCGCCGGTTGCACGGGAAAGCGCCCGATAAAGCCGAGGCACGGATCGTTCGCAGCGGGCAAGGCAAGGCGCGTTTGCCTATCGGAAGCGGTGGCGCGGCGAAATGACGATCGGGCCGGCCAGCGGCCGCGCCGCGCTACGGTGGTGCATTCGGCGGCGCGGCCGCCGGCCCGTCGAAGCGGTTCAGCGCTCCAGGTATTCCAGCTTGGCGGTGACGTCTTTCCATTCCTCGGCTTCCGGCAGCGGCGCCATGGTCTTGGTGATCGATGGCCATTTCGAGGTCAGGTCGGCGTTGATTTTGATGAACTGCTGCTGATCGGCGGGGACATCTTCTTCGGCATAGATCGCATTGACCGGGCATTCGGCCACGCATACCGCGCAGTCGATGCATTCGTCCGGATCGATGACCAGAAAATTGGGGCCTACGCGAAAGCAATCAACCGGGCACACATCGACGCAATCGGTATACCGGCAGCGGATGCAGGATTCGGTGACAACGTGGGTCATAACATTCCTATTTATAAAACTGTTGAATTATTTTAATCGACAACTAATTGCTGGAAATCGGTGGCATATTGTCAGCACGATCGGCGCGCCGTGAATATCCCCTGCAAGCGTGTCTGTGAAGTGTTGCATTTTAAGCCAATTCACCTTTTCTCACAATTTACGCTTATACCGTTTCCGTATAAGCAAATATGAAACCCATGTCCCTAAAACCCCCTGCAATACTGGTTGCGCGCGCCATTTTCCCCGAAGTGCTGGAGCGCCTGGCGCGGTATTTCGATGTCGAAAGCAACCAGGAAGACCGCATTTTCAGCGCCGAACAGCTGGCGCGCAAGGCCGCCGGCAAGAGCGCGCTGATGACCACCACCAGCGAACCGGTCGGCGCCGCGCTATTCGCCGCCAATCCGCAACTGAAGGCGGTCTGCAACATGGCGGTCGGCTATAACAATATCGATGTCGCCGCGGCTACCGCGGCCGGGGTCGTCGTCACCAATACGCCGGATGTGCTGAACCAGACCACCGCCGACTTCGGCTGGGCTTTGCTGATGGCCACTGCGCGGCGCGTCACCGAATCCGAGCACTGGCTGCGCGCCGGGCGCTGGCAGCAGTGGCGCTACGACAGCTTTCTCGGCAGCGACGTGCACGGCGCCACGCTGGGCATCATCGGCATGGGGCGCATCGGCCAGGCCATCGCGCGGCGCTCCACCGGTTTCGACATGCAGGTGCTGTATCACAATCGCACGCGCCTGACGCCCGAGCAGGAAGCCCATGCCAATGGCGCGCGCTATGCGAGCAAGGAAGAACTGCTGCGCCAGGCCGACCATATTATTCTGGTGCTGCCGTATTCGCCGCAATCGCATCACACCATCGGCGCGGCGGAACTGGCGTTGATGAAGCCGGGCGCGACGCTGGTCAATCTGGCGCGCGGCGGGATTGTCGACGATGCGGCGCTGATCGCGGCGTTGCGCGAAGGCAGGATTGCGGCGGCGGGATTGGATGTGTTCGAAAACGAACCGGCGTTCAATCCGGGATTTCTCGGCTTGTCGAATGTGGTGCTCACGCCGCATATCGCCAGCGCATCGCGGCCGACGCGGCTGGCGATGGCCAATTGCGCCGCCGATAACCTGATTGCGGCGCTGACTCCGGGTCAGGCGCCGCCGAATCTGCTGAATCCGGATGTGCTGAAATCGAAGTAGGGAAAGATCGACCGGGCGCCCGGCTCAAGTGTCCGAATTCAGTGCTGAATTAAGTGCAAGAATTCAGCGCATGAATTCAGCACAAGAATCAGGCTTCCGGTTTCCCGGCCAGCACATGCGGCCCGATATCGGCGATGGTGCGGGTACCGGTCAATGCCATGGCCACGTCCAGTTCCTTGCGCAGGATCTCCAGCATCAAGGTGACGCCGGCTTCGCCCATCGCGCCCAATCCATATAAAAAGGCGCGTCCCACCATGGTGCCCTTGGCGCCGAGCGCCAGCGCGCGCAGGATATCCTGGCCGCCGCGGATGCCGCCGTCGAACCATACTTCGGTTTGATCGCCGACCGCTTGCACGATAGGCGCCAGGGCGTGAATGGACGACACCGCGCCGTCCAGCTGGCGGCCGCCGTGATTGCTGACGACGATCGCATCCACGCCGAGGCCGGCGGCGATCTTGGCATCCTCCACATCCAGGATGCCTTTCAGGATGACCTTGCCGCCCCATTGCTGCTTGATCCATGCAATATCGTCCCAGCTCAGGGTCGGGTCGAACTGGCTGGAAATCCACTGGCTCAAGGTCAGCAGGCCGTCGCCGCCCTTGACGTGGCCGGCCAGGTTGCCGAAGGTCTTGCGGCCGCCCAGCGCGCGCAGCGCCCAGCCCGGCTTGGTCGCCAGGTCCAGCAGCGTGGCCAGGGTCAGGCGCGGCGGCACCGACATGCCGTTGCGCAGGTCCTTGTGCCGCTGCCCCAGGATCTGCAGATCCAGCGTCACCACCAGCGCCGAGCATTTGGTGGCCTTGGCGCGTTCGATCATCGCCTTGACGAAGTCGCGGTCGCGCATGACATACAGTTGAAACCAGAACGGCTTGGTGGTCACGCTGTCGACGTCTTCGATGGAACAGATGCTCATGGTCGACAAGGTAAAGGGCACGCCGAATTTCTCGGCGGCGATCGCGCCCAGCATTTCGCCATTGGCCCATTGCATGCCGGTCAGGCCGGTCGGGGCGATGGCGACCGGCATGGCGACCGTCTGGCCGATCATGCTGGTCTGGGTGGAGCGGCTGTCGACATTGATCGCGACCCGCTGGCGCAGCTTGATGGCGGCCAGGTCGTCGCTGTTGGCGTGGTAGGTACTCTCGGTGTAGGAACCGCTGTCGGCGTAATCGTAGAATGCTTTCGGCACTCGTTTCTTGGCGAGCAATCGCAGATCTTCGATACAGGTAATGACGGGCATTGGCATTTCTCCGGCGCATGGTGCATATAGGAACGAATGGCGCCATGGTAGGAGAAAAGCAATCCGCGATTGACGGATTCGATGCAAGCCACCGATGAAGTTTTTTCAGGTGGCCGCTTGCATGCCGCGTAGTTTGCCTGCGCCTACATGTTCGGGTAGTTCGGGCCGCCGCCGCCTTCCGGCGTGACCCAAACGATGTTCTGGGTCGGATCCTTGATGTCGCAGGTCTTGCAGTGCACGCAATTCTGCGCGTTGATCTGCAGGCGATCGACGCTGCCGCCGGCCGTTTCCGCCTTGACGAATTCGTAGACGCCGGCAGGGCAGTAGCGCGCTTCGGGTCCGGCATAGGTCGCCAGGTTGATGTCGACCGGCACGCCGGCGTCTTTCAGCGTCAGATGCACCGGCTGGTTTTCGGCGTGATTGGTATTGGAGATGAAGACCGAGGACAGCTTGTCGAAGGTCAGCTTGCCGTCCGGTTTCGGATAGACGATAGGGGTGCATTGCGCCGCCGGCTTCAGGCATTCGTGATCGGCATGCTTGTTGCGCAGCGTCCATGGCGCCTTGCCGCCGAACAGCACCTGGTCGATGCCGACCAGCAGGGTGCCGGCGTACAGGCCCTTGCTCATGGCCGGCTTGAAATTGCGCGCCTTGTGCAATTCCTCGTGCAGCCAGGACGATTTGAAGGCCGCGCCGTAGGCGTCCAGCTTGTCGAATCGGCGGCCGGCGGCGATGGCTTCGAACGCGGCGTCCGCCGCCAGCATGCCGCTCTTGATGGCGGCATGGCTGCCCTTGATGCGGCTGGCGTTCAGGAAGCCGGCGTCGCAACCGATCAGCGCGCCGCCCGGGAATACCAGTTCCGGCAGCGATTGCAGGCCGCCCGCGGTGATCGCGCGCGCGCCATAGGAAATGCGTTTGCCGCCTTCGAAGAACTTGCGGATTTCGGGATGGGTCTTGTAGCGCTGGAATTCTTCGAACGGCGACAGGTACGGATTTTCATAGCTCAATCCGACCACATAGCCGACCGCCACCTGGTTGTCTTCCATGTGATACAGGAAAGAGCCGCCGTAGGTCTTGGTATCGAGCGGCCAGCCGGCGGTATGGATCACCAGGCCGGGTTTGTGCATTTTCGGATCGATTTCCCACAATTCCTTGATGCCGATGCCGTAGGCCTGCGGATCCTTGCCGTGGTCCAGCGCAAATTTGGCGATGAGCTGCTTGCCCAGATGGCCGCGCGCGCCTTCGGCAAAGAAAGTGTATTTGGCGTGCAGTTCCATGCCCAGCTGGAAATCGGCCTTGGGCTTGCCTTCGCGGTCCACGCCCATGTTGCCGGTGGCGACGCCCTTGACGCCGCCGTCTTCGTTATACAGGATCTCGGCGGCCGGAAAGCCCGGGAAAATCTCGACGCCGAGCGCTTCGGCCTGCTGCCCCAGCCAGCGCACCACGTTGGCCAGCGAGACGATGTAGTTGCCGTGGTTCTGGAAGCAGCCCGGCAGCATCCAGGCCGGCGTCTTCAGCGCCTTGCTGGCGCCGAGGAACAGGAAGCGGTCTTCGGTGACCGGCGTGTTCAACGGCGCGCCGCGCTCTTTCCAGTCGGGGAACAATTCACCGATCGCGCGCGGGTCCATCACCGCGCCGGACAGGATATGCGCGCCCAGCTCGCCGCCTTTTTCCAGCACGCAGACGCTGATTTCATTGCCTTTCTCCGCCGCCAGCTGCTTCAGCCGGATCGCCGCCGACAAGCCGGCAGGGCCGCCGCCGACCACCACCACATCGTATTCCATGGCTTCGCGTGGACCGTATTGCTCGATTAGGGCGTTGCTCGCCGGGGTCGCTTGATTCATGTATATTGCCTCGCAGACTTGGGTTTTTCGAACGATCGTTCTTTTGTCGCCATTTTAAATGATCGTGCGATTTTGGCGTCCATTTTATGTGATGCGGCGCAATCGGGGGGAACGAGGACGAACCGCCGGCCGATTGCCAGACGAATAGCTGAAATTTCTGATGGGAAGGATGAAAAATATGCATAGTACCGAATCCGGCGCCGATGCCGCCGATGCGGGCAATATCCCGGCGCAATTGGTGTATGCGGCCAGCATCCCGATCCGCTGGGGCGACATGGATGCCTTCGGCCACGTCAACAATACCGTGTATTTCCGCTATATAGAGCAGGCCCGCATCAACTGGTTCAGCGATGCGCTGGGCACCCTGGGCCAGGGCGGCAACGGACCGGTCCTGGTCAAGGCCGATTGCACCTTCCTGCGCCAGCTGCGTTATCCCGGCACGGTGGACGTGCACATCTTCGTCGGCGCGATTGGGCGCTCCAGCATGGAGACCAGCTATCGCCTGGAGCGTTCGGACCAGCCGGGCGTGGTCTATGCGGAAGGCACGGCGAAGATAGTCTGGGTCAGCTTCGCGGATGAAAAATCGGTGGCCTTGCCCGCGCATATTCGCGAGCGCCTGCCGGGCGGCAGCCTGTTCGCACCGCCGTCGCCGCGTTAGGGCGGCATTGCGGGCGATGAGAATTGCCGACGATTGATTTCGGATTGTCTGCCGAAGGATGCGCCGGGGAATCGGCGGATGGTTGTAAGTTTCAAGCAAGGTCCGGGGAACATGATCGGCCTGCAGTGGCGTACGACCATTAAATAATAAATCTGGAGGTAGACAAATGAACTTTCTGAAAATGACGCTGATGGCAGCCGCGATGCTGGCTTCGCTTTCCGCGGTAGCCGCCGACCCGATCAAGATCGGTGTATCCGGTCCGTTCACCGGCGGTTCGGCGCCCATGGGCGTGTCGATGCGCGACGGCGCCAAGCTGGCGGTGGCCGATATCAATGCCAAGGGCGGCGTGCTGGGGCGGCCGCTGCAATTGGTCGAACGCGACGACGAAGCGAAGAACGAGCGCGGCGTCCAGGTCTCGCAGGAATTGATCAACAAGGAAAAAGTGGTAGCCACGGTCGGCTTCGCCAATACCGGCGTGGCGTTGGCCGGCCAGCGTTTCTACCAGGAAGCGAAGATACCCGTGATCAACAACGTCGCCACCGGCACCGTGATCACGCATCAATTCGTCGCGCCCGAGTACAAGGACAATTACATCTTCCGCACCTCCGCCAACGACACCATCCAGTCCGCGATGATCGTCGACGAAGCCATCACCAAGCGCAAATACACCAAGGTCGCGATCCTGGCCGATTCCACCAACTACGGCCAATTGGGACGCGAAGACCTGGAAAAAGCGCTGCTATCCAAGGGCATCAAGCCGGTCGCCGTCGAAAAATACAATATCAAGGACGTCGACATGACGGCGCAACTGCTCAAGGCCAAGCAGGGCGGCGCGCAAGTGGTGCTGACCTACGGCATCGGCCCGGAACTGGCGCAGATCGCCAACGGCATGGAAAAGCTGAACTGGCACGTGCCTATCATCGGCAGTTGGCCGCTGTCGATGGGCAATTTCGTCGATAACGCCGGCAAGAACGGCGACGGCGCGAGAATGCCGCAGACCTTCATCCAGGACGGCAATACGCCCAAGCGCAAGGCGTTTATCGATGCCTATCAAAAAACCTACAAGGTGGACCGCATGCCTTCGGCCGTCTCGGCGGCCCAGGGCTACGACTCGATCTATCTGTTGGCCGCCGCCATCAAGCAGGCCGGCTCCACCGACGGCGTGAAAGTGCGCGAAGCGCTGGAAAACCTGAAGGATAAGGTGGACGGCGTCGTGACGACCTACGACAAGCCATTCAGCCATGACGACCACGAAGCCATCAAGCCGAACCTGGTGCAAATGGGCGAGGTAAAAGGCGGCCGCATCCTGCTGGCCAAGTGATCGCTTTGATCGTCGGCTGCTTCGTCAACTGCTTCATCAGCTTCACCTTGCGCAATTGAATCGGGCCAGTCTCTGTTGCGGGGACTGGCCCTTTTGCGATGGACGCGATGCGGTGTCGATCAGTGCCGATACCGGTGTCGGTAATTTAGGCGGGTAAAAAATGGATATCCTTTTGCAACTGGTCTTCAGCGGCATCGCGCTGGGGATGATTTATGCGGTCATCGCGTTCGGCTATCAACTGACCTTCGCCACTTCCGGCACGCTCAATTTCGGCCAGGGCGAAGCCTTGATGCTGGGCGCGCTGGTGGGCCTGAGCCTGGTCGGCAATATCCATGGCGGCCCCTTCATGAACTACTGGCTGATGATTCCCATCGTGCTGGTGTTCGGTGCGCTGCAGGGCATGGTGGTCGAATGGATAGGCGTGCGGCCGGCCATCAGGATCAAGTCGGAATTCGGCTGGATCATGTCCACCATTGCCTTGTCGATCATCTTCAAGAACGTCGCCGAAAACATCTGGGGCAAGGACGACCTGCCGTTCCCGACCCCGCTGACCGCCGCGCCGTTCCAGATCTTCGGCGCCAATGTGCAGCCGATGCAGGTGGTGGTGGTACTGGGCGCGGTCGGCATGATGCTGGCGGTGGAACTGTTCAACCGCAAATCGATTTACGGCAAGGCCGTGGTGGCGACCTCGAACGACCGCGATGCGGCCGGCCTGATGGGCATCAACACCAGCGCCGTGATCACGTTTTCGTATGCGCTGTCCTCGGCCACGGCCGCGTTCGCCGGCGTGCTGGTGGCGCCGTTGACGCTGACCGGCGCCACCATGGGCACGGCGCTGGGTTTGAAGGCATTCGCGGTGGCGATCATCGGCGGGCTGACTTCGGGCATGGGAGCGGTGGTCGGCGGCCTCTTGCTCGGGGTGATCGAAACGCTGACCGGGTTTTACATATCCACCGGCTACAAGGAAGTGCCGGGCCTGGTGCTGTTGCTGCTGGTGCTGGCGATCAAGCCCGCCGGGCTGTTCGGCAAGACCGCCATCAAGAAGGTCTGATCATGCAAAAAAAAACCTTCTCCGCGACAATGCTGGCCGGACTTGCCGGCATCCTGGTCCTGGCGCTGCTGCCGCTGGCGGTCACCAATCCGTATTACCTGCATCTGGCCGAAACCATCCTGATCTATGCGATCCTGCTGTTCGGTCTCGATATCGTGGTCGGCTATACCGGCCAGGTATCGCTGGGACATGCCGCGCTGTTCGGCATCGGCTCCTATACCACCGGGGTGCTGTATTTCAAGCTCGGGCTGCCGTTCCTGGTCGCGGCGCCGGCCAGCCTGGGCGTGACGGCGCTGTTCGGCGCCATCCTGGCGTTGCCGGCGCTGCGCGTGACCGGGCCGTACCTGGCGATGGTGACGCTGGCCTTCGGCACCATTGTGCAGATTCTCATCAACGAAATGACGTTCCTGACTGAGGGGCCGCTCGGCATCAAGGTGCGCAAGCCCGAATTCTGGGGACACCGGCTCGGCGAAGTCGAATACTTCTACCTGGTCGCGCTGCTGATGGTGCTGTCGCTGATCGTGGTCAACCGCATTCTCAAGTCGCATCTGGGGCGCGCCTTCCAGGCCCTGCGCGATAGTCCGATCGCTTCCGATTGCATGGGCGTTTCCGTGTATCGCTACAAGGTCTATGCATTCGTGATCAGCGCCGCGCTGGCCGGGCTGGCGGGCAGCCTGTATGCCTATTCTGAAGAGTACATTTCGCCGAATACCTACAACTTCGAGCTGACCATCCTGTTCCTGCTCGCCGTCATCATGGGCGGCCGCAAGACGCGCAGCGGGCCGCTGGTGGGCGCGCTGATCGTGGTGATGCTGCCCAGCCTGTTGTCCGATATCGATCTGTTCCGCCTGATCGCCAGTGTGGCAGCGGCGATCGGCGTGCTGGCGGGCGCTTTCCTGCTGCTGAAAAAACGCAGGACGCCGCGCCAGGTCGCGGTGCCGGTGGCGGCCACGGTGGCGATGGCGGTCTTTTCGTATCGACTGGAAAACATCGTCGACTGGCGCCTGACGATTTTTGGATTGATGACCTTGTTCGTGGTGTATTACCTGCAGGACGGCGTGGTCGGCTTCGCCCGCAACCTGGTCTTCAGGATATGGCCGAAGCCGCGCGAGGTGGCGCAGGAAGAAGTCGTCGGCGAACAGCGCAATGCATGGGCCGCGGCGGTGCCGGCCAGCGGCAACGGCGAAGCGCTGTTGGCGGTGCGGCAGGTGCTGATGCAGTTCGGCGGATTGAAGGCGCTGAACAAGGTCGACCTGAACGTGCTGCAAGGTTCGGTGCACGGCTTGATCGGTCCCAACGGTTCCGGCAAGAGCACCATGATGAATGTGCTGACCGGCATTTACCTGCCGAGCGACGGCGAAGTGGTGTTCGACGGCCGCCACATTTCCGGTTCGACCGCGGCCTCGATCGCGTTGGGCGGCATCGCGCGCACTTTCCAGAATGTGCAGCTGTTCGGCGAGATGAGCGCGACCGAAAACGTGCTGGTGGGCCTGCATCATACGTTCGCCAGCAATATCGGCGACGTCATGCTGCAGACGCCGCGCTATCGGCGCGAAGAACAGGATGCGCGCGACCGCGCCGCCAGCATCCTGCAATTCGTCGGCCTGGGCAACTTGGCCAACGAAGAGGCGCGCAATCTGCCTTACGGCAAGCAGCGCCTGCTGGAAATCGGCCGCGCGCTGGGCCTGAATCCGACGCTGCTGCTGCTGGATGAACCGGCGGCCGGACTGACCGCGCCCGACATCGTCGACCTGATTGCGATCATTCGCAAGATCAGGCAGACCGGCATCACCATCATCCTGATCGAACATCACATGGATGTCGTCATGTCGATCTGCGATACCGTCACCGTGCTCGATTTCGGCCAGAAAATCGCCGAAGGCAAGCCGGCCGCGGTGCAGGCCGACGAGAAGGTGATCGAAGCTTACCTGGGCGGCGGCGCCGGCGATATTGCCGCGCCTGTCGCGGCGGCCGGAGGAGTCTGACATGTTATCCATTTCGAATCTGCATGCGGCATACGGCAAGGTCGAGGTGCTGCACGGCATTTCGCTGGAAGTGCCGAAAGGCAAGGTGGTGACGCTGATCGGTTCCAACGGCGCCGGCAAGACCACCACCATGCGCGCCATTTCCGGCATGATCAAACCGCGCAGCGGTACCGTGATGCTGGCGGGCAAGGACGTCACCGGCCAGGAAGCGCATCGCATCGCGCGCGCCGGCCTGGCACATTCGCCGGAGGGCCGCCGGGTGTTCGCGACCATGAGCGTGGCCGACAATCTGTTGCTGGGCGCGTTTCCGCGTTTCACGCGCTCGCGGCCGCGCGGCGATATCGCGCAGGATATGGAACGGGCGCTGGAACTGTTTCCGCGCCTGAAGGAACGCCAGGCGCAGTTGGCGGGGACCTTGTCCGGCGGCGAGCAGCAGATGCTGGCGATGGCGCGCGCGGTGATGCTGAACCCGGAAGTGATCCTGCTGGACGAGCCGTCGATGGGACTGGCGCCGATCCTGGTGGAGGAAGTCTTCCGCATCATTTCCCGGCTCAAGGAACGCGGCGTCACGATGCTGCTGGTGGAGCAATTCGCCGTCGCCGCGCTGAATGTGGCCGACTACGGCTACGTACTGGAAAACGGCCGCATTTCGGTGCATGGCCCGGCCGAAAGACTGAAGAACGATTCGGCGGTGCGCGCCGCATACCTGGGCGGCGCGGCGGGCGATGCGCATTGAATTCGCGCAGGCTGCAAATGCCGGCAGGCGCAATGTGAAATCAGCATACTGATAACTTCATCGGTAAATATAAATTCGTGGGATAGCGCTATATACTTGTCACGGAAATATTTGCAAATCAGATCAGGAGCAACACATGAGTCAATTGACGCTGCCGTCGGGCATGGAAATCACCGGTGCGATCGCGCCCGGTTACGCTGAAATTCTGACGCCGCAGGCATTGGCGCTGGTCGCCCGGCTGAGCCGGGAATTCGAGCCGCGCCGCAAGGAACTGCTGGCCGCGCGCGCCGATCGCGCCAGGCGCCTCGACGCCGGTGAGCGTCCGGATTTCCTGGCCGAGACCGCGGCCGTGCGCGCCGGCGACTGGAAAATCGCGCCGATTCCGCAGGCGCTGGCTTGCCGCCGCGTTGAAATCACCGGCCCGGTCGAGCGCAAGATGGTGATCAATGCCTTCAATTCCGGCGCCGATGCCTACATGACGGATTTCGAAGACTCCAACTCGCCGGTCTGGAGCAACCAGATCGAAGGCCAGATCAATCTGCGCGATGCGATCCGCGGGACCATCGCGCTGGAACAGAACGGCAAATCGTACAAGCTCAACGACAAGGTCGCGACGCTGCTGGTGCGTCCGCGCGGCTGGCATCTGGACGAGAAGCATGTGACGGTCGACGGCAAGCGCGTCTCGGGCGGCATTTTCGATTTCGCGCTGTTCATGTTCCATAACGCCAAGGAGCAATTGGCGCGCGGCGCCGGCCCGTATTTCTATTTGCCGAAAATGGAATCGCACCTGGAAGCGCGGCTGTGGAACGATATCTTCGTCATGACGCAGAACGAACTCGGCCTGCCGCAAGGCACGATCAAGGCCACCGTGCTGATCGAGACCATTACGGCCGCGTTCGAAATGGACGAAATCCTGTATGAATTGCGCGAGCACAGCGCCGGCCTGAACGCGGGCCGCTGGGATTACATTTTTTCCTGCATCAAGAAATTCAAGCTGGACAAGCAATTCTGCCTGGCCGATCGCGCCAAGGTCACCATGACCGCGCCGTTCATGCGTTCGTATGCGCTGTTGCTGCTGAAGACTTGCCATCACCGCGGCGCGCCGGCGATCGGCGGCATGGCTGCGCTGATCCCCATCAAGAACGATCCGGAAAAGAACGAGATCGCGATGGGCGGCGTGCGGGTGGACAAGGCGCGCGATGCGACCGACGGCTACGACGGCGGCTGGGTTGCGCATCCGGGCCTGGTCGAATTGGCGATGAACGAATTCGTCAAGGTGTTGGGCGACAAGCCGAATCAATTCGAGAAGCAGCGGCCGGACGTCAATGTCAGCGCCGCCGACCTGCTGAATTTCCAGCCGGAGGCGCCGATCACCGAAGCAGGCCTGCGCTACAACATCAACGTCGGCATCCATTACCTGGGCGCATGGCTGGCCGGCAACGGCTGCGTGCCGATCCATAACCTGATGGAGGACGCCGCCACCGCGGAAATCAGCCGCGCGCAAGTGTGGCAATGGATCCGCAGCGACAAGGGCGTGCTGGAAGACAAGCGCAAGGTCACCGCCGAAATGGTGCGCGCGATGATTCCGGAAGAATTGGCCAAGGTGAAGACCGTGGCCGGTTCGGGGCCGACCTACGACCGCGCTGCGCAGATCTTCGAGCAGATGTCGACGGCGGAACACTTCGAAGAGTTTCTGACGCTGCCGTTGTACGAGGAAATTTAAACGGGGGTATTTCGATACCGTCTTTTGCCTGCTTGGGACGCCCGGGTTTTATAAAATCCAAAGAACACCGTTCGTCCTGAGTAGCGTAGCGTATCGAAGGATCGGCGCATACGGTCGCGCCCAGGGTTTCTTGAAATTTGAAATGCGGAGGTGATCCTTCGATACGATGCTTCGCCTCTACTCAGGACGAACGGGCTTGGAACGGGAAGCAGCATTTCGGCTTACTTGGATACTCGGTTCTTTATAAAGTTTAAAGAACACCGTTCGTCCTGAGTAGCGTAGCGTATCGAAGGAT
Organism: Herbaspirillum sp.; assembly: GCA_036499085.1. Classification (GTDB taxonomy): domain Bacteria; phylum Pseudomonadota; class Gammaproteobacteria; order Burkholderiales; family Burkholderiaceae_D; genus Herbaspirillum. The sequence continues at coordinate 14,122 of DASYEK010000090.1, read as the reverse complement.
CACCGCATGCGGTCGCGCCCAGGGTTTCTTGAAGTTCGAAATGCAGGGATGATCCTTCGATACGATGCTTCGTATCTACTCGGGACGAACGGGCTTGGAGGAATGGCATCGCAGTCCCGGGATAGGGCCGCGCAGTGGCTTCAAAGCGGAAGAAGGGCGAAAAAAATCCCCGGCCTAGGCCGAGGATTTTATGGAAGCTTGTGAATCAGTCTAACTTAGATAGCCTGAATGTTCGAAGCTTGCTTACCCTTAGGACCGGTCGTCACTTCGAAGGAAACGCGTTGGTTTTCTTGAAGGGATTTGAAACCGTTCGATTGGATAGCCGAGAAGTGAGCGAACAAATCTTCGCCGCCTTCGTCAGGAGTGATAAAGCCGAAGCCCTTCGAGTCATTGAACCACTTTACGATGCCAGTTGCCATTGCAATTCCTATTTCAGTTAATTTGGGCATATGCCCGTTATATCGTTTAAAACCAAGACAGGAATGACAGACTAAATACCGCTCTTCTAGCTGGAATCTTAACGATTTGCGAATTATACAAGATAAATCCTGCATAAAACTATTTTATATCGATTTATTCAGGTTTGTGATAAATAAGCACGATTGCCTCTGTAGCAATGCCTTCTTCCCGTCCCAACCACCCCAATTTTTCGTTGGTTTTGGCCTTCACATTGACTTGTGCAGGGGCTAAATCGAGGTCTGTTGCAATATTGACAATCATTTGGCCGATGTGCGGCGCCATTTTCGGCGCCTGGGCGATGATGGTGGCGTCGATATTGCCAATCAGGAACCCCGCGGCAGCCAGTTTCTTGCCGGCTTCGCGCAACAGCAGCCGCGAATCGGCGCCGGCGAAGCGGCTGTCGGTATCCGGGAAGTGGCGGCCGATATCGCCCAGCGCGGCGGCGCCGAACATGGCGTCGATGACCGCATGCAACAGCACGTCGGCGTCGGAATGTCCCTTCAAGCCGGTTGCATGCGGGATGTCCACGCCGCCGATGATCAGCTTGCGGCCGGCGACCAGCGCGTGGCAGTCGTAGCCCTGGCCGATGCGGAAAGGGAAAGGCTGGTTCATCAAGGCGTTCCTTTGAGCAGTTGTTCGGCCATCAGCATGTCTTGCGGCAGCGTGATCTTGAAGTTGCGCATGCTGCCCGGCACCAGTTTCGGATGCAGGCCGAGCATTTCGATCGCACTGGCGTCGTCGGTAATCAGATGCAGCGGCGCCTGCTTCAATGCGCTCAGCAGCAGTTGATAGCGAAACATCTGCGGCGTCTGGGCGGTCCACAGGTCGGCGCGCGGCACGGTTTCCTGGGCGCAGTCGCCGGCGCCGCGCTTGATGGTGTCGACCACCGGCAGCGCCAGCAGGCCGCCGACCGGATCGTCGCGCAGGGTCTGCATCAACTGGTTCAGCAGGCCGGCGTCCAGGCCGGGCCGGGCTGCGTCATGCACCAGCACCCAGTCTTCGTCGGCGATATGTTCCTGCAACTGCTGCAGGCCGCTGCGCACCGTTTCCTGGCGCGTCGCGGCGCCGGCGCGGATGACGGTGACGCGTTCGGACAGATGCGGCGCTTCGGCCATCAGGGTGCCGATATACGGATCGTCGGCATTGACGATGACGTAGATATGCGCGATGGCAGGCGCGGCGGCAAAGGTGTCCAGGCTGTGCAGCAGCATCGGCTTGCCGGCCAGCGGCAGGTATTGCTTGGGACTGGCCGCGCCGATGCGCGCACCGATGCCGGCGGCGGGAATCAGTGCGAAATAGCGGGGTGTTGTCATTCTTGGCAATTGGTAGATTCGTGGCAACCCGTGACGATGCGCAGCGACGGTCAAGACGGCCCGGAGGCGGCTGGCGCGGGTCGTGCGGCGCGCAGTTGCATAGTTGCATGCCTCGGCTCGCATCCGGGCCTTCGTTTATAATGCGAGGCTGAATTTTATAGCCAAACGATGCATTGAAAGCATTTAATTTGGCGGCTGTGCCGTAAACGATGAAATGAGTTTCGATGTCTTTTGATGTAAAAAAATCCCTTCCCAAACCTGGCGCCCGTTTTGTGCTGCCGGCCTTGCACGGTTCGGCCGATGCCTGCCTGCTGGCGCGGGCCGCCGCGCTGCTCAAGGCGCAGGGACGCATGCTGACCATCGTGGTGGCCAATGCGACCGAGGCGCAACGGCTGCGCGCGGAAATTCCATGGTTCGAAAGCGGCGCAGGCGAAGCTCCGCTGCGCTGCCATCTGCTGCCCGATTGGGAAACCCTGCCGTACGACGCCTTTTCGCCGCACCAGGACCTGGTATCCGAGCGGCTGGCGACCCTGTACGAAGTGCAGAACGGCCAGTGCGACGTACTGATCGTGCCGGCCACCACCGCCTTGCTGCGCATGGCGCCGCCGGCCTTTCTGGCGGCCTACACCTTCTTTTTCAAGCGCGGCGAAAAGCTCGACGAAGCCAGGCTCAAGGCGCAGCTGACGCTGGCCGGCTACGCCCATGTAACGCAGGTGATGTCGCCGGGCGAATATTCGGTGCGCGGCGGCCTGATCGATATTTTTGCGATGGGTTCGGTACTGCCATACCGCCTGGATCTGTTCGGCGACACCATCGAGACCATCCGCAGCTTCGACGCCGATACCCAGCGCTCGCTGTATCCGGTGCAGCAACTGCGCTTGCTGCCGGGCCGCGAATTCCCGATGGACGATGCGGCGCGCACCGCATTCCGCAGCCGCTGGCGCGAAGTGTTCGAGGGCGACCCGTCGCGTTCGGCGATCTACAAGGATATCGGCAACGGCATTGCTTCCGCCGGCATCGAATATTATCTGCCGCTTTTTTTCGAGGAAACCGCCACGCTGTTCGAATACCTGCCGGCCGATGCGACCTTTGCGCTGGTCGGCGATATCGACCAGACCATCGCCCGTTTCTGGGCCGACACGCGTTCGCGCTATGCCTTCCTGAAATCCGATCGCGAACGGCCCTTGCTGGCGCCGGAAAAGCTGTTCCTGGGCAGCGAGGATTTCTTCGGCGCGATCAAGCCTTTCGGCCGCCTGGCCGTGCAGCAGGATGCCGCGCCCTCGGCGTTGTCGGCGCCGCTGCCGAACCTGGCCGTGAATCGCCGCATGGACGATCCGGTGGCCAATCTGCGCGCCTATCTGCTCAAGGGCGACCAGCGGGTGATGATCTGCGCCGAATCGAACGGCCGCCGCGAGACGCTGCAGCAATATTTCAACGAATACCAGATCGCCCTGACGGCGGTCGAGGGCTTTGCCGATTTCCAGTCCTCCAGCGCGCGCCTGACGCTGGGCGTGGCGCCGCTGCAAGCCGGTTTCGAATGGCTGGCCGACGACGAACATCTGGTCTTCATTACCGAAACCGAACTGTATGCGGGCTCCGGCCGCCGCGTCGGACGCAAGAAACAGGAGGGCGCGACCCAGGTCGAATCGATGGTGCGCGACCTGTCCGAACTCAAGATCGGCGATCCGGTGGTGCATGCGAGCCACGGCATCGGCCGCTACATGGGACTGGTCAGCATGGACCTGGGCGAGGGCGAAACCGAATTCCTGCATCTGGAATACGCCAAGGAAACCAAGCTGTATGTGCCGGTATCGCAGTTGCATGTGATCGCGCGCTATTCGGGCGCCTCGCCGGATGACGCGCCGCTGCATGCGCTCGGCTCCGGTCAATGGGAAAAGGCCAAGCGCCGCGCCGCGCAGCAGGTGCGCGATACCGCCGCCGAGCTGCTCAACCTGTATGCGCGGCGCGCCTTGCGCAAAGGGCATGCGTTCGAATATTCGGCGCACGATTACCAGGCCTTTTCCGAAAGCTTCGGCTTCGAGGAAACCGTCGACCAGGCCGCCGCCATCGATGCCGTGATCAAGGACATGACCAGCGGCACGCCGATGGATCGGCTGATCTGCGGCGACGTCGGCTTCGGCAAGACCGAAGTGGCCCTGCGCGCGGCGTTTGTCGCGGTGCTGGGCGGCAAGCAGGTGGCGATCCTGGCGCCGACCACCTTGCTGGCGGAGCAGCATGCGCAGACTTTCGCCGATCGCTTCGCCGATTGGCCGGTGAAGATCGCCGAGCTGTCGCGCTTCCGCAGCGGCAAGGAAATCACCCAGGCCATCAAGGGCATGGCCGACGGCACGCTCGATATCGTGATCGGCACCCACAAGCTGCTGTCGGACGATATCAAGTTCTCGCGCCTGGGGCTGGTCATCATCGACGAGGAACACCGCTTCGGCGTGCGCCAGAAGGAAGCCTTGAAAGCGCTGCGCGCGGAAGTGGATGTTCTGACGCTGACGGCGACGCCGATTCCGCGCACGCTGGGCATGGCGCTGGAAGGCTTGCGCGAGTTTTCGATCATCGCCACCGCGCCGCAAAAGCGGTTGGCGATCAAGACCTTCGTGCGCGGCGAGGGCGACTCCGTGATCCGCGAGGCCTGCCTGCGCGAACTCAAGCGCGGCGGCCAGGTATATTTCCTGCATAACGAAGTCGATACCATCGAAAACCGCAAGGCCATGCTGGAAGCCTTGCTGCCGGAAGCGCGCATCGCGGTAGCGCACGGCCAGATGCATGAACGGGACCTGGAAAAGGTCATGCGCGATTTCGTGGCGCAGCGTTTCAATATCCTGCTGTGCACCACCATTATCGAAACCGGCATCGACGTGCCGACCGCCAACACCATCATCATGCATCGCGCCGACAAGTTCGGCCTGGCGCAACTGCATCAATTGCGCGGCCGGGTAGGACGATCGCATCATCAGGCCTATGCGTATCTGCTGGTGCACGACGTGCAGGGCCTGACCAAGCAGGCGCATCGGCGGCTGGAAGCGATCCAGCAAATGGAAGAGTTGGGCAGCGGCTTTTACCTGGCGATGCACGACCTGGAAATCCGCGGCGCCGGCGAAGTGCTGGGAGACAACCAGTCGGGCGAGATGCATGAGATCGGCTTCCAGATGTATTCCGACATGCTCAACGAAGCCGTGCGCGCGCTGAAGAACGGGCAGGAGCCGGACCTGGCCGCGCCGCTGGCATCGACCACCGAAATCAACCTGCATGTGCCGGCGCTGCTGCCGAACGAATACTGCGGCGATGTGCATGAGCGGCTCTCGCTGTACAAGCGTTTCGCCAATTGCAAGGCGGCCGAGGCGGTCGACGATCTGCAGGAAGAACTGATCGACCGCTTCGGCAAACTGCCGGAAGTGGCCAAGGCGCTGGTGGAAACCCACCGCTTGCGGATAGCCGCCAAGGCGGCCGGCATCATCAAGATCGACGCGCATACCGACGCGGCGTTGCTGCAGTTTGTGCCGAATCCGCCGATCGACGCGATGCGGATTATCGAACTGATCCAGAAAAACCGCCACATCAAGCTCAACGGACAGGATAAGCTGCGCATTACCGTCAATATGCCCGACCTGAATGCGCGCGTGGCGCAGGTCAAGGCCACCATACGGGCGCTGCTGGGTTGACTTGCGGTATTGATCCGGCCGAATCGAACTTCCATCATTCCCTAATGAATTATTCCAACAAATAACTATCCATGAATCTGATTTTGCAAGGTTTGAATCCCGATACTGCCGCAGTCGCCAAGGTGATTGCCGCCGGCTGTGCCGAAGCCTCGCAGCCGGCGGCAATCGGCGCGCATGCCTGGCGTATCGAAGGCGTGCGCCTGGCAGGCGGTAGCGATGCATTGCTGGAAAGCGCCTGCCAGGAGGCCAGGCTCGACTACGCGCTGTTCGAACAACAGCCGGCGCTGGCCGATTTCAAATTGCTGGCGATGGATATGGATTCCACGCTGATCACCATCGAATGCATCGACGAGATCGCCGACATGCAAGGCCTGAAACCGCAGGTGGCGGCGATCACCGAAGCGGCCATGCGCGGCGAAATCGAATTTCCGGAAAGCCTGACGCGGCGCGTGGCGCTGTTGAAAGGGCTGGATGCGTCGGCGTTGCAGCGCGTATACGACGAGCGCCTGGCGTTGTCGATGGGCGCGCAGCCGATGCTCGATGCCATCCAGGCCGCCGGCTTGAAGACGCTGCTGGTGTCCGGCGGCTTTACGTTTTTTACCGAACGCATGCAGCAGCGCCTGGGGCTCGATTACACCCACGCCAATGTGCTGGAAATCAGCGACGGCAAACTGACCGGGCGCGTGATCGGCGGCATCGTCGACGCCGATGAGAAGCAGCGCACGGTGGAGCGCGTCTGCGCCGAACTCGGCTGTTCGACGCGACAGGCGATCGTCATGGGCGACGGCGCCAACGATCTCAAGATGATGGGAATCTCCGGCATGTCGGTCGCGTTCCGCGCCAAGCCCGTGGTGCGCAGGCAGGCCGACGTGGCCTTGAATTTTGTCGGATTGGATGGCATCTTGTCCTTGTTTGCATGATGACTGAATACAATGCAGGCATGCAATATATGAAGTCACAATTTATATCCTTCAGGAGACGGAATATGGCCAATGAACTGGTAGTGGATGCGCCGCCCTATGCACCGCCTGATCCATCGCAAAAAAACCTGGTGCGCTGGCTGTATGTCTTTCACGGACTCTGCCTGCTTTTTTCGCTGGGCACGCTGTCCTTCATTCCGCTGATCGTCAATTACGTCAAGCGCGACGATGCGGCCGGCACCTTTGTGGCAACCCATCACAGCTGGCAGATCCGCTCCTTCTGGTGGTATTGGGGATGGCTGGTGATTGCGATCTTCCTGTTTTTGTCTGCATTCACGACTTCCGTGGCAATGATTTCCGCCAAATCCCTGATCTTCTTTCCGGTCGCCGCGTTCATCTGGTGTTTCGCCTGGATCTGGAAGGCCTATCGCCTGATCAAGGGGCTGATTTATCTCAACGAAAACCGGCCGATGCCGGGCGGCCCGGTTTGAGTTCGACCGCGATTGCTGCAACGGAACGCCGTCATGCTTGAAATCGGCGATCTTGAACAGTTGCAGCAACTGGTCGGCAGCGAAGTCGCGGTGTCGGATTGGCTGGCGGTAGAACAGCGCCAGGTCGATCAATTCGCCGAAGCGACCGGCGACCGGCAATGGATTCATGTCGATGTCGAGCGCAGCAAGCGTGAACTGCCTTACGGCGGCACGGTGGCGCACGGGTTTCTGACGCTGGCGCTGCTGCCGCGTTTTTTCAGCGAATCGATACGGATGAGCGGTGTCCGGATGCTGGTCAATTACGGCCTGAACCGGGTGCGTTTTCCGGCGCCGTTGCCGGTCGGCTGCAGGGTGCGCGGGCGCTTGAAGTTGCTGGCGCTTGCCGATATCCCGGGCGGCGTCGAGATGACCTGGGAAGTGACGGTGGAACGCGAAGGCGAAAGCAAGCCGGTTTGCGTTGCCGAAACGATATTTCGCCGCTATCCCTGACCGCATCCACCAATCCACCAATCCGTTGATCCACCGATCAACTAATCCCGCACTTTCCCCCGCATGCTTTTGACCTGCCCGCGCAGGTTTTTTCCTTCCAGCCGCCTGGCTTGCGAGCTGCGGGTCGGCTTGGTGGGCCGCCGCGCCTTGGGCGCCAAGGCGACGCTGGCGACCAGCTCATTCAGTTTTTGCAGCGCATCGGCGCGATTCTTTTCCTGGCTGCGGTGGATTTGCGACTTGATCACCAGCACGCCATCCTTGGTGATGCGCTGGTCGTTCAGCGCCAGCAGGCGTTGCTTGATTTGTTCCGGCAGGGAAGATGCCCGGATCGAAAAACGCAAGTGAATTGCGCTCGATACCTTGTTGACGTTCTGGCCGCCGGCGCCCTGGGCGCGAATCGCATTGATGTCAACTTCGCTTTCCGGCACCGGCGGCAGATTGTGGAAGGAGCGGGCAGGAATGGCGGCAGGCGGGCGCGGCGTCGGCGCAGCGGGAATGCCCTCGGGCGCGGCCTGCGTCGGCCCCGGCTCGGGACGCGTCGATTTTTCCTTGCCGGCCGGCTCAGCCATTTCGGTCATTCAGCGCTTCGTATATTGCCGGTTGCCGAACAGGGCGTCTTTCGCCTTGTCGTCGGTCAGCGGTTTGCGCAGGTGCGCCAATACGGTCAGGCCGCGCTGCACCGCCGGACGCGAGCCGATGGCGTTGAACCAGCGCTGCACATGCGGAAAATCTTCCAGCGCCACGCCCTGGTTTTCATGGGAGCGGGTCCACGGGAAGCTGGCGATGTCGGCGATGGTGTAATTGTCGCCGGCCAGATACTCGGTTTTCCCCAGTTGCCGGTCCATGACGCCATACAGGCGCCGCGCTTCGTTGGTATAGCGATCCACCGCATAGGCGATCTTTTCCGGCGCGTACAGGCGGAAGTGATGCGCCTGGCCCAGCATCGGGCCGAGTCCGCCCATCTGGAACATCAGCCATTGCAGGGTATCGAATTTTTCGCGGTCGGTTTTGCCGATCAGCTTGCCGGCCTTGCCGGCCAGGTAAACCAGGATTGCGCCCGATTCGAACATCGAGATCGGGGCGCCGTCCGGGCCGTCGCTGTCGATGATGGCCGGAATCTTGTTGTTGGGCGAAATGGCCAGGAATTCCGGCGTGAACTGATCGCCGCCGCCGATGTTGATCGGATGCGCCGCATAGGGAAAGCCGCATTCCTCCAGCATGATATGGACTTTATGGCCGTTCGGCGTGGGCCAGCTGTAGACGTCGATCATTGAGATTCCTTTATTTAAAAGTACATCCGTCAAATTAAATGCGGTGAAGCCTTACAGGCCGGCCAGGCGATCCAGCGCCAGGCGCAAGGTCTCGTCCTTCTTGGCAAAGCAGAAGCGCACGATGCCCGACTCTCGAGGCACATTGTAGAACGCCGAGACCGGAATCGCCGCCACGCCGATTTCCGTGGTCAGCCAGCGCGAGAATTCGGCTTCCGGCAAAGCCGAAATGGCGCTGTAATCGACGCATTGGAAATAAGTGCCGGGTGCCGGCAACAGCTTGAAGCGGCTGTTTTTCAGGCCGTCGCGGAACAGGTCGCGTTTGCGCTGGTAAAAGGCCGGCAGGTCGAGATACGGCGCCGGATCGGCCATATACGCGGCCACGCCGTGCTGTACCGGAGTATTGACGGTGAACACATTGAATTGATGCACCTTGCGGAATTCGGCGGACAGCGCGGCCGGCGCCGCGACATAGCCGATCTTCCAGCCGGTGACATGATAGGTCTTCCCGAAGCTGGAGACCACGAAGGCGCGCTCGGCCAGTTCCGGGTAGCGCGACAGCGATTCGTGCCGGGCCCGGTCGTACACCATGTGTTCGTAGACCTCATCCGACAGGATCAGGATATCGCTGCCGCGCACGATGCCGACGAGCGCCTGCAAGTCTTCATCCCGCAGGATGGCGCCGGTCGGATTGTGCGGCGAATTGACGACGATCAGGCGGGTCCGGGGCGAGACCGCGGCGGCTACCTTGTCCCAGGGGATGGCATAGCCTTCGGCCCCGCTGCCGACGGTCATCTGCACGAACACCGGCACGCCGCCGGCCAACGCGATCGCCGGCACGTAACTGTCGTAGGCGGGTTCGATGACGATGACTTCATCGCCAGGCCGCACGCTGCACAGGATTGCCGTCAGGATGGCCTGGGTGGCGCCGGCGGTAACGGTGATTTCGCTCTGCGGATCGTAGCGATGGCCATATTGGGTTTCGATCTTGGCGGCGATCGCCGTGCGCAGGCCGACCGCGCCCGGCATCGGCGGATACTGGTTCAGGCCGCTGCGCATGGCGCCCGCGACGGCGTCGATCAAGCGCGGATCGCAATCGAAATCGGGAAAGCCCTGGCCCAGGTTGACGGCGTCGCTTTCGACGGCAAGCGCCGACATGATGCTGAATATATTGGTGCCGACGTTCGGCAATCTGGAGGCGATCCGCAACGGTGAATTCATCGAAGGAGCATTCATTTCAGGAGCATTCATTGCGGGGGCATTCATTGGGCAGGCTCCATGCTTGCGGCGCCATGATGGCAAACAGGCCGGCGCGCGCGGTCTTGCGGGCCAGTTTCAGCAAGGCCTTGTCCTTGGTGATCAAGATGTCCGCGCGCGCCTGGAGCGCCGTTTCGAGGAATTTCTGATCGTCGCGGTCGCTGCATACAGGCAGCTTGACGGTGTCGATCGCGGGATCGGGCGCGGCCGGTTCGGCCATGCAGGCGATCAGGGCATCGAATGTCTCCATCAGGTCCGGTTTCGAGGCGGGGTCGACTTTCAGATGCGGGTAGTCGAGCACCAGTTGCCATTCCATGCGGCAGTCGGCGCGCGTCATGGCCTGCACGGAACCGTCCCGCATCGCCTGCAGCAACGCCGCCCAGCGCGGATCGCGGAAGACGAATAAATCGAGGCAGACATTGGTGTCGAGCACCAGGCGCTGCGGGCTTGCTTGTGTATTCATTTTATGGAAATGCGTTCGAGTAGCACGATCATATTTCAAAACGGGAGATGTCGTATCATAGCGGCTGTTCCTACCGGGAACCCTCTGCTTGATTCTGTTTAATCTCCTTGGAATATTTCAATAACAGGCACATTATGCTGATCGTTTTATCGCCCGCCAAATCGCTGGACTATGAAAGTGCCCCGACCACCGATATCCATACCCAACCGGAATTTATCGCCCGTTCCGCCGAACTGATCAAGCATCTGCGCGAACTCTCGCCGGCGCAGATCGCCAGCCTGATGCATATTTCCGATCCCCTCGCGGCCTTGAATGCCGAGCGCTATGCCGCCTGGTCGCGCAAGTTCACCACCCGTAACGCCAAGCAGGCGGTGCTGGCATTCGACGGCGATGTCTATGGCGGCCTGGATGCCGCCAGCCTGGGCGCCAGGCAACTCGATTACCTGCAATCGCATGTCCGCATCCTGTCCGGCCTGTACGGCGCGCTGCGCCCGCTGGATCTGATGCAGCCGTACCGCCTGGAAATGGGTACCCGGTTCGCCAATCCGGTCGGCAAGGATTTATATGCGTTCTGGGGCGACCAGGTTTCCCAGGCCCTGAATCGGGTGCTGGAATCGCACAAATCCAAGACGCTGATCAATCTGGCCTCGGAAGAATATTTCAAGGTCGTGCAGGCGAAGGCCCTGGCGGCGAAGGTGATTACACCGGTGTTCCAGGACTGGAAGGGGGGCAAGTACAAGATCATTTCCTTCTATGCAAAGCGGGCGCGCGGATTGATGGCTCGCTACGCGGCCGCGCATGCCGTCAAAACCCCGGAAAAACTCAAGGGCTTCGACAGCGAAGGCTACGCGCATGTGCCGGATGCATCTACCGAGAATGTCTGGATGTTCCGGCGGCGGATCGCGGATTGAGCCATCTTTCCCATCATCGTCTTTAATTTCCGTTGGCCAGGCGGGTGGCGCGCAACTCGGTCTCCACCAGCATGCCGCGCACATTGCGGTACTGGCCGGAAGCTTCCTTCAGATAGTAGTTCGCCAGCGAGGTCAGGCTTTGGCGGATGTCCGGTAGCGCTTCCTTCGGATCGTAGAGCATGTCGCGCTGCAGGCTCAGGAAGCGCGAGGTGATTGCCGCCAGTTCGGATGCCGTCGGCGCAGTTGCCGTTATTGCCGAATCCGTCCGATACCGGATCAATTGGGCCTGGAGACTTTCCGCCTGGCCCAGCATTGCGGCATTCAGGACCAGCGGCGCGGACAACTTCCGGAGCAGATCGTTCTGCGCCCGCGCTGCCTCTTCATCAAGGGGCGCGGCCGATGCCGCAAGGGTGTTCGGGGCAGCAGCGCCGTCGTTATCGGTGCGCAGCAACTGCGCCGTGTCGATGCTGTTGCCATGCATGTACATCTCGACCTGCAATGTCGATTTTTCCCGCAGGAATGCAATTTGCGCCTCCAGGCTGTCGTGCATCAGCGCGATCTGCCTGGCATGATTGGCGGGGTCATGCAGCCAGTCCTGCAAGTCGTTGACGTTCAGATATGCCTTGCCTTCCTGCCATGATTTGCTGGCGGCAGCCTTTGCCGCCGCGTGGCCGCGCAAGAGCAACAGATTAGCGAAATAATTCAGGCCGGCCCGCGAATAACCGACGGTGGTTGCATATTTTTTTTGTATGGTTGCCTGCAGGATATCCCACTTGCTTTTTGCGCCGCCACGTTTGGCGCGTACTTCATCGCTATCGGTCGAATGGCTCAGCGCCTGGCGATAAGGCTTGCCGAGATCGCAGGCGACATCGCCGAGGAAATCCTGGCGCAGTTCGTCGCGTGTGGCGGCGTCCTTGTAGCAAGCGGCGCGCAACGCCATGCCGGCGGCTTTTGCGATGTTCGGATTTTTCTCCGTGAAGGTTTCTATGGAGGCGAGGAAATCGTCGCCGGTGGTGTTGCCATATCGAAGCATGCGCTCGTGCCCGAATAGGAACTGCGTGGAATAGCGCGCCATGATGAGCCCGCCGACGGTACCGGCGAAAAGCAGCGCGCCCATGCCGATGGGGCCAAGCACGATGCCGGCGCCAAGCAGTGCGGCAAGCGTCAGGCCGAAGCTGGTGAGCGCGCCGCCGGCATAGACAAGGCTGCCGCCCAAGAATTTTTTGTTCTTTTGGGCATAGTCCTTGAAGAAGCGCGAGCGCTGATCCAGTTTTTTCGGCAGGAATTCCAGGTAATCGTGTTTGCCCGCGGTCTCGCGCCGCAAGGCATCGAGCGCGCCGTCAGCCAGGCGATTTTTAAGCTGTTCGGCTACCGGTGTGAATTTTTCTTCTGCCTTGATCGACTTGCCGACCATCTTTGCGCCGAGCCCGACCGCGGCGACGGCGGCGATCGGTCCGAAGAACATGGTACTTGCGGCGCCGGCCGTCGTCGCCATGGCCGTGGCCGCGGCGTTGCCGCCCAGCCCGAGATAGAGGCCCTTGGTGGCAAAGCCGAGTGCGGTGTTGCCTGCGATGGCGATGCCGGAGGTGGTCGAGCAAAAGCCGATTTCCCTGTTCTGCTTGACCTTTTGTTGAAGCTGTTTCAAGTCCTCCAGTTGCTGGGTGCAGACTTTTTGGGCCGACTCGACAAGATGCCGGAATTGCGGCGGCGTGGACGGGTGCAGGGAGGTCGACAAGCGGTTCAGCGTTTCGAGAAATTCCAGGCTTTGCGCCACTTCCACCACCAGCGCTTCGCTTTGCTGTTTCGATTCCCGCATTTCCCTGATGCCGGCCTGTATCGCCAGCAGCGCGAACGGCACCAGGGCGATAGTGACGACGCCGGCGACGGCAATATCCGCGCCGCCGTGGGGCGTAGCGGATTGGGTCATCCAGGCCTTGGGATCGTGCGCCCATAGCCTTGAATCCCGCGCCAGCGTTTCGCCTAGCGAACCGAAGCCGTTGGCAAAGGCATTCTTGATGGAGGCATACAAGCCATGCGCCGCCTCGTCCACATCGACGGCAATGAAGCCGCCTTCGGCCTCCATCCGGGATGTCGGCCCGGTTTGCAGGATGCGCAAGCGCTGGAGAATAATGCTCTGTTTCAGGATCGCCATGGCGCGCAGCGCGCCGGCGTATTCCGGATGGTTTTCGCCCTTCTCGCTGATCTTCCGGGATAGATCGGCGCAGGATTTCAGCAGGGAAAAAAGATGCGCGTCGGCAGCGGACCGGTCGTCGCCATCCGTGGCACTGATCGAGCGGCGCAGCGCGCTTGCGGCCACATCCTCGACAGGCGGGGGGCGCTGGGCGGCCGGCGCGGGATTTTTGTCCGGCGCGGCCACGGTATCCGTCTGTTCGGCGAGGCGGCGCAGCGGCAAGGCCCAGGCGCGTCCCTTGATTTGCATTGCCTGAAATTCGGCCGGGGCGACTGGAGCGGTGGATGAAAACTCGCCGGCGAGCTTGGGCGAGGCAGCGATGGAGGGGAGGGCATTGTCGAATCGCGTTTGTGTATAGTTGCCGTACACGGGGATGGAACCTGCGATTGTCATGTAGTAAATCTTTCTCGGCGTTATTGCAAATTACTTGGGGAAGGCATGGTAGCGCGAGTCCGAACCGGGACATACCGGAATTAGGCACAGGACTGTTCCGGCGCATATGCATGTATTAACCGCGCAAAAAGCAAAAAGCCCCCGCATGGGCATAATGCCGTTCAGTTAAGCTGATCGGCATTTTTATTGTGGGTGTTGTAAACGGTGGCATAGGCTGTTAACCTTCGTGCGAATGTTTGATGACGCACTACACTTTCTGGCAAATGGACTTGAGTCTCCCGACTGGCGGCGAC
>DASYEK010000089.1:0-73224 GCA_036499085.1 Herbaspirillum sp. | reverse complement strand
AATTTTGCAACACCTTCAAGGGAATAAAAAGAACGCATGACGCCTATCAGAAAAAAGAGCGGGTCGATTTGCCGCTGGCGGGACGATATTTCGCTACCCGGGCGGCGGCCGAGATGACGCGGGTGCGGCGCCCGGTCTGATGCTTGTACCAGGAAGGCGTGGCCGAATTGCGCTGCAACTTCTTCTGGCGGAAATTGCGGGCCTTGCGGTCCAGCGATGCAATGGTCGGAATATCGTACTGGTGATGATCGAAATTGCCTTTTTCGTCCCAGGCCGACGAGATCGCCTGTTCGGCGTCGCTCACTCCCTTGGCGAAACCCTGGCTGATATCGCTGGCCGCGGATTCCACGTCCTTGTGCATCTTGCGCAACTCTTCCAGCTCGATCTCGCGGCCGACTTCGGATTTCACGTCATTGATGTAACGTTGCGCACGGCCGAACAAGGTGCCGGCCATGCGCGCCACCTTGGGCAGCCGCTCCGGGCCGACCACAACCAGCGCAACCACGCCGATGACCGCCAGTTTGGTGATGCCGATATCAATCATGGATCAGGTCCCGCTCATGGAGCGGTCTTGTCTTTCTCTTTGGCCTGCACGTCGATGGTCGATTGCTGTTGGGCTTCCGCCGCGCGCTCTTCCTCGCCCTTGACGCCATCCTTGAAACCCTTGACGGCCTTGCCCAGGTCCGCGCCCATGTTGCCGAGCTTTTTGGTGCCGAAAATCAGCGCCACGATGACCAAGACAATCAGCCAATGCCAAATACTGAACGAACCCATTTCATTCTCCTAACAAAAATAATCTCGACCGCGATCGGCCCAACGCCGCAGGCTTCCAAAACCGGCCGGCCGGCGGACCGGCGATCAAACCTTGAGAAACCCCGCGCGCCATGGATGCGCGCCGCCCAAAACGTGCAGATGCAGATGGTACACCTCTTGTCCCCCATTCGGACCGGTGTTGAACAGTGTTTTGTAACCACCACTTTTGCTGCCGTCGGCCGCGACCTTGTATTCGCAACCCTGCTCATGCGCCAGGCGCCGCGCCAGGAGCGCCATTTTACCCAATAGCGCGGCATGGCCGTCGTTGCAGTCGGACAGGGTTTCGATGTGCTCCTTCGGAATGATCAGGAAATGCACGGGTGCGGCCGGGTTGATGTCCCGGAATACCTTAACCTGTTCGTCTTCGTACAGCACGTCCGACGGAATCTTGCCGTCCACGATCTTACAGAATATGCAGTTGTCCAAAACGGCTCCTTGCTTGCGATTCATACGCCGCTGATTTGCGGCAATTGGCAACCACCTTCGGCCGCTTCCGGCTATTTGCGGCTGGCCTTTTCCTCTATGCCCGAGATGCCCTCGCGCCGCGCCAGCTCGTCCAGCACCTGCTGCGGCGTCAGGTTGAACTGCGCCAGCAGGACCAGGGAGTGGAACCAGAGATCGGCGCATTCATACAACACTTTATCGGTTTTGCCGTCCACGCGCGCATCCTTGGCCGCCATGACGGTTTCAGTGGCCTCTTCGCCGATCTTCTTGAGGATGGCGTCGTCGCCCTTGGCGAACAGGCGCGCCACATAGGATTTTTCAGGATCGCCGCCGTTGGCGGGTTTGCGCGACTCGATCACGCCGGCCAGTCTTTGCAGGGTGTCGCTCATTTCGGCGCCTTCACCGCGGGTTTGCGCGGCTTCTTCACCGGCTCGGCCTTGACCGGGGCGGGAGCCTGGGGCTGCGCCATGGTCGTCAGCGCTGCACCTTCAACGCCTTCCGGCTCGGCCTGCACCGGATCGACCGCGATCCATTCGCCGCTTTCGGCGCCGCCTTCGAGTTTCTGGAAGAAACAGGAGTGGCGTCCGGTATGGCAGGCAATGCCGGCCACCTGTTCGACCTTGAGCAGGACCACGTCTTCATCGCAATCCAGCCGGATTTCCAGCACTTTCTGGAAATGTCCCGATTCCTCGCCCTTGTGCCACAGCTTCTTGCGCGAACGGCTCCAGTACACCGCTTCGCCCAGTTCCACCGTGCGCGCCAGGGCGTCGCGGTTCATCCATGCAAACATCAGGACATCGTTCGAACCGGCTTCCTGCGCAATCACAGGCACCAGGCCGATTTCATTCCATTTGACCTTGTTCAACCACTTCGCGCCGATGCTCATGCCAGCCTCATAGAAATATTCTGTGCCGCCATGAATTGCTTGGCTTCCTGCACCGTATGCTGTCCATAATGGAAAATACTGGCCGCCAGCACCGCATCGGCCCTGCCGATCTTGACGCCGTCGGCCAGGTCCTGCAGCCCGCCCACGCCGCCGGAAGCGATGACCGGAATCGCCACGGCATCGGACACCGCCCCCGTCAACGCCAGATCGAAGCCGCTGCGGGTGCCGTCGCGATCCATGCTGGTCAGCAGGATTTCGCCTGCGCCGAGCTGCGCCATCTTGCGCGCCCACTCGATCGCATCCAGGCCGGTCGCATTGCGGCCGCCATGCGTAAACACTTCCCATTTATTGTCGCCGACGCGCTTGGCGTCGATCGCCACCACAATGCATTGCGAACCGTATTTGTCGGCGGCATCGGCCACCAGTTGCGGATTGGTCACGGCAGAGGTATTGATGCCGACCTTGTCGGCGCCGGCATTGAGCAGCCGCCGCACGTCGTCGACGGTGCGTACGCCGCCGCCGACGGTCAGCGGGATGAATACCTGGGAGGCCACGGCTTCGATGATGTCGAGGATCAGGTCGCGCCCGTCGGACGAGGCCGTGATGTCCAGGAACGTCAGTTCATCGGCGCCCTGTTCGTCGTAGCGGCGCGCGATCTCGACCGGGTCGCCGGCGTCGCGCAGTTCAAGGAAATTGACGCCTTTGACCACTCGGCCGGCGGTGACGTCCAGGCAGGGAATGATCCGTTTGGCCAGTGTCATGACTGTTCTTGCTTCAACTGTTCCTGGGCCGCGCTCAGTTCGTCGGCGCGCAATTGCGCGCTTTGCAGATCGAGCGTGCCTTCGTAGATCGAACGTCCGCAGATGACGGCTTCGATGCCTTCATCCTGCACCGCGCACAGCTGCTCGACGTCCTTGATATTGTGCACGCCGCCCGAGGCGATCACGGGAATGGTCATGCTTTGCGCCAGGCGCACGGTGGCTTCGATGTTGATGCCGCCCATCATGCCGTCGCGGCCGATGTCGGTATAGATGATCGATTCGCAGCCGTAGTCCTCGAATTTCTTGGCCAGGTCGATGACTTCATGGCCGGACAGCTTGCTCCAGCCGTCGGTGGCGACCTTGCCGTCCTTGGCGTCCAGGCCGACGATGATCTGGCCCGGGAAGGCGCTGCATGCATCGTGCAGAAAGCCGGGATTTTTCACGGCGGCGGTGCCGATGATGATGTACGACAGGCCTGCGTCCAGATAGCGCTCGATGGTGTCGAGGTCGCGGATGCCGCCGCCCAGTTGCACGGGGATTTCTTCGGTATCGTTTTCCAGCGCGAAATCGCGTACCGCGGCCAGGATCAGGCGCACCGCCGATTCGTTTTTCGGCTTGCCGGCGAACGCGCCGTTCAGGTCGACCAGGTGCAGGCGCCGCGCGCCCTGCGCCAGCCAGTGACGCGCCATTTCGGCCGGGTCCTCGGAGAAGACGGTGGCTTGGTCCATATCGCCCTGTTTCAGGCGAACGCAATGACCGTCTTTCAGGTCGATGGCAGGTATGAGCAACATGGCTTGGTCGTAAATTGAGTAATAGTAAATTAGATGAGAAAAAACATCAGTCGGCAATGACCCCGCGCAAGCACGCGGAAATCAGGGCTTCCAATGCACAAAATTGCGGTACAGCTGCAAGCCGGCGGATGCGCTTTTTTCCGGGTGGAATTGTGTCGCAAAGATATTATCACGCGCCACAGCGCAACTAAACGCCGATCCGTACTCGGTGATGCCGGCGGTATGCGCCGCCACGGCAGGCACGGCATAGTAACTGTGCACAAAATAGAAGTAGGCCTGGTCGGCGACGCCGTCCCATAGCGGATGCGGGGTTTGCTGGCGCACGCGGTTCCAGCCCATTTGCGGCACCTTGAAGCGGGATCCGTCTTCCTGGACCCGGCCTTCCAGGTCGAAACGGACCACCTTGCCTGGCAACAAGCCCAGGCCGGGGGTGCCGCCTTCATCGCTCCAGTCGAACAGCATCTGCTCGCCCACGCACACACCGAACAGCGGTTTGCTGCGGGCCGCTTCGAGCAAGGCATCCTGCACGCCGGACTCGCGCAGGCTGCGCATGCAATCGGGCATCGCGCCCTGGCCCGGCAGGACAATGCGGTCGGCGGCGCGGATTTCGGCGGCGTCGCCGGAGATGCGCACGTCGGCTTCCGGGGCGACATGGCGCAGGGCTTGCGCTACCGACCGCAGATTGCCCATGCCATAGTCCACTACAACAATTTTATTCATATCGAATTTTTATGCATTGCGCCAGCGCGCACGATCCTGATTGCTTACAGGCTGCCTTTGGTGGAAGGAATGGTGCCGGCGGAACGGCTGTCGAGTTCCAGAGCCATGCGCAACGCGCGGCCGAACGCCTTGAACACGGTTTCGCATTGATGGTGGGCGTTGGCGCCGCGCAGGTTGTCGATGTGCAAGGTCACCAGGGCGTGGTTGACGAAGCCGTGGAAAAACTCGCTGGTGAGGTCGACGTCGAAGGCGCCGATCATCGAACGGGTGAACGGCACGTTGAATTCCAGGCCGGGCCGGCCGGAGAAATCGATCACGACGCGCGACAGGGCTTCGTCCAGCGGCACGTAGGCGTGGCCGTAGCGGCGAATGCCTTTCTTGTCGCCGACGGCCTTGGCGAACGCCTGGCCCAATGTGATGCCGACGTCTTCCACCGTGTGATGCGCGTCGATATGCAAGTCGCCCTTGGCTTCGACGTCCAGGTCGATCAGGCCGTGGCGCGCGATCTGGTCCAGCATGTGGTCGAGAAAGGGCACGCCCGTATTCAGCGTCTGGCGTCCGGTGCCATCGAGGTTGATGGCGACGCGGATCTGCGTTTCGCTGGTGTTGCGGACGACTTCGGCGGTACGTGGTGTAGACATAAGCGGGGGTATGGGCTTCAATTCGTGCATCAATTCAGTGGAGACAGCATTTTACCGGCATTTTGTGCGGCGAGACGTTTTTCGATCAAGGCGCAATATTCGGGATTCAGTTCGAAGCCGACAAACTGCCGGCCGCATTGCTGCGCGGCAACCGCGGTGGTGCCGCTGCCCATGAAGGGGTCGAGCACCACGCCGCCGCTTGGACAGGAGGCGCGAATCATGCGTTCAATGATTTCCAGCGGTTTCTGGGTCGGATGGTCGGCCCGTTCGCGATGTTCGCGGTGCAGGCGCGAGACGCTCCAGACATCCTTCGGGTTATAGCCCAGTTCCAGCCATTTGGCGCCGACGAAGATCGAACGCGAACGCGCTTTCTTGGTTTCGGCGTCGTAGGCGATGCGGATGGCGTCGAGGTCGAAATAGTAGTCCTTGGCCTTGACGAAGAAACCGATGGTGTCGTGCACCGACGAATAGCGCCGCGTGCTGCCGCCCATCGACGGCACCCGCCGATCCCAGATGATTTCGTTCATCATCGTCAGCCGCTGCTTGAGCATGACAAACACTTCGGGCGCATAACGCCAGGTCAGGAATATATACAGGCTGCCGTTGGCCTTGAGCTTGGGCAGCGCCAGCGTGATCCAGGCTTCCATCCAGGCCAGGTAGGCGACCGCAGCCATCTTGTCGGAATCGTTGCCGTAATCCTTGCCCAGGCCGTACGGCGGATCGGCGATCAGCAGATCGACCGCGCCGTCGGGAATCCGCGCCAGGCCCTGCAGCGCGTCTTCGCAATAAATCCGGTTGAGCCAGTCGGCCGCGCCCTCGTCCATGCTATTTGAGGCGCATCTCGGCTGATCTCGCGTGGGCTTGCAGGCCTTCGCCGTGCGCCAGTTCGGAAGCGATGCGGCCCAGGGTCTGCGCGCCCGCGGCGCTGACCTGGATGATGCTGGAGCGTTTCTGGAAATCGTAGACGCCCAGCGGCGACGAAAAACGCGCGGTGCGCGAGGTCGGCAGGACGTGGTTCGGGCCGGCGCAATAGTCGCCCAGCGCTTCGGAAGAAAAGCGGCCCAGGAACATGGCGCCGGCATGGCGCACCTTGTCGGCCCATTGCTGGGCGTTCTCGGCGGAAATCTCCAGATGCTCGGCGGCGATCATGTTGGCGATATCGCAAGCGGCATCCATGTCGCGCACCTTGATCAGGGCGCCGCGATCGGTCAGCGAAGTACGGATCACATCGCGGCGCGGCATGTCGGGCAGCAGGCGGTTGATGCTCTCTTCCACTTTCGCGATATAGCCGGCATCCGGGCACAGCAGGATCGACTGCGCCAGTTCGTCGTGCTCGGCCTGCGAAAACAGGTCCATCGCAATCCAGTCCGGATCGGTGCTGCCGTCGCAGATCACCAGGATTTCGGACGGCCCCGCGATCATGTCGATGCCGACCACGCCGAACACGCGGCGCTTGGCCGCGGCTACATAAGCATTGCCGGGGCCGACGATCTTGTCGACCTGCGGAATGGTCGCGGTGCCGTAGGCCAGCGCCGCGACGGCCTGCGCGCCGCCGATGGTAAACACGCGGTCGACGCCGGCAATCGCCGCCGCCGCCAGCACCAGCTGGTTCTGCACGCCGTCCGGCGTCGGCACCACCATGATGACTTCCTGCACGCCGGCCACCTTGGCCGGGATTGCGTTCATCAGCACCGAGGACGGATAGGCCGCCTTGCCGCCGGGAACGTAGATGCCGACACGGTCCAGCGGCGTGACCTTCTGCCCCAGCACCGTGCCGTCTTCTTCCGTATACAGGAAGCCGTCGGAACCGCATTCGCGCTTCTGGCGTTCATGATAGCTGCGCACCCGGGCCGCCGCCGCTTCCAATGCGGCGCGGCGCGCCGGCGGCAACTGGCGCAAGGCGTCCTGCATCGCTTCGCGGCCGATTTCCAGCGCGGCCAGGCCGGCTGCGGGAACGCGGTCGAAGCGCGCGGTGTATTCCAGCACGGCGGCATCGCCGCGCAGCTTGACGTCGGCCAGGATGGCCGCTGCGGCGCGATCGATCGCTTCGTCCTCGCCGGCCTCGAACGCCAGCACGGCGGACAGGGTCTGCCTGAAATCGGCAGCCGCCGCATCCAGTTTTCTGATCGCAATCGTCATGTCTTCGCTCTTGTCAAAATTGCCGCCAAACTGCTTATAAGTTACCGATATCCGGGTCAGGCCATGGCCTGGGTCGCCTTTTCAAACGCAGCCAGGATCGGCTGCAAACGCACGCGCTTGATTTTCAACGCCGCCTGATTGACCACCAGCCGCGAGGAAATATCCATGATGTGTTCGACTTCCACCAGATGATTGGCGCGCAGCGTGCTGCCGGTGCTGACCAGGTCCACGATCGCGTCCGACAGCCCGACCAGCGGGCCCAGTTCCATCGATCCGTAAAGCTTGATCAGATCCACGTGCACGCCCTTGGCGGCAAAGTGGTCGCGCGCGGTATTGAGATATTTGGTGGCCACCCGCAGCCGCGCGCCCTGGCGCACTGCGCTGGCGTAATCGAAACCTTCCTGCACCGCCACCGACATGCGGCATTTGGCGATCTTCAGGTCGATCGGCTGGTACAGGCCTTCGCCGCCATGCTCCAGCAGCACGTCCTTGCCGGCCACGCCGAAATCGGCCGCGCCATATTGCACGTAGGTCGGCACGTCCGAGGCGCGCACGATGATCACGCGCACCAGCGGATCGTTGGTCGGCAGGATCAGTTTGCGCGAGGTTTCGGGGTCTTCCGTGACTTCGATCCCGGCCGCTTTCAATAGCGGCAGGGTTTCCTCGAAAATACGGCCTTTGGACAACGCCAGGGTAAGCTGTTCGGACATTGCCGCCTCTGCTAAAAAAGGATTCGCGATGGTCATTGCTGGATGCGTTCGATCTGCGCGCCGATGGCCGACAGCTTGACTTCCATCCGGTCGTAGCCGCGGTCCAGATGATAAATGCGTTCGATCAGGGTCTTGCCCTCGGCCGCCAGGCCCGCGATCACCAGCGACGCCGAAGCGCGCAGGTCGGTCGCCATGACCGGCGCGCCGACGAATTTCGGCACGCCCTTGATGATCGCCGTGTTGCCTTCGATGTCGATGGCGGCGCCCAGGCGGTTCAACTCCTGTACGTGCATGAAGCGATTTTCGAAGATCGTCTCGGTCACATGGCTGGTGCCTTCGGCGATGCAGTTCAACGCCATGAACTGCGCCTGCATGTCGGTCGGAAAGCCGGGGTATTCGGTGGTGCGCAGGCTCACGCCTTTGGGACGCGCCGCCATCTGCACGCGGATCCAGTCGCTGCCGCTGGTCAGGATCGCACCGGCTTCGCGCAGCTTGTCGAGCGCCGCGTCGAGGAAATGGGTGCCGGTCTTCTTCAGCGTGACGTCGCCGCCGGCGGCTGCCACCGCGCACAGGAAAGTGCCGGTTTCGATGCGGTCCGCAATCACCGAGTGTTGCGCGCCGTGCAGTCTTTCGACGCCCTGGATCACCAGGCGGTCGGTGCCGATGCCTTCGATCCGCGCGCCCATGGCCACCAGCAGGTTGGCCAGGTCGCTGACTTCCGGCTCGCGCGCGGCGTTTTCCAGCACGGTCTGGCCGTCGGCCAGCGCCGCCGCCATCAGCAGGTTTTCGGTGCCGGTGACGGTGATCATGTCGGTAACGATGCGTGCGCCCTTGAGGCGCTTGGCCTTGGCGTGGATGTAGCCGGCTTCGATCTTGATGTCGGCGCCCATCGCCTGCAGGCCCTTGATGTGCTGGTCGACCGGACGCGATCCGATCGCGCAGCCGCCCGGCAACGACACCTTGGCTTCGCCGAAGCGCGCCAGCAGCGGCCCCAGCACCAGGATCGAAGCGCGCATGGTCTTGACCATTTCGTACGGCGCTTCCAGGCGGTCGATGCCGGCGCCGTTGAGTACCAGGGTCGCGCCCTCCTGCGTGATCCGCAGGCCCATCTGGCGCAGCAGCTTCTGCATGGTCGAGACGTCCTGCAGGTTCGGGATATTCGACAGGCGCAGGTCGTCGGCGCTCAACAGGCCCGCGCACAAGATCGGCAGCGCGGCGTTCTTGGCGCCGGAAATGATGACTTCACCGGACAGCCGATGGCCGCCATGGATTAAAAGTTTGTCCATTATTGTTGGAACTCTTCAGGAGTAAGGGTCTTCATCGACAAGGCGTGGATTTCTTCGCGCATGCGGTCGCCCAGCGCCGCATAGACCAATTGATGGCGCTGGATCGGGCGCTTGCCGGCGAAGGCGGTGGAAACGATCACGGCGGAGAAGTGCTGGCCGTCGCCTTCCACTTCGACATGGGAGCAATCCAGGCCGGCGGCGATGTAGCTTTTAACGAGTTCAGGTGTGGGGAACATAATCAACAACGGTGAATTTAACTGCTGGAAACTGCCTTGGCGCCATTTGCCGCGAACCGCCGGCCTGCCGCTAGCTGCGCAACTTGTATCCGCGCTTGAGCAGGTTGACCGCCAGCGTGGACAAGCAAAGCAGGAAAGTCAGCACGATGCCCAGGCTGTACAGGGGATTGATGTCGGACTGCCCGAAAAAACCGTAGCGGAAGCCATCAATCATATAAAAGAACGGGTTGAAATGCGAGACCATTTGCCAGGTCGGCGGCAGCGAGTGGATCGAATAGAACACGCCGGCCAGGAAAGTCAGCGGCACAATCAGAAAATTCTGGAAGGCCGCCAGCTGATCGAATTTCTCGGCCCAGATGCCGGCCAGCAAGCCCAGGGTGCCGAGGATCGCCGCGCCCAGCACGGCGAAGATCAGGATCCACCACGGCGCCACAAAGCCCAGGCCGCCGAACCAGACCGTGACGAACAGCACGCCGGAACCGACCATCAGGCCGCGCACCACCGCCGCCAGCACATAGCCGCCGTACATTTCCCAATGCGTCAGCGGGGTCAGCAGCACGAACACCAGGTTGCCCGTGATCTTGGACTGGATCATCGACGACGAACTGTTGGCGAAGGCGTTCTGCAGCACGCTCATCATCACCAGGCCGGGAATCAGGAAACTGATGTACTGCACGCCCGGATAGACCTGCACCCGGTTCTGCAGCACGTGGCCGAAGATCATCAGGTACAGGATCGCGGTCAGGATCGGCGCCGCGACAGTCTGCGTCGCGACTTTCCAGAAGCGCAGCATTTCCTTGTAGAACAATGTTTGAAATCCGCTCATTTGACGCCCTCCATGATCTGGATGAAGACATCTTCCAGATCGGCCTGCTGCAATTGCATGTCGCCGATTTCGGCGCCGGCTTCGCGCAGCGCCTGCAGGATCGGTTCGACTTCACTGTAGTCCGTCACGCGCAAGGTGTATTGCAGGCCGGACAATAATTGTTCCGGATGCGTGACCAGCGGCTTGAGCGCTTCCGGCAAGGCCCCCGCATCCAGCCGCACCATCAATTGGGAGCCGGAAATGCGCTTGATCAGCGCCGCGGTCGAGTCCAGCGCCACCACCTGGCCGCCCTTGAGCATGGCGATGCGATTGCATAGCGCCTGCGCTTCCTCCAGGTAATGCGTGGTCAGCACAATGGTGTGGCCTTCGCGATTCAGGCGGCCGATGAATTTCCACAAGGTCTGGCGCAACTCGACGTCCACGCCCGCGGTAGGCTCGTCGAGCACGATCACCGGCGGCTTGTGCACCAGCGCCTGGGCCACCAGCACGCGCCGCTTCATGCCGCCCGATAAGGCGCGCATATTGGAATTGGCCTTGTTGCTCAGATCGAGATTGTCCATGACCTCGTCGATCCATTTGTCGTTGTTCTTCAGCCCGAAATAGCCGGACTGCATGCGCAGGGTTTCGCGTACCGTAAAAAAGGGATCGAATACCAGTTCCTGCGGCACTACCCCTAGCTTGGAGCGCGCCGCGCGGTAATCGCCGACCACATCGTGGCCATGGATCGATACGCTGCCCGAATCGGCCCGGTTGAGGCCGGCCACAATCGAAATCAGCGTGGTCTTGCCGGCGCCGTTCGGCCCCAGCAAGCCGAAAAACTCGCCTTCTTCAATCGATAACGACACGCCGCTCAACGCTTGCAGCGATTGATATCGTTTCTTGACATTATTTATCTGGATGGCAGGCATCGGGACGAACGCACTTTATAAAGAGACCGCCTGGCTGGCCGGCGTGGCAAAAAGCAGTGATTATAGGGGAATTGGTGAATATGCGGGATTGGCGCATGCCGGCCTTGCCGCCGGCGCAGAACGGTAGACCCGGAACGACCGGGTCAGTGATGCCGGATATCGGCGATGCCGGCGTCGGGGGTCTGGTGCGGATCGGCGGGGAGCAGCTCGGCCACGCCGTAGAGATCGATCAGGCTGCACAGGTTCGGCGGCAGCGCGCCGAAACGCAGCGTACGGCCCGATTGACGGGCCTGGCGCTGCCATTCCAGCATGATGGCGACCGCGCTGGAATCGACATTGAGGGCCGCGGACAGGTCGAAATCCGACTCGCCGGCGGCGATCGCCTGCAAACCCGCCGCCAGCGTTTCGCCGGCGTTATCCCTCGTCAATTTGGCGGCAAGCTTGAACATCGCTTACTTGGGCTTGACCGTGCCGCGTGCGGCCAGTTGCTTGTTCTTGTCCGACAGCGTCTTGATCAGGCCGTCGATGCCGCCCTTGCTGATTTCGCTGGAAAAAGTGCCCTTGTAGGCTTCGATCAGCCAAGCGCCCAGCACATTGACGTCATAGATCTTCCAGCCGGAGGCCAGCTTTTCCATGCGGTAGCTGATCTGGATCGGCTCGCCGCGCGACTGGATCACCCGCGAACGCACTTCGATGTCGGTGTCGGTCGGGCTGGCGCGCAGCGGGCTGAATTCGACTTTCTGGTCGCGCACCTGGGACAGGGCGCCGGCGTAGGTCGAGATCAGCAAGCTGCGGAATTCTGTCTGCAACTGCTGTTTCTGCGAATCGCTGGCCTCGCGCCAGTAACGGCCGACTGCCAGGGCGGTCATGCGTTCGAAATCGACAAAGGGGATGATTTTCTCTTCGACCAGCTGGGTGATGCGCTTCAGGTTGCCGCCCTGGATGTCCTTGTCGGACTTGGCGGTGTCGAGCACTTCGTTGCTGATGCGCTTGACCAGCGCGTCCGGCGCTTCCTGGGCTGCAGCCGTGCCCGCCGCGCCGATCAGCGCCACGGCCGTCACCGCGGAAAAGAATAATTTCGCAAATAATTTCATATCGATTGTTTCCTTAGAATAAACATGCCGACCGGTCACGCGCCATGGCGATGCGGTCTCTCGCACCGGCGACGCTCTGCCCTAATATATAGGCACGCGTCGCCGTTATGCAATAGTAGCCTGCCCTTATTGCTTGGCGTCGTCGATCTGCGACTGACGGCGCTGCATATAGGCGTCGCGCACGAACTGATATTTATCCAGCGCGGCATCGTCCAGCAGATTGCCTGCATTGAGCAATTGCGCGCGGCGGTCGATCAGGCGCACGCCATAGCCCACGTTGCGCCAGCCGACCGGACGCTTGTAGCGCCAGACGTCGCCATAGGCATCGACCGGCAGCGCAACGGTATCGCGCACGTTTGAAGGACCGAGTACCGGCAGCACCACATAAGGACCGGCGCCTACGCCCCACACGCCCAAGGTCTGGCCGAAGTCGGCCTTGTGCTTGGGCAGGCGCGCTTCGGTGCCGATATCGAGCAAGCCGCCCAGGCCAAGGGTCGAATTGACCGCCACGCGCATGAAGTCGGAACCGGCATTGGCACCGTTACCCTGCAGCAGTTGATTGACGAAGGTCCACATGTCGCCGATGTTGCCGAAGAAATTGCTGATGCCGGTCTGCACGAACGAAGGGGTCACCGTCTCATAGCCCTGCGCGATCGGCTTGATGGCGGCGCGATCGACCGTGTCGTTGAAGCTGAACATGGCCCGGTTGAAGCCTTCCAGCGGATCGTTCGGATTATTGGTGGTGGCACATCCCGCCAAACCTGCCACCATTGCCATCATGGCAACGCGCGCGGCGAATCTTGCGCCGATTACAGAAGTCGATCCCGTGGTCATAGGCGCTTCGATACGTGTTTTATTATTCATTTGTCGCCGTCCTTCCCTTCAGTGGCCTTGCTAAATAAGAACTGGCTGATCAGATTTTCCAGAACGATGGCCGATTGTGTAAACCGGATCGTATCGCCTGCAGCCAGATTGTTCGTGTCTCCACCCGGTTCTATGCCGAGATATTGTTCGCCCAGCAATCCCGAAGTCAGGATCTTGATCGAACTATCCTTCGGGAACTCGTAACGCGCATCCAGATTCAGCGTTACCAGCGCCTTGAATTGCTTGTCGTCGAACGCGATCGATTCGATCCGTCCCACCACCACGCCGGCGCTCTTGACCGGGGCGCGCGGCTTGAGGCCGCCGATATTATCGAAACGGCCGTAGACGGTATAGGTCTTCTGGCCGAAAGACGAACCGCTCAGGTTGCCGGCCTTCAGCGCCAGGAAAACCAGGGCGGCGGCGCCCAGTAGCACGAACAGGCCAACCCAGACATCCAGTGTTTTGCGTTGCATATGCTTTTACCCTTATCAGCAGCTAGAGCATGCACTGCTTTAGCCTGCTTGCCTTCAAATTAATTACCGAATCGAACAAAAATTTTTAAACCGCATCAAATCGTGACGCCAAGACCACAACAGGCATGCTAACTGAACATCAGCGCCGTCATCAGGAAGTCCAGCGCCAGCACCATGAGCGAGGCGATCACCACGGTGCGGGTGGTCGCGCGCGCCACGCCTTCGGGCGTCGGCTGCGCTTCATACCCCTGCCACAAGGCAATGAACGTCACTGTGATGCCGAATACGAAACTCTTCAATACGCCGCTGCCGACATCGGCCCAGACATCCACGCCGGACTGCATCTGCGACCAGAATCCGCCTTCATCCACGCCGATCATGCGCACGCCGACCAGGTAGCCGCCGATTACGCCAACGGCACTGAAGATCGCGGCCAGCACCGGCATGGCGACAATCCCGGCCCAGAAGCGCGGCGCGATGACGCGGTGCACGGGATCGACGCCCATCATTTCCATCGCCGACAATTGCTCGCCGGCCTTCATCAGACCGATTTCCGCCGTCAGCGAGGTCCCGGCGCGGCCGGCAAACAACAGCGCCGTGACCACCGGCCCGAGTTCGCGCACCAGCGACAGTGCAACCAGCAGGCCCAGCGCCTGTTCGGAACCGTATTTGTTGAGCGTGTAATATCCTTGCAGGCCCAGCACGAAGCCCACGAACAGGCCGGACACCGCAATGATGACCAGCGAATAATTACCGATGAAATGAATCTGGTCCGTCACCAGCCGCGGCCGCCGCAGCAGGCTGCCGGAACCGCGCAGGATCGCCCACAGCATGCGCACGGAGAAGCCGATGCCGGCAAGCCGTTCCCTGGTCGTATTTCCAACACTGCCCAGCCAATTCAGTATCATGCCGCGCCCTTCAGTCCAAGATCGTCGGCCAGCGCCTTGCCGGGATAATGGAACGGCACCGGGCCGTCGGTCTCGGCATGCACGAATTGCTTCACGTAAGGATCGGTCGACACCCGCATCTGCGCCGGCGTTCCCTGCGCCACGATCTTGCCCTGCGACAGGAAATACACGTAATCGGCAATGCCGAAGGACTCGTTCACATCGTGCGATACCAGCACCGAAGTGGAGCCGAGCGCATCATTGAGCTTGCGGATCAGGTTGGCGGTCACGCCCATCGAGATCGGATCGAGGCCGGCAAACGGCTCGTCGTACATGATCAGGGCCGGATCCAGCGCAATGGCCCGGGCCAATGCCACGCGCCGCGCCATGCCGCCGGAAATTTCCGCGGGCCGCAGCGCCGCGGCGTTGCGCAGGCCGACCGCATTCAGTTTCAGCAACACCAGGTCGCGGATCAATTCTTCGGATAAATCGGTATTTTCGCGCAGCGGAAAGGCTACGTTGTCGAATACGCTCATGTCGGTAAACAGCGCGCCGTTCTGGAACAGCATGCCCATGCCGCGGCGCAATTCGTAGAGACCGGCGTTGTCGAGCCGATGCACGACCTGGCCGCCGACCTGGACTTCGCCGCGCGACGGCCGCAGCTGGCCGCCGATCAGGCGCAGGATGGTGGTCTTGCCGGAACCCGAGCCGCCCATGATCGCGATCACTTTTCCACGCGGAAACGCCATCTCCAGCCCGGTCAGGATCGGACGATCCCCGTAGCTGAAATGCAAAGCATGTATATCGACAATATTGGTCAAAAGTAGGATGCAGACGCGAAAAAGCGTAATTGTAAGTCAAAACGTTACATTTTCGCTGGAGGCCGCCCGATTTGTCCTCCCGATGCAACGCGGCATGAAACCTTTTGACAAATCCGCCAAGACCGCGAATCCGGCGTCGTCGCCGATTTCATTCTGGATTGCCGGCGCGCAACCCTTTTTGTCGCAGCATCGCAAGGGGGGAATTGATACAATCGCGGTTTTGATTGCGAAAGAATTGCACCATGAGCCTCAAATGCGGCATCGTCGGCCTCCCCAATGTCGGAAAATCGACTCTCTTCAACGCCCTGACCAAAGCGGGCATCGCGGCCGAGAATTATCCGTTCTGCACCATCGAGCCGAATGTCGGCATCGTGGAAGTGCCCGATCCGCGCCTGCAGGCGCTGGCCACGATCGTCAAGCCTGAGCGCATCCTGCCGGCCGCGGTGGAATTCGTTGACATCGCGGGACTGGTGGCCGGCGCGTCCAAGGGCGAAGGCCTGGGCAATCAGTTCCTGGCGCACATCCGCGAAACCGACGCCATCGTCAACGTGGTGCGCTGCTTCGAGGACGATAATGTGATTCACGTTGCCGGCCGCGTCAGCCCGCTCGACGACATCGAAGTGATCCAGACCGAACTGGCGCTGGCCGACCTGTCCGCGGTCGAAAAAGCGATTCACCGCGAGAACAAGAAGGCGCGCGCCGGCGACAAGGACGCGATCAAATTGCTGGCTGTGCTCGAACGCATCACGCCGCACCTGAACGACGCCAAGCCGGTGCGCTCGGCCGGCCTCGACGCCGAGGAAATGGCGCTGATCAAGCCGCTCTGCCTGATTACCGCCAAGCCGGCGATGTTCGTCGGCAACGTGGCCGACAACGGCTTCACCGACAACCCGCTGCTGGACCAGTTGACTGCCTACGCCAAATCGCAAAATGCGCCGGTGGTGGCGATCTGCGCCGCGCTGGAAGCCGAAATCGCCGACCTGGACGATGCCGACAAAGGCGCATTCCTGGCCGATATGGGACTGGACGAGCCGGGCCTGGACCGCCTGATCCGCGCCGGCTTTTCGCTGCTCGGCTTGCAGACCTATTTCACCGCGGGCGTCAAGGAAGTGCGCGCCTGGACCGTGCCGATCGGCGCCACCGCGCCGCAGGCGGCCGGCGTGATCCACACCGATTTCGAACGCGGCTTCATCCGCGCCCAGACCATCGCCTATGACGACTACATCGCCTACAAAGGCGAAACCGGCGCCAAGGAAGCGGGCAAGATGCGCGCCGAAGGCAAGGAATACATCGTCAAGGACGGCGACGTGCTCAATTTCCTGTTCAATGTCTAAGCCGCCACAAACCCCGATCGGCCCACGACATGAGCGGTAAAAAATCCGCCGCCGGCAACGCACCGGCGGCCAGGGACCAGGCAACGGATGCCAACGAAATCCGGCCCGGCCAGTCCATCGAGCTGCTGAAGGAACTGCATATCCTCACGCGCGACGGCAAGATGAATCAGGACAGCCGCCGCAAACTGAAACAGGTATATCACCTGTTCCAGTTCATCGAACCCCTGCTCAAGGAATTGCAGCAACGCCAGGAGGCGATTCGGCTGGTGGACCATGGCGCCGGCAAATCCTATCTCGGCTTCATCCTGTACGACCTGTTCTTCAAGGCGCTGGGCGGCGCATCCCACATCTATGGCATCGAAACGCGCGACGAACTGGTGCGCAAATCGCAGGAACTGGCGACGCGCCTGGCGTTCGCCGGCATGTCGTTCGTCAACCTGTCGGTGGCCGAATCGATCGAATCCGAGCTGCTGCCGGCCCGGATCGACATCGTCACCGCGCTGCACGCCTGCGACACCGCCACCGACGACGCCATCCGCTTCGCATTGAAAAAGAACGCCGCCTATATCGTGCTGGTGCCCTGCTGCCAGGCCGAAGTGGCCTCGGTGCTGAACCGCAACAAGGGCGCGACGCTGGCGAAGACGGCGCTGACCGAAATCTGGCGCCACCCCTTGCATACGCGTGAATTCGGCAGCCAGGTCACCAATGTGCTGCGCTGCCTGCAACTGGAGGCGCATGGATATCAGGTCAGCGTGACCGAACTGGTCGGATGGGAGCATTCGATGAAGAACGAATTGATCATCGCGCGGCAAAAGAATCTGCCGACCAAGCGCCCGCGCGAACGGCTGGCCGAGGTATTGCAGACGCTGGGATTGGAACAGATGCAGGATCGTTTCTTCACCGCGTGAACGATTATCGATGGGTCGGCCTGAATATTGCTGAGGATTTGCCGTTAAAGCTTAGGAAGTACTTTTCTCAATTACCGACTGCCGCCCCATGATGGACCGTGATCAATTGTTGGAAGACCATGAGCAGTTGCAAGCCGCCTTCCAGGACTTGCTGGAACAGGCGCGCATCAACCAACAGATCATGCAGAGGCACCAGGCGTTCGATATCCGCCTGCTCGACGCCGACGGCTTTCCGGACCTGCTCGATATCCTGCTCAACGGCATGCTGGAAGCATTCGACCTGCAGTCCATCAATCTGTTCCTGTACGATACCAAGCACGACATCCGCCACATCCTGACGCAATTGAAAGTGCATCCGGAACAGATTCCGCGCCTGCATTTCCTCGCCTATATCGATCATTTCAGCGCCGAATACACAGCGCTGCGCAAACCCGCGCTGGCGGCCTACGAGGCCGGGCGGCATCAATGCTTCTTTCCCGGCGAGACGCCGGCCAGCATCGCCATCCTGCCATTGCTGCGGCATCATGAACCGATCGGTTTCCTGACGCTGGGCAGCGCGGTGAAGACGCGCTTCTCGGCGCACCTGGCGACCGATTTCATTGAACGCCAGGCATCGTTCATTGCTATCTGCATCGAAAACGTGATCAACAACGAGCGCCTGAAACAGGTCGGCCTGACCGATCCGCTGACCGGCGTAAGCAATCGGCGCTACATCGAACAGCGCTTGCTGGGCGAACTCAATCAGGCCCAGCGCCAGCAGAGCGAGCTGTCATGCCTGTATATCGATATCGACTTCTTCAAGAAGATCAACGACAGCGTCGGCCACCAGGCCGGCGACGAAGTGCTGTGCGAAGTGGCGAACCGGATCAAGCAGCATTTGCGGATCAACGATGCGCTGGCGCGTTTCGGCGGCGAGGAATTCGTGGTCCTGCTGATGCAGACCGGCCATGCGGCCGCGTTGCATATCGCCGAGCGCATCCGCAACAGCATCGCGTCCGCGCCGATTGCCTACAGAAACGCCGCCAAGCCGGGCGGCGGCAAGCTCAACAGCAGCGTCTCGATCGGCGTGGCGTCGGTGGCGCCGAGCGCGCGCGATGCGGCGCCGGCGCTGATGCATCGATTGATCGCGCAATCCGACAAGGCCTTGTACCAGGCCAAGCAAACCGGACGCAATCGCGTGGTATCGGACATGCAGTTGAGCAGCTAAGCGTTAGGGGTTGCTGCAAAATCAAGATGCCCAGGCGCGCCGACGCGGACGCTGCGATTGCACGGCAAGGAGAAGCAACAACGCGGCTGCTTGTGCAACAGCCTCTCAGGCCCGTTTCCTGTCCGCAATCAGCCACGGCGCGGAGATGATGAGGGCGCCGCCGACCAGGTCCTGCGGACGGATATCGGCCGCGCCCAGCGCCCAGGCCGACACGCTGGCGGCCAGGATTTCCGTCAGCATGATCAGCGAACTGATGTTGGCCGGCAAACGCGAGGCGCCGTATTGCAGGCAAATCACCGCGACCATGAACAATATCGACCACACCGCCAGCGTCGGCAATAGCGCCATGCTCAATGCGCTCGGCCATTGCATCATTCCGAGGCCCGCGAACAAGGCGCCGAGCACAGCCGACAGAATCGCCCCGCCCGCCAGCATCGCGATCGCGCGCGACGCATCGGGCACGGCCTTCAGGCGCCGCAGCATGACGTTGTTCCAGGCAAACATGAATCCGCCCAGAACCGCGACCCAATCGGACAGGCTGCGCGGCAGCGGCAAACCGGCTTCCGGCTGGTACAGCACGATCATCGCGCCCGCCAATCCGAGCGCGATGCGCAACAGCGAACGCGGCGTGATCGCCTCGCGCAATATCAGCCGCGCCAGGATAACGGCCCAGACCGGCATCAGATAAAACAGCAGAATGACCCGCACCACATCGCCGAATGCCACCGCGCCGTTGAAGCAGGCATTGGTCAGGCCGGCGGTGAGCGCGACCAGGAACAATTCGGGATGGCCGCGCATTTGACGCAGCGCGCCTGGCCGCAAGGCAATCAACAACAAGGTGCATGCCGAAAA
This sequence comes from Herbaspirillum sp., assembly GCA_036499085.1. GTDB lineage: Bacteria > Pseudomonadota > Gammaproteobacteria > Burkholderiales > Burkholderiaceae_D > Herbaspirillum. The sequence goes on along the minus strand of DASYEK010000089.1, from coordinate 53,623 downwards.
AATGATGGCGGTGGACCACAGGGGATGAACACCGTGCGCCTGCAGAAAGCGAAAGGCGGTCCAGGAGATTCCCCATAAAACCGCGTTGACCATCAGCGCGGCGGCCGCTCGCAACGGAATCTGATGCATACAAATCCTGTGAAAAAGATGCCGCATTATAGGGCATCGAGAACACAGGGACGGCAGGATCGGTCAGGCCGCTTTCACCGGCGCGCCCGCGGCATGGAATTCTGCCAGCAAGGCGGCGCGCCTGGCTGCCGCCGCGTTCAGGCTGGCCTGCTTGACATGCCCGAAGCCGCGAATCGACTCGGGGATGCTGGCGATCTCGACCGCCAAATGCAGGTTCTCCGGCCCCAGCCGCGGCAGCAGGCCCGTGATCGTGGCGCGATATTCCTCGATCAGGGCGCGCTCGCCGCAGCGTTCATCGGAATGGCCGAACGGATCGAACAGACTGCCGCGCAGGAACCTGAATTTCGCAAGCAGCCTGAACGCCGGCAGCATCCAGCCGCCGAACGCCTGCTTGATCAAATGCCCCTGCGCATCGCGTTTGGCCAGCAGCGGCGGCGCCATATGGAATTGCAGCTTGTAGTCGCCTTCGAACATGGCGCCGATCCTGGCCGAGAACGCCGGGTCGGCATACAGGCGCGCCACTTCGTATTCGTCCTTGTAAGCCATCAGCTTGAAGAGATAGCGCGCGACTGCCGCGCTCAATGGCCGGGACTTCCGGTCCTCGGCAGAAGCCTCTGCCGGGATCGCATCGGCCTCCGCCTGCGTCACTTGCGCCACGAATGCCCGATAACGTTCGGCATAGGCCGCGTTTTGATAAGCCGCCAGGAATTCGACGCGCGTGGCGATGGCCGCCGCGAGCGACGGCGTGCGCTTGAACGCGATGACCTGCGGCGCGGGCTTGACGCTCATGCCGTTGCGCACCGCCAGCCGCATCACTTCGGCCGGATCGTGGGCCGCGTGGCGTCCCCACATGAACGCTTCGAGATTGCTCTTCACCGATACCGCGTTCAACTCGATGGCGCGCAGGATGGCCTGTTGCGACAACGGCACCAGGCCTTGCTGCCATGCATGTCCCAGCAGGAACATGTTGACGCCGATCGCATCGCCCAGCAACGCCATGGCGATACCGCCGGCGTCGATCGCGGAAACGCTGCGGCAAGCCGCCTGGATATCGCGCAAGGCTTCGGCCCCCGGGAATTGCCAGTCCGGATTGCGCACAAAGGCGGCGGTCGGCGCCGCCGCCATATTGATCACCGCATGTGTACGGCGCTCGCCCATGCGCGACAATACTTCGCGGCCGGCGCTGACAATCAGGTCGCAGCCGATGATCAGATCGGCGCCGCCGGTGCCCACGCGCGTCGAAAACAACGCGGCGGGATCGGCGCCCAGTCGCACATGCGACATCACCGGCCCGCCCTTCTGCGCCAGTCCGCTCATGTCCAGCACCGAGCAGGCCTTGCCTTCCACATGCGCCGCCATCGCCAGTATCTGCCCGATGGTGACCACGCCAGTGCCGCCGATGCCGGCGACCACGATGCCGTACGGCTGGCTGGCGTCGTTCAGGCGCGGCGACAAAGGCTCGGGCAGAGAAGAGCCGGCCGGCAGCCCGGCCGCCGCCATATTGCGCACCGGCGTCGGCATGGCCACGCGCGGCTGCTTGCGCAGGCTGCCGCCTTCGACCGTGACGAAGCTCGGGCAAAACCCCTCGATGCAGGAAAAATCCTTGTTGCACGAGGATTGGTTGATGCGGCGCTTGCGCCCGAATTCGGTTTCCACCGGCTCGACCGACAGGCAATTCGATTGCACGCTGCAATCGCCGCAGCCTTCGCACACGGCTTCGTTGATGACCGCGTGACGCGCCGGGTCCGGCATCTCGTTGCGCTTGCGGCGGCGCCGTTTTTCAGCCGCGCAGGTCTGGTCGTAGATCATCGCCGATACGCCGGCGACCTCGCGCAGTTCGCGTTGCACCGCATCGAGTTCGCTGCGGTGGCGGCGCGTCACGCCAGGCGCCCAGTCGGTGGCGGCCGGGTATTTATCCGGTTCGTCGGACACCACGATGATCGGCCGCACGCCTTCGGCGGCCAACTGGCGCGACATCATCGCCACGTCCATCGGGCCGTCGAGCGGCTGGCCGCCCGTCATGGCCACGGCGTCGTTGTAGAGCAGCTTGTAGGTAATGTTGACGTTGGCGGCGACCGCGGCCCTGATCGCCAGCAGACCCGAGTGGTAATAGGTGCCGTCGCCGAGGTTGGCGAAAACGTGTTTCTCGTCGGTGAATGGCGCCTGGCCGACCCAGGTCACGCCTTCGCCGCCCATCTGGGTGAAGGTGGTGCTTTCGCGATCCATCCAGGTCACCATATAGTGGCAGCCAATGCCGGCCACGCCGCGGCTGCCCTCGGGCAATCTGGTCGAGGTATTGTGCGGACAGCCGGAACAGAAATGCGGAATGCGATCGCGGCCCGGATCGGGAACCGCGGATGCGCCGCGATTGGCGTTCAGCGCTGCCTCCTTGGCTTCCAGATAGGCAATCCGCTGCCGCACCCGCTGCTCGACCGGGTGACCGGAGAAATAATGCGCCAGCCGGCTGGCGATAGCGCGCGCGATCTGGGCCGGGTTCAATTCGTAAGTCGCCGGCAGCAGCCAATCGCCGTGTCCCTCGCGATGCGGATTGCTCCACTCGCCGGTATCGTCGAATTTGCCGACTACGCGCGGCCGATGCTGCTGCTCCTGGCCGCGCCAGTTATACAGTTCTTCCTTGAGCTGGTACTCCAGTATCTGGCGCTTTTCCTCGACCACCAGGATTTCGTCCAGCCCCTGCGCGAATGCGCGCACGCCCTCCGCTTCCAGCGGCCAGGTCATGCCGATTTTATAGAGGCGGATGCCGATGTCCGCCGCCACCTGTTCGTCGATGCCGAGATCGTCCAGCGCCTGGCGTGTATCCAGATAGGACTTGCCGGCGGTGATGATGCCGATGCGCGCATGCGGGCTGTCCCAGATAATGCGATTGAGCCGGTTGGCGTGCGCATAGGCCAGCGCCGCGTACCATTTGAAGTGGTGCATCCGCACTTCCTGCGCCAGCACGGTATCGGGCAGCCGGATGTTCAGGCCGTCGGCCGGCAGCGCGAAATCCTGCGGCAGCGCGATGCGCACCCGCTCGGGATCGATTTCCACCGACATGCCGGATTCGACGATATCGGTCACGCATTTCATCGCCACCCAGAGCCCGGTATAGCGGCTCATGGCCCAGCCGTGCAGGCCGTAATCGAGATACTCCTGCACCGAAGACGGATACAGCACCGGAATGCCGCAGGCTTTAAGGATATGTTCGCTCTGATGCGCGGTAGTGGAAGACTTGGCGGCGTGATCGTCGCCGGCGACCACCAGCACCCCGCCATGCGCGGCCGAACCCGCCATGTTGGCATGCTTGAAGACATCGCCGCAACGGTCGACGCCGGGGCCCTTGCCGTACCACAGCGAAAACACGCCGTCGTAGCGCGCGCCCGGGAACAGATTGACCTGCTGCGTGCCCCAGACGCTGGTGGCGGCCAGGTCTTCGTTGACGCCGGGATGGAATTTGACGTGCCGCCCGGCCAGGTATTTTTGCGCCTTGGCCGCGGTCTGGTCCAGGCTGCCCAGCGGCGAGCCGCGATAGCCGGTGATGAAGCCCGCCGTGTTCAGGCCGCTCTTGAGATCGCGCTCGCGTTGCAGCATGGCCACGCGAATCAGCGCCTGGGTGCCGGTCATGAAGACGCGGCCGCGTTCCAACGTGAATTTGTCGTCCAGGGAAATGGTGTCCGGCCGCAAGGCGGAGCGGTGCTCGCAGGGTGCGTTCATTCTTTGTCTCCGTGCCAAAAATTATGTTTTTGGTGATCAAACGCTTTGAAACGTATTCGCCTTTTGGGCGTATCGTTTCATTTTTTATGCAGCTACACACTAGCATAAGTAACATAATTTTGCCGATGCAATGTGGCGCAAATACCTGCAGCCTACAGTTGTAACAGCGGGTAAAAAGCATTCAACGCCAGCATGACTAGGCGTGTAATGAGCTCTCTTCGATCGGCATTGCAGTGACGCAACAGCATCCCCTCCGATGCCAGGCGCTGCTCGCAAAACGGTCGATCTTCATTGGTATCTCCCTCCCCTCTAGTGACGTTATGCACTAGCTTTACGGATTCCACGCCCTGGCGTCGAATCCGTTTTTTTATTTTTGATTGCTTTGGCGATGGCGCTTTATTTGCGCAAGCGCGCAAGGATGCTGTCGAACCAGAAACGCACCGCGCGCAGATTGGCCTTGACGGTGTAATCGAGCGTGGCGGCCTGTTCCTGCCAGGCCTCATGCATCACGCTGCCGGGATCGGCCGGCAGGATTTTCAGGTAGGCATCCGCTTCGCCGTAGTCCCGATGAATCTCCATGCCGGCCTTTTTAGCGATGTGCATCATGACCTTGTTGGACGACAGGCATTGCATGTAGAGCGTATCCACATCCGCATTGCGGCAATGGATCGCGGCGCGTTCGAACAGCGCGCTGCCGACACCCATGCCGCGCGCGGCCGAATCCACCGACACGCCGAATTCCGCGATGCGCGCCTTCACGGTGACGCTGCTGTCGATGACCTGGTCGCGCATGGCAAACGACAGATGGCCGACGCCCAGCAGGCGCAGCCGGCGGTCGTAGACGCCGAATACCTTGTCGTGTGAAAAGTCGATCCGGTCGACATAGCGCGTGATCACTTCGTCGGAAACGATGCTGCCGAAGCGCAGCAGGCGGTCGTCGGCCGGCAGCGCCAGAAAATGCTTGAGCAGGCGGCGCCGCGCGCGATGCGTCAATTCCTTGACGAACACAGAGAATCTGCCACGGCGTTTCGGGATTTTCGGATGCGTCGGAACAATCGGCGATGCAGTGTTCACCATATCCTCCCTTGAGCTTGCCGGAAACGCCGCTGGCGAACGTTTCCTATGACTTGGCCAGGCCGGCCTGTCCGGCGAATGCATCCTGGAATTGCGCGACGGCGCCGACCCTGGCCGCATAGATCGCTTCCGGAATGCGTTCCGGCGCCTGCGTGTACAAGGCCGCCAGTTCGCCGGCCTTGACCGCCTGCGCGGCATGCAATGCGCCTCTCAGGAAGGCCGGGAGCGGCCATGCCCGGGCCGCATTCTCTGCCTTTTCGGCCTTTTCGGCATTCTCGTTTTCCTGGGCAGCCATGTGCGCGCATTGCAGCGCGTCCAGCATATCGGAAAAACGCCGCGGCTTGCGAAATGCGTCGCACCGCGCCAACAGCGCCACCACCGCTTCGGCCGCCGGCGGCATCGGCATCGCCGCAATTGCCGCCTGTTCGCGCGCGCTTATCGACGCCAGGTCGCGGCATTCGTTCGGTACGCGCAAGCGTTCGCACAAATCGGCCGCCAGCGCGGCGTCGCCGGGCTTGCCAAGTCCCAGGCAGGCAAAACGTACCGCCAGCGGAAAACCGGCATTCGCGGCGCGGTCGACGATGGCGGCGAGCGGCGCCGGCATGTGCGCCTCTTGCGGGCCGATCCAGGCTGCGTCGAACGCCGGCAGGATGCGCGCCAGCGCGCCGCAATCGTGCAGCACCTGGAACATGCGCGAGGGCCGGGCTTCCATCAGGCCGCGCGCCAATTCCTGCCAGACCCGTTCCGGCACCAGCGCATCGACTTCGCCGGCCTGCGTCATTTCTTGCATCAACGCCCCGGTCTGCGGCGCGACCTTGAATTCGGTGAAGCGGGCCGCAAAACGCGCCAGCCGCAGGATGCGCACGGGGTCCTCGGCAAAGGCGTCGGATACGTGGCGAAACAGGCGCGCGCGCAGGTCGGCGCGGCCCCCGAAGGGATCGATCAGGCTGCCGTCGGCGGCGCGCGCAATGGCGTTGATGGTCAAGTCGCGGCGCGCCAGGTCCTGTTCCAGCGTGACGTCCGGATCGGCATGGAATGCGAAACCCTGGTAACCCGGCGCAGTCTTGCGCTCGGTGCGGGCCAAGGCATATTCCTCATGCGTTTCCGGATGCAGGAAGACCGGAAAATCCTTGCCGACCGGCCGGAACCCCAGCCCCAGCATCTGTTTCGGCGTGGCGCCGACCACGACGTAGTCCCTGTCCTTGACCGCCAGCCCCAGCAGGCTGTCGCGCACGGCGCCGCCGACGGTGTAGATTTCCATGCCGTTCTCAGGCCTGGGCGCCGGCCCGGTCGGCGCTCTCGTCTTCGGCCGCGGCGATCCAGCGCGCCACGGCAGGATGGGCGACGATGCGCTCGACATAGGCCTGCAGGGCCGGCGCCAGCGATACCTTATAGCTGCGGAAACGCATGACAACCGGCGCAAAGTAGGCGTCCGCAATCGAAAAGTCGCCGAACAGATAATGGCGATGACCGAACTCCGCCAGGCAGTTTTCCCATATTTCGCAGATGCGGCCGATGTCGGCCTGCGCCTGCGGCGTGCGGCCCTGGCCCGGGTAGCGGCCGCTGATATCCATCGGCATCGCATCGCGCAGCCCTTTGAAGCCGGCATGCATTTCGGCGCAGATGCTGCGCGCTACCGCGCGCGCGGTCGAATTTTGCGGCCACAGGTGGCGATCGGGAAATTGTTCGGCGGCGAATTCGCAGATGGCCAGCGAATCCCAGACCTCGATATCCGGTCCCAGCAGGATCGGCACCTTGCCGGCGGCGGAATATTGCGCGATGCGCGTGGTGGTATCCGGCTGGCCCAGCTTGATCATGACTTCCTGGAACGGAATATCGAAGGCCGCCAGCGCCAGCCAGGGCCGCATCGACCAGGAAGAATAGTTCTTGTCGCCGATCACCAGCGTCAGGTTGCTTTTGCCTGCGGCGCGCAGCGAGGCTGCCAGGGTCGGATCCAGTTCTGTACTTTGCATGGGGCGATTCCGGGTAAGGAAAAATCGGGACGGTGCAAGCAAACACGCAAAAGCCTACGGCAAATCGCTCGCGACGAAATTCTTCGGTGTGATCGTGCCCAGCCGCGCTTTCAGCGACTGGGGCTTGTTCTCGAACAGGGCCGCATAATAGGTCGCATTGGACAACACGTTCTTCACGTAATTGCGCGTTTCGTTGAACGGTATCGATTCGGCGAAGATCGCGCCTTCGACCGGCTGCGCCAGCGTCGCGCGCCAGGCGCGCGGGCGGCCGGGGCCGGCGTTGTAGGCCGCCGAGGCCATGGCCTGCGAACCGTCCAGATCGCCCAGCACCATGTTCAGGTAATTGGTGCCGAGCACGAGATTGACGTCGACATCGTTGACCTGGTCCGCGCTGAAACCTGCCAGGCCGATCTTGCGCGCGACCCATTTGGCGGTGGCGGGCATGATCTGCATCAGGCCGGAGGCGCCGACATGCGAGCGCGCGTTCTTGATGAAACGCGATTCCTGCCGGATCAAGCCGTAGACCCATGCCATGTCCAGGCCGAGCGCGCGCGCCTTCTGCGTCATCTGGTCCAGATGCGGCGCCGGAAAGCGCTGCGTGAAATCGATTTCGGTACGGGTGCGGTCGGAAGTATTGACCATGCGGTCGAGCACGTCGTTCTGGCGCGCGAACTCGGCCGCGGCCAGCAATTGACGGTCATTCATCTTGCGCAATTCCCAGTTCCATTCGCGCGAGCCCTCGAAACGCAGGTTCAGGTCGTAGAATTTCAGCGCCCGCCGAAATCCCTCGTTGCGCTCCATCGGCGCCAGTTCTGCCGCGCTGAGCGGCGCAGGGCCTGGCGGCACGGTGATCTGACGGCCCAGTTCTTCCTGCGCCAACTGGCTATAGAAGCCGGCCTGGTCTGCGATCGATGCGAATTCCTTGCGCGCGGCTTCCGGTTTGTTGTCCGCCTTCAAAGCGCGTCCCAGCCAATAGATCCAGGCCGGATCGGCACGCAAGGCGGCCGGCATGGATTCCACCGCGGCGCGCACCATGTCCCAATCGCCGACGCGCAGCGCGCTGCGGACTTTCCACTGATAAGCCTCGGACGACATTGCCGCCCCCTTGGTCTTGCGCCAGTAGTCCACGGCTTCCGGCATCAGCTTGGTCGCGGCCTGCAGCGCAATCTGGGCCCATGCTTCCGCCGATTCCTGCTTGTTCAGGCGCTCGCCGCCCGACGCCAGGAATGCCGCTGCCTGCTGCGGATTGCTCCTGGCGACGCGTCCCAGCGCAATGATGTACAACTGATGCGCAGCCTGGCCGCGGCCAGGGCCGCGCGCGGCGACCGGCGCCGGTTTGTCGATCGCCTGTTGCACGGCAGCGGCGTCGACTTCGTCGACGAATACCGCCAGGCGGCGCGCCACGGCCGGCAGGCCGGCCTCGACGGCAAGGCGGATCTGGAACCAGACGTCGTCGTTACTGAACTGATTGCCTTGCGCCAGCGCGCCGACCAGGCCGACGCAGCCGTTGCCGTAACTCTTCGGATCGGTCAGCAGCGCGCGCGCGTCGGCCGCAACCTTCTGCCCCTTGAGCGCCCTGGAAGTCAGCGCATAGCATTTCAGTTGGGTGTCGTCGTCCAGCACAAACAGCGGATATTGCTCGTCGAAAGTGGCCCAGTCGCCGGCCTTGCCGAGCTCCAGCAGCCAGTCGTTGCGCAGGCGGTCGGCAATCGCGCTGCCGTCGTAGCGGCTCAAGTAATCGCGTATATCGGCCTGGGGCGCCTGCAGGTCGCGCAGGCGCGGCTTCAATTTGTAGTAATCGACGTAGGAAGGAATGGCATAATCGGCCAGACGCGGCGCCAGGGTATTGATGGTGTCGAGATCGTTGTTGCGGGAAGCGTCGCGCAATGCCAGGAACAGGTCGTCGGGCGTGCCCATGATCGCGAGACGGCTTTGCGCCGCGGCATGGACGGGAAACGAAAGCATGGCGCCCGCCAGGGTGAATCCGGCGGTTGCGGTTACTGCGGCAGCGGCCGCCAGCAAACGTTTTTTTAACGGCATGTTTTCAATCCTTCAATAGAGGCAATGGCGAGACGATCGCGTTCAAACCGATCGAGTTCAGGCAAGGATAGCACGCGATGCAGGCGCACCAAAGTGAAACAGACATGGAAAAGACGAGGCGAAAAACGCATTTGCGCGCGGCCTTGCTGCGGGCGCGCCGGGAACTCGCGCCGGCCGAACGCGCAGCCGCCGTCGGCGCCATCGAAAAGGCGGTAATCCGCTGGTGGGAAACGCTGCGGCCGGACTCGCTGGGAGTGTACTGGCCGATACGCGGCGAACCGGACTTGCGGCCGCTGTATGCGCTCCTGCAGGCGCGCGGCGTGCGGCTGGCGCTGCCGGTGGTCGAGGATGCCGATACTGAACGGCCGCTGCGGTTTTTGGCCTGGGCGCCGGGCGAGCCGTTGCTGGAAGACCGTTTCGGCGCCGCCGCGCCGGCCAGCCGGACGGTATTGCAGCCGGCTGCCTTGCTGATTCCCTGCGTCGGCTTCAACGCGCAACGCATACGGTTAGGCTACGGCGGCGGCTTCTACGACCGCATGCTGGCGCTAACCCCGCGTCCGCTGACGCTGGGCGTGGCCTACGATAGCGCGGAGGCCCGCTTCGACGCCGAAGCGCACGATATCGCATTGGATGCGATCGCCACGGAAAAGCGCCTGCTGGAGTGAAGGCGGGCGATCCCGCGCGCAATCATGCCGGCGCAATGACCGGCCTGTCTCAGCCTGCCGTGACCAGTTGCCGCCAGATCGCCGTGGTCGGACCCGGTTGATTCAGGGAGTAGAAATGCAGGCCCGGCGCACCGCCGGCCAGCAGCCGCTGGCACAAATCGGTCACGACGTCGAGGCCGAAGGCGCGAATCGATTCGCCGTCGTCGCCGAAACTGGCCAGCTTCAAGCGTATCCAGCGTGGAATCTCGGTGCCGCACATGTCTGAAAAACGCATCAACTGGTTATAGTTGGTGATCGGCATGATGCCCGCCACCACCGGCGCCATGACGCCCAGTTTCTGCGCATCCTCGACAAAACGGAAATACGCATCCGCGTTGTAGAAATACTGCGTGATCGCGCCGTCGGCGCCTGCCAGCACCTTGCCGGCGAAGTGCTGCAGGTCTTCCTGCGGCGAACGCGCCTGCGGATGCATTTCCGGATAGGCCGCCACTTCGATATGGAACCAGTCGCCGGTTTCGGCCCGGATAAATTCGACCAGCTCATTGGCGTAGCGGAATTCGCCCGCTGCCAGGTCGAGCGCGCCGTAGCCGCTCGGCAGATCGCCGCGCAAGGCTACCAGCCGCTTGATGCCCTGCGCCTTGTAGTCGGCCAACATGGTGCGCAATGTCTCGCGCGAACTGCCGAGGCAGGATAAATGCGGCGCGGCCTCGTGGCCTTCGCGCAGGATGTCCAGCACGGTATCGCGCGTGCCTTGCTGCGTCGAGCCGCCGGCCCCGAAGGTGACCGAAAAATATTTTGGCTGCAATTGCGCCAATTGAACGCGCGCGAGGCGCAGCTTTTCTGTTCCCTCCGCCGTCTTGGGCGGAAAGAACTCGATGCTGAAATTATGTGGAGGCATGGCTGTTTTAGATTTTTATGACTTGCTTCTCAATAACAAGGTGGAAAGCGCCCAGGAGACGATGCTGTAGAGTATCGCGCCGCCCACGGCGGACCAGAATCCGCCGACATGGAAACCGTCGACCAATTGCGCCACCGCCCAGAACATCAGGCCGTTGATGATGAAGATGAACAGGCCCAGCGACAGCAGCGTGACCGGAAGCGTCAGCACCACCAGCACTGGACGGATCAGCGTGTTGACCAGCCCCAGGATCAGCGCCGCGATCAGCGCGGTGCCGAAGGTATCGACTTGAATCGAGTGCATCAGGTAAGGAACCGCCAGCAAGGCGACGGCATTGATCAGCCAGGTCAGCAACAGCATCATCGGGATTCTCCTTGGTGTGCTTTGGTCCGCAAGGCGGCGCAGGAAGGATTTCCGGCGCCGTCTTGCAAGGGACGACTCAATGGCAGCGGCAGGCCGCCGCCATCAATAACGATAGTGATCCGGCTTGTACGGACCGCTTTGCGAGACGCCGATATAGCCGGCCTGCTCCGTGGTCAGTTCAGTCAGTTGCGCATTCAGCTTGGTCAACTGCAGGCGCGCCACTTTTTCATCGAGATGCTTCGGCAATGTATACACGCCGACCGGATAGTCCTTGGTCTTGGTAAACAGTTCGATCTGCGCGATGGTCTGGTTGGCGAACGACGAACTCATCACATACGAAGGGTGGCCGGTGCCGCAACCCAGGTTGACCAGGCGTCCTTCGGCCAGCAGGATGATGCGCTTGCCGTCCGGGAAGATGATGTGGTCGACTTGCGGCTTGATGTTTTCCCATTTGTACTGTTTGAGCGCCGCGACTTCGATTTCGTTGTCGAAATGGCCGATGTTGCAGACGATGGCCTGGTCTTTCATGCGGCTCATGTGCGCATGCGTGATCACGTGGTAATTGCCGGTGCAGGTCACGAAAATATCGCCATGCTCGGCGGCGTATTCCATGGTCACGACGCGGAAGCCTTCCATGGCCGCCTGCAGCGCGCAGATCGGATCGATTTCAGTCACCCAGACCTGGGCCGACAAGGCGCGCATGGCCTGGGCCGAACCCTTGCCGACGTCGCCGTAGCCGGCGATGACGGCAACCTTGCCGGCGATCATGACGTCGGTGGCGCGCTTGATGCCGTCGACCAGCGATTCGCGGCAGCCGTACAGGTTATCGAACTTCGATTTGGTCACCGAGTCGTTGACGTTGATCGCCGGGAACGCGAGTTTGCCTTCCTTGAACATCTGGTACAGGCGGTGCACGCCGGTCGTGGTTTCCTCGGTCACGCCGCGCACTTGCTTCAGGCGCGACGAATACCAGCCTGGGCTGCTCGCCAGGCGCTTCTTGATCGAATTGAACAGGCAGATTTCTTCTTCCGAACCCGGGTTGTTCAGCACCGATGCGTCTTTTTCGGCGCGTGTGCCCAGATGCAGCAGCAAGGTGGCGTCGCCGCCGTCGTCCAGGATCATGTTGGCCTGGTCGGTATTGACGTCGCCCGGCCATTCGAAAATGCGGTGGGTGAATTCCCAGTAATCGTCCAGCGATTCGCCCTTGAAGGCGAACACCGGCGTGCCGGCGGCAGCGATCGCGGCGGCGGCGTGGTCCTGTGTGGAATAGATATTGCAGGAAGCCCAGCGCACCTTGGCGCCCAACGCTTCCAGCGTTTCGATCAGCACGGCGGTCTGGATCGTCATGTGGATCGAGCCGGTAATGCGCGCGCCCTTCAACGGTTGCGCCGCGGCAAATTCCTCGCGGATGGCCATCAGGCCGGGCATTTCTGTTTCGGCGATTTTGATTTCTTTGCGGCCCCAGTCGGCCAGCGTCAGGTCGGCGACGGCAAAATCCTGTAGTGCGGAATTGGTAATGGCGTTCATCACGCCCTCCTTTCGTTGATAGAAAAAAAGTACGTGAGCGCGGTTTGCTTATCGATGAAATCAAGCGACTGTATCAAGCCTGGCAGGGACCAGAATGCTCTGTCCTTGTCGCAACGCTCCTCGATACGGATGTGCATTGTAAAACAAAACAGACCGAACGCAGATGGTTCGATCCGTTTTTTATGCAGCCTGTGGATCAAGCCGGAACCGGCTTGAAAACAGACGCGAAAACCAGCGGCTTAAAGCCGTTGTCTTGGAAGCCGGCTTAAAACCCGGCGGCAGCCCGCAATGCCGCGGCCTTGTCGGTGCGTTCCCAGGTAAATTCCGGCTCTTCGCGGCCGAAGTGGCCGTAGGCAGCGGTCTTCTGATAGATGGGACGCAGCAGGTCGAGCATCTGGACGATGCCCTTCGGACGCAGGTCGAAATGCGCGGCGACCAACTCGGCCAGCTTTTCGTCGCTGACCTTGCCGGTGCCGAAGGTCGTGACCATGATCGAGGTCGGCTTGGCGACGCCGATCGCGTACGAGATCTGGATCTGGCAGCGCGACGCCAGGCCGGCGGCGACGATGTTTTTCGCCACGTAACGGCCGGCGTAAGCCGCCGAACGGTCGACCTTGGACGGATCCTTGCCCGAGAACGCGCCGCCGCCGTGAGGCGCCGCACCGCCGTAGGTATCGACGATGATCTTGCGTCCGGTCAGGCCGCAATCGCCTTGCGGGCCGCCGATGACGAAACGGCCGGTCGGATTGATCAGGTAACGGGTGTTCTTCAGCCATTCGGCCGGCACCACCGGACGGATGATGTCTTCGATGGCGGCTTCTTCAATGGCCTTGTGCGGCGTTTCGGGCGAGTGCTGGGTCGACAGCACGATGGTGTCGATGGCGACCGGCTTGCCGTCCACGTATTTCAGCGTGACCTGCGATTTGGCGTCCGGACGCAGCCACGGCAGGCGGCCATCCTTGCGCAATTGGGACTGGCGTTCGACGATGCGATGCGCATAGTAAATGGCGGCCGGCATCAGCTCCGGCGTTTCGTCGCAAGCGTAGCCGAACATCAGGCCCTGGTCGCCCGCGCCCTGATCGAGGTCGATGCCCTGGCCTTCGTTGACGCCCTGGGCGATATCCGGCGATTGCTTGTCGTAGGCGACCAGCACGGCGCAGCTTTTGTAATCGATGCCGAAATCGGCGTTGTCGTAGCCGATGCGCTTGATGGCCTCGCGCGCGACGCTGATGTAGTCGACATTGGCGGTGGTGGTGATTTCGCCCGCCAGTACGACCAGGCCGGTATTGCAAAGTGTCTCGGCGGCAACGCGCGCCTTCGGGTCCTGGGTAAAGATGGCGTCCAGGATGGCGTCCGAGATCTGGTCGGCTACTTTATCGGGATGGCCTTCGGATACGGATTCCGAGGTAAAGAGATATTCATTCGACATGCATTAGCTCCAAAGTGATATGACCAAGTCGCGGCCGATCACTTGTGCCTGCGACGCTTTAGCGAATTTTGTATACCGTCTCGCAAGTTGTCTATTAACTTAACGGTGCTGCCCATGGTATTTTACGCCCCTTTCCTTAAAGCTCGCAATCCGATGTTAGTTCTCCTGTTTCGCCTGTTGTCGCACCTGCCGCTGCCGCTCCTGCATCTGATCGGGACAGCTGCCGGACGACTGGTTTACATGGTCTCGCCGTCCTATCGCAAACGCCTGCGCGAAAATATCGGCCGCGCCGGCTATGCCGCGCATTTGAACGCGGCCATCGGCGCTTCCGGCAAAAGCATGTTCGAACTGCCGTTCGTCTGGTGCGCGCGGCCGCGGCGCGTGCTGCGCACCGCCCGCATCGAAAACTGGGACCTGGCCCAGGCCGCGCTGGATGCGCAGCGCGGCGTCATTTTCCTGACGCCGCATCTGGGCTGCTTCGAAATCATCGCGCAGGCGATCGCCGCGCGCACTTCGCTGACCGCCTTGTACCGGCCGCCGCGCAAAAGCGCCCTGAAACCGCTGATCGAAGGCGCCCGCGCGCGCCAGAACCTGATCCTGGCGCCGGCCAACCTGAGCGGCGTGCGCACCTTGCTGAAAGCATTGAAGAACGGCCAGGCGATCGGTCTGCTGCCGGACCAGGTGCCGCAGCATGGCGAAGGCGTATGGGCCGATTTTTTCGGCAAGCAAGCCTATACCATGACCCTGTCGGCCAAATTGCACGCCATGAGCGGCGCGCCGGTCATCCTGTCGTACGCGGAACGCCTGTCGTGGGGACGCGGCTACGTGATCCGTTTCGTGCCGTTCGAGGAAACGCTGGACGGCACGCCGGAGCAGCAGGCGCGCGCCATCAACCTGGCAATGGAAAAACTGATTGCGCGCTGCCCGAGCCAATACATCTGGAGCTATAACCGCTACAAGACGCCGCGCGGCGTGGCACCGGCGACCGATGCCGGAGATGCCGCATGAAGGCCTTGATCGGCTTGATCTGGCTGCTGCACTGGCTGCCGCTGCCCTTGCTCGGGCGGCTGGGCGAGGCGCTCGGATCGCTGCTGTACGTGATCATGACGCCGCGCCGCCGCATCTGCCTGACCAATCTGGCGCTGTGCTTTCCGGAACTCGGCGAGGCCGCCCGGGTCGATATCGCGCGCCAGCATTTTCAGGCCTATGCGCGCAGCGCGCTGGAACGCGGTGTGCTTTGGTGGGCGCCCGAAAGCCGCCTGAAAAAACTGATCCGCGTGGACGGCGAGCTTCCGCTGGAGCAGTTGGGTTCGAACCCATCCATTTTGCTGTGCCCCCATTTCGTCGCGCTGGAGGTGCCGGGCATCGCGCTCGTGCTCAATTCCGAACTGTCCGTCTGCACTATCTATGCGCAGCAGAAAAACAAGATCGTCGACGAGGCGCTGCTGAAGGGTCGTTCGCGCTTTCGCCCCGTCACCCTGCTGACCCGCACGCAGGGCGTCAAGCCGATTATCCGCGCCATGCGCGAAGGCAAGCCGTTCATCATGCTGCCGGACATGGATTTCGGTCTGCGGGATGCCGAATTCGTGCCCTTCTTCGGCATTCCGGCGGCAACCTTGACCGCCCCTGCCCGCATCGCCGCGGCCACCGGCGCCAATGTGATTCCGGTGATCGCCCGCTATCTGCCGAATTACCAGGGCTGGCAAGTCACCTTTTATCCTGCATGGGATAACTTTCCCGGCCCCGATATCACCGACGCGACGCGCCGCATGAACGCCTTCATCGAAGCGCGGGCCAGGGAAACGCCGGCGGAATACTTCTGGACCCACAAGCGTTTCAAGACACGCCCGCCCGGCATGCCCGACCTGTACGGTCCCGAAAGCCCTGATCTATAATCGATCGCATGAAAATCAAATTCACCAAAATGCACGGAGCAGGCAATGATTTTGTCGTTATCGACGCGATCAGCCAGGCCATCGATTTCACGCCCGAGCAATGGAAGCAGATCGCCGATCGCCGTTTCGGCGTCGGGGCCGACCAGATGCTGGTGGTGGAGAAGACCGGTTTGCCGGAAGTCGATTTCCGCTATCGAATTTATAACGCCGACGGCGGCGAAGTCGAGCAGTGCGGCAACGGCGCGCGCGCTTTCGCCCGCTTCGTCAACGAAAAAGGCCTGTCCGCCAAACGCGCGATCCGGGTCGAAACGCTGGCCGGCGTGATCGAGCCCACGCTGGAAGCCGATGGCGGCGTCACCGTCGACATGGGCGCGCCGATCTTGCAGCCATCGCTGGTGCCGTTCGATTCGGCAGGACTATCAGGCATCGCCAACGGCGAAGATACCCTGTGGCCGCTGGAAATCAACGGCAAGACTGTCTTGTTTTCCGTACTGTCGATGGGCAATCCGCACGCGGTGCGGATCGTCGCCGATACCGAGCAGGCGCCGGTCGCCCAGGACGGCCCGGCGATCGAACGTCATCCGCGCTTTCCCAAGCGCGTCAATGCCGGCTTCATGCAAATCGTCGATCGCAACAATATCCGTCTGCGGGTGTTCGAACGCGGCGCCGGCGAAACGCTGGCTTGCGGCACCGGCGCCTGCGCGGCAGCGGTGGCTGGCATCCGGCAAGGCCTGCTCGACTCGCCGGTAACGGTGCAAACCCACGGCGGCGTATTGGTGATCGCCTGGAACGGCGCGGACCAGCCGGTCAGGATGACCGGCCCCGCGGTCACGGTGTTCGAAGGCGAAATCGACATCTGAGGCAACAGCCAAGAAGCCGCGGCAGATTCCTAATCGACCAAAGCGGCTTCATCTTCCGCATTCGCATCCGGCAGAGCCTGCGGCAGCACGGTCTTGAGCCGATACAGACGCTGCCGGTAATTGCCTTCCATGCCGCTGGGGCCGCAATCCACATCTTCGAACAGGCGCCCGATGCGATGCAATGCGGCGCGCTGTTCCGTGTCGACAACGGCAATCAGGCGACGCTTGCTGCGCGCATATTGCGCCCGGATATCCACCACCAGGCAATGACCGCGGTCGGCTTCGTTGAGGTCGATCAATAACGCTTCGGCCTGGGTCAGCCCGAACAATGCAGCCAGCTCGATGCGCGCGGCCAGGAACGGATGCGCGTTGGCGATGGCCCTGGTCAATTGCTGCCGAGCCTGCAGCGCCCATTGCGCTGGCACGGGCGCGTCGGTGATTTTGGCCAGCAAGGCGATCGCCTCTGCATTATCCTGCGCCGCGGCCTTTTGCAGCCAGTACACGGCGCGCATGTCATTGGACGCGTCGTCGCGCCGGCTGCGCCAGGCGCCGATGCCGCATTCGAGCTGCGCGGCGCCATGCCCCATTTCGGCGGCGCGTTCCAGATAGTATTGCGCGTCGGCCAGGCTGCGCTGGGAAAATTCCGGCTTCAGGAAGATGCGCGACAAGGCATACCACGCATCGGCCAAGCCGCCGTCGCCGGCCAGCGTCAGCCAGCGTACCGCTTTCTTATAGTTGGCCGATCCGGCAACCAGATCCGAGCGGGCGCCGTCGGCGCGCATGCGCGCAAACAACAGCCCCAGCGCAAACTGCGCATGCCTGTCGTCGGCATAAGCCGCCAATTCCCAGAACTGCTGGATTTCGTCGATATCGCGATCGGCATGCTGCAGCAAGGTTTCGCAGCAGCGCAGCAACAATAGCAGCTTATCGGCGCCCAGTTGCCGCCCCAATGCCGGTGAAGGAGCGTTCAATTGCGCCGTCTGCGCCGCATACTGGGCGCGCAATGCGCGAGCCAGCGGCAATGCGCGATGCAGATACGTCTCCCGATCCCCATTTTCCCAGGCCGCCACGGCCAATAGATATTGGGCCTGCGCGACGCCGCCATCGGCTGCACGCTCAACCCATGCCTGAGCGGCCGGCCTTGCCGCAGCAGTGCCGGCCTCCGCAATCGGATCGGTCGGATTCGGGTTTTGCTGGCGTTCATGCTGCGCCAGCAGCCACTGCGCCTCCGCGGCACCGGCGCCGGCCGCCATTTCCAGCATCCTGATCGCCTTGCCGCGCAGGCCGTCGATTTGCTGCAGCGCCGAATGGGCCATCACCAGTTTGGCAAATACCAGCCCCGCCTCCATTACACCCTGCTCGAAAGCCCGTTCATACCATGTCGAAAACGAGACCACGTCTTCGGCCTGCGTCGCCAGTTCATAAGGAATGTGCGCGCCGATCAGCGACCACGCCTCCGCCTGGTCGGCCCGGGCGGCGCGTTCCAGCCAGTGCATGGCGGTCTGCAGGCTTTGCGGCAGACCGTTGCCGCCCGTCAAATAACGCTTGCCCAAAGTCAGCTGCGCTTGCGGCTGTCCGGCCCTCGCGGCACGGATAATTGCCAGATCCTCACGATTTGCCATACGACCTCAATTCGATTCGGAAAACACCAATTATTGCTTAAACAAGCAAACAATTTTTTAAAAGTAAGTTTTTTTATGGAAATTTGCATTTTTTTTACAACACTACTTACCTTAACGCGCAAAGGCGGTAAGCAGTTGTAACGAGCTGTTACGAGCGTGTAATTTGTCAGAAAAAAACAACGGCTTCAGCCGTGAAACTCAATTTTGCCAAGGTTTTTGCACCCCATCGCACAAATCCTTAGGCATCGCCCTGGAGTCGTCGTAATGTGCTGACATCCGACCAGAAATACGGATCCTCAAGACTATTTTTATAGAAGGATGTCAAACAAATGAAAAAATCACTACTCGCTCTGGCTGTTCTGGGCTCGTTCGCAGCCGCTGCGCAAGCACAGACATCGGTAACAATCTACGGTGTCGTCGATGCCGGCGTTTTTTACCAAAACAAGGCAGGCACTAACAACAACAGCCTGTTTGCAGTGAATTCCGGCGGTCTGTCCGGTTCGCGTTTGGGCTTCAAGGGTTCTGAAGATCTGGGCGGCGGCCTGAAAGCCAACTTCCAATTGGAAATGGGTTTCAGCACTGATACCGGCACTCTGGGTCAACAAGACGGCGGCACAACCAACAACCTGTTCAGCCGCACATCGACAGTCGGCCTGTCGGGCGGTTTCGGTTCGGTCAACATCGGTCGTCAAACAGACTTCGCTTATTCCGGCACAGCCGGCGGCATGGCGACATTCTCGCACGCTGCTTATGTGAACTCGTTCTCCAACGTCGACGGCAATACACAAGCCCGTCTGCAAGGCGATCGCACCAACAACTCGATCCGTTACGACATGCCTGCAATCGGCGGCCTGAACGGCGGCGTGATGCTCGGTCTGGGCGAACAAGCTGGCGGCGGTTCTGCTGGTCAAGTCTATGCTGCTGGCCTGAAGTATGACAACGGTCCTCTGGCTTTCGGTGGTTCGTACTACCAAAGCAAGGCAGGCGCTACACCTGCTGACCGCGCCATCATCCCTGGTGCGGCTGGTTACGGCACCGCACGCAATGGCGACACTGCAACCAAGACATTCACTTTGGGCGGCAGCTACAACTTCGGCTTCGGCAAGCTGTACGGCAACTGGTCGCGCGTCAAGATGTTGGTCAATCCAACAGCTACTACAGCGAAATTCAACGACACTTCATTCGGTTCCGGCAGCGCCAACGACAAGCTGGACCTGTTTGAAATCGGCTACAACCACAACCTGACTGCATCCCTGCAGTTGTTGACTGGTTATGCACACACCAACGTGAACTTCATCAACGGCGCCAAACAAGGCAAGCTGAACCAAGTGTTCGTCGGTACTGACTACTTCCTGTCGAAGCGTACCGACCTGTATGCAGTCGGTACATACGTTCGTACAACAGACGTAGCTAATCCGTTGAAGCTGAGCGGCTCCGCCATGACCGGCTCCGGCTCGGCATTCGGCCTGGGCGTCGGCATGCGTCACACATTCTAATCAAGGCTTGACGACCGGCAGCAATGCCGGAAATCGAAATCTGATTTGAAGCAATCGGGCTTACATGGGCAACCATGTAAGCCCGATTCAATTTTCCTTCGAATTTCATGCAGGCAACACAGTAGTTGCATGCGCCCGGCTTAACATACATAATCTGGCAGCAATACGGCATATGCCGTCGCATTCATCGCATTTACCGACTTTTACCGATTAATTCATAGACGATCGCACGCCAATGACTGAGCTTCCGGACTCCAACCTTATTGCCGACTATCTGTTCGATCATCCGCATTTCTTCGAAGAGCATGCCGACCTGCTGGGCCGCATCCGGCTGACCAGCCCGGTGCTCGGACGGGCGATCTCGCTGCAGGAGCGGCAAATGGAGATCCTGCGCGAAAAGATCAAGATCCAGGACCTGCATATGGCGGACCTGCTGCGCATCGCGCACGAAAACGACGAGATCGCCAACAAATTCCAGACCTGGACCCGCGCCCTGCTGGCGGTGCGCGACGAGCGCGAATTGCCGCGCGCATTGATCGATGGCCTGCAAACCGTCTTCAACGTGCCGCAAGTCACTCTGCGCCTGTGGCAACTGGGCGCGGATCATGCCGATGCCTGGTACGCCGCCGCCACCTCGGACGATGCGCATATCTTTGCCGACGGCCTGAGTACGCCCTTCTGCGGACCGAACAAGGATTTCGAGGCGGCGCAATGGCTGGCCGATCCCGCCACGGTGCAATCGATTGCGATCCTGCCGCTGCGCAGCGACAACGCGCCGGAAGCGTTCGGACTGCTGGTGCTTGGCTCGGACGATCCGCAACGTTTCAGCGCCGAGATGGCGACCGATTTCCTGTCCCGCATCGGCGCCACCGCCAGCGCGGCATTGACCGGCCTGCGCGGCTGAAACTGAAGCAGGCGGCCGATGTGAAGCCCGCCGCTGTTTCTCCGCCGCGCAGCACTGCCGCGGATCAGGCGGCCCATCGAACCGTCGACCGGGCGGTCGAACGCTATCTCGCCAATCTCGCCGAGCAGCGCCAACTATCCCCGCACACCGTCAGCAACTACGGCCGCGACCTGCAGGAACTGGCCGCGATGGTGCAAACCCTGCCGCGGCTTCCTGCCATCGATTCTTCCCCGCTGGAGGCCGGCGACGCTGTATTAGCCGCCGCGGCCGCGCCCTATACCGCCGTCAGCCACGCCCACATCCGCAAGTTCGCGGCGCAATTGCATGCCAAGGGGCTGAATCCGCGCTCGATCGCCCGCAAGCTGTCGGCATGGCGCGGCTTTTACGACTGGCTCTCTGACCAGCTCGACAAGACCGTACTGCAATCGAATCCGGTCGATGGCGTCAAGGCGCCGAAACGCGCGCGGCCGCTGCCCAAGGCGTTGGCAGCCGACGACGCGATCGCCGTCGTCTCGCAGTTCAATCCGGTCAAGGATGCCGCCAGCGCCATGCAATTGTGCAATCGGGCGATGTTCGAGTTGCTGTACTCCAGCGGCCTGCGCGCGGCCGAATTGAGCGGGCTGGACCTGCGCTACGTCGCCGCGCCCGATTACACCTCTTCCGGCTGGATCGATTTCGACGCGGGCGAAGTCACGGTCACCGGCAAGGGCAACAAGATGCGCCGGGTGCCGGTCGGCGCGCCGGCGCTGCAGGCGGTGCGGCAATGGCTGGCAATACGCGATACCCTGCTCAAGGCCGGCGCCGCCGCCCACGATGCCGCGGCGCTGTTCCTGAGCGAACGCGGCAGCCGGATTTCGCCGCGCGTGCTGCAACAGCGCCTGAAGGCGCACGGCCAGGCGCTGGGCGTGCCCAGCAATATGCATCCCCATGTATTGCGCCATTCATTTGCGTCCCACATGTTGCAGGGATCGGGCGATTTGCGCGCCGTGCAGGAAATGCTCGGCCATGCATCGATCACCGCCACCCAGGTCTATACTTCGCTCGACTTCCAGCGGCTGGCGCAGGTCTACGATGCGGCCCATCCGCGCGCCAAAAAAGTCGACGCGAAATAAGGCATAATCGCCGCATGACAAGCAAATCCGCGCCATCCCCCACTGCCACCGCTTCCGCAACTGCCCGCAAATCGTCCGCACCGGACCTCGGCGACGGCCGCGCCCATGCCGAACTGCTGTTGCGCGACGCCGCCGTGCGCGTGACCGCGGCCAGGACGAATGTCCTCGGCATGCTGCTGACGACGCGCGCCGCCCTGTCGCACCAGGATATCCAGGATACGTTTACCGAAATGGACCGGGTCACGCTGTATCGCGCGCTGGACTGCCTGACCGAAGCCGGGCTGGCGCACAAGATCGCCGTGGATGACCGCATCTTCCGCTACAGCGCCAGCTCGGAGCAGCACGAGCCGCACGAACACGGCACCGGCGCGCATCCGCATCGCAAACCCCAGGCCCAGCATCAGCACGGACATTTCAAGTGCACCAACTGCGCCCGGGTTTTCTGCCTCGACGATACCGCCGACGCCACGTTTCTCGGCAGCGTGCTGCCGGCCACCGGCGGACGCAAATCGGCCGCGTCGCAGCTACAGCACGCGCTCGAAAAAACGTTGGGAAAAGGCTTTCAGGGCCACGAGGTGGAACTTACCATCAAGGGCTGGTGCGCGGACTGCGCGCTGGTTTTAGCGGCTACGGCCCGCTAGCTGATACAAGGCCCGCACCTTGAAGTCGACATAGGCCGGCCGGCAAGATAGCCGGGCCGCCTTGTGCATGCCGCCTATCATCGGCGTCGCGCCCAGATAGCCGGTCATCCAGGCCGTGCGCATGCCGAGCCGCTTGGCCGCCCTCAGGTTCTCGACCGTATCCTCCACCAGAATGCAGCGCAGCGCGGCAAGCCGTTGCTTGCTCAGCAATTTGCGCAGGAACTGGCGCGACGGCTTGGGGCGCAGTTGCCGATGCACCTGCATGGATTCGATCGAGATATGGCGGGAAAAATGCGGATGCAGGCCGAGATGCCGCAGCACCTTTTTGGAATAGATTTCGGGTGCGTTGGTCAGCAGTATCTTGCGGCCCGGCAGGCGCTTGAGCAGATGCCCCAGGCCGCGCTCGGCACGGATCATGCGCGGCAGGTCGTCGAAGCGATGCGCCTCGCGCAGGAAATCCTCGGCGCGCACGGCATGATGACGCATCATGCCGGCCAGCGTGGCGCCGTAGCGCCGCCAATATTCGTAGCGCAGCGCATTGACCGAAGCCGCATCGCAGGCCAGGCCGGCCTGTTCCAGGATCCGGCCGATATAGCCGTTCATGTTTTCGTTGATCGCCGGAAAAATGGCGTGCGACGCGTCATGCAGCGTATTGTCGAGATCGAACAGCCAGACCGGCGCTTTATTTTTCACGCATCGCCCACGCTTAATGCGAGCGGATCATGGTTCCGAAGGCTTGTTCGGTCAGCACTTCCAGCAGCAGCGAATGCTCGATGCGGCCGTCGATGATATGCACGGTGTTGACGCCCGACTTGGCCGCCTCCAGCGCCGACGAGATTTTCGGCAGCATGCCGCCGGAAATGGTGCCGTCCTCGAACATTTCATCGATTTCGCGCGCCGACAGATCGGTCAGCAGGTTGCCCTGCTTGTCCTGCACGCCGGCGATATTGGTCATCATGATCAGCTTTTCCGCATGCAGGATTTCGGCGATCTTGCCGGCCACTACGTCGGCATTGATGTTGTATGCCTGGCCGTCGTCGCCGAAGCCGATCGGGGAAATGATCGGGATGAACGCGTCGTCCTGCAGCGCCTTGACCACCGCCGGATTGATGGCATCGATTTCGCCGACAAAGCCGATATCCAGGAAATCGCCCGGATGATCGCGGTCCGGCATCATCATCTTGCGGGCGCGGATCAGGCCGCCGTCCTTGCCGGTCAACCCGACTGCCTGGCCGCCGTAATGATTGATCAGCATCACGATGTCCTGCTGCACTTCGCCGCCCAGCACCCACTCCACCACTTCCATCGTTTCTTCGTCGGTAATCCGCATGCCTTGCACGAACGTGCCCTGCTTGCCGATCTTCTTGAGCGCATTGTCGATCTGCGGCCCGCCGCCGTGCACCACCACCGGGTTCATGCCGACCAGCTTGAGCAGGATCACATCGCGCGCGAAACCGTGCTTCAGATGCTCTTCCGTCATCGCATTGCCGCCGTATTTGACAACAATTGTCTTGCCATGGAACTTGCGGATATACGGCAATGCTTCCGCCAGTATCTCTGCCTTGATCTGCGGCGCGACGAGGGTGAGGTCGGTCAAATCTGTCATGTTGCGGTCCTGTGGAGAGGAGGAGTTGGGATTGAGCGCGATTTTACATCGAAAGCATCGCCCGTTTGTGCGGCGCAGCGCGATTTCGGCGAATCGGCATCAAGCTGTCACCAAGCTGCTACAGTCGGCCGCCGCGGTCAGCCACTGCAATCGCGCCGCGACTGATTCGGGAATGCCGATGCCAGCGCCGAAAAACCGGCCTGGTCGGCGGCGTTCAGGTCGCGCAGGCGGAACGCGACCTTGTTGCTGCTGGCGGTGCGTTCGACGATGCGCGCGCTGCGCACGCCCTTGGCAATCAGTTGGCCGACATAGGCCTTGGCCGCCGCCTCGGTCTTGAACAGGCCGAGCGAGATGGCGTCGCGCATCGGCGAGGACTCCGGCATGATGTAAAAATCCGTCAGGCCGAGACGGCGCAGTTCCGCCGCGCGCCGGCCGGCGCCTTCGCGTCCGTCCTCGGCGGCGATATAGACCATGTAACTGGCCACTTCCTGCACGCTGCGCTGGCTGGCCGCCGAATGCAATTTGGCGGCTGCCAGCCGGGCGCGGAATGAACGCGCTTCGTTCGGATCGAAATTGCCGATTTCGACGCAGGCCAGTAATTTTTCAGGGGCTGTAGTCGCCGGCGCTGCCATTGGCGCGCTTGCCGCCGGCGCAACGGCGGTGGTGGCGGCCGGCATTGGAACAGACGCCGGCGCGGCAGGTACGGAAACCGGCGCGGATGTGGTTGCCGACGTTGAATTCGGGGCCGTTACGACAGGCGGCGCTGCCGGCGCGGGCGCTGCGTTGGATGTGGATGCGGACGCCACGGGCGCGATTGCCGGATCCGCCGCCGCTGCGGGAGCCCGCGGCGTCAGGATCAATTGTTCGGGATGCAGTTGCCGCTCCAGCCGTTGCGGTTCGGTGCGCTGTTGACGGCCGTCGGCAAAGCCTTGTCCCAGCGCGAACAGGGCGCCGTTAATCGCCAGCAGCAGCCAGAACACGATTTTCAGCATAAATGAGGATACCTATTTGCGAGGACATGCAAACCGATCAGGACCAGATTATCCAGCCTTTCATGGGGCTCCGCCAGATGGGCGGTCAGATACGCGCCGGCGCCGCCGGCCAGCAGCAACAGCGTATCGGGATACTGCTCCCGGTGGCGCCGCGCCGCGCGTTCGATCGCGCCGGCCTGGGCCGCGATGCAGCCCGCGACGATCGCTTGTTCGGTGTTGTCGGCGAACCAGGGCGCGGCCGCATCGAGCGCCGAGACCTGCGGCAACTGCGCCGTATTGAGCGCCAGCGAAGTCGCCATCAGGCCCAGGCCGGGCAGGATCATGCCGCCGACAAAGCGCCCTTGCGGCGTGATCGCATCGATCGTGGTCGCCGTGCCGCAGGTCGCCACGATCAGCGCCCGTTCCGGAAACAGCGCGTGCGCGCCGATGGCCGAGGCAAAGCGGTCGCAGCCCAGTTGCGCTGGTTGCTTATAACCATTCTCGATGCCGCCCAGCGCCGCCTGCGACGCCAGCCATTCGATGCGCAGCGCCGGATCGGGATTGAGTTGCTGCAACAAACCCTGCAATTGCTCGCGCAGCGCGGCGCCGGCCACATTCGACACCAGCACTCGTCGCAGCATCCCGGCCACGCCGCCAGGGCCGCCGCAGGCATCGCGCAAGATTGCATCCAGTTGCAGCCAGTCGGCGCGAGCGACCGATCCGGCATGCAGCCAGGCCGCGCTCATCCGCCCCGGTTCCACGGCAGACGCCGTCTCGGCCGCGACGGCCCACTTGATGCGCGTATTGCCGGCGTCGATCAGCAGCATGCGGTCAGTCCTGTTCCAGCAGGCGCAGGGACACGTCGCCGGCCGAAACCGCGATGCGTCCGGCGTCGGTATCGAGCAGCAGCCGGCCGCCCTCGTCGACGCCCACCGCCACGCCCTGTTGCAGGATTTTCCCCTGGTCGAGAATGCGCACGGCACGATCGGCATAGGCATGGCAGGCGTTCCAGCGCGGCGCGAATGCGGCAAACCCGTCCCGTTCGAATTCGAGCAATGCCTCGGCCAGGCGATCCAGCAATGTGGCCAATAACTGTTCGCGTTCGATCGCCAGCAATGCGGTCGCGCTGGCGCCGTTGACCTGGCTGCGCAACGCCTCCGGCAGCGCCAGGTTCAGGCCGATGCCGATCACGGCCCAGGTCGCATCGCCGGCATGCTTGCCGCCGGCGATTTCGATCAGGATGCCGCCCAGCTTGGCGCCGTCCAGCAGCAGATCGTTGGGCCATTTCAACTGGACCGGCTGGCCCAGCGCCGCCAGGGCGGCGGCGAGCGTGGCGCCCACCGCCAGCGGCAGTCCGGCCAGATGCTGCAGGGGGCAATGGAATTTCCAGGCCAGCGAGAACGTCAATGCCGCGCCAGGCGCCGTATGCCAGACCCGGCCCGCGCGGCCGCGGCCGGCGGTTTGCATTTGCGCGGCCAATAGCGTCGGCCGCGTCAGCGCATCGGCCTGCGCGGCGGCCATCAGGTCGGCATTGGTGGAGCCGGTCGAAGCCACGGTGCGGATATCGACCGTCGCGGCCGCGCCGGACAGCGCCGCGATACGGACGGCGTCCAGGGAGTCGGGAGGAGAAAAGTCGGCATGCATGCGCGTCATTGTAACGGGGATGCGCCGGTTGATGAAATCGGTTACCCTCGACCGCACAGAAATTTCGATGAATCAAATGCAAGTTACCGACGCTCCCGCAGCACCCGCCGCGACGTCCCCGCCCTCGTCCTCGCCTTTTTCGCGCGCGGCGCTGCTGGCCTATGCCTTCCTGATCGTGTATGCCAGCTGGTATCCGTTTTCCGGCTGGCGCGATCTCGGCATCCATCCGCTGGCGTTCCTCGGCACGCCTTTCCCCTATTACCGGACCTCCTTCGATATTGCCACCAATGTGGCCGGCTATGCGCCGTTCGGTCTGTTGCTGGTGCTGGCCATGCATCCCCGCCTCAAGGGTCTGCTCGCGGTGCTGGCCGCGACGCTGACGGCCGCGCTGATGTCGTGCGTCATGGAAGCGGTGCAAACCTATCTGCCTACCCGCGTGTCGTCCAATCTCGACCTCTGCACCAATACCGCCGGCGCGCTGCTGGGTGCGCTGGCGGGCGCTGGCCTGCGTTACCGCTTGCTGGAAAGCAGCCGCCTGCTCGATCTGCGCCAGCGCTGGATCAACGACGACGTGGGACGCGGACTGGTGGTGGTCGGCTTGTGGCCGCTGGCGCAAATTTATCCGATCAGCCATTTTTTCGGACTCGGCCAGTTGTTCGGCGCGCTCTCGAGCTGGCTGTCGGCGCTGATGGCGGAGCCGATCGACCTGGCCACGCTGCTGTTCAATGGCCTCACCTTGTCCAGCGAGCAATACTGGCTCTCCGAAGTCGTCATTACCGCCTGCGGACTGATCGGCGGCGTCCTGACGCTGCTGGTGCTGCTGCGCAAAAGCGCGCCGCGGCTGCGCCTGTCGCTGGCGCTGGTCGGCGCCGCCTTGCTGGTCAAGATATTCGCCAGCGCGCTGTTCTTCGCGCCGGAAAACGCCTTCATCTCGCTGACCCCGGCCACCCTGCGCGGCCTGCTGATCGGCGCCGGGCTGCTGCTGCCGATGGCGTTCCTGCCGTTCGGATTCCAGCGCCGCATCGCGTCCTTTGCCTTGATCGTCGGCATTTTCATCATCAACCTGCTGCCGCCCAATCCGTATTTCATTTCGACGCTGCAAACCTGGGTGCAGGGCAAATTCCTCAATTTCAACGGCGCCGCGCAATTCCTGTCGGTGGCATGGCCGTTTTTCGCGTTATGGTTCCTGCGCTACCCGGTGCGGCGCAAGAAAGTTTAGAATGAACGCCAGTATCCAATTACCGGCGTCATCACGTCCCATACCATGAGCGATCAGCCTTTTTACCAGCATCATGTCTTCTTCTGCATGAACCAGCGCGAGCCCGGCACGCGCGAATGTTGCGCCGACAAGGGCGCGCACGCGGCGCAGAAGCACGCCAAGAAACGCATCAAGGAACTGAACCTGAATCATCCGGGCCAGGTCCGCGTCAACCAGGCCGGCTGCATGGAACGCTGCGAGGAAGGCCCGGTGCTCGTGGTTTATCCGCAAGGCACCTGGTATACCTATGTCGACAATGACGACATCGATGAAATCGTCGATACCCACATCGTCGGCGGCAAGATCGTCGACCGCCTGAAGATCTAGTACCTGCACATCACTCATGACGCCTCATACCGAACGCTTTACCCTGACCGGCGCGGCCGGCGCGCTCGATTGCGCGCTGGACCTGCCCGACGCCGAAAAATTCGCGGCGCCGCGCGGCCTCGCGCTGGTGGCCCATCCACATCCGCTGTTCGGCGGCACGATGGACAACAAGGTCACGCAAACCCTGGCGCGCAGCATGCTGGCACTGGGCTACGTCGCGGTGCGGATGAACTTCCGCGGCGTCGGCGGCTCGGCCGGCGCCTATGACGAAGGCAAGGGCGAAACCGACGACATGGCCTTGCTGCTGGCGCACATGCAGGCGCGCTTTCCGGACTTGCCGCTCACGCTCGCCGGCTTCTCCTTCGGCACCTTCGTGCAAGCGCAATTACAGCAGCGCCTGAACGCGCAGCAGGCCCCGGCCGAACGCCTGGTGCTGGTCGGCACCGCCGCCGGCAAATGGCCGATGCCGGAAGTCCCCGCCAACACCATCCTGATCCACGGCGAAGTCGACGACACCATCCCGCTGCAGGGCGTGTTCGACTGGGCCAAGCCGCTGGATATCCCGATCATGGTGATTCCCGGCGCCGATCACTTCTTCCACCGCAAGCTGCATCACATCAAGAACCTGGTCACGCAGTTGTGGCATCGCTAGGCAGCCGGCGAAAAGACACCGGCCCGGCGCGGCGAATTGCCGCCTTTTGAACCGGCGTTACAGTTCTTTACCATTCCTTTTCACCGGGTTACCGCCAATGCTGGGACATGGCGGCGGCACGGTTTATAATCGCCGGGGCTTTTCAACCATCGAAGCCTGCCGCTTTCAACCGCCTGCCCGTCCATCGCCGGACGAGCGCCAACCTAGTGTTCACATGATCAAGAAAATCCTCGCCGGTATCGGTATCGCCACAACCGCATTCGCGTTCTCCGCGTTTTCCCTTCCCGCATCGGCGCAAATGCTGCCCGCGCCGTCAGTCGCCGCCAAGTCGTTCGTGCTGCTCGATGCCAATAGCGACCAGATCATCGCCTCCCAGGATCCGGACCTGCGCGTCGAACCCGCATCGCTGGTCAAGCTGATGACCGCCTATGTGGTATTCGACGCCATCCGCGACAAGAAGCTCGATTTGAACCAGATGGTCAACGTGTCCGTCAACGCGTGGAAAATCGATCCCACCAGTTCCAAGATGTTCATCGAGCCGAACAAGCCGGTCAGCGTCAATAATCTGCTGTACGGCCTGATCGCCGTCTCCGGCAACGACGCCGCCGTGGCGCTGGCCGAGGCCGTCGCCGGCACCGAGGATGCATTCGTGGCCCTGATGAACCGCCAGGCCGAGCGCATGGGGTTGAAGGCAACCCGCTTCAGCAATTCGCATGGCTTGCCGAGCTCGGAAAACTATTCATCGGCGCGCGATTTCGCACAATTGTGCTATCGCCTGATAGCGGATTACCCCGAATTTTATAAAACATATTATTCGGTCAAGAAATTCACCTATAACAACATCACGCAACCCAACCGCAACCGCCTGCTGTGGCTGGACCCGACCGTGGACGGCATGAAAACCGGCCATACCTCCAGCGCCGGCTTTTCGCTGATCACTTCGGCCAAGCGCCCGATTCCGGGCGGCGAGCGGCGCCTGATCTCGGTGGTCATCGGCACCACGTCCGACCAGGTCCGCACCCAGGAAAACCAGAAACTCCTGAACTGGGGCTTCCAGAATTTCGACGCAGTCAAGCTGTATTCGAAAGACCAGGCCATCGACAATTCCGATGTCTGGAAGGGTTCGCAAGGCAAGGTCAAGGTCGGCTTCACGCATGATGTGTATGTCACCGTGCCGCGCGGCAGCGCCGGCAAGATCAAGCCGGTATTGGCGCGCAACGATCCACTGATCGCGCCGATCGCGCAGAACAGCAAGATCGGCACCCTCAAAATCACCCTCGACGGCACCACCATCACCGAATTGCCCGTAGTCGCGCTGGAACAGATCAACCAGGCAGGCGTTTTCGGCCGCGCCTGGGATTCGCTGCGCCTGATGTTCAAATAAGCGATATCTGAATATCCTGGGGACGCCCGGCCGGGTCCCCCAGCGCTGCCGCGCCGCATTCTTGTACCGGCCCCGCAGGTTCGTCCCTTCTCATACTCCCGTAATACAACTCTGCTATTCTTTTGAACTCCGCTGCAAGCCTGGAATCAGCATGCGTGGAATCGCGAATGCACGCGCGATGGGCAACGTTTGACGCTCTCTATCGCGCTCATAGATATATACAACTTGAGACTATCAATCTATTGTATATAATTTAATTTTTCTATCGAAAGGACTACTCATTATGAAAACTATTGGTCAATCGCTCGCCCCGTTCAAAGTTGAAGGCGTCAAGCCAGGCTTCAATCTGCCGGAAGAAAACGGCGTATCCGCTTTCGAAACCATTACCGAGACATCCTTCCCGGGCAAATGGAAAGTCATCTATTTCTATCCTAAGGATTTCACCTTTGTTTGCCCTACCGAAATCGTGGCCTACAACAAGCTGGTGCGCGACTTCGAAGACCGCGACGCCGTTCTGCTGGGCGGTTCCACCGACAACGAATTCTGCAAGTTGGCATGGCGCCGCGAACACGCGGACCTGAACAAGCTGAGCAACTGGCAGTTTGCCGACACCACCGGTTCGCTGATCGATCAACTGGGCATCCGTCACGAAGCCGGCGTTGCCTTGCGCGCGACTTTCATCGTCGATCCGCAAAACGTGATTCAGCACGTGACTGTCAACAACCTGGACGTCGGCCGCAATCCTGAAGAAACGCTGCGTATTCTCGATGCATTGCAGACTGGCGAGCTCTGCGCCTGTAACCGGGCACCCGGCGGCGCTACGCTGTAAGCGCCGATTAAGCGCCGCAGACGGCCCAATCCACGGCCTGTGATGCTCACCGTACTAAAGTACGGCTGCGCTTCTCGACCATGGCTTGAACCGTCTGCGACACTTACTCAGCACTTCGGTACTTTTGTAGGGTGCTGTTTCTTTTTTGTCTTCTTTATCGTTTTACTGGGCTACGGTTTTTTGTAACCACAGTTTTGTTTTACGGTCATTTTTTCTTTTCTTGTTTTATTTTTCTAGGAGCGGTCATGCAATTTTCTGAAATTCGGGATACGCTTCCTGCTTACGCCAAAGACGTCTGGATCACCTTGGATGGCGCCTTGCAACGTTCTTTCATGAAGCCCGAGATTGCCGCGGGCGCGGCGATGGCGGCGGCGATTTCTGCCGGCAGCAAGGAGCTGGTCGAGGCGTTTGAAGGCTTGTCCAATGAAACCGAGGCGACCGCCGCCAAGACGGCCGCGGCGATCATGGGCATGACCAATATCTGGTACAGCTATCTGGACCTGGCCGAGAGCGAGGAACTGCGCCAGCAACAACCCGGTATTCGCATGCAGTCGTATATGACGCATGGCGGTGTCGACAAGAAACACTTTGAAATTTATGCATTGGCGGCGTCGATCGTCGGCAAATGCAAGGGCTGCGTCACCGGACATATCGATGAACTGAGAAAGCTCGGCGTTACCGCCGCGGAATTGCGCGATATCGGCAAGCTGGCCGCCGCAGTCAACGCTACCGCGAAGATCCTGGCGATTTCACGGCCTTGATATTGCACTGATTCTGCATCGATTATTTGACGCTGCAAAAGAAAATCACCGGCGCCATGACGATGGCGGCCGGTGATTTTTTTTGCGCTCGAATGGTCTTTGCGTCTTTACGATAACGGCGAACAGCTTGCCGTTATCGCTCGCAACGATTTAAGCAGACAGGCGCTTCTCAAGCTGCGTCTTGACTGCCAGCAGTTCTTTCGGCAGGTGATGCTGCAACTTGTCGAACAACTCTGCGTGCAGTTTCACTTCTTCGTTCCATGCAGCCTTGTCGATCGAGGTGATGGTGTCGAATTGCGAACGGTTGAATTCCAGGCCGTCCCAGTTCAGGTCTTCGAAACGCGGGCTGATGCCGAACAGGTGGTCGACGCCGCCGACACGCACGCCGTCTTTGTCTTCCACACGTTCCAGAATCCATTTCAGCACGCGCATGTTGTCGCCGAAACCGGGCCAGACGAATTTGCCGTCGGCATCGGTGCGGAACCAGTTGACGCAGTAGATCTTCGGCATTTCCGCCGGCGACGCGGCAATCTTGCGGCCCATGTTCAGCCAGTGCTGGAAATAGTCGCTCATGTGATAGCCGGCGAACGGCAGCATCGCGAACGGATCGCGGCGCACCACGCCTTGCTGGCCGGCAGCGGCAGCGGTGGTTTCCGAACCCATGGTCGCCGCCATGTAGACGCCTTCGACCCAGTTGCGCGCTTCCGTTACCAGCGGCACGGTGGTTGAACGGCGGCCGCCGAAGATGAAGGCCGAGATCGGCACGCCGGCCGGATCGTCCCACGAAGGATCGAGCACCGGATTCTGTGTCGCCGCAACGGTGAAGCGCGCGTTCGGATGCGCAGCCTTGCGGCCGGTTTCCTTGGCAATTTCAGGCGTCCAGTCCTGGCCTTGCCAGTCGATCAGGTGCGCAGGCGGCTGCTTGGTCATGCCTTCCCACCAGACGTCGCCGTCGTCGGTCAACGCGACATTGGTGAAGATGGTGTTTTCCTTCATCGACGCCATGCAGTTGAAGTTGGTCTGTTCGTTGGTGCCCGGCGCCACGCCGAAATAACCGGCTTCCGGATTGATCGCGTACAGCTTGCCGTCCGCGCCCGGCTTGACCCATGCAATGTCGTCGCCGATGGTGGTGACTTTCCAGCCGCCGAATGTCTTCGGCGGAATCAGCATGGCGAAGTTGGTCTTGCCGCAAGCCGACGGGAATGCCGCCGCAACGTAATGCTTCTTGCCTTCCGGCGACTCGACGCCCAGGATCAGCATGTGTTCCGCCAGCCAACCTTCGGTGCGGCCCATGCTCGACGCGATGCGCAGCGCGAAGCATTTCTTGCCCAGCAGCGCATTGCCGCCGTAGCCCGAACCGTAGGACCAGATTTCGCGCGTCTCGGGATAATGCACGATGTACTTGGTGTCGTTGCATGGCCATGCCACGTCTTTCTGGCCGGCTTCCAGCGGTGCGCCGACGCTATGCACGCACGGCACGAATTCGCCGTCCGCGCCCAGCACGTCATACACGGCCTTGCCCATGCGGGTCATGATGCGCATGTTCACGGCGACATACGGCGAATCGGACAATTCCACGCCGATATGCGCGATCGGCGAACCCAGCGGGCCCATCGAGAACGGCACCACATACATGGTGCGGCCGCGCATGCTGCCCGACATCAGGCCGGTCATGGTAGTGCGCATTTCAGCCGGGTCGGTCCAGTTGTTGGTCGGGCCGGCATCTTCTTCCTTGGCCGAGCAAATAAAGGTGCGATCTTCCACGCGCGCCACATCCGATGGGCTCGAGCATGCCAGGAAACTGTTCGGACGCTTGGCCGGATTCAATTTCTTCATCATGCCCGAAGCGACCATTTGCGCGCACAGCCGGTCGTATTCCTCTTGCGATCCGTCGCACCAGTAGATGCTGGACGCCTGTGTCAGCGCGGCCACTTCCGCTACCCAGGCGATCAATTTCTTGTGCTTGACGTAGGCGGGGACGTTTAGTGCGGCGACGCCGCCCATAACAGCTTGATTCATGGAAAACCTCCAAAAGTAAGAAAATTCTTGCCGAGGCAGTCGGACGCAATCTCCATCCGAGGCCCCGCGAACCGGCAATTTGTAGCCAACCGGCAGGCGATTGTCGCAGCCCTGAAGCAACCTGAATTGCGGCTCGGCATTGCGCCGCATATAACAAAGCAGGGGAATGATTGTACTCCCGCACCGGCCATTTGTAGCGCAAAGTAGCTGATTAATGTAGTCAAGTATTAATGCTGCGCTGCGTTCCCGTCAATTTGCTACGCTTGCAGACTGCCGTATCATGGCTTCTTGCCGTATCTGCCGGCAACGCAACGGTATAAATCATTTACAGACTTATTACAACACTCCAAAATTCTCGAAAATCCCATGAAAATCGCCATTCTCGACGACTACCAGGACGCTGTCCGACGCCTCGACTGCTTTTCGCTGCTCAACGGACACGAGGTCAAGGTGTTCAACAACACCGCGCGCGGCGCGGGCCAGCTCGCGATCCGCCTGGCGCCGTTCGACGCGCTGGTGCTCATTCGCGAACGTACCGAGTTCGACCGGATGCTGCTGAACAAGTTGCCGGCCTTGAAATTGATTTCGCAAACCGGCAAGGTCAGCGGCCATATCGATGTCGAGGCCGCTACCGCCAACGGCATCGCGATCACCGAAGGCGTGGGCAACCCGATCGCCCCGGCAGAACTGACATGGGCGCTGATCATGGCCGCGGCGCGCCACCTCCCGCAATACATCGGCCGCCTGCGCGAAGGCCAGTGGCAAACCGTCTCCGGCGAGCCTGCGCAAAACCGCATCGGCGTCGCGCTCAACGGACGCACGCTCGGCATTTGGGGCTACGGCAAGATCGGGCGCATGATCGCCGGCTATGGCCGCGCATTCGGCATGGACGTGCTGATCTGGGGCCGCGAAGGCAGCCAGGCCGCGGCGCAGAAGGACGGCTATCGCGTTGCCGCGTCGCGCCAGGCATTCTTCGAACAGGCCGATGTAGTGACGCTGCATTTGCGCCTGAACGACGCCACCGAAGGCATTGTCGGCGCTGACGACCTGGGACGGATGAAGCAAAGCGCGATCCTGGTCAATACCAGCCGCGCCGAACTGATTGCGCCGGGCGCCCTGCTGCAGGCGTTGCAGACGGGGCGTCCGGGCTATGCCGCAGTGGATGTGTTCGAAACCGAACCGATCAATCCGGCCGATCCGCTGCTGCGCATGGACAATGTGCTGGCCACGCCGCATCTGGGCTATGTCGAAGCGGACGGCTATGAGATGTATTTCCGGACCGCTTTCCAGAACATCCTCGATTTCGCCGCCGGCCAGCCCAAGAACCTGCTCAATCCTGAGGCTTTAGCAAAGCCTTGATGTCCGGCAACTGCGACGGCGGCCGCGCGCTCCTGTCGGCGACCGCTCCAGTCTGCCAGATACCGGCCCAGCCGGGCGGCCACGGCAGCGGCGGTCCGTCGTAAGGCGGCACGCCGCTGCGCACCGCGAACACCGGCAGATGCCGCGGCATCGGCTGGCCCTGCTCCCAACCCAGGCGGAACGCATAATTCGGCAACAAGGCCGCGGCGACGTTAGCGAACCACGCCCCATGGTCTTCATCGCGGCCGCGCGCCTGTTCCAGCCCTTCCGGATCGGCCTGCGCCAACGCGGTCGCCAACGCCGGCGCATCGGCGCCGGGCCGGTCGCCCCAGCCCATCACCGGATTGAAATTGTAATCGGCGCCCGAACCGTACCAGCCTTCGCGCCACGGCCGATCGACCCAATTGCGCGGGCCGGCAAACAGATGCCAGCGCCAATGCAGGCCGGAAGCCTTGGGCCAGCTGTACATATACAGCCGCTGATAACCTTGCTGGTGCAATTGCACCACCATCGCCATCAGGCGCGCATGCGGCATCCGTTCCGGCGGATCGCGGCGGAACCGGATCGGCGTGCCGTCGGCATGCTCGACCTCATCCGAAGACAAATTCAGATCCAGCGTATGCACCTCGCTGCCGAAGCGGGCGGCGATCCATCCGGTCAGCAAATTGACACTGGTGATCACGCCATAACCTCGATAGCGATGAAAGATGACTGTGCCGGGCGCGATGGGCTTCATAGTTGCTTTGACAAAACCATAGTGTATTTGAAGGTTGTTTTCCTGCGGACCTCGGACATGTGCCCCGCGGCAACAGGCTGAAGCCCATTGGCCTGTATTTTGCTTGTCCAATAGCGAACGCCGCATTTCATACGAGCCACGCGCAATACTCGTCGGCGGACCGAACGGCGCACTATTCCCAGGGAGATTCACAATGCCAGTGAGCGCGACACAAACCGAAACCTTCCTGCCTTTCATGCGGGATGTTACCCGTTGCGAACAGTCGCTGCAGGAACTCAATCTGATGTGGCGCATCATCGAAGCCTCGGCCAAGATGAATTGTCCGACCGAAGCCAAGACCATCCTGCCGACCATGGCCGCCACGCGCGCCGGCTTCAGCAGGCTCGAGAGCGAACTGGTGGCCAGCCTGGTCAACGAAAAGGTCAACAACGTCCTGACCGAGCTCGGCACCAAGGCACAATACGTCATCGACATCGTGGTGCGCAACCTCTTTGAGCGCACCGCCGACGTCGGCTTCCTGGCGACCGACCGCGAGCTGTGCAGTTTCGTCGCCGGCATCAGCGATCATCCGGATCCGCAATCGGCGATCCGGCTGCGCCTGCGTGAATATCGCAGCAAATATACCGTTTACGACGAAATCATTCTGCTCGACGCGCATGGCGATATTCTGGTGCAGATCGATCCGTCCACACCGCTGGAGCATAGCGGCGATCCGCTGATCGCCGCAACGCTGGAATCCGATTGCTACGTCGAAACCTTTCGCGCCTGCGACCTCCGGCCGAACAAGGAGCGCGCCCTGATCTATTCGCGCCGCATGCATCATCCGGATACCGGCGCCGTGGTCGGCATCCTGTGCCTGTGCTTCCATTTCGAACAAGAGATGGCCGGCATTTTCGCGTCCCACGGCGACGTGCGCGAGCGGTCCAACATGCTGTTGCTGGACGGCGGCAATACCGTCATCGCCAGTTCCGACGATATGTGGATTCCGGTCGGCGCCAAGGTGCCTGTCAATCGCGGCCGCGGCATCGATCTGCAGATGTTCTGCGGCCGCCAGTATCTGGTCCGCACCATCGCCTCGAAAGGCTACCAGGGCTATCCCGGCCCGGCCGGCTGGCAAGGCCAGGTCATGATGCCGGTCGACGTCGCGTTCTCCGGCGGCGCCGGCGCCGCGCTGGACGATCTCGATCCGGAAATCGCGCAAGGCCTGCTGGCGCATGCCGAATCGTTCTGTCCGCCGCTGTACGACATCATGACGGCGGCCAAGACCATCCAGCGCATCGTCTGGAACGGCCAGGTCATGACCGCCGGCCAGCAAGGTGAAATGCTGGAGCTGAAAACCATCCTCGACCAGATCAGCGAAACCGGCAACCGCAGCAATGCCTTGTTCGCCCAATCGATTCGCGATCTCTACCAGACCGTGCTGGCCTCCAGCATGCGCGATGCCGAATTCACTTCCAATCTGCTGGTCGACCTGCTCGATCGCAATCTGTACGAACGCTCCGACGATTGCCGCTGGTGGGTGCTGACCCCGGAATTGCGCGGCATACTGGCGCAGCCGGCCCCGGACGCGGCGTCCGTGGAAAAAATCACCGGCATCCTGAGTTATATCAACGGCCTGTACACCGTCTATACCCGCATCTTCGTCTACGACCGCAACGGCCGCATCCTGGCCAGCACCGGCGACGTCGAAGGGTCTGAAGTGCTCGGCACCCAGGTCGACGAGCTCACCATGTCGAACGTGCTGGCACTGCGCAACAGCCAGGATTATTACGTCAGCCCGTTCGGCAAGACGCCCTGGTACGACGACCGCGATACCTACGTCTACCATGCCGCCATCCGCCCGCTGGACGACGAGAACGCCGTGGTCGGCGGCATCGGCATCGTCTTCGACGCCACCCCCGAATTCCTGAACATGCTGCGCGCCGGCCTGGGCGAGAAGAGGCAGATGGCGGCCTTCTTCGTCGACCGCGGCGGCCGCATCCTGTCCGGCACCGACGACAAATTCCCGATCGGCTCTCGATTGCCCCTCCCCGCCGCGCTGCTTAATCTGGAAAGCGGCGTGAGCGCCTCGCATATCGCCGTGCATGACGGCCAGTATGCGATCGCCGCCGGCACCGCTTCCAGCGGCTATCGCGAATTCAAGACCAGCGACGGCTACAGGGAAGATGTGATCGCCGTGGTGTTCGAAACCTTCGGCGACGTCGCCAAGGCGCAAAGCCGGAACGACAGCAGCCGGTTCGTGCTGGAAAGCGATGCCGGCAACACCGGCGGGCGCGAATACGCCACCTTCTTCGCCGACGGCAGCCTGTTCGCGATCCGCGCCGAGCATGTGCTGGAAGCCGTGCCGTTCGGCAGCGTGCTGCCTACCGCCATGGGGGCGCAGCCGGAGCGGATCGGCGTGCTGAGCCTGAATCCGGACCAAGGCAAAGCCTTCATCTGGGTCTTCGACCTGGGCCAACTGCTGCACGGCGCCCGCTCCACGCCCGACGCCGGCAGCCAGGTGATGATCCTGCGGCACGGCGGGCATGCCATCGGGCTGCTGGTCGAGGAACTGCACGCCGTGCCGCAGTTCCTCGATTCGCAGGTCACGCATACGCCGCTCGCCGCCGGCGGCGAAAAGACCCTGGTGACACAGGTCATCAAGGCCAACAAGGGCCAATTGCTGATCCAGGCGATCGATATCGAACGGCTGTTCCTGCTGCTGGCCAATCCGGACCGGCCGATGCCGGGAGTGGATATGCGAATGCCGGCCGCGGCGTGAAGCCGGCAAATCCCCGAAAGTATCGGAAGCGGCCGGTTTTTGATACTCTAGGCGGTCATTGACGGCGGCAGCGCCCGCCGCCGCCCGACTTTCCGATTGAGACCATGACCCTGCACATCATCGCCACCGGCGGCACGCTCGACAAACACTACGACGAAATCACCGGCGTGCTGCGTTTCGGCGCCAGCCATCTGCCGGACATGCTCGCGCGCGCGCGCCTCACCGTGCCCATGACGCTGGAAGAATTGCCGCTGCTGGATTCGCTCGACATGCAGGATATCGACCGCCGCCGCGTACTGGCTTCCTGCGAACATACGGAACACCGGGCCATCGTGATCGTGCACGGCACGGATACCATGTGCGAAACCGCCGAAGTGCTGGGCCGCGCCAATCTGCTCAAGACCATCGTGCTGACCGGCGCCATGATCCCCTACGTCATCGCCGGTTCCGACGCGCAATTCAATCTCGGTTTTGCCTGCGGCGCGGCGCAGGCGCTGCCGCCCGGCGTGTATGTGGCGATGAACGGCCGGGTGTTCGAATGGGACAAGGTCCGCAAGAACCGCAGCGCCGGCGTATTCGAAAGCATCTGATCATGGCCTACGACCTCAGCGGCAAACTCGTCATCGGCATCTCCTCGCGTGCCCTGTTCGATCTGGAACTGGAAAACAATATCTACAAGGATGAAGGCGTCAGCGCCTATTCGCTCTACCAGCGCGCCCACGAAAACGAAGCGCTGCTGCCCGGCACCGCGTTTCCGCTGATCAAGGCGCTGCTGCAACTCAACACGATGGTGCCGGACCAGCGCCTGGTCGAAGTGGTGATCATTTCGCGCAATTCGCCCGACACCGGCCTGCGCGCCTTCAACGCCATCGCCGCGCACAAGCTCGACATCAGCCGCGCCGCATTCAGCGGCGGCACCTCGATTGCGCGGTATCTGAAGGCATTCAAGGTCGACCTGTTCCTCTCGCGCGACGCCGCCGACGTGCAGGACGCCATCGACGGCGGCGTGGCGGCCGCGCAGCTGTATGCGGCCCCGGCCGATTATGTCTCGCCGGACCACCAGATTCGCATCGCGTTCGATGGCGACGCCGTTCTGTTCTCGCCCGAATCGGAAAATATCTACAAGGAAAAAGGCCTGGACGCGTTCGCCCTGCACGAGCATCGCCTGCGCCACAAGCCGATGGGAGAAGGCCCGTTCACCGAACTGCTGCGCAAGCTGTCGCACATCCAGATGCAGTTCCGGGAGCGCTTTCCGAACGAGGATTGCCCGGTGCGCATCGCTATCGTCACCGCGCGCAACAGCCCGGCGCATTCGCGCGTGATCCATACATTGCGGGCCTGGAATGTGGAGATCGACGAAGCCTTCTTCCTGGGCGGGCTGTCCAAGAGCGAAGTGCTGCTGGCGTTCGGCGCGCAGATTTTCTTCGACGACCAGCACGACCACGTGCAGCCGGCCTCGGCGCTG
Organism: Herbaspirillum sp.; assembly: GCA_036499085.1. GTDB lineage: Bacteria > Pseudomonadota > Gammaproteobacteria > Burkholderiales > Burkholderiaceae_D > Herbaspirillum. Next base: position 13,509 of record DASYEK010000089.1, on the reverse strand, counting down.
GTGCCGTCGGGACGCGTGCCGTACAAGGGCGGGGTTTTGAAGCCGAAGCGGGTGCGAGCGGCCAAAGGCGAGGTCAAAAAGTAGCGATCCTTCGATACGGCCTTTGGCCTTACTCTGGATGCTCGGTTCTTTATCCTTCGATACGGGCTATGCCCTACTCAGGACGAACGGTCTTTTATGATTTTCGAAAATCCCCCCAAAACCGTTCGTCCTGAGTAGCGCAGCGTATCGAAGGATAAAGAACCCGAGCATCCTGAGTAAGGCCGAAGGCCGAATCGAAGGACCTGAGTAGCGTAGCGTATCGAAGGATAGCCCCACTCCGCAACGGCTCGCCTACTCCCCCAGCTTCTGCTCCGCCGCCAGTTCGCGGATGATGCGAATGGTATCGATATCGGCCTCCTGGTAGGCGCTGCGCCGGAACTCGTTGTAGAACGCTTCCTCGCCGGTCGGGTCGGCCGGCTGCTCGATGTCGTATTCGAAGCGCACGAACAGCGCGTCCGGCTCCGGCTCTTCGATGCGCATGCGCATGTTCGACGCGCCGATTTCGCCTTGCGCCGGCACCTGGAAATGCACCTGCAGCAGCGGCAGGAAAGTCACCGTATCGCAGACCGTCAAGTTGCCGTAACGCAGCTCGCGCGAAACGCCGTCCGGGGTCTTGTCGAAGATCCTGCAATCGTCCAGGTGCTCCATGAACAATTGCGGCGCCTCGGCCCGCAAGACCAGCCCGCGCCACAATTGCGTGCGGGTCAGCGGGTCGACCAGCGGATCGAGCATATCGTTGATTTGTATCAGATGATTGAATTTCATAGAGCGATCCGTTTTGATTTACGGGATTGTCCCACAAGATGGCGCCCGGAAGCAGCCGAAGAACGCCCCGAGAACAACGGCCCCGCCTGCTACAATGCGGGGTTTCCCGATAACCTCCCAAAGCATGTCTTCCCCCTCAGCCTTCGGCATGAATCCCCCGCAACGCGAAGCCGTCAAATACATGGACGGCCCGTGCCTGGTGCTGGCAGGCGCAGGCTCGGGGAAGACGCGCGTCATTACGCAGAAAATCGCGCACCTGGTCGAAAACTGCGGCTACGAAGCGCGCCATGTCGCCGCGCTGACCTTCACCAACAAGGCCGCGCTCGAAATGCAGGAGCGCATCGCCAAGCTGCTGAAGGAACCGAAACTGGCCAAGCACCTGACCGTGTCGACCTTCCACTCGCTGGGCGTGAAGATTCTGCGCCAGGAAGCCCAGCATCTGGGGTTGAAAGACCGCTTTTCAATCATGGACAGCGACGATTGCTTCACGCTGGTCCAGGACCTGTCCGCCACCACCGACAAACAATTGATCCGGCGCATCCAGGGCACGATCTCGCTCTGGAAGAACGGCCTGGTCGATCCTGAAATCGCCATCCGCAACGCCGCCACCGAAGACGAAGCGCAGGCCGGCCGGGTCTATCGCAGCTATGTCGCCACGCTGTCGGCTTACCAGGCGGTCGACTTTGACGATCTGATCCGTTTGCCGGTCGAATTGTTCCGCAGCAATGAGACCGTGCGCGACAAATGGCAGCGCCGGCTGCGCTATCTGCTGGTCGACGAATACCAGGACACAAATACCTGCCAATACGAATTGGTCAAGCTGATGGTCACCGGCCTGGGCAAGAAGCCGCTGTTTACCGCCGTCGGCGACGACGACCAGGCGATCTACGCCTGGCGCGGCGCCACCATCGAAAACCTGAAGACGCTGCAGGTCGATTTTCCCGACCTGAAAGTGATCAAGCTGGAACAGAATTACCGCTCCACCACGCGCATCCTGCAGGCGGCCAACACCGTCATCGCCAACAATCCGAAACTGTTCGAGAAGTCGCTCTGGTCCGAACACGGCCTCGGCGATCCGATCAAGGTCATGGCGATGGACGACGACGAACAGGAAGCCGACCAGGTCGCCATCATGCTGTCGGCGCATCGTTTCGAACGGCGCGCCAAGTTCTCCGACTACGCCATCCTGTACCGCGGCAATCACCAGGCGCGCGTGATCGAAAAATCGATGCGACGCGAACGCATTCCGTATGTAATGTCGGGCGGACAGAGTTACTTCGACCGCGCCGAGATCAAGGACATCATCAGCTACCTGCGCCTGATCGCCAACCAGGACGACGATCCGGCCTTCATCCGCGCCGTGACCACGCCCAAGCGCGGCGTCGGCCAGGCCACGCTGGAAGTGCTGGGCACGATTGCCGGCCAATGGCAGTGCTCGCTGTTCGAGGCGGTCTATCGCGGCGGCATCGAGGAAAAGCTGGCCGACCGCCAGCTGTATCCGCTGCGCAAGTTCTGCGATTTCATCAATGCGCTGGAATCACGCGCCAGCCGGCCCGGCCCTTCCGGCAGCGGCGAGAACGCCGGCGCGGTGCTGGACGACATGATGAAGGAAATCGATTACGAAACCTATCTCTACGACAACTTCGACGACCGCGCCGCGCTGGCCAAATGGCAGAACGTGATCGACTTCACCGGCTGGCTGAAAGAAAAGGGCAACGGCGGCAAGGACCGCGACGGCGACCCGAAGAATCTGCTGGAACTGACCCAGATGGTGGCGCTGATGACCATGCTCGAGGGCAAGGACGAAGACCCGGATGCGGTGCGCATGTCCACGCTGCATGCCTCCAAGGGCCTGGAATTTCCGCATGTGTTCCTGGTCGGTGTGGAAGAAGGCATCCTGCCGCACAAGGGCGATCCGGACGCGCCGGCCGAGACCATGGGCGCGCGCATCGAGGAAGAGCGGCGCCTGATGTACGTCGGCATCACGCGCGCCCAGCGCTCGCTGCAGATCAGCTGGTGCAAGAAGCGCAAGCGCGCGCGCGAATACCAGCAGTGCGAAATTTCCCGTTTCATCAAGGAAATGAAACTCGACGAAGGCGACGCCGTTCCCACCGAAGCCGAAACCATCACGCCGCAGGCCCGCCTGGCCAACCTGAAAGCCCTGCTGCAGAAACCGAGGGAGGCATGAGCGAAACGCAACGCTCGGTTGCCGTGGTCGGCGGCGGCCCGGCAGGCCTGATGGCCGCCGAAGTGCTGGCGCAAGGCGGCATGCGGGTCGATCTGTACGACGCCATGCCGTCGGTCGGCCGCAAGTTCCTGCTGGCCGGCAAGGGCGGCATGAACATCACGCACGCCGAGCCGATGCCCGATTTCATCAAGCGCTATCGCGGCCGGCGCCAGCAGATCGCGCCGCTGCTGGCCGGCTTCCCGCCGGACAGCCTGCGCGCATGGATAGGCGGGCTCGGCATCGATACCTTCGTCGGCTCGTCGAACCGCGTGTTTCCGACCGACATGAAAGCCGCGCCGCTGCTGCGCAGCTGGCTGCATCGCTTGCGCGAAAGCGGCGTGCGATTCCATATGCGGCATCGCTGGACCGGCTGGAACGACGACGCCGGCAGCGACCTGCGCGGCGCGCTGCGCTTCGCCACGCCGGCCGGCGACATCTTCGCGCGCCACGACGCCGTAATCCTGGCACTGGGCGGCGGCAGCTGGGCGCGGCTGGGATCGGACGGCGCCTGGACCGCGCTGTTGCAGCAGCGCGGCGTCGACATCGCGCCCTTGCAACCGGCCAACTGCGGCTTCGAAGTGCCGTGGAGCGAATATTTTCGCGGGCGCTGCGCGGGCCAGGCCGTGAAATCGGTGGCGGTCACCTGCACCGATGTCGGCGGTTCCGTCATCCACAAGCAAGGCGAATTCGTAGTCAGCGATTATGGCGTCGAAGGCAGCCTGATCTATGCGCTGTCGGCGGCATTGCGCGACACCATTGCCGAACGCGGCAGCGCGCGCGTCATGCTCGACCTGATGCCGGACTGGAGCGCGCAGCGTGTGCTGGCCGAAGTGGCGCGGCCGCGCGGCGCGCGTTCGCTGTCGAGCCACCTGCAAAGCCGGCTGTCGCTGACCGGGGTCAAGGCCGGCCTGCTGCGCGAACTGGTCATGCCGGCGGAATTCAAGGAGGCATCGCGGCTGGCCGAACGGATCAAGGCATTGCCGCTGACGCTGCAGGCGCCGCGGCCGCTGGACGAAGCCATCAGCAGCGCCGGCGGCGTCAGGTTCGAAGCGCTCGACGCCGGCCTGATGGTGCGCGCGCTGCCGGGCGTATTCTGCGCCGGCGAAATGCTGGACTGGGAAGCGCCGACCGGCGGCTATCTGCTGAGCGCCTGTTTCGCCGCCGGCCGCGCCGCCGGGCTGGGCGCATTAGAATGGCTGTCGAAGCCGCCGCGATCGGCGCCGCAGGAAACACCGCAAGGGATATCATGAGCCAGAAAACAAACCCGCAGGCGCAGCTCGAAGAGCGCCTGATCGCCATCGAAAGCAAGATCGCGCAACAGGAGGACCTGGTTGAATCCCTGAACCAGACCATCTATGCGCAGCAGAAAAAAATCGATCAGCTGGAAGACCTGTTTTCGGCGCTGGTGCGGCGTGTCAAGGACAGCGCGGGCGGACCTGCGGAACGCTCGCTGGACAACGAAAGACCGCCGCATTACTGATCGCCCAATCGATTGACCGACTAACCGGACACGCAAGCAGAATGGCCGCCGAACGCCGCATCGCCCACCTCGACATGGATGCGTTTTATGCATCCGTCGAACTGCTGCGCTATCCGGAATTGCGCGGCCAGGCGGTGGTCATCGGCGGCATGTCCCATCAGCCGCAACGCAATCCCGACGGCACCCATGCCTTCGCCCGGCTGCGCGACTACACCGGCCGCGGCGTCATTACCACTTCCACCTATGAAGCGCGCGCGCTCGGCGTTTTCTCGGCCATGGGCACCATGAAAGCCGCCAAGCTGGCGCCGGACGCCGTGCTGCTGCCGGTCGACTTCGACGCCTATCGTCATTACTCGCGCCTGTTCAAGGCGGCGGTGCGCACCATCTGTCCGCTGGTCGAAGACCGCGGCATCGACGAAATCTATCTCGACCTTACCGAACATGCGGAACCGACACTGCCGCTGGCGCAAGCCATCAAGCAGGCCGTGCGCGAGGCCACCGGCCTGACCTGCTCGATCGGCATCGCGCCGAACAAACTGCTGGCCAAGATCTGCTCCGAAATGGACAAGCCGGACGGCATCACCGTCCTGGGCATGGACGACATCCCCAGCCGCATCTGGCCGCTGCCGGTGCGCAAGGTCAACGGCATCGGCCCCAAGGCGGACCAGAAGCTGGCCACGCTCGGCATCCTGACCGTGGGCGACCTGGCCGCCGCCGACGCCAATCTTTTGCAGGACAATTTCAGCCCAAGCTATGCCGCGTGGCTGCGCGACGTTGCGCACGGCGTCGACGAGCGGCCGGTGGTCACTTACTCCGAGACAAAATCGATCAGCCGCGAAACCACGTTCGAACGCGACATGCACGCGCGCCGCGACCGTGCGGAATTGACAGGCATTTTCGATCGCCTGTGCCAGCGCGTGGCCGAAGATCTGGTGCGCAAGGGATACATGGGACGCAGCGTCGGCGTCAAGCTGCGTTACACCGATTTCAAGATCATGACGCGCGCGATCACACTGCCCGCACCCACCGCCGACGCCGCGACCATCCGCCGCGCCGCCGGCGAATGCCTGCAACGCATCCCGCTGGAGCAGCGCTTCAGGCTATTGGGCGTGCGCATCGGCAGCTTGAGCAAGGCCGGGACAGCGGAGCCGGTCAGGCAGGAACAGCAGAAGGAATTGTTTTCGGATTTTTAGAAGCAAATTCTGACTGGGATACTTCGCTTTGGCGCAGATCGAAATAATCATTTTTCACGCTCAACCTGTTCAAGCTACCGCTACATCGAATCGCCTCCAGATGCGAACATGACGGTCTCCAACCTGCATCCGATTTGTCGTCGGTGGAAGATGGATTGACCTGGTTTTCGTCATGCCTTTGAACAAACAAGACACAAAGGATAACCCTCTCTCATTTTCAAATTTGTCAGGAATGAAATGCGTATGACACTTCGAATATTTGCATTGGCAATACCCCTATCGATGATCAGTTGCACCGATTTCGGTCCAGACAAAAAAGCGGGTCGCGCAGTTAAACTATACGCAGATGTTCAAAAATCCACCCTTCCAGAGACTATTCCAAGTGGAACTGTCTGCCGTATTGACCGAAGGTTGTCGGCCGGCAAGATATACGGTTTCCACAAAATCAAATGTCACAACGGTCAATCGGGCTATCTCATGTTGGGAGAAGAAGAAGTCTTTGAACCTATACCTCAAGCCTCAATGCAGAGGAATACCTGTATTGGCACTCTCACTGTTATTGATCAGTTGCACCGAATGGGAGCCGGACAAAAAGACCAGCCGCCCGGTTTCTCTTTATTTGGATGTCCAGGATAGCGGCACTGAAATCATCATACCGATTGACACCATCTGTCGAATTGATCGGAGGATATCCCCAGGCAAGGTCTATGGCTTTCATAAGATCGAATGCCAAAACACGCAAACAGGCTACGTAATGATTCGAGATACAGAGGAGGCATTCGTACCCGTGCATCAAACGCCAATACACTGAGCGTCGACAAGAAACGCTACCGCAATTTTCTCCGGATGCGACCAACGATTTCTTTCAACTTCCGATCGACCGCCGAGCACCCCTACCGGCCCGGCGGCGGCCCCAGCGACACGCTGCCAGTCCCGGTTCCAGGATTGACCACGCAAATATCCGAACGAAATCCAAGCGAATAACTGACCGCGCCGCCGGACGCCTTGCCGTTCCCGGCCGCTACCTTCCAGCTCAGCAGATACGTCCCCTGCACCATCGATAACGGCAATCCTATCCGCAGGCTGTCGCGCGCGTCCTGTCCGCCGGCACGCTGCACTTGCACCTGCTGCACCGACCCGTCCGGCAGCAGCAGCTTGAACACCAGCGGCGTCACCGCCTGATTGAAGCGCAGCGTCAATTCGGCAGGCGCATGCTGCAGCACCGCGTCGTCGGCCGGCATGGTTTCCAACAGCGCAGCCTGGGCGAACGCCGCCACGGCAGCGCCTTGCAACAGGACGAACAGCAGGCTGCGCATGGCTCGGCTACTTCATGTAAGGACTGGTGCCGTCCTCGATCTGCTTGGCCCATTTCTGCCACCAGGCGCCGGGATTCTTGCCGTAGTCGTCATATTTGCCCGCGATGGTGATGCCCGGGATCGGATGCACGAAGTCCTTGTGCAGCAATTCGTCGGGATTGCCGTAACGCGCCGCCAGCGCCCGCACTTCGGGATCGTTCAGCGAAGCCAGGTTGCCGTGTTCGATCAGCGTCAGCCACTGCCCGCTGCCGCGGATGCGCACCTGATAGGTCGGCAGCACGGTGTGCTGATGCATCGCATGGCCGATCGGCACATTGTATTTCTTGCCGAACTCGATCGACTTCGGCGACGGCAGGCCCGGCACTTCCGGACCATGCTCGGCTTCCGCGCCCACCGCCCAGTGAATCACCCCCGCCACATTGCGCTCAGACAAATTGCCGCCCTCCAGCAGCGCCCGCGGCGGCACCGTGGTCAGCATATCGCCAGGATGCTTGAAATACTTCGGATTGGTCGCGGTGCCGGCCTCGTACAGCCACCAATAGCCGGGCTTGTTGAAGAACGGCCAGGTCAGGTCGCCGGTGCCGGGATAGGACAGCAGATCGCGGAAGCCCTCGCCATACCAGCCGCCGCCGGCCACTTTCACCACCTTGCCCTTGTCCAGGTACATTTCCATGCGCGGATGCGTGGCGCGATGGCTGTTGGTCGAGGCGATCACGCCGGTGGCTTCCACCAGCACAGGCATCAGGAAACCTTTTTCCTTTTCATAGGCCGGATAGTTGATCAGCGAATACGGCCAGCGGCCGGTCGCCTGGGTCGGGAACATATACAGATGGCCCTGCTGGTAGACGCCCTTGGCCCAGGCCTCCGCGGTTTCCGGCGCCAGGTCGGCGGCCAGCGCGGTGCCTTCCGGATCGGAGACTTCCAGCCGGTCGGTAAACGCCAGCGATTCGATGGTCTTGGTTTCCACCATGCGCCAGACGTCGGCCGGGAAGTCCGGCACCTTGCTGGAAATGTCGAAGTGGTTGTTATAGGTATAGCTGCCATAGAACTTGTCGGCATACTCGCCCAGGATGCGCCGTGTCTTGTTGCGCGCGCCGAGGCCCATGTAGACCTTGGAAATGGCCGGATTGTCCTTCAGGTATTTCTGGATGTTCTTTTTCACCACACCCTGGTATTCGTCGGAAATTTTCTTCAGGCGCGGCGTATACACGGGTATCGGCCAGGTCGCCTTGTAGAGATCCGGATCGCGTTGCTTGAGCCAGTCGCGCCCCTTCTCCGCATCCGCCACCTGTCCGGTCAGCTCATAGAAGAAGTTCAGTTCCTGCTGGCCGTCGCCGATCTTCATCACCGCCTCTGCCTTGGAGATCGCCGTCATGTCGGCCTTGCTGACACCCGCCAATTCGTTCTCGTACTGGATATGCGCCTTGATCTTGCGTTCGGCGAACGCCTTCTTGATGGCATCCTGCACCAGGCGCTCTGCGTTCCACGGCACCACGATCATGATTTCATCACCCGGATTGGCCAGTCCCAGCGGCACCCGGCCGGCGGTCTGGCGCACAGCCGCGCGCGCGGCCGGCATCAGTTCGTCGACCGTCTTGGCAGTCTTCAGGTATTTCGGGAAGCGCGCATCGGGATATTTCGATTGCGGACCGGGGCCGATCAAGCCGTATTTCTTACGCAGTTCGACGATGCGGTCGGGGTTCCAGCTGGCAAAAATCCTCCCGCGGTCCTGCGCATTCGACTTGGCCTGGTCCTGGTCGGCCGAGCGCGCGGCCAGCGGATTGCCGGCAATGATCAAGCCGATGATGGATGCCGGCATCAGCGTCCGCATGAAGGTGTTCGATTTTTTCACAATGTCTCCTCCGGGTCATGGATGGCAAACGCCTCCATTGTTTTGATCGGAATTTCTCTATCCTGCCTTGGGCCTGCACTGCCTTTAGATCCACGCCGCCTTTAGTTCTGCATCTCCAGCTTGCCGTTGCGCATGTTGTGCGTGCGCGAAAACGCTTGCGCCACTTTCGGGTCGTGCGTCGCCACGATCACCGTCTTGCCCTCCTTCGAGAGCGAAATCAAAAGGTCGATAATCACGCCCACATTGGCGCTGTCCAGGTTGCCGGTCGGTTCGTCGGCCAGGATCAGCGGCGGATCGTTGACCAGCGCCAGGCAGATCGCCACGCGCTGCTGCTCGCCGCCGGACAGTTCCTCCGGCCGCTTGTGTCCCTTGGCGCCAAGCCGCACCGCCTCCAGCAGCTTTTGCGCGCGGGCGCGGCGCTGTTCCTTTTCCATGCCGGCGATCAGCATCGGCAATTCTAGGTTTTCGATCGCGCTCAGGCTGGGAATCAGATTAAAGAACTGGAACACATAGCCGACCCGCAACAGGCGGTAGCGCTCCAGCTCGCGTTCGTTGAACCTCGCGACGTCGGCGCCGCCCACCATGATCGAACCGGAAGTCGAGTGATCGATGCCGCCCATCAGGTTGAGCAGGCTGGTCTTGCCGCAACCGCTCGGCCCCATCAGGGCCACCGATTCGCCCGCCTCGAATTGCAGCGAGACGTTATCCAGCGCCGTGACTTCGCCGGCTACCGTGCGATATTTTTTCGTCAGGCCGACCACTTGCACCGGCAAGCCGGCAACCCGGCTGGTTTCCGCGATTTCCATTTTCAATTGCGTCTCCGTTCGTAGGCGTTTGTATGCGTTTCGCATGCGTTTTTATTGACGGGTAATCGATGAATCATCAATCAGTAATCGGACAGGCTTTCACGCGCCGAGCGCTGGAAGATCCAGCGGCTGAAAAACAGCACGATCGCCAGCACGATCAGGATCAGCAGGCCGCCGACGGTAGCGGTCTGCCAAGACGCCACCAGATGCGTGTGCAGATAGATCATGATGGTCTTCAGATCGTGCAGTTTCCAGATCAGGTTGGTAATGCCATAGCCGACCAGCAGCGAAATCAGTGCGCCGAAAATCAGGCCCACCGCCGCCGGCGCGCTCAGGCCGGCCGACAGGAACTGGAAGATTTCGCGCGGACCGCAGCCGCGAATGCGCAGCAGGCCCAGCGTGCGGCGATCTTCCGCATAGTTGGTGAACGCCATCGCCAGAATGCCGATCAGCGCCATCAGCACGCCGCCGAACAGATAGATCTGCACGTTCTGGCGCGCCAGGAAGATGTACATGTCGCTGCCCAGGCGCGCCACTTCGTCATCCAGTTCGCGCACCTGCATCGGCGCGGCCGGCAATGCCGCCAGCACGGCCTGTTTCAGTTCGGTCGGGGTCACGCCCGCATTCGGTTCGACCGTCAACACCAGCCGCTGCATCAGCACGTCCAGCGCGGCCAGCTTCGGATCGTTGGCCGACGCCACCACATAGGAACGATTGTTGAACAGGTAGTTGAGATAGTCGACGCGCTCGCCGACGAAGCTGTCGCGATCCTGCACGGTGGTCAACGGAATGCCGGCAAGGAAGTGCAGCGCGCCGCCGACCGGGGCCGACAGCATGCTGCCCTTGGTGTCGCGCCCGACCGGCATCGCCGCGCCGAGCGGCCGCTGCCAGAATTTTGTCATCGCGGTGGACAGCAGCAACTGGCCGTCGCCCAGGCGCCCGATCAGGGGCGCAAACGCATCCGACTGGCCGAGCGCATCTTCGTGATAAAAATCCGCCAGGTAGCTTTTCGGATCGTCGACCAGATAGATCGGAATACTGTTGAAACCCTGCCCCGGCATATACAGGCCGTCGACCAGGCCTTCAACCAGGAAGCCGGCGGATTTCACCTGCTTCAGCGCGCGGAGCCTGGCCAGCAGGGCCTGCGACTGCGCGCGCACCAGCGCATAGCGTTCGCGCATGCCGTCCTTGGACAAGGCCGCCGCGGGCACCAGGTCCGGGATATTGATCGAGACCTGCAACGGGCTGCCCAGCTGCACTTCGGCGGCGCGTTCGATCTTGTTGTCGAACACGGCTGTCATGACAGTCGGATACAGGCTGATGCTGGCCATCATCGCCACGATCAGCAGCAGGCCGGCGATGCGATGCGGCCGCATGCTCATGTGCTGCAGCGAAACCTGGCGCAAGCGGCCGCCGAACAGCAGCGCGGCCGGCCGCAGCAAGGCGGTCAGCCAGCGGCGGCGGCTCACCAGCAGCGACGTCACGCCGTACACAAAGAACGGAAACGCGACGAAATCGAGGCCGCGCTCGACGGTATTGATCCATCCCGGCGAGGCCTCGGTGGCGAACGACCAGTTGAAAATCCAGCTCAAGACCTTCAGCGTGCCCAATACCAGGATCAGCAGTTGCAGCCAGCCGAAGCGCACCGTGGACGCCGATGCCTCCGATCCGGCCACGCGGCCCGACGCTTCCAGCGGCGAGATATTGGCCGCATAGCGCACCAGGCGGCGGCTGGTCAGCAGCGACAAGGCCACGCCGATCAGCAGCGAGACCGCCAGGATCAGCGGATTCTGGATCTTGACGATGGTATTCCAGGGCAGCCAGCCGCGCGCGTAGAACAGGATCGGCAATACCGTTCCAAGCACCGCGCCGAGCAGGCCGCCGACCAGGCCGCCGGCGCCGATCGCGATCTGCATCGCCTGTCCCAGCGATTTGCCCGACACGCCGCGCAATCGCAGCAGGCCGAACTTGCGGCGTTCGTTGAGCAGCAGCAGCGACGACAGGTTCGCCAGCAGCACCCAGGCCATCCAGATCAGCGGCAGCGCGGCCAGCAGGCTGATCAGCGCGACTGCCTTGGCGGTCTTGCTCATGCGCTCCAGCAGCACGCCGGAGGTGTTGTCGATGCCGACCTGGGAGTTGATCAGGTGCGCTTCCCGATACACCTGCCGGCCCAGGTCCGCGATGCGGTTGTAGCTGGCCTCGACGTCCCAGCCGGACACCAGCGCCTGGCGGTCCATGCGCGCCAGGTGGATGATGTCCGGCAGGTATTGGCCGGCGGTCATGTCGTGCTCGTGATCGGCCTGCCCTTGCTCCTCGTCGTCGCCATCGAAGTGATTGGCCACGCCGCGCGAGACCGCATCGAAGGCGTTGAGTATCGTGGGGTTGTAGGCAGTGACCAGGATCACGCCCAGTTCCGGCACCAGCGTGGGCGAACTGGTCTGGTCCATGAACCAGCGGTTGACGTCGTTGCGGTCCATGCGCACCGTGCGTTCCAGCGGCACATTGAAGACCGTCTTCTCGATGTCGTGTTCGCGGCCGGTGCGGCCGGCCAGGGCGCCGTGATGCTTGAGGTTGACGCGCAGCTCGAACAGCTTCTTGTTTTGCAGTTGCAGGAAGGCGTCGCCCATCTGCGCCTTGGAGCCGACCAGCACCAGGATCGCCTTGCCGGGCGCGGGCCGGATTTCGGTCGGCAGCATTTTGGTATCGGTCACGCTGAGCATCGACAGCCAGGGACTGCGCATCGGCTGCCGGTCGATATAGGCCACCGTGGTCGGGGGCACCGAGGTGCGCAGGAAAAAGATGTTCTGGGTTTCGACGATATGCTCGATGCCGGCGATCTGTTTGCGGGTCTGCTCCGCCAGCGCCAGGTCGCTGGGCTGATACACAGAAATATCCCAGGACACGCGCGTCAGTTGGTCTTCCACATATTGCTTCAACGCGTAGCGCGACGCGATCTGGATGGCGGACAAGAGGAAGACCACGACCAGCGTGACGGCGGCAAAGGCGACGAACGCCCTGCGGCCCAGGATACGCGTCAAATACAGCAGGTGCGAACGCGCCCTGCCTGCCGGCGAATTGTTATTGTTACTCGGCATTCTGTCTCCAACACCTGGCCTTCGGCATGGCTGCCGCGGCAGGTTTTATGTTTATGATTCACGACGGATTTTTTACGCACGATAGAACGTTTGTAAATTTATGTATATTCATTTTTTGTACTTCTTAACATAACGAAAAAATATACCCTCTCTTCCCTCATCCGCTTGCCGTCTCCTCCGTAAACCGAAAATGCATAAAAAAATGGCGGGGATCGAAGATCTCCCGCCATTCAATACTTCCCATCCGCGCATGACTTTCGCCATGCGCCTTTTTTTGATTAACCTGCTTGATTAATCCGCTTGCTCAGTGCGCCTTGAATCTTAAGCCTTGACCTTCGGCTTCAGATAATTGGCCACCATTTCAGGCGTCAATGTGATGCCCGGCTTGTACTCAGGCGCATCTTCCAGCTGTTCGATATCGTTCAAACCGAATTTCTGATAAATGCGGTTGATTGCCGAGATCAGGCGCACCGGCCGGTCCGGATCGGCATTGAAATGCTGATGCACGGTATTTGGCGGGATATAGATCACGTCGCCGGCTTCCCAATCGTAGCGCTTGACTTCGTCCTGCACGACCCAGTGATAGGTGTCCGTGATTTCGACGTCGCAATCCTGGTGCTGGTCGTAGCCGCGGCCTTCCACCACGTACAGGCACTCTTCGGCCAGGTGGCGGTGCTTGCCCGAACGGCTGCCCGGCGGGATCAGCAGCATGTAGGCGTCGACCGACTCCATG
>DASYEK010000088.1:0-18644 GCA_036499085.1 Herbaspirillum sp. | reverse complement strand
GGATTCCCTTCCACATAGGCCATCACCGGCCGATGCAGCAAGCCGTTCGATATCTTGCTGATGTCGACCGCGGCCGGGAAGTAGATGCCGTCGAACGACCAGGTGAACGACTGGTCGCCGACGACGAAGCGCACCACGTCGCCGCCGACCAGGTTGACGAATCTGGTGTCGGGCGTGATGACGATGGTCTTGGTCGCGGCGGCTGCCGTGGTCGGCGTTCCCCACAGGTCGGTGCGGTCGCCCTTGTCGTGGATGCCGGCGCATCCGGCCAGCAGCGCCGCGCTGACGGCGCAGAGAATCAATATTCGTTTCATGGCAGCTCCTCAATAATGTCCGCGGCGCGGATCGCCCTATGCCGTAGATATCGATTGTAGGCGATAGCCGGAGAATTGGCCTCGTGCCTGCTTATCTTATCGGCGGCTACAAGGGGCGGCTGCGCGTCATGCTTTCACGAACGGAACGATGCCTGTGGCGCAACCAGCGCGCGGCGCGCCCTTGCCGCTTCCGATGCCCCTAATAAAATCGCCCGCTTTCTCAAGGGAAAGCGGGCGTTCAATGCTGCGCTGGAACCGGGGGAAGACGCCACCGCAGCAGCGGGACGCCGATCTGTGCGGACATGCCGCCGTCGGCTTACTTTTAGCACTTCATACCGAGTTCAGTGTAAAGCAAATGTTTTTGGGGACTTGACCGCCTGTCTCACTTTTCGAAAATATTTTCCCGATGTCGCTTTTTTGTGATGTCTATCGGGCCGGCGCGGGCAAATCATGCGTAACCCCTGAACACCGCGCACTGCCGGAATGCGTCTTCCGAAAACGGAATATTCTTGGCCTTGCAGAATTTCGAGGTCAATTTCAGCAGTTCCTTGATATCGCGGCCGCTGGCCTGGGCATAGGTCGTGGTGAGCCGTTCGATCAGGTCGTCCGACAAGTCGGCATTGAACTGCTGCGCCAGCGATTGCCACAGGAGGACGGCGTCTTCCTTGGTCGGTGTTTCGTATTGAATGGTGGCGATGCAGCGCGAAAGAATTGCATCGTCGACATCGTCGATGCGGTTGGTGGTCATGAACAGCAGGCCGTTGAAGTATTCCAGCGTGCGCAGGAATTCGGCGACGATCGCATTGTGTTCCAGGTCATTGTCGCGGCAGCGGATATAGACGTCGGCCTCGTCCAGCAGCAGGATCGCATCCCAGCGCACGGCGCGGCGCAGGATTTCCATCAGGTTGCGCTCGACCGAGGCGGCCGAAATGCCGAGCTGGCCGGAATGCACGCGGTACAGCGGCTTGCCGACGACTTCCGAATACACTTCCGCGGTGAGTGTCTTGCCGAGTCCCGGCGCCCCCTTGCACAGGATGGTCGTGCCGCCGGATTTGCCGGGGACGAAATCCTGCACCAGGATATTCATGCTCGACGTCAGGATATCGATCAGATCGCGATGCCTGGCCGGCAGGATCAGTTTCTCGCGCAGATCCGGCTGATAACGGTATTCGGCCATGTTCTGCACGTGCACCCAGATATTGCAATGCCATTCCAGATGGAACAGATAGACGTAGCAATGCAGCGGGATCTTTTCGAAGCCTTCCTTGACGTTGGCGTCGCGCCAGAAATGGTTATCCACCATCATTTCAAAGCGGCGGTCGATGGTTTCCTCGTCGTTGATGCATTTGGCCGTGATGCCGGGCTTGATCTTTACCATTTCCAGTTGCTGCTTGCTGTCGATGAGGAACGCGGTCTTGTTGATGATGAACTGCGCGCCGAAGCGCGACTGGAACTTGAGGAAGCGTTGCGCATGCGCCTCGTATTCCTGCTTGAACTCGTGGCATTCCTTGAAGTAGCCGAACTCGGCCAGCAGTTCCGGAATTGTGCGATTGACGATCTCGTGGCGATAAATCACGATTGAATTGGTCATGCCCGAGCGCAGCATATGATGATCGGCCGATGCGATGCTGGCCGACTGCATGGTATTGGCAAGGAGGTCGACGATGACGAACGGCGAGCCCTGGTCGGGCACCACATGGCGCACGCCATGGATCAGCCACGGCAGCAGCACGCCGTCCTTGTTGCGGTGATACAGCCAGCCGTCGATGACGTCGCGCGAAAAGTAGGCGATGAGGCCGCCGGCAAGCACTTCGATGCTCGGGATGATGCGCGCCTGCGGCGCATTGAAGATATTGTCGAGCGCCAGCATTTCGAACATCAGCGCGCGTTCGTCATGCGTCTTGCTCAGCGAAAACAGGGTATTGAGCGAGGCGCCGTCGAACAGCTTGCTCGACACCAGCATCCGGCCGTGGCAGATGCTTTGTTCATGCAGTTTCTTGGCCAGTGGCGATCCGGCATCGATCGATTCGAGCAGGGCGCTCACCAGCGGTTCCGGTATTTCGAAATTCATTACAGACTCCTGCGCAGGAAAAAGTCGATCGCCATGTTCACGATGGCGGGCTGAATCACGTGCTTGCCGTTGAATTCGACGTATTCGACGTCGTAGCCGGCCGCGGTCAGCTTGGCGGCATTGGCGCGGCCGGCGGTTTCGATCGGCAACTGTTCGTCGATCAGTCCATGCGCGATGAAAACCTTGGGCGATCCCTCCTGCATGAAGATATTCATGAAGCCGCCGGAAAACGCCATCACGTGCGAGACGACATCGCCATTCGTGACGCCGGTCGACAAGGCATAGCTGGCGCCGTCGGAGAAGCCGGCAAATCCCAGCCGGGCGGGATCGATGGCATAGCGCGCGGCGACCGCGGCCAGCGCCTGGTCCAGCCGCTCCACATCGGGGCCGTTGCCGCCGATGACGATATCCCAGGTGGCGAAGGTCGAATGCGGCGCCAGCAGCAGGAAGCGATGGCGGTCGGCGTGTTCTTCCAGGAACGGCAGCACCTTCTCGGGAAACCCGCCGGCGCCGTGGAACATGACCAGCAGCGGCACGGGGGCGCTCAGGTCCAGTTGCGGCGGCACATACAGGATGGCGTCGCGTTCGTCGGCGATGCCGAGCCGGTTGCGGCCGGGCGGCAGGGCAGGCAGCGGCGGCGGTTCGGGCTGCGTGTGCTTGAAGGACATGCGTCCCATCAGGGAGAGATCGAACATGGCAATGGCTTTTCCGGATCCGGGCGAATGCCCCAAAACGAATACGCTAGCCCTTTTGAAAACCATAATCAATGAGCGCGGACAAGGAATCGGCAATAAATCCGGCGTGTGCGGTTGCAGCATGGAAAATTTGCGGCGCAGCAGAGATTGCGGCTGCGGCTTGCCGTGCGATTCCGGCCGCTTGGCCCGTGCGTAACTTCTGCGCCGTTCTAGGCGGCTTGCATCGTGACCGCGATTTCGCCGAGTGTGCCGAAGGACATACGCAGCGGCACGCCAGAGGGAAGATGAATGAGGCCGTGATAGGAACCGGTGGTCACGACGTCGCCGCGCCGCAGCCCGGCATTGCGGGCCGAGAGGAAATTGACCAGCCAGTGCAGCGCGCGCAGCGGATGGCCGTCCGGGTGCTTGCCGTCCCAGCCGCCGAGTGCATTTACGGCATCCGATAAGGTGAGGCGAAATGCCGGCAGGGCGTGGCCGTCGACATTTTCCCTTGCTTGTTCGGCGGCGATCGCGGGACCCAGGAACAGTCCGTAGTTCGACAGGCTCTCTGCCAGCCTGTCCGGAAGTTCCAGCGGGGTTCCCGGCGCATAGCGGGTGGCGATCAATTCGAACGCCAGGTGCGTGGACGCGACGGCTTGCAGGATGTCTTCGGGAGAATACGATGTCGCGCGCGGCGGCAGGTCGGCCGCCATCACATAGGCGATTTCCGGTTCGACCGCGGCCAGTTGCGGCGCGTCGGTCAGCGGCATCGAACATGGCGATGCGCGGAAGATTTTATCGTGCGGGATCGGCGCGAGGACGGCGCCGCCCGCCGGCGGCACCGAACATTTCCAGCCGCCGACTTGCGCGCCAAGCAATTGCAGCACGCGTTGCTGGATGCGCAGCGCATCGTCGATATCGGCCGGACGGCAGTTCGGTGGCAGTGCCGGGCCGGTTGCGGCGTCGCGCCGGCGCGTGATGAAGTGTTGTGCCGCCTGATCGATTTGCTGGTTGGTGAGCATGGTGGTTTTTGGTTTTTGGCCAGTTGTAGTAGCTTGCATGATTAAGTTGGACGACATCCCGGATTTGAGCGCGGCATGTATGGTATCGCGCCAACTTGGCGGCGATGACGACGTGGACGGTTGCGGGGTTTATTGTTGCCTAGCCGCTTCCTGCCGCCTCGATCGCACTATTCACCGCCGGCGGCATCGCTTCCCGCATGGTCTCGACAAACCGCCGCAGCTTGGCCGGATATTGCCGCGCATACGGATACACCACCGACACAGCCAGCGGCGCGGCGCGCCACTCCGGCAGCAATTGCACCAGACTGCCTTCCTTCAACTGCGCCGTCAGCATCCAGCTCGATCCGATAAACACGCCCATGCCGGCCACGGCGACATTGCGCAGCGCGAACAGATTGTCCGTGAGCAGGCTCGGCTTGATGGAAAACTGGAAGACTTCGCCGCTGTCCTGGTGTTCCAGCGAGATCTCGCGTGAATAGAAATTCGGGATCGACATCCACGGCATCTTGGCCAGGTCGCGCGGATGCGCTGGCACCGGAAAGGCCTGCAGCAACGCCGGCGATACCGCAATCATGCGCGGCACTTCCGCCAGTTTGATAACCACCATCGACGGATCCGTGATCTTGCCGACATGAATCCCGCAGTCGATGCCCTGGGCAATGAAATCGGCCGCCCGGTCGCGCAGCAGCCATTCCACGACGACCTTGGGATTGTTGCGCATGAACTGCGTCAACGGCCCAATCAATTGCTCCTGGCCGAAAGCGTGCGGCACCAGCACTTTCAGGGTTCCTTCGGCCTCGGCGTCGACGCCGCGCAAGTCGCTTTCGAACGCCTCCCAGCCATCCAGCAGATCCTTGGCGCGGTCGAAGCAGCGCTCGCCGTCTTCGGTCAGCTTCATTGCGTGCGTCGAGCGGTGCAGCAGGCGCACGCCGAGCGAGCGTTCCAGTAATTGCAAGCGCCGGCTCACGGTCGGCTGCGTTGTGCCCAATTGCCCCGCGGCCGCCGACAAGCTGCCGGCCTGCACGATGCGCACGAAAGTCTGGATCAGCTCGATGCGATCCGAGGCGACGGAGGCCGCGCCTGATGAAGCGCCGGTGGGAGCAGCCGATGCGGCGGAAACTGGGTGTCTGGTGTTCATGCGGTTAGCGTATAACAATTCTTCGGGTCATGCTACTACCGTATTGCAGGAAGTAGGCGCACACTTCGCCTCGATTTCAATCCATGGAGCAAATATAGTGTCTTCCCTGCAACCCATTCCGGCCGCCGCCACCCTCGAAGCCGGGCATGCGATGCCCGCGGCCGCCGTTTCCAATCCGGACAGCACCGGTCTTTCGACCTCCCTCACGCTGCTGCTTGCCGCCGGCGCCGGCTTTACCGTCGCCTCGCTGTATTACGCCCAGCCGATGCTGGGGGTGCTGGGCGGCGACATCGGCGCGTCCGACCAAGCCATCGGCATGGTGCCGATGTCCACCCAGTTGGGCTATGCCCTGGGTTTGCTGCTGCTGGCCCCGCTGGGCGATCGCTTCGACCGCCGCAGCATCATCCTGATCAAGGCGGCGATCCTGGCCGCGGCCCTGGTGCTGGCCGGCGCGGCGCCCGGCATCGGCGTGTTGCTGGTGGCGAGCCTGGCGGTCGGACTGGCCGCCACCCTGGCGCAGGATATCGTGCCCGCCGCGGCCAGCCTGGCGGTCGAAACGCATCGCGGCAAGGCGGTCGGCCAGGTGATGACCGGTTTGCTGTTGGGCATCCTGTTGTCGCGCGTGGTCAGCGGTTTCGTGGCCGAGCATTTCGGCTGGCGCGCGATGTTCTATGCCGCTGCCGCCAGCATTGCGCTGATGGGCGTGGCGATGTGGCGCGGATTGCCGCGCTTCCGGCCCACCACGCATCTGTCCTATGGCGCCTTGCTGGGTTCGCTGACCAGCCTGTTCCGGGAGCATGGCGCCTTGCGCCGCGCCACCGTCGCGCAGGGTTTGCTGTCGATCGGCTTCAGCGCTTTCTGGTCGACGCTGGCGGTGATGCTGCATGGCGCGCCGTTTCATCTCGGCGCGGAAGCGGCCGGCATGTTCGGCCTGGCCGGCGCGGCCGGCGCCCTGGCTGCGCCGCTGGCGGGCCGGATTGCCGACAGCAGGGGGCCTGAGCTCGTGACGCGGCTTGGCGCCGGGCTGGCGATGATCTCGTTTGCCGCGATGGCATTTGCGCCGATGCTGTCGACCGGCGCGCAACTGTGGCTGTTTGCGCTGGCCGCGGTCGGCTTCGACCTTGGCGTGCAGGCCACGCTGGTGTCGCACCAGACTATCGTGTACAGCATCGATCCTCCTGCCCGCAGCCGCCTGAATGCGATTCTGTTCGTGGGGATGTTCGTCGGCATGGCGGCCGGCGCGGCGCTCGGCAGCATGGCGCTGGTGCAATGGGGCTGGACCGGCGTGATGACGATGGCGGCGCTGTCGGCGGCCGCCGCGCTGCTGGTGCGCGTATGGCCGGGCAGCAAACTGGCGCACTGAATGCCGTGACCGCGGCCGCGGCCGAAACGAAGACCCGATTGCCGCGGCGCGATCGGGTTTTTTTGTTTGCAACGCGCTACACTGCGCGGGTCGAATAAAAACGGAGAGAGACATGCAGGAAAAAGACCCGCAGAATAAAAGCCAGCCGAACCGCATCCCGCTCGGCAGCATCTACAGCCGCCTGGTGAAGACGCTGCCGCCGACCACCATCGATACCGATGCCGCCGGCCTGAGCGTTGGCGAAATCAGTTACGACGTCAAGGACGAAAAGGTGCGCGCCTATTTCGCGCAGCCCGAAGGCAAGACCGATCTGCCGATCGTCATCGTGATTTCCGAAATCTACGGCGTGCATGCGCATATCGCCGATATTTGCCGGCGCTGGGCCAAGCTGGGTTACCTGGCCGTCGCGCCCGATTTCTTCGGCCGCCAGGGCGAGCCGATGACGTATACCGACGGCGAATTATTGAAGAACGAACTGATCGCCGCCGTGCCGGACGAGCAGGTGATTGCCGACCTGCATGGCGCGATGGCCTGGGCCGCGGCCAATAACGGCAACGCCGCCAAGGCCGCCGTCACGGGATTCTGCTGGGGCGGCCGTTTTGTCTGGCTGTACTGCGCGCACAATCCAAAAGTCAAGGCCGGCGTGGCCTGGTACGGCAAGGTGACGTTCGAGAAGGATGCCAAGCGGCCCTATCATCCGGTCGATATCGCCGAGGGCTTGCGGGTGCCGGTGCTGGGACTGTACGGCAGCGAAGATGCGGCGATCCCGCTGGAAACCGTCGAGCTGATGCAAGACAAGCTGGCGGACGGCCGCAGCCATTCCGAAATCATTATCTATCCCGGCACGGGGCATGCGTTCAATGCGGATTACCGGCCGAATTATGTCGAGGCGGATGCGAAGGATGGGTGGCGGCGGGCGGTTGAGTGGCTCAAAAAAAATGGCGTGAGCTGAAACTATTGCCAGCTTATTTGCGTCGTACCCTTTGAAAGACTGCCCAAGAGGCAGTTTTTTATTATTTGAACAAAATTCTCATTTTCCTTGACGCGATATTTTTCAAGGAGGAAACTAATTCCTGTTATATGAGAATATTAATTGTTATTAATAAAACAAATATTCAAATGGAGACGCAAAGATGAACGGCATCTGTCACCTGCAATTATCAACCCTGGCTTCGGCCTTCCGCCTGACCCCGCCTTCCGCATTCTTGCATCATCGCCTCATCCCCTCTTTCAGCGCCTAGCTTTTCGTTCAGGTGTACCAGCCGCACCGTGTCGATTGGCGCGGCGCCTCGCCATCAACGTTTTGGAGATCGATATGCAAGAAAAGGAAACCGGCCGACGTGGCTTCTTGAAGGGTGCGCTGGTTGCCGGCGCCGGCGCTGCAACCGGCGCGGTCGCCCTGGTCGCGCCGGACGCGGCCGCGCAGAACGCGGCGCCGGCGCCAGGCTCCGCGCCCGGGCCGTCGCCGCACACCGTCGCCGCCGAAAAAATGGGATCGAGCGGCCACCCGATGCCGCCGGTGGAGGCCGGCCATATTGCCGATCCAGGTTCCGACTTCATGATCGATGTCATGCGCGAAGCCGATCTGGAATATGTTGCCGTGATGACTGCGTCATCCCTGCGCGGCCTGCAGGAATCGCTGGCCAATTATGGCGGCAATAAATCGCCGGAAATGATTGTCTGCTGCCATGAAGAAGGCGCTGTAGCCATGGCGCATGGCTACGCCAAGATGGCCGGCAAGCCGATGGCGGCGATGGTGCATGCGGTGGTCGGCCTGCAGCATGCCTCGATGGCCATATACAACGCCTGGTGCGATCGCGTGCCGCTGATGCTGTTGGTCGGCAATACCGTCGACGCCACCAAACGCCGGGCCGGGGTGGAATGGATGCATACGGCGGTCGACATGGGCGCGCCGGTACGCGACATGGTGAAGTGGGACGATGCGCCGGGCTCGTTGCAGAATTTCGCCGAGTCGTTCATGCGCGCGCATCAGTTGTCGGTGACGCCGCCGATGGAACCGGTGCTGATCGTGGCCGACGCCGAATTGCAGGAAATGCCGGTCGAGGATCGCAAGTCTCTCAAGATTCCAAAGCGCGTTCAGGTGGCGCCGCCGGCAGGCGATGCGGCATCCGTGGCGCGCGTGGCCAAGGCGCTGGTCGCAGCCGCCAATCCGGTGATCGTGGCCGACCGGCTTGCGCATAATCAGGAAGGCATGGATTTGTTGGTGAACCTGGCCGAAGCCCTGAATGCGCCGGTGATCGATCTGTACAGCCGTATGAATTTTCCGAGCAATCATTACCTTCAGCACTCGGCGCGGCGCGGCCCCCTGCTGGCCAAGGCCGACGTCATCCTGGCGCTGGAAGTTGGTGATGTCTGGGCGTTGGTCAACAAGGTGGCGGATACGCCGGGCCGGCCGTCCTCGCGCACGGCGAAGCCGGATGCCAAGGTGCTGGCGATCGGCACCAATCTCCTGTATTCCAAGTCCGCATACGGCGATGTCGAACGCTATCTGGCGACCGATATCGCAATCGGCGCGGATGGCCAGGCCACGTTGCCGGCGCTGATCGAGGCGGTCAGGCGCGAGATCGGCAACGGCAATTCCGCGATCGCCGCGCGCAAACAGCCGATGATCGACGCCTTTGTCGACATGCACGAAAGCGCCCGCAAGCGCGCCATGGCCGGCTGGGACGCCAGCCCCATCAGCACGGCGCGCCTGTGCATGGAAATCTGGGACAAGATCAAGAACGAGCCGAAATGGTCGCTGGTGTCGGATGCGCAATTCGAAAGCAACTGGCCGCAGCAACTGTGGGAATTCACGGAGTACAAGCAGTACATGGGCAACTCCGGCGGCTTCGGCATCGGCTATGGCTTGCCGGCGGCCGCCGGCGCAGCGCTGGCCTGCAAATCCGAGGGACGGATCGCGGTCAATATCCAGACCGACGGCGAGTTGCTGATGGTGCCGTCGATGCTGTGGACGCTGGCGCATCACAAGATTCCGCTGCTGTCGATCATGCACAATAACCGTGCCTGGCATCAGGAAGCCATGCATATCCAGCGCATGGGCGTGCGGCGCGATCGCGACCCGACTACCTGGCGCATCGGCACCCGGATCGAAGCGCCGTTTATCGATTACGCCGCGATGGCCAAGAGCATGGGCGTCTGGGCCGAAGGTCCGATTTCGGATCCGGCCAAACTGGGGCCGGCCATCGCGCGCGCGCTCGCGGTGGTCAAGAGCGGCCTGCCGGCCTTGATCGATGTCGTTACTCAGCCTCGCTAGGAGCCATCATGAAAAACAGCAAACAAGTGCGTGGCCTTCTTGCCGCGATCGGCATGGCTGCGGCGGCAGGGCCGGTGTTGGCGCAATCGGCGCAGGTCAAGCACGGCGGCGAGTTGTGGGAGAAGAACGGCTGCTACATGTGCCACGGCACGGTGGGGCAGGGCGGCGTCGGACCGGGTGTGGCGATCGATCTGGTGCCGTTTGCAGCCGTCAACGCCTATGTGCGGCATCCGACCGGCGACATGCCGCCGTATGCGGAGGGCGTGCTCAGCGATGCGGATCTGCGCGATATCTATGCGTATCTTGGGGCGCAGCCGAAGCCGAAATCGCCCGATGGCGTCAAGCTGATTCCAAAGGTCACGCCGATGTCGTCGGCGGGAAAGTTGCGCTGATGCCGCGCTGCGGCCTGTAAGGCAAGGGCAGCAAAAACACGCCCCGGACGAAGCAAGTCCGGGGCGTTTTGCCTCTGGCCTTATCGCATGGCTTATGCGCCGGCGGCATCGAGCGCCAGGCTGCGCCAAAGACCCCATGGGCGCTGCACTTCGCTGTCCATGGTTTGCGCGGTCCTGGCCGCTTCCGCTTCGGTCAGATAGCGCGGATCGCCGAGTTGGATCGCCTGCAATTGGGTCGACGCGTTGACCTCGGTATAGACCGCGCGGTAGACCGCTTCGCGGATGCCTTTTCCGACCACGGTCGAGCCATGGCCGCGCATGAGCACGATGTCCGATTTGCCGAGCGAGCGCGCCAGCGAGGCGCCCATTTCGCAGGAGCGGATCAGGATGTCGGTGCCGTCGCCGAATTCGTCGGAGATTTCAAACACCGGCGGCTTGGTGCCGATGAAACCGCACATGTGGCAGACCGCGCGCAGCGAGGTTTTCTGGGAAATGGAGAACGGCACCACGGTCGGTGAATGGCTGTGCACCACGGCATTGACTTCGGTGCGGGCCTTGAAGATTTCGCCGTGGATAAAACGTTCCAGGAACTGGCGCGGAGCGTCCTTGTCGACGGCTTTCCCGTCCAGGTCGAATTCGAGCAGGTCCTCGGCCTTCACCA
This sequence comes from Herbaspirillum sp., assembly GCA_036499085.1. Lineage (GTDB taxonomy): Bacteria > Pseudomonadota > Gammaproteobacteria > Burkholderiales > Burkholderiaceae_D > Herbaspirillum. The sequence goes on along the minus strand of DASYEK010000088.1, from coordinate 7,732 downwards.
GCCCCGGCGCCAGGTTGCGCGATTGCAGGAAGCGGCCGGGGCGCGCCGGATGCCGCAGGCTGACATGGCCGAATGCATCGACCACGCGCTGGTTGTACAGGATACGATTGGCGATCACCAGGTCTTCCACGACTTGCGCTTCGACGCCCAGGCGTTGCGCCGCGCCGGCAATATCGCCGAGCTCGGCGTGAAGGGATGTATCCGACATGTGATGTTCTCCTTATTCCTGATGACTGCTCTTGTTGCAGATAGACGTTACGGCGCCGCCGCGTCGCGCGCGGTCCGGCCGCCGCCGCGCCATTCGCGCACCCATAGCAGCAGCACGAAGATCAGCGCCAGGCCGGGATAGGCCGCGGCAGCGATCAGGATCTGGCCGGTCGGCAGGCCGCTGGTCAGCAGGCCGCCGATGACCAGCGGCGAAACGAATTGTCCGAGCCGGCCCATGCCCATGCCCCAGCCGATACCGGTCGAACGGATCGATGCCGGATACAGCAAGGTAGCGACCGCGATCGCGCCCGCGCCGCCCACGCCGATGGCCAGGCCGACCACAAAGCCGATCGCGGATGCCGACGTGGAGGTGGTAGCGCTGCCCAGCGCGGCCACGGCGATCACCGCGACCGCGAAGCCGGTGCCCAGCGAACGTACCGGGCCGAGCCTGTCGACCAGGCGCCCGGCGCCGGCCATGCCGATAAAGGCGCCCAGATTGAAGAAGCCCAGCACCACGGCGGTCGCGGCGCGTTCCAAGCCGTTGGCGTGCAGCAGGGTCGGGGTCCACATCACCATCATGTTGGTGGTGGCGAACGCCAGGAAGAACACGGCCCACAGCATGACGGTGGTCAGCCCCTGGCGATCGGTGAACAGATGCTTGACCGGCGCGCCCGTCATCTTCTTGCCTTCGGCGACGAACTGGATATCGCTCTGTTCGAAGTGCTGGCCCATGCGCGCCAGAATCTTGCGGATGCGGTCGGCAGTATTGGCGCGCGTGGCCAGGTACTGCACCGATTCCGGCATCGCCAGCAGCAGGATCAGCATGATCGCCAGGGGCAGCGCGCCGCCGACATAGAAGATGGTGCGCCAGTCGAAATTCTTGATGATGTAGGCATTCATGAAACCGCCGAGCGCGGCGCCGAGCGGATACGAGGCCCAGATGATGGTAGCGATGGTGCCGCGCTGCTTTTTTGGCGAATAATCGGAGGTCATCGACAGGAAGCACGGCGTTGCGCCGCCCAGGCCGATGCCGGCCAGGAAGCGCACTGCGATCAACACCGGCAGCGTGGCGACATGCACGGTGGCCAGCGTGAAGATGGCGATGGTGGCAATGGCCACGGCCAGCATCGGCTTGCGGCCGTAGCGGTCCGCCAGCGAGCCGAAGGTCAGCGCCCCGAGTGCGGCGCCCAGCTGCGAGGCGGCGAATACCGGACCGAAGGCGCTGATTTTCATGCCCATCGTTTCGGCAATGAAGGGCGCCGTGACGCCGATCGATTGCGTGTCGGCGCCATCCAGCAGCCCGACCAGCGCGCATAGCGCGACGACGAGCCATTGCATCCTGGTAAAGCGCATGCCGTCGATCAGATGGGTGACATTGACAGTGCGGCCGCCGGGCTCGCCACTTGTGGCGAATGTTGCTGTCGAGCTCATGGTTGTCTCCTGTGTAATCGTTCCAAGCCGGCGGTCTGTTGCCGCCGGTGCGATTTATCGATTTTTTGAATCCAGGAGACTGTGGGCCAAGCGCCTTACCTTGTAAACATGGCTATCGGTATAGATGGAATTGCGTTTTGCAATAGTGGGGGAGTCGTTTGCCGCGGGGGCGAGATTGTCGTCCCGGGCCTTCCGTTGCCGGCAATCGACGACGTTCAGCGATTGACCAGCGCCCGCGGTTGCAGCAACGCCAACAACGCGCCCAGCACCAATGCGCCGGCGACAAAATACATTCCCGCGTTGGTGCTGCCGGTGACATCCTTGAGCCAACCGATAATCGACGGGCTGACGAAGCCGGCAAGATTGCCCACTGAGTTGATCAGGCCGATGCCGGCGGCGGCGGCCACCCCGCCCAGGATGGCGCTGGGATAGGTCCAGAACACCGGCATGGTCGACAGCATGCCGGCGGTGCCGAGCGACAGCGCGCAAAGCGCCAGCGTGACGTTGTCGCCATAGACGGTGCTCAAGAACAGACCGAGGCCGCCCAGCGCGCTTGCGACGGCGAAATGCCAGCGGCGCTCGCGCATGCGGTCGGCGCTGCGCGCAACCAGCAAGGTGGCGATCACGCCGCAGGTATAGGGAATGGCGGTCAGCAATCCCACATCGAGCGCATTCTTGACGCCGGATGCCTTCACCAGCGTCGGCAGATAAAAGCTGATGCCATACAGGCCCATCATGCAGCAGAAATAGATGGCCGCCATCAGCCAGACCTTGGGGTTGGAAAACGCGCTGCCGACGGTTTCGGCTTTGCCGCCGCCGCTGTCTCTCGCGATATTTGCGGCGAGCAGCTCTTTTTCGCTATCGGACAGCCATTTGGACGTGCGGATATTGTTTGGCAGGTAGAGCAGGGTGAGCAGGCCCAGAATCAGCGATGGAACGGCTTCCAGCAGGAACAGCCATTGCCAGCCGCTCCAGCCGTGCGTGCCGGCAAGGTAGGTCATGATCCATCCGGATAGCGGGCCGCCGACCACGCCGGCAATCGGAATACCGATCATGAACAGCGCATTCATGCGGCCGCGCCGGGCGGCGGGAAACCAATATGTCAGATACAGGACGATGCCCGGGAAGAATCCGGCTTCGGCAACGCCGAGCAGGAAGCGGACCACATAAAACATGGTCGGCGTGGTCACAAACATGGTCGCGGCGGACAGCACGGCCCACGTAATCATGATGCGGGCGATCCAGACTCGGGCGCCGACGCGATGCATGATGATATTGCTCGGCACTTCGAACAGGAAATAGCCGATAAAGAAAATGCCGGCGCCGAGGCCGTAGATGGTTTCGCTGAATTGCAAATCATTGAGCATCTGCAGCTTGGCGAAGCCGACGTTGACGCGGTCGAGGTAGGCCGCGACATAGCAGATAAACAGGAACGGCATCAGGCGCCATGCGACCTTGGCGTAGATGCTGTTTTCCAGTTCTTCGGAATTGGTACCGGCGGGATGAATGGCGTTCATGTCTCGTTGTACTTTATATGAATTGACGAACGTGAAGAATCGGATCGGGCCTGATTCCCCTCAGATATAAGACTGTAGACCTGCCTGTGGGGGACATAGTTGCAAAGTTTTCATGCGGGTACCGCCGCGGAACCAGCGCCCCGCCCGCCGCCCACCGATCTTGGCGGCCCGGGGCTTTATCCGTAGTCTCACCTATAGCGGCAAAAATCTCTCATTTCCTGGCAAGGATCTCAATTTCCGTGTCGCTCAACGATGAACGTGGAGTGACATAAAAGGTGGATTTTTAAACTGCGTGTATCAATAGCTTAGTGATGGCGTTGCCATAAAAGATGAGATGATTTGACGCGAAAGTTGAGATTATTTTGGCTTTTGCCGCGAAAGATGAGATTTTCTGAGCGGCTTACTTTTATGGCATTTCATCTGGCTGTAACAGGCTTTCTTGGCAGAGATTTCCCTCATACAGCTTAGACTAAGAAAACCATTTCCTTGAGTTGTTCGCTGCTGGGGGCCTGACACTCGTGCTTAGGAATGTGGCATAAAGAAAGAAGCGGGAACGTGCTCGATTAGCCAAACGCCGTTCTCTGCTTGATAGAACTTGAAGCTTTGTTCATACATGAAAAAGGCCTTAATTTTTAATGCCACAAGGTTGCCGTGTCGTTGCCCAACATTGAGCGCGATTTGTTCGTCTTGCGAAAGATGCACATACTGGCGTGAACCTGGCCGCAAACCTTCCTTGAGAATTGAATCCAAAAAACGTGTTGCTGTTCCATGGTATGGAAATTCAGGCTTAGGCATGATATCAATCGATGGAACATCAACGATGGTTTAGTGGGACTGGAATATCACAAAATATTTCCGAAAAGAAAATTCGTGCCCTTTATGAAGAAATTTCCTTTTAAATCAAAAGTTTGGTATTCAACTTGACTTTTTGATGGGCTGGCTTATTTGCTACAAAAACCAATTTCTATTGGTATACAGGCATACACACAACAGAAAACGACAGTTTTCTGCGCTGTAGATACTATCTATTCTGCGTTTGATGCTATATTTCGGCTATATTCGCTGGTATGCCTACGGGCTACGCTTGTGGCGAAACGTCAAATGCTCATGTAAGCGCAGCAATCTGTCGCTAATATTTTTGAGCGCCAAAAGTCCATAGAATTTAGCGCCTCATGGCGCTTAAGCTGTTTGTCCTTCGACGAGCTATTTATGGCGTTAATTTAAAACCGAGTCTCTTACCAAGCCATAGCGAGTTGTCGTCATTATTTGCGTCCACACGTTATCAAATGTGGCGAATAGGCTGAGTAAGAATCAAATTGGGAGAATGAAATGAAACTGCATGAAATTCTAGCTGCGGAACTTCCAGACATAGATGACTCTGTAAAAGAATGCGTAAATATGGGGGAGTGGCTTCTATTCAAAACTGAGGTTCATAAGGCCGGCAGTGAAGCAGCTTATTATCTGAAGACGAGTACAGGCGTCTTTGAATTGAGTGATCGAGGAGAGGTGCTGCAAGAAGTTGCAGCTAGTGGTGATTCTCTCGAAATTGATGAGCTTTTCTATTTTTCGGATGTGCGTAAGCCTGATTCGCTCAGCAACATGCGCGTATAGAAGCTTTCCGCAAATACCTAAAATATTAAAATAACAATGAGCTTAATTGGTGGTAGGACGCGGTGGGTTCTGTTTTTATCCGCAAATGGTGATGCAGATACGCGCCATATTCAAGACCTCGCTTTTGGCCTGACATGCTTAGAAAGCGCCGGTATAAATATCGTAGATATTGATATTTATGTAGATGGTTCAGATCGTACCTCTGTTGAAAACTTCATTAAAAGTGGTACAGCTTCAGCATGCACAGTAAAGACCTCGCAGGATTTTCTCACTGACCAAGCAAACAATTCGCATGACAATTTGGTGATGTTTGTTACCGGTCATGGAGGCCCTGATGGATTAGATGCTCTCCCTGTTATCACGCCAGATGCGCTTTTAAAGGGGATCAAGGAATCTCCCAATTTGAAATTGGCAGTGATCTATCTCGGCCAATGTTATGCCGGCATTTTTAACTATATTGGAGCCGGCAGCAAGAAGCCAGATGACCCTCAAGTTATATTCATTGGCGCAACAAACTTACATGAGAGCGTTAGTCGTTCAACATCTGAAACACTTGTAACGGGACAGCAGCAATGGCCAGCAAATTTGTTTCTGCTATATGCTTTTAAGTGGTTTCAGAATCCTACCGATGTGGACGGCGATGGAAAATTTACCATCATTGATTCGTATAAATATGCGGGGACACACGCAAATATTGCGAACAAGAGAGGTAAGATGCAGGCTTTTCATGATACGCCAACATTGCGAAAGCGTTGGGAAGATGCAGATGCGGCGCATCGTCAAAATCCGACCCCAACAAATAAAGCTAATTTAGATGCATCTGTTACGCGGTATGAAAAACATATCGATATTTTGTATATACATCAGGAATGTTGGATTCTCAACGCAATACCTGCGCAACTTATAGAACGATAAATTTGAAAGTTAATAAATAAGAAATCCGGCACATTGGCCGGATTTCTTATTTGGACGTTATATAAAAAACATATCAACTGTCACTCAACGGAACCGCGTTATCTACGAAGTGACAATGGCCCGGAGTTTGTAAGCCGTGCTTTGCTGAAATGGGTAACGGGACAGGCAATCGAGTTGGCGTTGATTGATCCTGGCAAGCCTTGGCATACCGGCACTACAGAAAGTTTTAATGGCGAATTTCGAGGCGAATGCCCGGCCATGGAATGGTTTCGTAACCGGATCGAAGCCAAGGTCGTCATCGAAGATTGGCGTACACATTACAATTCGGGAAGGCCACATTCAAGCCTGAACTACGAAATCCCAGAAGCGTTTAGCAAGAAGGTGATGAAAGATTTATTAACCGGAGCTATCCCAGATTAGCTTGGTCCGAAAAAATCAGGCAGGTCATCAAGCCCGTTGCTGCCGATAAGTCGCAATGGTCTGGATTTAATTCGACATGTTAAGACACCTATTGTTTGCAAAAAAGACGATTAGGAAATGAATTGTTTGTGAAGCGCATTCCATGTCTTCGCATATCTCAATTTGCATGTGGTCCTCAAAATATCCCATCTAGACCGCTGCAACATTGCAAATAGCATGACTAGGAGCGGGGACAGATAGATGCCACTGCCCCCCCCCGAAAGCCTTATATTGCTTAGCATCTAACATTAAGCAATGATTTGCATGCAAATTGACCCATGTTGTTTTGCATTGAAAACTGACCCACTTTATGGACTGAACCCCTCGGGCTGGACCAGGGTAGCGAGATGAAGTGATACGCTTGTCGAGCCTTCATAAGAGGAGCGACACCATGTCAGTCAGAGGACCATATCGGCGGCATAGCCTGCAATTTAAAATTCAGGTCTGCAGCGATATTCGCAGTGGCAAAGTCGGACGCCGAGAGGCGTTGAAAGCACACAACCTGTCAGCCAATCTCATGCAGATGTGGCTGACACAGTTTGATCGCGGCGAGCTGGATCTGGAAGAAGCCGCCGCTGCGACCGTGGCTGAATACGAGGCCCACATTGCTGCCTTGGAACGCAAGGTTGGGCAGCTCACAATGGAGCTTGACCTCCTTAAAAAAACACCCCGACTGCGGCTCGTGAGCGACAACGAGACATCATCGATCGTCAGCGGCCCCAGGCCTGTTCCATTCGACGGGGATGCCAAGTGATCGACCTTCCTCGAAGCACCTACTATTACCGGCCAAGCGCGGCCGAACGGCAGACTGATGACCTGGCTTTGGTCGGCATGATCGACGACATCCATGACGAATTCCCCGGCTACGGCTATCGCCGGGTGACGCTGGAACTCAAAGCACGAGGCCATGTGATCAATCACAAGCGCGTTGCCAGAATCATGAAGACCTATAGCTTGCATGCTCACAGGCGGCGCCGCTTCAAACCGGCAAAAGGTTTCGAGGCTGATTTGTGCGTGTATCCGAACCTGTATCGCAACAACATCCCGACGGAGCCGGACCGCGTTTGGGTCGCTGATATTACATACATCCGCGTTGCCTCGGGATTCGTTTATCTGGCCGTCATTCTCGATGCATGTAGCCGTAAAGTGATTGGCTATGCCTTGTCGCAGCAGATCGATACGCCGCTGGCATTAGCCGCATTGAATGCCGCTTACACTGCAAGGCAGCCGGCGGAAGGCACCTGCATTCATCACACCGATCGAGGGTGCCAATATGCCAGTAGGCTGTATCGTGATGCGTTGGCGCAGTTCGGTTTGATCGGTTCGATGAGTGCGCCGGCGAACCCTTACAATAATGCGCAAGCGGAGAGCTTTATGAAGACCTTGAAGGTAGAGGAAGTTTATCTGGCCGGCTTTGAGACGTTTCGCGACGTGGTCAATAGGTTACCGTATTTCATCGAACAGATTTACAACGAACGGCGCATGCATTCTGCGTTAGGCTATCAATCACCCAATAAATTCGAAGCACAACTCGCTCGGCAAGCGGCTTAAAATTTGAGACCCGATTGGTCCAGCCCGAGGGGTTCAGTCCA
>DASYEK010000087.1:0-37887 GCA_036499085.1 Herbaspirillum sp. | reverse complement strand
GGCCCACCAAAATATTTTGGAGACAAATAAATGACATCAACATTCAAAGCTGTATCCTGCGCCGCCGCCCTGTCCGTATTCGCGGCTTTTTCTTTGCCTGCCGCCGCGCAAAGCGCCGGCAGCAACGTCGTCAACCTGGGTTGGTTCCATTTTTCCCCGAACGACTCCAGCGATCCGCTGCAAACCACATCGCCGGTGCAGCATACATTTACCGGCAGCGGCGCCACGGTCAAGGATTCCGATACTGTAGGCTTGGCGTTGACCCACTTCTTTACCGATAACTTTGCGGTCACCGCCGACATGGGCGTACCGCCGAAATTCAAGCTGAACGGCACCGGTACGCTCAGCGGCCTGGGCGAACTGGGCAGTGCCAAACAGTGGAGTCCGGCGATTGTGGCCAAATGGTTCTTCGGCGACGCCGAAAGCAAGTTCCGTCCGTTCATCGGCGCGGGCGTCACTTATGTCTGGTACTCGGATGTGAAGCTGAGTCAATCGTTGCAAAACCAGTTGACCAGCGGTACCGGTACCGCCACTGCGGATCTGAGTTCTTCGTGGGCGCCGGTCGCCAATATAGGCGCGACATATAATTTCGATAAAAACTGGTCCGTTGCCTTGTCGGTTTCCTATATTCCATTGAAGACCGATGCGGATATCACCGGTATCACGCCAGGTCCAACTGTCAAGGCGAAAACGTCGCTGACGATCGACCCGCTGGTGACCTTCCTGTCGGTTGGCTACAGATTCTGATAGACGTTGAAGCGTTGATGCGTTGCAAAAACCCGCCGCGTGGCGGGTTTTTGCTTATGTGGGCCTGCTGCCCCGTTTTGATTGGATGGTGTATCGGTGGACGACGCGGTTTTTCAAACGTCGGTCGTCTTCACGAATTTCCCCTCATGGAACACCAGGCCGGTTTGCGGATCCGCTTCGCAGTGTTCCACTTCGCCGACAAAAATGACGTGATCGCCTTCCGGATAACGGCTGCGATTATGGCATTCGAACCATGCGGCGGCACCCGTCAAAATTGGCAAGCCGGTGCGGGACAACTGGTAATCGATGCCTTCGAATTTATTGGTCCTGCGCTTGCCGAAACGCTCCGCCAGTTCCACTTGCTGCCCGCCCAGCACATTGATGACGTAATGCGAATTGCCGCTGAACGCATCGAGGCAATTGGATGTGTTGGCCAGGCTCCACAACACCAGCGGCGGCTCCAGCGAGACCGAATTGAAGGAACTCGCTGTCAGGCCCAGAAAGCTGCCGTCCGCCAGGCGCGTGGTGATGATGGTGACGCCGGTCGCAAATTGCGACAGCGCCTGGCGAAACTGGGTCGCATCGAATTCCCGGGATAACGCGCGCGGTGAACGTATGTGCATCTATTGCCTGTCGAATCGAAAATCGGTGTGGAAGTCTGTATTTGGCCAAATTCTCCCATATAAAGGGCGGTTTTGCGTTAAAGTTTGAGGCTGGAATCTATCTTTGGAGTAGCGCATGGCGACGGCAATCGTGGGCGGCGGATGTTTCTGGTGTACGGAAGCGGTTTACAAGCAGGTCAAGGGCGTGACGGCTGTCGAGTCCGGCTATGCCGGCGGCAAGGTCGATAACCCCAGCTATGAGCAGATCTGCACCGGCACGACCGGCCATGCCGAGGTCGTCAAGCTGACCTATGATCCGGACGTCATTTCCTATCGCCAACTGCTGGAGATTTTCTTCACGATCCATGACCCGACCACGCCGAACCGGCAAGGCAACGATGTCGGCACGCAATATCGTTCGGTCATTTATTACGATGCGCCGGAACAACTCGATACCGCCCGCCAGGTGATTGCTGAAATGGCTTGCGTATGGGACGCGCCTATCGTGACCGAGCTAAGTCCGGTCGCGGCCTATTTCACGGCAGAGGCCTATCATCAGAACTATTTCGAGAATCATCCGCTGCAAGGATATTGCGCGTTTGTCGTGGCGCCGAAGGTGGCCAAATTCCAGGAATTATTCAGCGAACAAGCAAAATAATTTCAAGGCTGGAGACGCTGTTTCCGCCACGTGCCATCCGCCTCAAGCTGATAGACAATGCGATCATGCAAGCGCGAGCGGCGGCCTTGCCAGAACTCCAGGCGATCCGGCACCAGGCGATAACCGCCCCAATGCGGCGGACGCACGGGTTTGTCGCCGTAGGTATTTCCCACGTCCAGTAACTGCTGTTCAAGTGCCGCGCGGTCCGCAACCGGCGCGCTTTGCGCGGACGCCACCGCGGCCAGCCGGCTCAGCAATGGGCGACTGTTGAAGTACGCTACGCTTTCCGCATCCGGCACGCGTTCCACTTTTCCCTCGATGCGCACCTGGCGTTCCAGCTCGATCCAGTGAAACAGCAGGGCTGCGTAGGGATTGGCCGTCAGCTCCTTGCCTTTCTGGCTGTCGTAATTGGTAAACCAGTCGAAGCCGCGTGCATCGATATTCTTGATCAGCACGATGCGCGACGACGGCCGGCCTTCCGGTCCCACGGTACTCAGGCACATTGCATTCGCTTCCGGGATTTGCGCATCCAGTGCGTGCTGGAACCAGATCGAGAATTGCGCGATCGGGTCGTCGACCAGATCGGCTTCAGTCAGGCTCATGCGGCTGTAATCTTTGCGAATATCTGCGAGGGACATGGAGGGCGGTTTCCGATTAATTGGTCTTGATGGCTTCCACCTGGATCGCCAGCTTTACGTGGGGCGAGAACTTGGGAATGCCGTAATTGATGCCGAAATCGGCGCGACTGAATTCGGTGCTGGCATCGGCGCCACAGCGCTGGCGCTTGGTCAGGCCGTCGGTCACGCAGGTGAATTTGTTGATGGTCAGCGTCAGCGGCTTGGTGACGCCATGCAAGGTCAGCTCGCCATCGACCGAAATCGGCTTGTCGCCGTCAAACTTGACCGACGTGCCTTTGTAGGTCGCGTCCGGAAATTTCGCGGTGTCGAACAGATCGGCCGCCTTGGTGCGTTTGTTCAGCGCCTCGTTGCCGAAGTCCATCGATGCGGCGTCGATCCTGATTGTCATCGAGCCGGTCCCGGCGGCCGGATCCAGTGTGATTTCACCGCTGGACTTGGTGAATTTGCCACGCCATACAGAGATGCCCATATGGTCGCTTTCAAAGCTCGGATAGGTATGGGTCGGATCGATGGTATAGGTGTCCGCGGCGAATGCCGGCGCGGCGGCCAGCAGGGATAGGGCGGCGACGTGCGCAATCAGGCGAGTTTTCATGGCAAAGTCCTTGTAAGCGGATGAAGCTGAAGCAGGGCGATATGAACGACGAAAACAACGATCGCGTCTGGATCAGGGCGCGGCGACAATATGAAATTTGATCACGACTTCATCGGCGACGGTGCTGGTATCTTTCCAATCGCCTTCGCCGATATTATAGGCCAGCCTTTTGATCGGCAGGACGCCATCGAACACCTGCGCTGCGCCGTCTTTCCTGACGGTCAGGGGGAAGCTCACGTCGGCGCTCTTGCCCTTGATGGTCAGCTTGCCGGCGACGTCGAATTTGCCCGGGCCCGCCGCCTTGATGCTGCCGGCGGTAAAGCTTGCCTTGGGAAATTGGGCGGCGTTGAACCAGTCTTTTTTCATGACTTCCTGGTTGTACTCCGGATCGCCAAGATCGAAGCCCGCGATGTCGATATCGACGCCGGCCTTGCCGGCTTCCGGCCTGGCCGCATCGAAATCGATCAGCGCATTGAATTTCCTGAACCTGGCTTCGACCGGCACGCCGATCTGCTTGAAGGTGATGGTGATGCTGCTTTTGGCGGCGTCGGTCTTGAGCGGAGCCGCCGATGCCGATGCAGGTATCGAGAATGCCGCGATGGCGGCGAGCAGTATGCGAAGCGGTTTCATGGCGATCCTCGGTATGAAAAGATTAAGCGGCGGTTGCAAAAATCAAGCTGGCGGCGTTGCTTCTCCTTGCCGTGCAATGGCACTGCCTGCCTCGGCGCGCCTGGCCATCTTGATTTTGCAAGAACCTCTAAGGCAGCATGCGTTTCATGATGTCGTCGCGGTCGATGAAATGGTGTTTCAGCGCCGCCAGCACGTGCAGGCAGACGAAAGCCAGCAGCGTCATGTTCAGCACATAATGCGTCAGCTTCAAGGCGGCCTTCAGTTCGGGGTGCGGCCCGATCAGGACCGGCAGTGGAAACAGGCCGAGATAGACCACCGGCACGCCCGCGGCAAGTGTATAGAAATAGCCGCTCAACGGCACCGCGAAGATGAGCAGGTAAAGCAGGAAATGCGTCAGGTGCGCGACGCCGATCTGCCAGCGCGGCATGCCGGCCGGGTAGGGCGGGGCGGCATGCGTCAGGCGCCATAGCAATCGGATGCAGGCCAGCGCCAGGATGGTGACGCCGCTCCATTTGTGCCAGGAAACGTATTTCAGCTTGGTTGGCGTCAGCCCGGGAATATTCACCATCACCAGGCCCAGGGTGAATGTGCAGATGATCATCAGCGCGATCAGCCAATGCAGCAGGATCGCGACGCCGCCGTACTTCTTTTTGGAGAATTGTCTCATCGGCGCGGCTTCCGTGACAGGTTCGGCGGCGGTTGTTCGGATGCCGTCAAATGGCGTTGGCCAATGCGGTCGCGTAGCCGATGTAATTGTCGGGCGTGAGCGCGAGCAATTGCAGTTTCGCTTCCTGAGGCATGTCCAGGCCTTCGATGAACTTGCGCAGCGCTTCCCTGGAAATGCCCTTGCCGCGCGTCAGTTCCTTCAATTGCTCGTACGGGTTCTCGATGCCGTAGCGGCGCATGACGGTCTGCACCGGTTCGGCCAGCACTTCCCAAGTCAGGTCCAGGTCTTCGGCCAGGCGGGCCGGATTGACTTCCAGCTTGTTCAGGCCGCGCAGGCAACTGTCATAGGCCAGCACGCTGTAGCCAAAGCCGACGCCGATATTGCGCAGCACGGTCGAATCGGTCAGGTCGCGCTGCCAGCGCGATACGGGCAGCTTTTCCGCCATGTGCTTGAGCACGGCGTTGGCCATGCCCAGGTTGCCTTCGGAGTTCTCGAAGTCGATCGGATTGACCTTGTGCGGCATGGTCGAGGAGCCGATTTCCCCTGCCTTGGTGCGCTGCTTGAAATAGCCGACCGAAATATAACCCCAGATGTCGCGGTTCAGATCCAGCAGGATGGTGTTGGCGCGCGCGGTGGCGTCGAACAGTTCGGCCATGTAGTCGTGCGGTTCGATCTGGATGGTGTAGGGATTGAAGACCAGGCCGAGGCGCTGCTCGATGACGGTTTTCGAGAAGGCAGGCCAGTCGATTTCCGGGTAGGCGCTCAGGTGCGCATTGTAATTGCCGACGGCGCCGTTCATTTTGCCGAGGATTTCGACATTGCGGATGCGGGCGGCGGCGCGCTGCAGCCGCGCCACGACATTGGCGATTTCCTTGCCGAGCGTGGTCGGGCTGGCCGGCTGGCCGTGGGTGCGCGAGAGCATCGGCACGGCGGCATTGGCGTGGGCGATTTCGACCAGCTTGTCGATCACGGCTTGCAGCGCGGGCAGCACGACGTTGTCGCGCGCGGCCTTGAGCATCATGCCGTGCGAAGTGTTGTTGATATCTTCCGAGGTGCAGGCGAAATGGATGAATTCGGATGCCGCCAGCAATTCGGCGTCGGCCGCGACTTTTTCCTTCAGCCAATACTCGACCGCCTTGACGTCATGATTGGTGACCGCTTCGATTTCCTTGATGCGGGCCGCGTCGGCCTCGGTGAAATCGGCGGCGATCTTGTCCAGCAGGGCCGTGGCGGCGGCCGAAAACGGCTTGATCTCTGCTACGCCAGCTTCGGACAAGGCTTGCAGCCATGCAATTTCCACCTTGACCCGATGATGCATGAAACCGGCTTCGGACAGGATCGGGCGCAGCTTGTCGGTTTTGGCGGCGTAGCGGCCATCGAGCGGGGACAGGGCGGAAAGAGCGGTAAGGGACATGATCGGCAAATAAGGAGGAGGTGGAAGAGAATGATGCGGCAGACAAAGACGGGATTTTACCATCCGCCCCGCTGTTGCACGATTGTTCCGCACAGTGTGGCGGCGGCGCCCCAAAGCCGCATCTGGGGCGGGGCGCCAATGCTATAATCGCAGCCGAATTGTTATTCTGGATATTATGAAACTAATTGCCTCTCTTGGTAGCCCGTATGTCCGTAAAGTCCGTATCGTCATGGCCGAGAAAAAGATCGATTACGATCTCGTGCTGGAAGATCCGTGGAGCGCGACTACGCTGATCCAGCAATCGAACCCGCTGGGTAAAGTGCCTTGCCTGATGATGGACGATGGCGGTGCGATGTTCGATTCGCGCGTCATTGTCGAATACCTCGATATTCTGACCCCGGTCGGCAAGCTGATTCCCGTCAGCGGCCGCGAGCGGGCCGAAGTCAAATGCTGGGAAGCGCTGGCAGATGGCCTGCAGGATGCAGGTTCCCTGCTGCGCCGGGAAAAAATGCGGCCTGCCGCCAAGCAGGACGAATCGTGGATCAAGCGTCAGCAAGGCAAGATCGACGTCGCCTTGAAAGCGATGTCGGAAGGCCTGGGCGACAAGCCGTTTTGCGTCGGCATCCATTATTCCCTGGCGGACGTGGCGACCGGCTGTGCGCTGGATTGGCTGAGTTTCCGCTTTCCGGAGCTGACCTGGCGCGAAGATTATCCGGAACTGGCCAAATTGCTGGATAAATTGTCGGAACGGCAATCCTTCAAGGACACGGTGCCGCAGTAGGACATATCACGGTGCCGGCGGGAACGGTTCGAGACCGGATTGAAACCGGTTGAAGCCTTATATCGGACAGGTATCGCAAAAATGAAAAAGGGCGCGGATCAGTGATCCGCGCCCTTTTTCATTCAGGCGGCAAATGCCGCCCCTGAATACCGATGCCGGCTTAATTGTCTCCGCTGTCGATGATTTGCGCTTGCAGGTAATTCGGCAGGCCGATTTTGTCGATCAGGTCCAATTGCGTTTCCAGCCAGTCGATATGTTCTTCCGTATCGTCCAGGATCACTTTCAGCAAATCGCGCGAAATATAATCGCTCGCTTTTTCCGCTGTCGCAATGCCTTCCTTGACGGTGGCTTGCGCGGCTCTTTCCAATGCCAGATCGCTTTTGAGCATTTCCGGCGTATTCTCGCCGATCATCAATTTATGCAGCGCTTGCAGGTTCGGCAGGCCGTCGAGCATCAGGATGCGGTCGATCAGCTTGTCGGCATGTTTCATTTCGCCGATGGATTCTTCGTATTCCTTCTTGGCGATTTTTTCGAGGCCCCAGTGCTTGTACATGCGGGCATGCAGGAAATATTGATTGATCGCGGAGAGTTCGTTGGTGAGCTGTGCATTGAGCAGCTTGATGACGGATGGGTCGCCTTGCATGAGAGCCTCTGTAAATGTTGGTGACGGGATCCGGCGCGTTATGCAGGCCGAACAGGGATCTTGCTGTGCAGGAATGGCGGAATCATAGCGCAGCGCCGCGATAAATTCATTATCAATTAGCAGGAATCATTCGCAATTTCATTTCGACAGGGCAAAAAAAATAGCCTCCGATCGGGAGGCTATCTGGTCTATTTCGATCCGGCATATCGATGCCGCCGACATGCCGATATGCGAAGGTTCAAGCGAAGGCTTACTTCTTCGGCTCCGTCACAAAGCCGATCTTGCTCAGGCCGCCGGTCTGGGCCGCGGCCATGACTTGCGCCACTTTCTCGTATTGCGTGGTGCGTTCGGCGCGCAGGTGCAGTTCCGGTTGCGGCTGTTTCTGCGCCGCCGAAGCGATGCGCAGGTTCAGTTCGTTCATGTCGACCACTTCCGCATCCCAGTAGACCTTGCCGTCCGCATCGATCGACAGATTGATGTTCTGCGGCTTGACTTCGTCAGGCTGGTCGCTGGCGCGGGGCAGGTCGATCTTGACGGCATGATTCATGACCGGGATGGTCATGATGAAAATGATCAGCAGCACCAGCATGACGTCGACCAGCGGCGTCGTATTGATTTCCGGATTGAAGTCGTCTTCGCTATCCGACAGAGATCCCATTGCCATATCAGATGCCTCCGACTGCCGTCAGCGTAGGGTTTTTCTTGCCGCTTTTTTCGTTCGCTTCGGTCACGGAACGTGCGCCGGTGACGAACAGGGCGTGCAGGTCGAAACCGAATTTATTCAGCTTGGCGATGGTGCTCTTGTTGCCGCGTACCAGGGCGTTGTAGCCGAAGGTTGCCGGGATCGCGACCGCCAGACCCAGCGCCGTCATGATCAGGGATTCACCGACCGGGCCGGCCACCTTGTCGATGCTGGCCTGGCCGGAAGTGCCGATGGCGACCAGCGCATGGTAAATACCCCACACCGTGCCGAACAGGCCGACGAACGGTGCAGTGGAGCCGACCGACGCCAGCACGGCCATGCCGGTCTGCAGCTTGGCGGAAGCGTCGTCGATGGCCTGGCGCAGGGACAGCGTGATCCAGTCGCTGACCGACAGTTGATCGTGCAGATGGCCTTGATGGGCATTGTGGTGGCTCATCGCGCTGACGCCGGCCTTGGCGACGTCGGCAAACGGGTTATCGTTTCCCAGTGTGGCAACGCCTTCATGCACGCTGGTGGTGTCCCAGAACTGATGGCCGGCCGCATTGCCGGCGCGGTTCAGGCGAACCAGCGAGATCGCCTTCGTCAGTATGACGTACCAGGATGCGATCGACATGGCGACCAGCAGAACGGCAACCCCCTTGGTAATGATGTCGCCTTGAACCCAGAGGCTCTCCAAGCCATACGGACTAATTTCCATGATGATTCCCTTGATATGTGTTGAATATGTTGAATGAATTAATTGTCGAGCTGAAATCCGATCGGCACGATGGCGTACACCGGCACCGGTTTGCCGTCTTCCGTGTAGGGCTTGAAGCGCGCCCGCTGGACTGCTTGCCGGGCTGCTTCGTCAAGTCGCGGAAAGCCCGACGATTTCTGAATCTGCACGCTTTCGGAGCGGCCCTTGTCGTTCACCAGCACACGCAGCAGAACCTGGCCGGCTTCACCCATGCGCTTGGAAGCGGCCGGATATTCCGGCTGCGGCTTTTGAATATACTCCACGCCGGATGTAATCGTGCGCGGGGCGGCTGGCGCGGCCGGCGCCGGCGACGGTTCCGGTGTGGCTGCGGCGGCAGGCACGGCAGGTTGCGGCGGCGCCGGCGGCGCGGTCACGGCGGTAGGCGAAGGTTCCTGGACGACCGGCACCGGCAGCGGCGGCGCTACCGTTTTCTTGACGATGGGAACGGTCTTCGGTTTCGGTTTCGGCTGTTCCTTCGGCGGCTCCGGTTCGGGCGCGCGTTCCGGCGTAATGAGGGTTGCAAAGACTTCCTTGGGCACCAGCGTCGAGGCCTTCTTGATCAGGCCGCTTTGCAGCGCGTAGAAAAAAGCCAGGTGGAGGAGGATGATGGCGCCGAGCGGGCCGATGCGTTTAACTTGTTTCCAGACATTCATAGGCGAAAGCGGCATCTGGGTGGAGGGCATTGATATTGCATTCATGGCGATTCTTATGCGGTGAAGCTGTTCTGCACAAACGATATGGCCTGTATCGAATGATGATGGACCGCACTGCCTTGGCCCTGGCTCAGGCATTCCTTGAGGACATGCTTGGCGCAGGAATGGCATTTCCCGCAATTATTGGCGACGCCGAGATCGTTGCGCAGTTCCGCCATCGATGTGGCGCCATCCCGGACTGCCTGATGAATTCTTCCTTCGGATACATTATTGCAGACGCAGACAATCATGGCATTCCTGTATGAAAAACTTCAAATTTCTATGTTGACCGGCTGCCCGACATGATCCGGGCAAGCAGTGTAAATTTTTCGGGTTGCGGCATCGTTCGTTCGACTACCGCGGCCCACTGTTCCGACAATTGCCGGCACGTTGTCCTCAGTACCGGCGCCAGGCTCGGCAAATCCGCCAGAGCTTTCAAATGCCGCTCGATGACGGAGGCCAATTTCACGCAACCGTGCCGCTCCTGCAAATTGGCTGTGTAATGCGACATCAAATGCAATACCGCCGAAACTAATAATTCTGGTCGGGCCGCGGCGTCGTGCGGTTCCGTGAAAGCCGGATTCGTTGTGTCGATTGCCATCAAACTCTCCTGTCGAGTTTCAGGGCTGGCTAGGCGACGAACTGCATCCTTGGCTGGCTCTCATTACTGCTTCCGTTCTGAACCTGATTACGTCCTGCGCTTCCTATGCCGTCAAAATAAGCTTGTTCAACTGGGTCAGACGCAATTTGTAAATGCGGCCGCCGTGATCGATTTCCAGTTCGCGCATTTTCTGGAACAGATCCTGGCTCTTGATGCGGTTGATAGGCGTGCTGCTGGACGTTCTGGCGGATGGTGTTACACGGTCTGTTTCACGATCGGTGGACTCCATGACTACTCTCCTTCAGGTAAATACGAACAATTCCTATTTAGATTATTGTTGATTTGAAGGTCGATTGCAAGTCTTTTTATCGATTGCCGGAAAGTAGTGTTGCCAAAGAGAAATATTCGAGGGGAAGCGGGAATAAAAAAACGGCTTTCAGGAAGCCGTTTCGATAATGCCGCCGCCGAGGCAGACGTCGCCATCGTACAACACCGCGGACTGGCCGGGCGTCACGGCCCATTGCGGCGCGTCGAAGCGCAGCGCGAAGTCCGCGGGGGCGCTTTCAAAGCGGCAGGGCATGTCGGCCTGCCGATAGCGTGTCTTGGCGCTCAGCGCCGCCAGGCCGGGCGCTTCGCCGGCTACCCAACTGACCTGGGCGGCACGCAGTTCGGGTGTCAGCAGCCAGGGATGATCGTGGCCTTGCACTATATACAGCGTATTGCTGGCGATGTCCTTGCGCGCGACGTACCACGGTTCGCTGCCGCCGTCGCTGTTCTGATAGGCCTTGACGCCGCCCAGGCCGATGCCCTTGCGTTGTCCCAGGGTATAAAAACTGAGTCCGATATGTTCCCCGACGACATTGCCGTCAGCCGTCTTCATCGGTCCTGGCTGATGCGACAGGTAACGATTCAGGAAGTCGCGGAATGGCCGCTCGCCGATGAAGCAGATGCCGGTGGAATCCTTTTTGGCTGCGTTCGGCAGTTTCAGATCCTGCGCGATCTTGCGCACTTCGGTTTTCTGAATCTCGCCCAGTGGGAATAAAGTGCGGGAAAGCTGGTTCTGATTCAAGCGATGCAAAAAATAGCTTTGGTCCTTGCTGGCGTCGAGCGCCTTGAGCAACTCGAAGCGGCCGCCGTCGTTTTGACGCACGCGTGCGTAGTGGCCGGTGGCGATCAGGTCGGCGCCCAGCGCCACGGCATGATCCAGGAAAGCCTTGAATTTGATCTCTGCATTGCACAGCACATCGGGATTGGGCGTACGGCCGGCCTGGTATTCGCGCAGGAATTCGGCGAAGACGCGGTCCTTGTATTCGGCCGCGAAGTTGACGGCTTCGATATCCACGCCGACCACGTCCGCCACGCTGACCGCGTCGATCCAGTCCTGCCGGGTCGAGCAGTATTCGGAATCGTCGTCGTCTTCCCAGTTCTTCATGAACAGGCCGATGACTTCGTAGCCTTGCTGCTTCAACAGCCACGCCGAGACCGACGAGTCGACACCGCCCGACATGCCGATAACGACGCGTTTTTTTGCACTCATTGGGTTTCCTTTGATGGTCGGCTATTTTACCTTGCTAACAAGTTTTTTTCAGTGCTGTCAATGACGCAGGTTTTACTTTTACATAGACAGATGAATATTTTCATAGTGCAGTTGACGGGGAAAAATACCGTGTAAGATTCAAACACAAGTAATAACTAAATTAGGAGCAATGATGAGGTTAGGCATTCCGGTCGAAACTCGCGAAGGCGAGACGCGTGTTGCAGCCACGCCGGAGACCATCAAGAAACTGATTGCCGCCAAGCACCAGGTATCGGTGCAAGCGGGAGCAGGTATTTCGTCGAGTATTACCGACGATGCATTTCGCGCGGCCGGCGCCGAAATCGTCGGCGCGGCCGAGGTGTTCGGTTGCGACGCAGTGCTCAAGGTGCGCGCGCCGAATGCGGCGGAGCTGACGCAATTGAAGCCGGGCACGGTAGTGGTCGGCATGCTCAATCCGTTCGACGCCGACAACAATGCCGCCATGGCCGCGGCCGGCATTACCGCTTTCGCATTGGAAGCCGCGCCGCGCACCACGCGCGCGCAGTCGATGGACGTGCTGTCGTCGCAGGCCAATATCGCGGGCTACAAGGCGGTGCTGCTGGCGGCCAACACCTATCAGCGCTTCATGCCGATGCTGATGACGGCGGCGGGCACCGTCAAGGCCGCGCGCATGTTGATCATGGGCGCCGGCGTGGCCGGCCTGCAGGCCATCGCCACCGCCAAGCGCCTGGGCGCGGTGATCGAAGCCTCCGACGTGCGGCCGGCGGTCAAGGAGCAGATCGAATCGCTGGGCGCCAAGTTCCTCGACGTGCCTTTCATCACTGAAGAAGAGAAAGAAATCGCGCAAGGCGTGGGCGGCTACGCGCGTCCGATGCCGGCCGACTGGATGCGGCGTCAGGGCGAACTGGTGCATGAGCGCGCCAAGCTGGCCGATATCATCATCACCACCGCGCTGATCCCGGGCCGCAAGGCGCCGGTCCTGATCAGCGAGGAAACCGTCAAGGCGATGAAACCCGGCTCCGTCATTCTGGACATGGCGGTCGACCAGGGCGGCAATTGTCCGCTGTCCGAACCCGGCAAGACCGTGATCAAGCACGGCGTGCACATCATCGGCGAAGGCAACCTGGCCGCGCTGGTGGCGGCCGATGCATCGGCGCTGTATGCGCGCAACGTACTCGACTTCCTGAAGCTGATCGTCGATGCCGAGGGCGGGCTGGCGGTAAACCGGGAAGACGATATCGTGGCGGCCACGCTGATGTGCATCGGCGGCGAGGTTACCCGCAAATAGACGCGGGTAAAGTCGCAAGCCACATGAAAATAAGTCATCAGAAAATAATACCGAAAATAGTTTGAGGAGTACGTTATGGAAGTCAGTCATACCATCATCAACCTGATCATCTTTGTGCTGGCCATTTATGTCGGCTACCACGTGGTCTGGACCGTCACCCCGGCCCTGCATACGCCGCTGATGGCGGTCACCAACGCCATTTCGGCCATCATCATCATCGGCGCCATGCTGGCCGCCGGGCTGACCGAAGGACTGGTCGGGCAGGTTGCCGGCACGCTGGCGGTCGCGCTGGCCGCGGTCAATGTCTTTGGCGGATTCCTGGTCACGCAGCGCATGCTGGAGATGTTCAAGAAGAAAGAACCGAAAGCCAAGACCGTGGCGGCAGATGGAGCCCAGTCATGATGGCCATGGTGAGCATGAACTTGGTGACGCTGTTGTACCTGATTGCCTCGGTCTGCTTTATCCAGGCCTTGAAGGGCTTGTCGCATCCGTCCACGGCGCGGCGCGGCAACAGCTTCGGCATGATCGGCATGGCAATCGCATTTGTCACGACTTTCGTCCTGATCCTGAAACTGAAGGAAGCGATGACGGCGGCCGGCACCGGCAGCAGCCTGGGCTTCTATCTGGTGGCGGTCGGCGTGGTGGTCGGCGGCAGTATCGGCGCTTTCCTGGCCAAGCGGGTCGAGATGACCAAGATGCCGGAACTGGTGGCGGCGATGCATTCGCTGATCGGCCTGGCGGCGGTGTGTATCGCGGTGGCTGCGGTGTCGGAACCATGGGCCTTCAATATTGCCGCGCACGGCGAGGCGCTGCCGGTCGGCAACCGCATCGAACTGTTTATCGGCACCTTTGTCGGCGCTATTACGTTCTCCGGATCGGTGATCGCGTTCGGCAAGCTGTCGGGCAAATACAAGTTCCGCCTGTTCCAGGGCGCGCCGGTCAGTTTCCCGGGACAGCATTTCTTCAATCTGCTGCTGGCGGTGGCAATGATCGGCTTCGGCATCATGTTCGTGCTGACGCAATCCTGGCTGCCCTTCATCCTGATGGCGGCGATCGCTTTCGTGCTGGGCGTGCTGATCATCATCCCGATCGGCGGCGCCGATATGCCGGTGGTGGTGTCGATGCTGAATAGCTACTCGGGCTGGGCGGCGGCCGGCATCGGTTTCTCGCTGAACAATTCGATGCTGATTATCGCCGGCTCGCTGGTCGGTTCCAGCGGCGCGATCCTTTCCTACATCATGTGCAAGGCGATGAATCGTTCGTTCTTCAATGTGATCCTGGGCGGTTTCGGCGGCGACGCGGCGGCTGCCGGCGGCGGCGGTGATCAGGCGCAGCGGCCGGTGAAGTCCGGTTCCGCCGATGACGCGGCCTTCCTGATGGGCAACGCCGAAACCGTGATCATCGTGCCGGGCTACGGTCTGGCGGTGGCGCGCGCGCAGCATGCCTTGAAGGAGCTGACCGAGAAGCTGACCCACAAGGGCGTCACCGTCAAATACGCGATCCATCCGGTGGCCGGCCGCATGCCGGGCCATATGAACGTGCTGCTGGCCGAGGCCGAAGTGCCGTACGACCAGGTGTTCGAAATGGAAGACATCAACAGCGAATTCGCGCAGGCCGACGTGGTGCTGGTGCTGGGCGCCAACGACGTGGTCAACCCGGCGGCCAAGGATCCGAAGTCGTCGATCGCCGGCATGCCGATCCTGGAGGCGTACAAGGCCAAGACCGTCATCGTCAACAAGCGTTCGATGGCGGCCGGCTATGCGGGCCTGGACAACGAGTTGTTCTACATGGATAAAACCATGATGGTGTTCGGCGATGCGAAGAAGGTGATCGAGGATATGGTCAAGGCCGTCGAGTAAAATAGGCGGGATGCAAGCTATAGAAAAGTATCCCGCATCATGGCAAAACTGACTTTGGACCGCATCCTGCAATCGCAGGGTGTCGGCACCCGCAAATATTGCCGGCAATTGATCGATGACGGCGAAGTCGCGATTGCCGGCGAGACCATCACCGACTACCGCGCCACGCCCGATACCGACGGACTGGTATTCACGCTGTTCGATGAGGAATGGACTTATCGCGCGCAGTTGTATATTGCGCTCAATAAGCCCGCCGATATCGAATGCTCGCGCAAGCCGAGCCATCATCCAGGCGTGCTGAGCATCCTTCCCGAAGAATTCACCTGGCGCGATCTGCAGCCGGTGGGACGGCTGGACCACGATACGACAGGCCTGCTGTTGATGTCGGACGACGGTAAATTCATTCACGCGCAGTCTTCCCCCAAACACCACATTCCCAAGGTATATCAAGCCGCCACGCACGACGCGGTCACGCCGGCGCTGATCGCCCGGTTGCTGGACGGCGTGCAGTTGCACGACGAGCCGGCGCCGCTGGCGGCGATCAGTTGCCGCGCGATCGAAGGCGACGATCATCTATTGGAAATCGTGCTGGAACAGGGAAAATATCACCAAGTCAAACGCATGCTGGCGGCCGCCGGCAATCATTGCACGGCGCTGCGGCGCACTGCGATCGGCCAATTGACGCTGGCCTCGCTGGATCTGGAGATCGGCGAATGGTGTTATCTGACGCCGGCGCAGCTTGCCTTGCTTGGCGCTTCATGACCGGCGCTTTCTAGCCGGCGCCTCATAATCAATCGTTTTATCGACCGTTTTATTCGGCTGTCCCTTTTATCGGGTGCCGAAAATCCGGTCGCCCGCGTCGCCCAGTCCCGGCACGATATACGCGTGTTCGTTCAGGTGCGAGTCGAGCGAGGCGACGTACAGTTTGACGTCCGGATGCGCATCCTGGAATACCTGCACGCCTTCCGGCGCGGCCACCAGCGCCATGAAAATGATCTGCTGCGCCGGCACGCCGCGCTGTTTCAGCACGTCGACCGCATACACGGCCGAATTGCCGGTGGCGACCATCGGATCGCACAGAATCATGGTGCGGTCCTGCAGGTCCGGCAGGCGCACGAAATATTCGACCGGCTGGTGATCGTCATTGCGATAGACCCCGATATGGCCGACGCGCGCCGACGGTATCAGTTCCAGCAGGCCGTCGCTCATGCCGATGCCCGCGCGCAGCACCGGCACCACGGCCAGCTTGCGGCCGGCGATCACCGGCGCATCATAGGGGCCGATCGGCGTTTCGATGGTTTCGGTGGTCAACGGCAGGTCGCGCGTGATTTCATAGCCCATCAATAAGGTGATTTCGCGCAGCAGGTCGCGGAAGGTGCGCGTGGAGGTGTTCCGGTCGCGCATGTGCGAGAGCTTATGCTGAATCAGCGGGTGGTTCAGGATAAACAGATTGGGGAAGCGCGGGTCTTGTTTCATTGGGGCCGGGCAATCAAATCAAATGAAGCGGTGAAAAAATGTCGCATCCGAAGCTTGCGGGAAGGCGGCAAGCCGGCTCAACGCCGGCCGAACATCATCTGTTCCGCAAGCAGGCGTTTGACCGGCGGCATGCCGTCGATCAACCCCAGGCCCGCGCCCAGCAGTGCTTGCGACAACGACCCGTCGGGCGCCTTGGCGAATATGGTCGCCATCAAATCGGTCAGGCCGACGGTGGTGCGGCGGTCGGCCCGGCGTTGCGCGTCGAACTGTTGCAGGCTGGCCGGCGTGTTTTGCCGCGCCAGCAAGCGCGCCAGGTTGGTCGCATCGCGCAGGCCCAGGTTCAGGCCCTGGCCGGCCACCGGATGCAGCGTTTGCGCCGCATTGCCGATGGCGACAATGCGGGTCGAGGCCGCCGCAGCAGCATTCAGGCCGAGAGGAAAGGCATTGCGCGCGGACGTCGCGGTGAAACTTCCCACGCGGCCGCCGAACGCCGCGCCCAGGCGCGTCAGGAAATCGGCGTCGGACAACGCCAGCAGGCTGCGCGCACGATCCGGCCGCACGCACCATACCAGGGCGTAGCCATCGTCTTGCGGCAGCAGCGCCAGCGGTCCTTCCGCCGTGAAGCGTTCGAAGGCGCGCCGCGGCAACGGCGCGCTTGCATGCACATGCGCGACGATGGCGGTCTGGTCGTATTCGCGGCTGCGCGCCTTGGCGGCCTGTTCGGTGTACAAACCGCCTTCGGCCTGCACCACGATCGCCGCCTGCAGTTTGCGGCCGTCTTCCAGAAGCACGGTGACGCCATCGCGGTCTTCCGTCATCGCGGCCACGCGCGCCGGCCGCAGCACGGCGGGCGCGTGCCGTTCAAGCGCGGCGGCAAGCGCCGCCACCAGCTTGCCGTAGCGCGTGACATAACCCAGTGCCGGCAGGCCGTAGTCGGCGCAGTCGATCAAGGTGCGGCCGAAGTGGCCGCGGCGCGAGACGTGAATCTGTTCGATGGGGTTGCTTTCGATCGGCCAGGCGCCGATCTCCTGCAGGATTTGGCGGCTGCCATGCGACAGCGCGATCGAGCGCGGATCGGCGGCGGTCTGCGGCAGGGTCTTGGCGTCGATCAGCACGATGCCGGACGGCGCCACGCCGCGCGCGATCAGCAGGGCGGCCGCGCCGAGCCCAACCGGGCCGGCGCCGCAGACCAGGATATCGTGACGAATAGTGGCGGAATCAGGCATGCCGCATCAACGCTTCGATATCGGCGACCTTGCTCGGCACCGCATTGCTCAATATGCGGCAACCGTCCGGCGTGACCAGGGCATCGTCTTCGATGCGGATGCCGATGTTCCAGAACCGTTCCGGCACGTCGGCCGCCGGCCGCACATAAATGCCCGGCTCCACCGTCACCACCATGCCGGGTTCCAGCGTACGCCAGGCGCGTTCGCCGCCATCCTTTTCCTTGTCCGACGCCGCATCGCGGTAATCGCCCACATCGTGCACGTCCATGCCAAGCCAATGGCCGGTGCGATGCATGTAAAAGCGGCGGAAGGCGCCGGCGGCGATGGCGTCGTCGACACTGCCGACCTGTTTGCCGTCGAGCAGGCCGGTATCGAGCATGCCTTGGGTGAGTACGCGCACGGCGGCGTCGTGCCCATCCATGAAGCGCATGCCGGGACGCGTGGCGGCGATCGCCGCGGTCTGCGCCGCCAGCACGATTTCATACAAGGTTTTTTGCGGATCGCTGAACTTGCCGTTGGCCGGGAAGGTCCGCGTGATGTCGGCGGCGTAGCTGTCGAATTCGCAGCCGGCATCGATCAGCACCAGGTCGCCGTCGCGCAGTTCGGCATCGCCCGCGCGGTAATGCAGGACGCAGGCGTTGGCGCCGGCGGCGACGATCGATCCATAGGCCGGCGCCTGGGCGCCGTTGTAACGGAATTCATGCAGCAGCTCTGCTTCCAACTGATATTCGCGCAGGCCCGGACGCGACATGCGCATCGCGCGGCAGTGCGCGGCGGCCGAAATTTCGCCGGCGCGCTGCATTGCCGCGATTTCGTCGTCGTCCTTGATCAGGCGCATCTGGTCCAGCAGGCGCTGCACATCGTAAATGCCGGCCGGCGCCTCGACGCCGCTGCGCGATTGCATGCGCACGCCCTGCAGCCAGGCCTGCAGTTGCGCATCCTGCTTTTCATTCTGGCCGAGCGTGTAGAAAATGGTCCCGGCGTCAGGCAACAGCCCGGGCATCTCCTGGTCCAGCTGATCTACCGGGAACGCGGCGTCGAAACCGAATTTCTCGGCCGCGACGGCCGGTCCATAGCGGAAGCCGTCCCAGATTTCGCGTTCCAGGTTCTTGTCGCGGCAGAACAGGATGGACTTGTTCTGCTGGCCGGTGGCAATCAGCACCAGCACCGCTTCCGGCTCGGTAAAACCGGTCAGATAGTAAAAGTAGCTGTCGTGGCGATATGGATAATCGGCATCGCGATTGCGCATGACTTCCGGCGCGGTTGGAATGATGGCGACGCCGCCGCCCTGGGCCCGCATTTGCGCCAACAGGCTGGCGCGTCGGGTGGAGTAAGGTTTCATGGCAAGGTCCGGCAAGGTTGTACAGGGATTAATTAGGGGCGAGCGGTGCGTTCAGCTGCGCCAGTTGTTCGGCGCTGCCGACATTGAACCATTGGCCGCGATACACTTCGCCGCCGACCACGCCCCGGTCGGCGTATTTGCGCAGCAACGGCCCCAGTTTGGCATGCGTGCCGGGTTCGATGCCGTCGAACAGTTCGGGCCGGTACACGCCGATATTGGCGAAGGTCCAGAGCGCGCCGCCGTCGTTGCTCTGATTGGCGATGGTGTAATTATGCAGCGCGAAATCGCCTTGCGGGTGATAGTCCGGATTCTTGACCAGATATATCCAGGCGATGTCGCGCTGGCCTTCCGGCCAGGGATTGCCCCACATGTCCTTGTCTTCCAGCGTATTGAGCACCTGCTCGTAATTGAAGTGCGGGCAGAAGATATCGCCGGACAGCACGACGAACGGCTGCTCGCCCAGCAGATGGCGGGCCTGGGCGATGCCGCCGGCGGTTTCCAGCGCGGCGCTTTCCGGCGAATAGCTGATCTGCGCGCCGTACTGTTCGCCGTTGCCCAATGCGGCTTCGATCATGTGGCCGAGGTGCGCATGATTGATCACGATCTCGGTAATGCCGGCGCGCACCAGGCTCAGGATCTGCCAGACAATCAACGGCCGGCCGCGCACCTTCAGCAAGGGTTTGGGGCAGGTATCGGTCAGCGGCCGCATGCGTTCGCCGCGGCCGGCGGCAAGGATCATCGCCTTCATTAAAATGTATAGCCGACTTGCGGCGCGTTGTCTTCCAGCTTTTCCAGCAGGCGCACCAGCGGCATCAGTTCGCGGTAGCGGCGCGCCGTTTTCAGGGCGTATTCCATGACCAATGGGATATCGCGCAAATAGGCATCCTTGCCGTCGCGATAGGCCAGCCGGGCGAAAATGCCGAGCACTTTCAGATGGCGCTGCAAGCCCATGAATTCGAAATCGCGGTAGAAGGAATCGATGTCCGGATTGACCGGCAGCCCGGCCTTTTTGGCGCGCTCCCAGTAGCGGATCATCCAGTCCAGCACCATTTCCTCATCCCATTGCACATAGGCGTCGCGCAGCAGCGACACCAGGTCGTAGGTGATCGGGCCGTAGACCGCATCCTGGAAATCCAGGATGCCCGGATTGCCGGCCGGCAGCACCATCAGGTTGCGCGAATGGTAGTCGCGATGGACGTACACCTGCGGCTGCGCCAGGTTGTTGGCCAGCAGGGTGTCGAATACCTTGTTCAGCGCAGCGTTCTGGTCGTCGGTCAGCGTCATTTTCAGATGGCGGCCGATATACCAGTCGGGGAACAGTTGCAGTTCGCGTTGCAGCAGCACCCGGTCGTAGGGCGGCAACGCTTCCGGCTTGCTTTGGGTTTGCAGCAGCACCAGCGCGTCGATGGCGTCCATGTACAACTTGTGCGCGGTGTCGGTATTGAGCTGGTGCAGGTAAGTGGTGGCGCCCAGGTCGGACAGTAGCAGAAAACCCTGCGCGGCATCCTGCGCCAGGATGCGCGGCACCGACACCCCGGTGGCGGCGAACAGGTCGGCGACATGGATGAACGGCTTGACGTCCTCCTGCGGCGGCGGGGCGTCCATCACGATCAGGCTGCCGTCCTGCTCTGTATCCACGCGGAAATAACGGCGGAAACTGGCGTCGGCCGAAGCCGGACGCAAGGAAGCGATCGCCAGCCGCGGCGCGTCGATGGTTTCCAGCCATTGACGCAACTGGGTCAGCCGGGAATCGCTGGAATCGGTGTTTAAAGACATGAATGGCCTGCCGGTTGAGTAATTGGTTAAGTAATTCTTGAAGTAATTCAGGGTATTCGGCATGTTGGCCGGTGGAAAACGCTTAAAGGCATTGAGTTCCCATATAATAAGGGATTAATTTTCAGGAAGCATCGATTAAGCGCATTTTAGGGGCGGCGCCACGGCCCGCGGCGCTCACCGTACGGCGTGCGGTTGCGCTTCACGGGCATGGCATGGCTTGAAACGCGAATGCGCCTGCCGACGCTTCCGCCGGTTGAAGTCTTTGGTATCTATGGTATTTTCCCGGGGCCATTGGAAAGCGGTTTCTCCGGGCATTTAAATAACTATTTTCAGGTGTAGCGTCCAGTGTCATTTTCCTACCGGCGATTGTTTCGTATTTTTACCTCGTTTGTCGTGGTCACATCGGCCTCGGCGACATTGCCGACGACCGTTTTCGCGCAATCCGCAGGCGCTGTGGGCGCTTCAGGAAATGTCGATGGCGCTGTGCCGGCTTCGGCATCCGCGCCGGCGCAGGCCAGGAATGACGACGCCACCACCGTCAGTTCGGAACAGATGACCGGCCGCCCGGACCGCGAGGTCGATCTCGATCGCGATGTCGAGCTGGTGCGCGGCAATACCATCGTCAAGGCCGACAAGGCCATCTACCGCATCATCAAGGATGAAGTCGACGCCACCGGCGATGTCTGGATGAAGCGACTGAATTCGCGCTATACCGGCGACCACGCCGTGCTCAATATCGATTCCGGCGAAGGCTATGCCACCAATCCGACTTATATCCTGGAGCCGAACGGCGGCCGCGGCAAGGCCCAGCGGGCGGATTTCCTGTCCAACGATCGCGCGGTGCTCACGCACAGCACCTACAGCACCTGCGAAGCGCTCGATCCGGATTGGTATATCCAGTCCAAGACGCTGGACCTGGACCAGGGACGCGATGTCGGCACCATGACCAACGGCGTCGTGTTCTTCAAGGGCATGCCGATTTTCGGTTCGCCATGGCTCGATTTCCCGTTGTCGGATGCGCGCAAATCCGGCGTGCTTGCGCCGACGGTCGGCGCGACCAGCACCGGCGGCATGGAGCTGGCGGTGCCGTACTATTTCAATATCGCGCCGAATCGGGATCTGACGATCACGCCGAAATATATCGCCCGCCGCGGGTTGCAGATGGGCGGCGTGGCCCGCTATCTGGGAGAGACTTATTCCGGCATCACTTCCGGCGAGCGCATTGACGACAAACTGACCAATACCACGCGCTATACGTTCAGCACCGTACACATGCAGCAGCTTTCCAATGGCGTCGGTTTCGGCTGGAATGTAAGCAAGGCGTCAGACGATAATTACCCTACCGATTTCTCGAATACGCTGACCGGCGTTTCGCAGCGCCTCCTGCTGCGCGATGTGTATGCTTCCTATGCCAGCACTTACTGGAGCGTCAACGCGCATGTGGCGAAGTATCAAGTGCTGCAAGATCCGCTGCTGCCGATCGCGAGGCCTTACGACCGCGTACCGCAAATATTATTCAACGCGGCGCGCGCCGATGTCGGCGGCTTCGATCTTGGCGCGACGGCCGAATTCACGCGTTTCTCGAGTCCCAATCTGGTTGGCGGCGACCGAGCCTCGGTTACGCCGAAAATTTCCTATCCGATCCTGGGCACCAGCTACTACATCACGCCGACCGTTTCGATGGATGCAACCAGCTACCGCCTGAACAATCAGGCTATTGGATTGCCGACGACCTTGAATCGCGTGACGCCGACTTTCTCGGTGGACAGCGGCCTGACCTTTGAACGCGATGCCAATTTCTTCGGTCGTGCGATGACGCAGACCTTCGAGCCGCGCCTGTATTATTTGCGCACGCCCTATCGCGACCAGAGTCAAATCCCGGTATTCGATACCGCATTGGCCGATTTCAATTTCTCGCAAATCTTCAGCGATAACCGTTTTGTGGGCCGCGACCGCATCAGCGATGCCAATCAGATCACATTCGGCGCCACTTCGCGTTTCATCGAAGCCAACGGCGTGGAACGCCTGCGCATTGCGGCGGCGCAGCGTTATTATTTCGCGGATCCGCGCGTCGCGTTGCCGAATGCGGTTACCAGTCTCGGCAGCAAATCCGACTTGCTGGCGGCGTTGAGCGGCCAGGTTACCAACGAGGTCGCGGTCGACACCGCCGTGCAGTACAGCCAGAGCAATGCCCAATTCCAGCAGGCCACCTACGGCGTGCGTTGGCAGCCGGCGCCGAAGAAGGTGTTGAACCTGTCATATCGCCTGGACCGCACCAATCCCATCGTCGGCCGCGGCGGGATCCTGGAAAACCAGAAACAATACGATCTTTCGGGGCAGTGGCCGCTGTCGGCACGCTGGTACGGCGTCGGCCGGATCAACTATTCGATTCCCGACAAAACCGTGACCGAGGGCCTGGCCGGGCTGGAATACCGGGCGGACTGCTGGGTGTTCCGAATGGTCGCGCAACGTCTGCCGACGTCCAGCGCCCAGGCCACCACATCTTTCTTTATTCAACTGGAGCTTAACGGCTTTGCCAAGATCGGTTCCAACCCGATGGATGCACTGACCAGCAGCATCCCAGGCTATCAGGTGATCAACAAGCCTGATTCGCTTTCCCGTTACTGATCGGAAAATACTCACTCATGAACGCTTCTTTCACCCTGCGTAACGTTGTTTCCACCTTGTCAGGATTGCGCGGTTCGGCCGTGCTGCTGTGCGCCGGCATGCTGCTCGCTTCCGCCAGCCATGCGCAATATGCGACGCCGCCTGCGATGCCGCAGCCCGGCAGCCCGATCGCCGCGCCGGTGCCGTCGCCCGCCGCCGCGCCGGCCGCGAGCGCCCGGCAATCGCGCGAACCGGAATTGGTGGATGCGATCCTGGTGGTGGTCAACAACGAGGTGATTACGCGCAAGGACCTGATCGACCGCCTCATGACTGTAGAAAGCCGTATGACGGAGCAAGGGCTGCAACTGCCGCCACGCAACCAGATGCAGGCGCAGGTGCTGGAACGGATGATCGTCGAGCGCGCTCAGGTGCAGCAGGCCAAGGAAGACGGCATCAAGGTCGACGATGCCTTGCTGGACAAGGCGATGCAAGGCGTGGCGGCGCAGAACAAGATGAGCCTGGCAGAATTCCGCGTGCAGCTTGAGCACCAGGGCATGAAATTTCCGGCGTTCCGCGAGCAGATCCGCAACGAGATCATGATGCAGCGCGTGCGCGAACGCGAGGTCGACAGCAAGGTCCAGGTTTCCGATTCCGAGATCGACAATTACCTGGCGGCGGAAGCCAACGGCGGCCAGCAGGCGGAGGAAGTGGACGTCGCGCAGATCCTGATCCGGGTGCCGGACAATCCATCGCCCGAAGTGCTCGCGCAGCGCCGCAAGCGCGCCGAAGAGGTTTACCAGCAGGTGCACACAGGCGGCGATTTCGCCAAGATTGCGGCAGCCTATTCCGATTCCAGCGATGCCACGACCGGCGGCGACCTGGGCTGGCGCACGCCGGATCGCCTGCCGCAGCTGTTTGCTGATGCGGTGGCCGCTCTGAAGCCGGGCGAACTGGCGCCGATCATGCGCAGCGGCAACGGCTTTCACGTGTTGCGGCTGGTGGGCCGCCGTGCGGTTGCCGGCAGCGCGGCACCGGCCGCGGCGCCCGTCGTGCAGACGCATGCGCGGCATATCCTGATCAAGGTGAACCAGGTCGTGACGGCCGCCGATGCGCGCCGCAAGCTGGTCGAGCTGAAACAGCGCCTGGATAACCATGCAGCCACTTTCGAGGAATTGGCCAAGACTTTCTCCAACGACGGCTCCGCATCCAAGGGCGGCGATCTCGGCTGGATCTACCCGGGCGACACCGTGCCGGAATTCGAGCGCGCCATGAATGACCTGAAAGTCGGCGAGGTCAGCGAACCGATCGAGTCGCCGTTCGGTTTCCACCTGATCCAGGTACTGGAACGCAAGACTGACGACATGTCGAAAGATCGCCAGCGCACCGCTGCGCGCAATGCGATTCGCGAACGCAAGACCGAGGAAGCGACCGACGAATGGCTGCGCCAGTTGCGCGACCGCGCGTATGTCGAATATCGGCTCGACCAGTGATCGCGCGACAATGACTGAACAGGCTGCCACTCAAAAGGGACCGAGGCCGATCCTCGCAGTCACCTGCGGCGAGCCCGCCGGCATCGGACCGGAAATCGCATTGCGGGCCGCATGGGCCATGCGCGAGCAAGCCGATTGCGTATTGATCGGCGACGCGGCGTTGCTGCGGCAAACCGCGGCGGCCTTGAACGCTGCCTTGGGAACGGCGATCGCGCTCGATGCGATCGCATTGGAGGCATGGCGCCAGGATGGTGCCGCAATGCCGACCGACAGCAGCAGGCTGGCGGTCCTCGATTGTCCGCTGGCGGCGCCGGCGGTGGCGGGACAGCTCGATCCGCGCAATGGCATGGCGGTGCTGCAGACGCTGGACGTCGCGATCCAGGGCACGCTGGCCTCGTGCTTTGACGCCATCGTCACCGCGCCTTTGCAAAAAAGCACCATCAACGATGCCGGCGTCGCGTTCACCGGCCATACCGAATACCTGGCCGAGCAAACCGGCACGTCGCAAGTCGTGATGATGCTGGCAGGCGCGCCGCCGTCTTCCTCCGGTTCGTCCTTGACCTACCTGCGCGTCGCGCTGGCCACCACGCATTTGCCGCTGAAAGACGTGCCGGCGGCGATCAGCCAGGAAGGCCTTGCCGTTACGCTCGATATCCTGCAGCGCGACCTGCGGCAGAAATTCGGCCTGGCGCAGCCGCGCATCCTGGTGACCGGACTGAATCCGCATGCAGGCGAAAGCGGCTATCTGGGCAGCGAAGAGCAGGATGTCATCGAACCGGCCATCAAGGCGGCGCAGGCGCGCGGCATCGATGCGCGCGGCCCCTATCCCGCCGATACCCTGTTCCAGGACAAATATCTGCAGGACGCCGATTGCGTGCTGGCGATGTATCACGACCAGGGCTTGCCGGTGCTCAAGTTCGCCACCTTCGGCAACGGCATCAATGTCACGCTGGGATTGCCGCTCATCCGCACCTCGGTCGATCACGGCACCGCGCTCGATCTGGCCGCTGCAGGCGTCGGCCGCGCCGATCACCAGAGCATGATTGCCGCCATCGAGGCGGCTGTGGCGATGGTGGCCGCCAGCAAGACAGTTGGCGAAGACCCGGCCGCGCAATGAAACATATTCCCCGCAAGCGTTTCGGCCAGAATTTCCTGACCGACGATCTGGTCCTGCGCAATATCATCGAGGATATCGCGCCGGCCGCAGGCGACGCGATGGTCGAAATCGGCCCCGGCCTGGGCGCCATGACGCAACTGCTGCTGGAGTCGCTGCGGCAATTGCATGTGGTGGAACTGGATCGCGACCTGGTCGCCCGATTGCAACAGGCGTTCCCCGCCGAGCGGTTGACGGTGCACTCCGCCGATGCGCTCAAATTCGACTTTGCTTCGATTGCCGTGCCGGCCGGACAAAAGCTGCGCGTGGTCGGCAACCTGCCATACAACATCTCGACACCGCTGCTGTTTCACCTGGCCGCGTTTGCGCCGCTGGTGCAGGATCAGCATTTCATGCTGCAAAAGGAAGTCGTGGAGCGGATGGTGGCCGAGCCCGGCAGCAAGGCCTTCGGCCGTCTGTCGGTCATGTTGCAATGGCGTTACCGGATGGATTTGCGTTTTATCGTGCCGCCGACGGCATTCGATCCGCCGCCGCGGGTGGAATCCGCCATTGTGCGCATGATGCCGATCGCGCAGCCGCTGGCGTGCGAATTGGCGGCATTGGCGCAGGTGGTGACCAAGGCGTTTTCGCAGCGCCGCAAGGTGATCCGCAATTGCGTGGCCGGACTGTTGACCGAACGGGACCTGATCGACGCCGGCATCAATCCGCAAGACCGGCCGGAAGCGGTGGCAATGGAAGGCTTTGTCGCGCTGGCCAATATTCTCAGCCGCAATCATGCGGCCGGCCCGGCCTGATCCCTTCCATGTTGCCGAACGCCTTGTTGTCCGCGGCGTCCGGTCAATCAAATATATAAACGGATTACCAGGCGCCCGTATTCGGCATGGATAGCCATGGCTCGGCCGGCGGCAGTGAACCATTGGCTTGCAAAAGCTCGATGGAGATATTGTCCGGCGAACGCACAAAGGCCATGTGGCCGTCGCGCGGCGGACGGTTGATCGTCACGCCGTGCTGCATCAGGCGCTCGCATGTGGCATAGATATCATCGACCTGGTAAGCGACATGGCCGAAATTGCGGCCGCCGGCATATTCTTCCGGATCCCAGTTGAAGGTCAGCTCGATCTGGGCGTCATGATCGCCCGGCGCCGCCAGGTAGACCAGGGTGAAGCGTCCTTTTTCATGTTCGCTGCGGCGTACCTCTTCCAGGCCGAGGGCGTCGCGATAGAAACGAAGCGAGGCGTCGAGGTCCACGACCCGGACCATAGTGTGCAGATATTTCATATTGAATTCCCAGAGTGTTTGAACGGATGCCGTCCGGAGCCGTATCGGCCGCTGCGTCGGCGCATTGCAACGAGGTAAAACGATGTATTGAAGCGTCGTACCGGAACGTCATGCCGAAAACACCATGCTAAAAGATGGGCAGGGTTTCCGGTGCGCTGTCGCGCAAGGCTTTCTTGGCGCTTTCGAATTCAGGAAAAATCGACTGCACCGTGGCCCAGAATTTCGGGCCGTGATTCATTTCGCGCAGATGCGAAAGTTCGTGCGCAATTACATAGTCGATCATCGGCAATGCAAAATGCATGAGGCGCCAGTTCAGGCGGATCTTGCCGTCGGCGGTGCACGATCCCCACTGCGTCGTGGCCGACGACAGCGCGAAGGAATGATAGCTGGCGTGCAGTTTTTCCGCATAGATCGGCAGGCGTTCGGCAAACAGCAGCTTGGCCTGGGTTTGCAGCCAGCCTTGCACGCGGTCCTTCAATTGCTGTTCGCCGGCGCCGTCGGGCAGGCAGACGGTCAATTCCAGCGCTTGCGCATCGTACAGGATGCCGGCGTTCTGGGCCGCGCGGATGCGCAAGGTGACATCCTGCCCCAGATACGGCAGCGTCGCGCCGTCGCGCCATTGCATCGGCGGTTGCAGGCGGCGCGCCGAGCGTTCGCGGCGTTCGTGCAGCTTGGCGAAAATCCAGCGTTTCTTTTCCTGGATGACCTTTTCGATTTCGCCGATGGTGGCCCATTTCGGCGCGGTCACACGCAGGCCGTCGTCGTTGATCAGAAAGCCGATCGACCGGCGCTTGGAGCGTTGCAATACGTAGTCGAGCATGTGTTCGTCGACGTACAGCCGGCGCCAGCCGGGCGCCACGGGCGGCGGCGCGATATCGATTTCCGGCAGCGGGGCCGTGGCCGGGCCGGGCGTGCGCAGCATGCCCGGCTGATCTTCAGCCGGCGCGAACAGATCGAGCTGTAGCGCAAGCTGCTCGGGACCGGGTTTCTGACGTTTCTGGCGTAGTAGTTTCAAGTGTGCCGCTGCGCGTTGTCTTAAACGATTAAAAAGCAAGAATACCAAATGCTATGAAACCTTGCGGCCGCTGCGCTTGCCGACATGCCCGGCCTGATTGCGGTAGACCGCCGGCGAAATCACGCGCATTTCCGATTCTATCCAATTTTCGACTTGCAGGGTCAGGTCGGCCGCGTCCAGGCCTTCCGACGCTATCGCCGGCCCGATCGACACCGTGATCACGCCGGGCCGCTTGATAAAGGAATTCTTGGGCCAGCACTCGCCCGCATTGACCGCGATCGGCACCACCTTGGTGCCGGTTTCGACCGCCAGGCGCGCGCCGCCATGCTTGTATTTGCCTTTCTGGCCGACCGCAATGCGCGTGCCCTCGGGAAACATGATGACCCATTGGCCGTCGGCCAGCCGCTTGCGGCCGTGTTCGACCACTTGCGCGAATGCATCGCGGCCTTTGCGGCGATCGATCGGGATCATGCGCAGCAGCGCGATGCCCCAGCCGAAAAACGGCACATAGGTCAATTCCTTCTTGAACACATACACCAGCGGACGGGGCATGTACATCAGGTAGAAAATGGTTTCCCATGCCGATTGATGCTTGGACAACAGGATGACCGGCTCGTCCGGCAGGTTTTCGATGCCCTTGACGCGGTAGCGGATGCCGCAGATGACTTTCGCCATCCAGATCACGCACACATTCCAGCGCGAAGTCCAGTAATAACGTTTGGCATAGGGCAACGGCGCGGCCAGCAGGCACACGAAAGCCCAGATCACCGTGAGGACGGTCATCAGCGCAAAGAACAGCAGGGATCGTAAAAATAAGGTGAAACGCAAAATCAACTCCTTGCAGATTTGACGCCGAGGCGCCGCATCAGGATAGTGTCTCTATGGGTTCGGGCGGGGTGGTATCGGTGCTGAGCAGCGATTCGACAACCTCTGCCAGGTCGGCGTAAATCCTGGTGCCGGGCGGCAGGCCGCCTTTGGCGATGGTGTCCTGGCCCTTGCCGGTCAGCACCAGGTAGGGCACGCAGCCGACCACGAAGCCGGCCTGCAGGTCGCGCAGCGAATCGCCGACCACCACCACGCTTTCCTGCCGCAGATTGATTTCGAAGCGCTTGGCGATCTCCAGCATCATGCCGGCCTTCGGCTTGCGGCAATCGCAGTTGTCGTCCTGCGTATGCGGGCAGAAAAACACCGCGTCGATATCGGCGCCGACCTGCTGCGCCGACGTATGCATTTTTTGATGGATCGCATTGAGCGTGGCCATGGCGAAGAAGCCGCGGCCGACGCCGGACTGATTGGTCGCCACCACCACGCGGTAGCCGGCCTGGTTCAGGCGCGCGATGGCTTCCAGCGAACCCGGCAGCGGCACCCATTCGTCGGGCGACTTGATGAAGGAGTCGGAGTCGTGATTGATCACGCCGTCCCGGTCAAGAATAATCAACTTCATGTTGCGCTCCGATTCCATCATTACGCGGCCAGCTTGGAAATGTCGGCGACCCGGTTCAGCATGCGATGCAGTTGCGCCAGCAACGCCAGGCGATTGTTGCGCAATGCCTCGTCTTCCGCCATCACCATGACATCGTTGAAGAAGGCGTCCACGTCCGCG
Source organism: Herbaspirillum sp. (assembly GCA_036499085.1). Classification (GTDB taxonomy): domain Bacteria; phylum Pseudomonadota; class Gammaproteobacteria; order Burkholderiales; family Burkholderiaceae_D; genus Herbaspirillum. Next base: position 8,172 of record DASYEK010000087.1, on the reverse strand, counting down.
CGCAATTGCGCCAGCGCTTTCAGGGCGCCGGCGAAATCGTTGCGGGCGAACGCGGCATCGATCTCCGGCGCCAGTTTCACCATGGCCTCGTATAGATTCCGCTCGGCCGCTTCCTGCAAGACATCGGGCAGGACCGCGGCGCCCACGACGCCGGCGCCTTCGTTCTTTTTCAGGATATTCGTAATGCGCTTGTTGGCCGCTGCCAGGGCTTCGGCTTCCGGCAGGGCGGCGAATGCCTGCACCGCCGCCAGCCGCGCGTCGATATCGGCCAGCAGGTCCGGCTGCTGCGCCACCACGGCTTCGATTTCATTGGACGCATAGCCGCGTTCGCGCAGCAGGCCGCGCAGGCGATCGTAGATGAAGGTGCGCAAATCCGCGCTCGGATCCTTGAAGCCGGCATTGCCTTCAAACAGGGCGGTTGCTTCTTTCAGCAACGCCGCGATCGACAGCGGCAGGCGCTTTTCGAGCAGCATGCGCAACACGCCCAGGGCATGCCGGCGCAGGGCAAAGGGGTCCTTGTCGCCGGTAGGCTGCAGGCCGATGCCCCAGATGCCGGCCAGCGTTTCGAGCTTGTCGGCCAGCGCCACTGCGGTGCCGGTGTCTGTCGCCGGCAGGGCGTCGCCGGCGAAGCGCGGCTGATAATGTTCGGCGGCGGTCTGCGCGACATCCGCATGCTCGCCGTCATGGCGCGCATAGTAGCTGCCCATGATGCCTTGCAGTTCCGGGAATTCGCCCACCATATCGGTCAGCAGGTCGGCCTTGGCCAGGAGCGCGGCGCGTTCGGCCAGGGCGACGTCGCCGCCAAGCAGTCGGGCGATCTTGCCGGCCAGGGTCTGGATGCGCTCGGTGCGCTGCAACTGGTTGCCGAGCTTGTTGTGATACACCACGTTGGCCAGCAGGGGCACGCGTTCGGCCAGCGTTTTCTTCTGGTCCTGCTCGTAGAAAAACTTGGCGTCCGACAGGCGCGGGCGCACCACGCGCTCGTTGCCTTGGATAATGTGATGCGGATTATCGGTGGCCAGGTTGGAGACGATCAGGAAGCGCGAGCGCAGCTTGCCGTTGGCGTCGGTCAGCGCAAAATATTTCTGGTTGGTCTGCATCGTCAGGATCAGGCATTCCTGCGGCACGCTCAGGAAGGCATCTTCGAATTTGCAGGCATATACCACCGGCCATTCGACCAGCGCCGTGACTTCATCGAGCAGGGCTTCCGGCATCAGGACCAGGTCGTCGCCGGCGGCTTCCAGCAGCGCTTTGCGGATATGGTCGCGGCGGTCGTTGAAATCGGCGATCACCTTGCCCTGTTCGGCGAGCAGGTTGGCATAGCGATCGGGATCGTCGATCCTGATCTCGCCTTGCGAGAGGAAGCGATGACCCAGCGTGATGTCGCCGGCATCCAGGCCGAGCAGATTGACCGGCACCACGTCCTTGCCGTGCAGCGCGATCAGTTTGTGCGCCGGGCGCACGAAATGCACGGTCTGGCCGGCATCGCGGCCGCTTTGGCGCTGATAACTCATGACCTTCGGAATCGGCAGCTTGGCGAGGGTTTCTTCCAGGACAGCCTGCAATCCGCTTTGCAGCGTGCTGCCCTTGGCGGTATAGGCATGGAAAAAGCTTTCGGCCTTGCCGTCGGGGGCGCGCTCCAATTGGCCCGGCGTTATCACGGCGACGCCGGTCTGCGCGGCCAGCGCGGCCAGCTTCTTGATCAGCGGCGCGGTCGGCGCGCCGGCGGCATCGAGCGCGATCGAGACCGGCAACACTTTTTCGCGCATTGCCTTGTCCGGCGAAACCGCGCGCACATCGGCAATGCCGACCGCCAGCCGGCGCGGCGTGGCATAAGCGGTGAATTTGGCCTCGTTATCCAGGAAACCGCGCGCCCGCAGCCCGGCATGGATGCCGGCGGCAAAGGCGTCGCCCAGTTTCGCCAGCGCTTTGGGCGGCAATTCTTCGGTCAATAATTCGATAAGCAGTGTCTGGGTCATGTTTTACTTTTGATCGTATCTGTAGCGGGCAAAATGATGATGGCGGCGAAAGCAGCCCGAGGCCAGGGCCATGGGCGCGGCTGCTTATGCAGCCTTGCGGCCGGTATTGCCGCCGGCTTCCAGCATCGGGAAACCGAGTTTCTCGCGCGACTCGAAATAGGCCTGCGCCACGGCGCGCGACAAATTGCGGATGCGGCCCATATAGGCGGCGCGTTCGGTCACCGAAATGGCGCCGCGCGCGTCGAGCAGGTTGAATGTATGGGCGGCCTTCAGGATCATTTCATAGGCCGGCAGCGCCAGCGGCACTTCCAGCAGGCGCTTGGCTTCCGATTCGTAGTTGCCGAACAGCGGGAACAGGAATTCGGTATTCGAATGTTCGAAGTTGTAGGTCGATTGCTCGACTTCGTTCTGATGGAATACGTCGCGATAGGTGAGGGTGCGGGTGACCGGACCGTTCGGCCCTTCTTCGGTGGCTTCGGTCCATACCAGGTCGTAGACATTTTCGACGCCTTGCAGATACATCGCCAGCCGTTCGATGCCGTAGGTGATCTCGCCCAGCACCGGCTTGCAGTCGAGCCCGCCGACCTGCTGGAAATAGGTGAACTGAGTCACTTCCATGCCGTTCAGCCAGACTTCCCAGCCCAGGCCCCAGGCGCCCAGGGTCGGGTTTTCCCAGTCGTCCTCGACGAAACGCACGTCGTTCTGCTTCAGGTCCAGCCCCAGGGCGGCCAGCGAACCCAGGTACAGGTCCAGGATGTTTTCAGGCGCGGGCTTTAACACCACCTGGTATTGGTAGTAATGCTGCATGCGGTTCGGGTTTTCGCCGTAGCGGCCGTCTTTCGGGCGGCGCGAGGGCTGCACGTAGGCGGCGCGCCATGGTTCCGGTCCGATCGCGCGCAAAAAGGTCGCGGTATGCGAGGTGCCGGCGCCGACTTCCATGTCGTACGGCTGCAGCAAGGCGCAACCCTGGGCGGCCCAGTAATCTTGCAGTTTGAGGATAATCTGTTGAAATGTAAGCATCGTTTGAGATCCGGCCTGCTAAATCGCTAAAAGCACGAATTTTAGCTGGTTTTAACCCCCAACGCGGGGATTAAGCGGCCGGAGCTGCCCAATTTGCATACCCCGATGCTCGCCGTGCTTTTTGTACGGCTGCGCTTTTCCTGCAGAGCCCGGGGCGCTCCGGCCGCTTGCTCCCAGGGTGGGCGGGGGTTTGTTCAATCAAGCTTGGCGCGCAGCCGCGCCCAGAGCATTGCCAGCAACGCAATGGCCAGAATCATTTTGTTGCCGGCCAGCATATATGGCGTCCAGCCCTGGTAGCCTTGCACCTGCTCGGCCAGGACGCCTTGCGTATAGGGAGGCAGTTCGGCCGCGATGCGGCCTTTCGGATCGATCATGGCGGTGGCGCCGGTATTGGTGGCGCGCAGCATCGGGCGGCCGCTTTCCAGCGAGCGCATCTGAGATATCTGCAAGTGTTGCGGCAATGCAATGGAATCGCCGAACCAGGCAATGTTCGAGATATTGAGCAGGATGCTGGCCGGCGGCTTGCCGGCAAACCACGCGCTGCCCAACTGCTCGGCGATTTCTTCCCCGAACAGATCCTCGTAGCAGATGTTCGGCATGATCCATTGATCCTTGACCGCGAACGGTGCTTGCAGCACCGCGCCGCGGGTCATGTCGCCCAGGGGGATGTGCATCATGTCGACGAACCAGCGAAAACCGAGCGGGATGAATTCGCCGAAGGGCACCAGATGGTGCTTGTCGTAGCGATACGGCGCGGGCGCGGCGCCCGAGGAAGCCGGCGGCGCAAACATGACCAGGCTATTGCTGTAGGCGCCGGGAGCATCGGACAAGGGAATGCCCAGCGCCAGATGGCTGCCGGACGCCTGCGCGTATGCTTCCAGCCGTTCCAGGTAATTGGCCGGCAGTTGCTGCGGCAGCAAGGGAATGGCGGTTTCGGGAATCGCGATCAGATCGGCCGGCGCCTCGCGAATGGCGGCGTTGTAATACTCCAGCGTCGAGAGCAGGGCCGATTCGGAGAACTTGGTTTCCTGGGCGATATTGCCTTGCAGCAGCCGCACGCCGATCGGCGCGCCCTTGGGCACAGTCCAATCGATCGCATGCAGGGCGATGCCGCCGGCGAGCAGGACGACGATTGCCGCCACTGCCTTGGCCGCTTGCGGCCGGCGCTTGGCGTTATCCGGGCTGCGCCGGCGCGTCGCCAGCACGCAGCAACCGGCGATCAGCGCGGCGATCCATCCCAGTCCATATACGCCGAGCAACGGCGCATAGCCCTTGAGTGGACCGACGCTGTGCGCGTAGCCGGCGCTCAGCCACGGAAAACCGGTGAAAATCCAGCCGCGCGCCCATTCCGTCAACACCCACAGCGCGGGCAGCAGCAACAGCAGCATGGCGGCCTCGGAACAGCGCCAGCGCCGTTGCAGCCAGGTCGCCAGCGACAGGGCCAGCGCACTGTATAAGCCGATGAACAGCGCCAGCAGGCCCACCGCCAGCGCCGCCATCCAGGCCACCATGCCGCCATAGGTATGCATGCTGATATAGAGCCAATGCACGCCGGCGGCGGTCCAGCCGAAGCCGTAGATCCAGCCCAGCAGGAAGTTGCGGCGAATGCCGGGCTGGCGCGCCGCCTGCCGGAACAGCCAGGCCAGCGCCAGGATTTGCAGCGGCCAGACATGAAAGGGGGCAAAAGCCAGGACATTGCAGGCGCCTGCCAGCAGGGTCAGGAGGATTAGTTGCAACGGCGGCAAAGGTGGGATGGCCGACACAAGTGGCAACGATGACAACGAAGGCGGCGCCGAAGGAACGCCGCCTGCCATACGCCGCATCAGAACAGATCCTGGTCGGTATGCGGGCTGAAGATTTTTTCGGCCAGGATCAGATGCACCTGGCGCGCATCGGCCATGGCGACGGTGAACTGGATCCCGTCCAGCTCAAGCTGGTCGCCCTTGACGGGCACGCGGCTCAGGTGATTGGCGATCAGGCCGCCGATGGTATGCGCTTCCTCGTCGAACAGCGCGGCGCCGATGACCTCGTTGCAGTGCTCGATTTCGGTCAGGCCCTTGATGCGCCAGCGCGGGCCGTGCTCGCCGTCCTTGATCTGGACGATGTCGTCCTTGTCCTCGTCGATATCGTATTCGTCCTCGATGTCGCCGACGATCTGCTCCAGTACGTCCTCGATCGTGATCAGTCCGGACACGCCGCCGTACTCGTCGACCACGATCGCCATGTGGTTGCGGTTGGAGCGGAAATCGCGCAGCAGCACGTTCAGGCGTTTCGATTCCGGAATGAACACGGCCGGGCGCAGGATGGCGCGCACGTCGAACGATTCATGGGCGTAATAGCGCAGCAGGTCCTTGGCCAGCAGGATGCCGATCACATTGTCGCGTTCGTCCTCGACCGCCGGAAAGCGCGAGTGCGCCGTGCTGAGCACGCTCGGCATCCAGCTGTCGATCGGCTCGTTGATATTGATGACGTCCATTTGCGAACGCGGCACCATGATGTCCCGCACGGACAGGTCGGATACCTGGAACACGCCTTCGATCATCGACAGCGCATCGGCGTCGATCAGGTTGCGCGCGTGCGCATCCTGCAATACGTCGAGCAATTCGGCGCGGTTTTCCGGTTCGGGGGATATGAGGGCGGTCAGGCGTTCAAATAATGAACGATGGGGTTTCGCGTCGGATTTGACACTACTGGGAAGTTCTTGCATATGGCGTGAGCCGATGGGACATAGTTTCGATTCACCATAGCATACAACAAATATGTGACAAGTCTATATCTTGGCGCTGGAAGCGGGCCGTTGTTGCGAATCGGCGCAGCCGATGCAAAGGGCGGCAATGCTAGAACGTTCCGATTGCGTCGCTTTTACGCCAAAAATGGCGGAATTTGACAAGATATAGGCCTTTGCGGCCCTGGATTCGCAAAAATCGTAAAAACTAGATCGACCGCGCACCGCCGTTTTCGGCATAGGGATTCGGAATGCGCAAGGCCGCCAGCAGTTCGATTTCGATCTGTTCCATTTCCGCGGCTTCCGCGTCGGATTCGTGATCGTATCCCTGTGCGTGAAGCACGCCATGCAAAATAAGATGAACCGCATGCTGGCGGACGGTCTTGCCCTGTTCCGCGGCTTCGCGCTGCAGCACGTCGGTGCACAGCACGATGTCGGCCTGCGTGATTTCGCTGTCCTGGTCTTCCGTATAGGCGAAGGTCAGCACGTTGGTGGCGTAATCCTTGCCGCGGTAATCGCGATTCAGGGTTTGGCCTTCGACGGCGTCGACGAAGCGGATCGTCAGCTCGGCCGGCGCGAACAGCGCGCTTTGCACCCAGCGCCGGATGGCGCCGCGCGGCAATTCCGCTTGCAAGCGCGAATCCGGATACTGGATCGATAACGACAGTTTATTTGGCGGCTTTGGCATTGCGGGGACGGGCGGATTTGGTGACGCCGCTGCCGGCCGTTCCGGCGCTGCGTGATTTCGAGGCGCCGAAATCGGCGGCGATGGCCTGCGCGCCGGCCTTGCTGGCCGAAGCTGCTTCATAAGCGTCGACGATACGGCCCACCAGCGGATGACGCACCACATCCTTGCTGCTGAACTGCGAAAAGGCAATGCCGCGCACATTCTGCAGAATCTGCGAGGCTTCGATGAGTCCGCTGCGCTGGCCGGCATGCAGATCGATCTGCGTGATGTCGCCGGTGACCACGGCCTTGCTGCCGAAGCCGATCCGGGTCAGGAACATCTTCATCTGTTCGGTGGTGGTGTTCTGCGCTTCGTCCAGGATGATGAAGGCGTGGTTCAGCGTCCGGCCGCGCATATAGGCCAGCGGCGCGATTTCGATGGCCTGTTTCTCGAACATCTTCTGGGTGCGGTCGAAGCCGAGCAGGTCGTACAGCGCATCGTACAGCGGCCGCAGGTACGGATCGATTTTCTGCGCCAGGTCGCCGGGCAGGAAGCCGAGCCGTTCGCCGGCTTCCACCGCCGGCCGGGTCAGCACGATCTTCTTGACCGCGTCGCGTTCCAGCGCATCCACCGCGCAGGCCACCGCCAGATAGGTCTTGCCGGTGCCGGCGGGGCCGATGCCGAAGGTGATGTCGTGCGACTGGATATTCTTCAGGTATTCGATCTGGTGCGGGGTGCGCCCCTGCAGGTCGGCGCGCCGCGTGATCAGCACCGGCACACCGCCGGCAGTGTGGGTGCCCAGGGTATGCGCGGCCTGCACCAGGCCAAGTTGTATGTCTTCGGGACTCAACGCATGGCCGGCACGGTCGTAGAAATTTTCCAGCACGCGCGCCGCCACGCGCATCTTGTCGGGCGCCCCCGACAGGGTGAACTGCTCGCCGCGGCGGGCGATCACCACTTCGCAGCCATGTTCGATGCGCCGCAGGTTTTCGTCCATGCTGCCGCACAGGTTTGCCAGGCGCAGGTTGTTCACCGGCGTGAAGCTGATTTCAAGCTGACTGGTTTTCAATGGAGATGCATTCTCCTCGCAGCGTATGCGAGACGGCCGCCGTGATGCGCACGGCGGCATAACTGTTGATAAGGGCAGAGGGACCGGCAAAATTGACCACGCGGTTGTTGGCGGTACGCGCCGCCAGCTCCGCGGCGTTGCGGCGCGCATGGCCGGTCACCAGCACGCGCTGCTGTGTGCCGACCATCGCCTCGCTGACCGCCCGTGCGTGGCCATCGAGCGCTGCCTGCAACCGTTGCAGACGTGCCAACTTGACCTCTTGCGGCGTGTCGTCGGCAAGATCGGCCGCCGGGGTGCCGGGACGCCGGCTGTAAACGAAGCTGAAGCCACCGTCGAAACGCACGTCATCGATCAGTTTCAAGGTGGCTTCGAAATCGGCGTCGCTCTCACCGGGGAAACCAACGATGAAATCCGATGAAATCGAAATGTCGGGCCGCGCCTCGCGCAGCCGGCGCACAATGGACTTGAATTCCAGCGTGGTGTAGCCGCGCTTCATCGCTGCCAGCACCCGGTCCGAACCCGATTGCACCGGCAGGTGCACCTGATCGACCAGTTGCGGCAGGCGGCGGTGGGCATCGATCAGCCGCTGTGTAAATTCCTTGGGATGCGAGGTCGTATAGCGGATACGCTCGATGCCGGGTATCTGCACCAGGGTTTCCAGCAGGCTGGCGAGATCGGCGTCCTCGCCTTCCTCGTTTGCCTCACTTTCCAG